>CAMDAD010000003.1 GCA_945888515.1 Akkermansia muciniphila | reverse complement strand
GCGTATCGGAGCGGGAGTTATGAGCGGAACCTGACGACATCGGCAGGCACGGTGAAGTTGAAAGTGCCCAAGCTGCGAGGGGCGAGTTTTGAAACACAGATCATTGAACGCTATCGCAGGCGAGAGGCGAGTGTGGAGGAATCGCTGGTAGCGATGTATGTGGCCGGGGTGAGTGTGCGGCGGGTGGAAGACATAACCGAAGCGTTGTGGGGGGGGCGAATTTTAACGGCTAATGCAATGGGGTCAATTATTTTGTAATTTTTGTTCGTAGATTTCGTTTGGAGTTAAAAATTTATAGCGTTTGCGCGGACGACTGTCGGTTGTTTTTCTCCCACGGGATCTGCATTGTTTTGTCCCTACACACCCAGTACTTGACGCAGCTGCCGCGAAACGCTAATTGACTCTCATGGATACACCTTCTCCTTATCAAACGCCGCAAACGCAAATGCCACCGCAGCCGCCGAAGGATGTTCCGGATATGATCCTGCATGAACCCGGAGCCATCAAGACATTCGGTGTTCTGCACCTGGTGATCGCGGGCTATGGTATTTTGATGGGAGTCATCAGTCTGGTGGGTACCGTCTTTTTCCAAGGCCTCTCGAAAAGTCTCGCGACACCTCGCGGAGTCGCCGGTCCCTCCGGTGCGGATCAGGAAATGGCGATGACGAACTACATGAATGAATTGCAAGTGTTCACCTATGTTTCCCTCGCGTTCAGCATGGTGCTTGCCGTACTGCTTATTCTGGCGGGCATCGGCCTGCTGAAAGGTCGCGAAAGCGGCCGCGTGATGTCACTTCGCTACGCCTGGGCCTCCCTTGTGACAAAAGCCATCACCTTCGCCTTCACGATTGCTGTCGTAATGCCCGCAACCAAACGTATGACCGAAACCCTGTATCAAGGCATGCCCGGCAAGATGGGCGATACGATGGGCTCCGTGGTGCAGTATTCTCAGCTTGTCACCATTCTGATCACCTGCATCTATCCGATCGTCGTGCTGGTGGTGATGAAAGGCCAGAAGATCAAGGAATACTTGGCCGCACGAGCGGCGGCATAAGCCACTATGCCGTCACGGCGCCGCGGTCGTCATTCAGTCCGGATTTCTCGAGGAAATACTCATAGCCACCCGAGTAGCGGGTGACGGTACCGTTGTTGATGTGCAGCGTCGTTTCTGCGAGTGAGCGGATGAAGTGGACGTCGTGGGAAATGAATACCAAGGTGCCTTCGTAGCTTTTCAGCGCGGAAACGAGGGAGTCGATCGAGAGGATATCAAGGTGGGTGGTCGGCTCATCCATGAGCAGCAGGTTCGGCGGATTGACGAGGAATTTCACCAAGTTCAAACGCGACTTCTCGCCACCGGAAAGAACGGGGATGCGCTTTTCCACATCGGTGCGGCGGAACAAGAACGACCCGAGAATGGACCGTGCCTCGTCCTCGCGCAGGGTCGAGCAGGCGGACATCACTTCTTCCAGCACGGTGTTATTTTCATTCAGTGATTCCGAGCGATGCTGCGAGTAGTAGCCGAGTTTGGTGGCGTAGCCGACGTCGATCTTTCCGCCATTGATAGGAAGCACGCTGGCGAGGATTTTAAGCAAGGTAGATTTACCCGCGCCGTTAGGCCCCACGAGCACGATCTTGTCGCCGCGTTCGATGGTGAGATCGAGGTCTTTGTAAATCTGCTTCGTGCCGTAGGCCTGCGAGACTTTTTGTAATTCGATGACTTTTTGGTTCGAGCGCGGTGGCTGCGGAAAGCTGAACTTGAAGGCTTTGCGCGGTGCGCGTGGTTTTTCGATTCGTTCGAATTTTTCGAGGAATTTCACCCGTGATTGCACCTGCGAGGCTTTGGAGGTCACTTGGCGGAAGCGATCGATGAATTCCTGGTGGCCTTCGATTTCTTTCTGCTGATTGCGATACGCGGTGACAAGCTGCTCGTAGCGTTGCTCGCGTTGTTGCAGATAGGCAGAGTAGTTTCCGGAATAAGTGATGAGCTTGGCGGCATCGGGATCGATCTCGACCACGGATTCGACCAAGGCATCCATGAAATCGCGGTCGTGGGAAATCATCAGGATCGCGCCGGAGTAGTTGAGCAGGTAGCGTTGCAACCAGAGCAGCGAGATGAGGTCGAGATGGTTCGTCGGTTCGTCCAGCATGAGCAGATCCGGTTCCATGACGAGGAGTCGTGCGAGATAGGCGCGCATCACCCAACCGCCGGAGTATTCGTGCGCGGGTTTGTGGAAGTCCTCTTCCTTGAAGCCGAGGCCATTGAGGATTTTTTTGGCCTTTGGCTCCAGTTGGTAGCCGTTGAGGTGATTGAACTGGTCCTGTGCCTTGGCATAGTCCGGATCGGCGTGGTTGTCCTTGGCTTCGTGTTCACGCATGGTGCGCAGCAGGCCGACCATTTCCGGCGTAACGCCCATAGCGATCTCGATCACCGTCTCATCACCCGGCGAGCCAGCTTCCTGGGCGAGGTAGCCAGTGATGGCGTATTCATCGCGCTCGATGCTTCCCTCATCCGGAGAATCTTCGTCCAAAATCATGCGAAACAACGTGGACTTGCCCGCGCCGTTCGGTCCCACCAACGCTACGCGTTCGCCCCAGTTGATGGTCATTTCGGCTTCGCGCAAAAGAGTGCGGCCTCCAAGTGTTTTGGTCAATTTGTGAACGGAAAGCATAGGACAGGCGCGACCGTGGGCGAGAATCCTGCGATTTTCAAGAAGTTTTGCCAATACGATTCAATTCCGGAGCGCGGCTTCATCGGTAAAGTCATGAAAAACGCTCACTCTCTCCGCGCGAAATCCACTTGTCACCAACGGGAGCGATGGCACAATCGTAACCGCATGACGTCACCTCATTCGCGCCGCGTCGGCGTTTTGTTGCCTCTCTTTTCCGCACGACGGGAGGGAGATCTCGGCATTGGTGATACGCTTGCTCTCGCGGAGTGGATCCGCTGGGCAGCGGCACATGGGGTCGGATTTCTGCAACTGCTGCCCATCAATCAAACCGGTTCGGATGACAGCCCCTATAATGCCATTTCGTCTGTCGCGCTGGAACCGCTCTACCTCACGATGGCGGCGGCGGACGTTCCTGGATTGGTGAAGGCCGATCTCATCGCTGCCCGCGAGATGTTAGGGCCAGAAGTGATTCAGGCGCGTTTGGTTGATTACAAGGCGGTGCGCTCTTGCAAAAACGATTTGTTGCGAAAGGCATTCACTCGTTTCATCGCGGGTAAATTTTCCATCGAAAAAGTAGAGTTACAACAGTTTTACGACGAGCAATCTGCGTGGCTAGACGACTACACCTTGTTCCGCTGGCTGATGGATGCCGCGGGTGGCAGTGAATGTTGGGACTTGTGGCCTGAGGCCTTTCGCACCCCTGCTAAGGCGCGTGCTTTTTTTCTGGAGCAACAGGGCCAACGCGGAGATGCCGTGCGGGAGGAGATCCAGTTTCACGCTTGGGTGCAGTGGCTGTGTTTCCGTCAATGGCGCGCGGTGCGCACGCTCGCCGATGAAGTGGGTGTGCAGCTCATGGGCGATATTCCCATCGGCATTTCCTATCACTCCGCGGATGTGTTTTTTCAATCAGAACAATTCGATCTGGAGTGGTTCGGCGGCGCACCACCGGAGACGATGTTTAAGCACGATCGGTTCATCCAGCAGTGGGGGCAAAACTGGGGCGTGCCACTCTATCGCTGGGACCTCATGGAGTCACAAGGCTACCCGTGGTGGAAACAACGCATCCACAAGCTAACGGAAATTTTCCATGTGTTCCGCATCGATCACATTCTTGGGTTCTATCGGATGTATGCTTTTCCGTGGCGCCCCACGCGCAATGATGAGTTTCTCGATCTCTCTGCGGATGAAGCGCAAAAACGGACGGGCGGGCATCTGCCGCGTTGGGCTTGGCGCGATGACGAAACGGCGGAAAACCGACGAGCGAATCTCGACGAGGGAGATCGACGATTGCGCATGGTGATCGAAGCCGCCAGCGGCGGAGAAGTCGTCGGCGAGGACCTCGGTTGTGTGCCTGATTACGTGCGTCCGCACCTCGAGTCACTCGGCATCGCCGGCTTTCGCATTCCGCACTGGGACTCGGATCAGGGGCATGTGGTCGATGGCTCACGTTACCCTGAGTGTTCGTTCGCTACCTTTGCCACTCACGATCACGACACGATTGCGGCCCTGTGGGAGTCATTCCGGCTCAGTGCCATGGGTGCGACGGCGAGTGGCGCGGAACAGAGCACCGCTCAATGGAGTCTTCGGTTGCTGGCGGAATTTGGCGGCATGGATATCGATGTGGAAAATCCTCCTCCTTTCGATCACGAGATCCAATGGCGCTTACTCGATGCGCTGCTCGCCTGTCACTCACGCTACGCCGCCCTGATGATCACCGACCTATTTGGCATGATCGATCGCTACAACAAGCCCGGCACGGTGGACAAAGAAAACTGGAGTTACCGCCTGCCATTTACGTTAGAGGAAATGGAGCAAGACCCGCAAAAGCAGCGCGACGTCCAGCGCCTCAGTGCGGCCATCCGCCACTTTCGCCCCAGGCACAGTTGATCCTGGTAGGCAGGTTTTGTTTGGATTTCTGGGGAGCACCCGCGCCCTCGCGTGTTGTTTTTTGGCGCCCTCGCCGGAAACCGACAGACTTCAGGGTGAAGGCGATTGGTTCTTTGAATGGCAACAAGAAAATGGGAAATGGCATTCTTTGACGGCTGAACGGGAGAGAGCAAAGAGAATCAACATGGACGTGAGCCGCCGCAGCGCGCGGGTGCTCCCCGACTCGCTTGACCGTTACATTTGCCGGAACATCCCGGTTGACATCCATAACGCATGCGTTATGGTTTTTTTGTAAATGGAACAACAATTACTCTGAAAAACGTGCCGCCAGAAATCCATCGCTCGCTCAAGGAGTGCGCGAAGCGGAATAAGCGTTCGCTGAATCAGGAGGCGATTCTTGCTTTGGAATCATCGCTGTTTGGTGATCGCGCGCAACGATCCACCTTGCGCCAACCTCCCTCATTGCGGAGCGTTGGCAAGGTCCTTGTGACCCGCGAGCAACTCGATTCCCGCTCGGATGATTTGATGGAGCGCGGTGCATGATGGGGATCGATACCAACATTTTAGTTGCCTTCGTTATTCCGGAGCATCCGGATCATGGCAGGGTGAGGCAGCGCATCGTACAGTTCCAACAGGAAGGTCGCCGTCTCGCCGTTACCTCAGGTATTCTTGCCGAATTTGTGCATGTCGTTACCGATCCGAGGCACTTTGAGAATCCATTGAACATGTTCGAAGCCCTCACATGGGCGACATTCTGGAGCGAAGCCGAGGAGGTAGTGATCATCTCCACTGACATCGCCGCGCACCAGCAATGGTTGGTTTGGTTAGAGCAGTATCACTTAGGACGGAAGCGTCTGCTCGACACACAGATCGCCGCCACGTGGTGGTCGGCAGGAATCCGCGAGATATTCACGCTGAATCCCGCGGACTTCAGAGTCTTCGACACATTCCAGTTGCACACCTTGTCGTGATTTTTTCCAACCAGACAGACGGCCAAGCGCCGCTGTGGAGGTGAAACGATACGCAAACAAATGCGATGCGGATTTTCCTAGCAGCTTGCACATGAAAGCTAACGCGACAGCATGAGTCGATAAACCCCAGCGAGCTTCCCATAAGGAAGCATGATTTTTTGGGGTGGGGATTTCACCAAAGGCGTTGCCGCTGGGCTGACTTCTTTCGCACCGTTGGTGCCGGTAAGCAAGTTTGGGTGGGAGAAGTTGAGAGTATGTTACGTTAGAATTTTCCGCAAAAAAACCCACGAGAACATGTCGTGGGTTTTTTGAGTGATGGAATCCTTGCAGATCAGCGTGTCTTGAGGTGGAAGGAGGTGCGGTCGGTGCCGGATTCTTTGCGAGTGTGCAGGGTCATTTCATCCATCTCGCTCATAGCGTTGAGGCTGTCTTTGATCATTTTCTGATTGGCGGTGAAGTCGCCGGCGGCGGATTCGTTGCCTTCGAAAATGGTTTCCTTGTTTTCATCGACAGCTTTCAGCCAATGATCGGCGCAGGCGCGGAGGGCATCGAACTGCACGCTCATGTAAGCGCCAGTTTTCCCTTCGCGGGAAGTGCCGGCCTGTTGGGCGAGATTGACGGCGTGTTTTTTGGAGGTGGAAGCAACGAACCATTTGTCATCGAGCGTGACCGATGGCGCAAAGTCATCGGTGAACAAAGGACCGGCGAAGAACCAGGTGGTGAGACCGTTTTCCTTGGAGCTCATGGGCTTGGGCATGGCTTGCTCGGCTTCCATCATGGCGCTGATTTGTTTCATGATGCTTTCGCCCGAAGTGGTCATTTTTTGCCAAGCTGCGACGAGTTTGGTTCGGTCTTTCACGGGCTTGATCCAAGAAAGGCGTGGGAATTTCCCGGCTTTCACTAATTCTTGTGGCACGTTGGGTAGCGGAGGCATTTCTCCATTTAGGTCCATGACGATCGCCGACTCATTGCCGAGGCCATCGCTCATGTCGACACTCATGGCTTGCCAGAGTTTCACAGTATCGTCACTGAAGTTGTCTTCGAACAAAGTGAAGTAAGACTGGAACATCGTGAAGCTTTCATTTTCTTCGACTTCCCAGGTGCTGATGTTTTTGGCGATGGCGTAGGTGGTTTCTACAAGCGATTCCATGTAGGCATTTGCCTTGATGCCGTAGGCGGGGTTGGATGTCCAGTTGATGAAGATTGCGGTGTCCTTCGATGCACCAAGAGCACCCATCTGATTTTTCGATTCACTCTGGATATTAGGAGAATTGCTGCCGCCGAAGGTTTCCAGTTTGAAGCCCTCATCGAGCATCGCCACGGCGCCGAAGGTGCTGAATTTCGTTTGGCTCATGAGTTCTTTTTCGCGCTCGCTGATGACGTCGAGCAGCGCTTCGATTTCGCGAGTATCCACCTTGCCGTTGCCCGCGATGGCATCGCGCAGGGCTTGGGCGATGGTGGCAATGCCGTTGCCGCTATTGAGGCCTTCCAGCACCGACTTGTCGCTGTAGGCGATGGCGACGGGATTTTTTTCCAGATAGGGGTCGACGAAAGCCAACGCATCAGAGGCGGCGAACGACTCCGAGGGAGTGGCGGCGAATTTGAGATCTTCCTTGCGGCTGCCGATGAAGAGCACGACGTAGTCATTGACCACACCGGTGACAGCGATGATGTTTTTCTCGGCGAGGGTTTTCCAGAGATCCGCCTGCACGTCTTTTTCCAGCTTCTCGTCCATCCGTTCGGTGAGTGCCTGATCGGCTTTTAAGTCTTCGACGAGTTTTTTGCCCGTGATCTGATTGCCTTCAAAAGATCTGCCGTCCACTTCGATCTTCAACTCTTCCGCCGAGGCCCCGACCATAGCGAGGTTCGCGGTCAGTCCGGCGAAGGTTTGGCGAATTTTTTCGCGGTTTTCGGGAGTGGTCTTGCAGCCTAGGAAAATGGGAGGCGTTTCGGATTGTTTGAGTAGGTTCAGCCCGCTCTGTGGGTCCTTCACCATATCGAACATGGCGCCCTCTTCCCCTAGCATTTCCAGATCCGCTTCTTCTTCTTTCAGCGAAGAGATGATCATGCTGGCGATGTTGCGGAATTGGAAATAGTTCTGACGGTTGGAGAATCGGATCAAGTTGGCAGTTTGTTCGCCGGTGGATTTACCCGTGGCGAGGAACATCTCTTGACCGACAAAGTCGAGCGGTGTCAATCCGCCAGTGCCATCGCCTTCGACGACATCATCCACGCCGGGGTTCTGTGACTTGAGGAAACCATAGAACTTGCTGTCCTTGAAGCGCTTTACTACTTCGGCCCCATTTTGCACCAGCAAGAGAGTCTCGGTATCCTTGGGCAGCATTTGGGCGAAACCGAGTTTTGAGGCACGGTCGGTGGGTGCCACAATGACAGGGGGAATTTCCGTAATCTCTGGCGTGACAGGTGCTGCGCCGGGTGTGTTAGCCTGCGGTGCGTTTACCGGGGTGGATGCCGGTTTTTTGCAAGAAACGAGAGCCAGTGCGGCGGCGAGAGGGAGTGATAAGGAGAGCGATGTTTTCATGGGCAGAGGCGGGGAGTATGAGTGACAAGGTAAGAACTAGCGATGAGAAAATGTGATCTATTTTCCGATCAGGGTGTGTCGATTTTTCCGATAGGGCGCACCCAGAAATTCCGGTATTCCATCGGATCGCCGTGGAATTGCAGGCGGATGGGTGCCTTTTCTGGATGGGATTTTGGATAAACCGCGAGTTTTTTATGAGTGCTGGGCCCGAGGAAGGCACTGTGATTTTGCACGACCACACCGTTGTGCAGCACGGTGACGTGGGCGGGGGTTTTTACGGTTTCACCCTCATAAACAGGAGGCGTGAAAAGGATATCGTAGCTCTGCCACTCGCCCTGTGGAGTGGTCGCATTGACCAATGGCGGCACCATGCCGTAGAGCGAGGCGGCCTGTCCATCGGGATAGGTCTTGTTGTCGTGGCTTTGCAAGACCTGGATTTCGTAGAGTCCCATCAGGAAAATGCCGCTGTTACCACCGCCTTGGCCGTTGACTTTGCGACCTGCTGGGCATCGCCATTCGGCATGAAGCTGAATGGCACCGAAGGACTCCTTGCTGACCAGATCTTTTTTGGCGGCGACCATGGCTCCGTCTTTGATTTCCCATGTAGGGGATTGCCATGCATCGAGATTGGTGCCGTCAAACAACACCACAGCATCGGCGGGTGGCTTGACGGAAACGGCACCGGCATTGGCTAGGACTCGAGGCTGCGGGCGAGTGCCATCGTGCACTTCGTAGGGCACGCCCGGAAGAATTGGGTTGCCCGATTTCACACCAAAACCATCCGCCCAAACCCATCCAGCGAGAGGCAACATCACTGCCGTAGCGATTGCATAATTCCATTTCATAGCCACGCTAGTTAGGCGCAATGCCATCTATTTTCAATGCAATTGTGAAAAATTTTGTGAGGAAACTGTCATCATCCATTCGGGAACCACGGCGTCCGATACGATTTGCACTTGAGTTTGCCACTATTATTTTACAGCATAGCACTGTGACACGAAGCACCTGCCGCATGAAACAACTGCTCTCCCGAATCGCTCCACTTTTTTTATTCACATCGACCGCATGGACGCAAGAGGTGCCCGCCCTGTTCAGGGATATTCTGAAGCACGAAGAACCAGTGCGAGGGGAAATCATCGTGGTCCTCCCGCCGGCGGAAATCGAAAAATACATCAGCAAAGTGGAACAGGCCGCACAGAAAGATCCAGTATGGTTCACGGAGTATTCAAAAAACACCAACCCGGGCGTCCCGCTGCCGTATCATGAAAAACTTGGTCTGACCAAACAGGAATACGATGAATACATCGCCTTGTGGGCCAAGCGCGAGTTCAAAGCAGCGCAAGAAATCACCTTGCTTTTGCGCGTGGGATCGGAGGGCCGCTGGAATATCATCGCCTCAGGCTCTGCCGGTGCGCTTTCCACACTGCGTTTCGCCGAGAAGGAAGATAACTGGAAATCACCCAATGGCATCCTTACACGACTTCCCGATATCAATGCCGACCCCTCGAGTATTCTCGGTGCTTGGACGGGCAAGGAGTGGCGTTTTGAGGAAGAGACCAGCCTTTCCAAGCTCAAGGAAAACGTTGCCATCGGCCTCACTGCGGATCAAAAATTTCATTTGATCGTCTATCGCGCGCAGGAATTGACGACGACAGGCACTCGGCTGCTTGACAAAAATCTCGTAGTCCGTGTGCCCGTGACGACAGGCACCGCGATTAAGACGACTGCGCCGTCGAAGCCGCAGGCGGTAGCGCCGAGCGAATCAAGCAAGCCTAAAAAACGCTAACTGCGCATGATGATGTCGACGATTTTCCTCCCGTGTTCGCTGCAAGGCAGACGCTGGTGGCCACGCTGGGTAATCGTTGGTTTGTTAGCATCATCTATCGTATATTTTGTTTTGAGCCAGGACCGATTGCAAAGTCGCTGGGGCAGGGGATATGGAGAGCGGACAATCGATCAGCAAACAGCACTTGGTGCATGCAACAACGTTGCAGCTAGCGTATCGGGCGGGCTTCTGTGGATTGATGACCTACGTGCGGAAACTTCCGGAACATCGCATTCAAAGGAAGAGCTGTTGCATTTTGTTCATTGCTTGCGCATTCCTGACGCGTGGCGTTTGTGGATTCGTGACTCACGCACCATGGGTGATGCCTGTCTTTTCGCAACGCGCATCACTTGCCTGCCAGCTCTTTCTTTTCAGAACATAGTAAGCGAAGATAGAACATGGCTCGCTCTGGTGTGCGGAGGAAATTTCGAACAAGTAATCCTTTCGTTAGATCAGGGAAAAAACTGGCACGATCCCTGCAAACTGCACAACTTCTTGCAATCATTCACCTCGCTCGCTTCATGAGAATCATCGCCGGATCCGCAGGCCGCATGGCCATCAAAGTGCCGCACGATGTCGCACGGCCGACCACCGACTTCGTCCGACAGGCGATGTTCTCCATTCTGGGCGAGCGAATCATCGACGCACGCATGATCGATTTGTTTGCCGGCTCGGGTGCGTTGGGACTCGAAGCGCTCAGCCGCGGTGCTAGTTCCTGCGTGTTTGTCGATCAAAGCCATCAGGCTATCAAAATCATCCGCCAAAATCTGGAAACCACCCGACTTGGCGGTGGTCGTGTGATCCAGTCCGAAGTGCTATCTTTTCTGAAAAAAGACCAGCATCGCTACGATCTAATTTTTGCCGATCCTCCTTACGCGAAACATCCGCTGGATACCGAGCACATCAGCAAGCTCTTTTCCACGGGATTGCTGCTGCCACGTTTGGAAAAAGACGGTCTGTTTTATGCTGAAATCTCTAAAACCACCGCCACTCCGGAACATCCCGACTGGACACTCATCGATCGACGTCATTACGGAGGCTCAGCCATCTTGCTCTTTCAGGCGTCGACACCTGTTTGATGGCCTGTCATTTTGTATCGTCGCTTGACACAGAGTAACGAAGCGGCTTGATTCTCTCATCAATGAAAAACTGTCTTCGCTTCTGTTTGATCGCACTCACCCTGCCGCTGGCCGCGCAGAGTGAACCAGTGAATGACGACTTTAATAAGAGCATCAAGCTTGGCGGCGTCGCCTCTTATACTGCCTCCAGTAGCAATTTCGGAGCCAGCACACAGACAAATGAAAATACACTCAGCGGACTCATCGGTGCGACGATCTGGTGGGAGTGGACTTGTCCCACTAGCGGATGGGCGCGCGTTGATACTAGCGGCAGTGCCATCGATACGGTACTCAAAATCAACAGTGCCAACGAGCTTAACGGTGCCATGCTTGGTTATAACGACGATGCAAAGGATGACGAAGTCACCAGCAGCCTCACCTTTCTCGCCACGGCCAATACCACGTATTACCTGCAAATCGGTGGCTATCGCGGTGAACAGGGCGACATACAGTTGAATATCACCACGGGCAGCGATGCCTCGCCGAGTCACTGGCCTAGTGGTATTACTTATACTCCTGTTGCGATTAATGCAACGAATGCAAGTGTCACGCTGACAGCATCCATTTCCGTTACTGGGACTTCCAGCATTCAGGGTTCCGCTGCATTAGGATTTCTCCGGCCTTCACTAGTAGAAGTAAACATTCCTAACACCAATATCGCGTCATATATCAGCAACAGCGCTAATGCTATCGTCTCCTGCATCATCCCGCAATTTTCGCAAGCAGGCTCATGGAATCCACTGGTCACACTGAACCCACAAAGTGGTATCCCACTACTTTTTGGAGGCACTAATTCTGGACGACCTCACTTGCTCAGTAGCGCTCTGTTACCTGCATTAACCGTGAGCAATTCCGGTGTCAGTGACACCACAGCGCCCGAGTTGACGGCATTTTCGATCACGCCGAGCAATGCCAATGTCAATAACGGCCCAGTTACCATCAGTGTCAGTGCCACGATCACCGATGCAGTCAGCGGAGTCGATCAGGTGGAGATCTGGTTGTATCATCCGTTCAACACCGCGTTGGACTATCAGTTGCCCGTGAGCCTCACTTCGGGGACTCTGACAAGTGGAACATGGTCGGGGAGTGTGGCGTTGCCTCGGGAGTATCCTAGCGAGACGTATTCCGTCAATCTATTGCTGAGAGATCGCGCGCTCAATAGCTCTTCCTACGGTGCTTATGGTACGTTGGAAACACCGGCCGGTGATGCTAGTATCGTGGTCAGTGGTGGTGGTGCCTACTGGCGTTGGGCTTATGAAACCATCAGACCTTTCAGTCATCAGGTTGATCTGAGTGAAGACGCGAATGGTGACGGCGTCGATAATCTCACCTGTTTCGCCTTCGGTCTAGATCCTCTGAAATTTACGACTGAACCGTCGTGGCCGGAGATCACCCTCGGCAACTCGCCCAGCGCGCTTTCCATTCAATACCGTCGCCGTCTCGCGTCCGACAGCGGTCTGACCTATATTCCCCAGTTTTCCGACAGTCTCACGGATTGGTCAGCCGCTACCAATACTCCTGCCATCATTGCGATCAGTGATGAGTGGGAGGTTCTCAAGATAACGGATCAGGAAAATACCGCCACGAGAGCGCGCCGTTTCGCGCGGGTCAAAATCGAGTATGTTGACAACTGAGGCTTTTCGCTTGACAGATCGCTCCCATGCTTTAGGTTCCACACGTGATGCATCTGTTCCGAGTGCTGTTCCTTCTACTCACCTTCCTGGGTGTGGGGATGCGCGTTGCTGATCTGCATGCGGTGATGCATGACATTAGTCACGAACTATGCGAGCACGACCATGAACATGGGGACGATGGTCCCACTTCTTCTCACGACTCGCACCATCATCATCACCAGTGCGCCTGTTCCCAGCCTGTTTTTTGCTTACCGGATTTTCCGGAAGTGAGCATCGCCCTGATATCAGGCAATCGTTCCCCGCAACCAGAGCGTTGCGATTGGGACCTACCGGATGATCCAGTCTACGTTCTGGATGTGCCCCCCATTATTGGGTGAGAAATCGTACGCCTTATTGCGTACACGCATCAGCACCACGCCTCTGCGCGTGAGCTCCCGCATATTTTTTCCACTCATTTTTTTGTATGATACGTTGTATTCTTTTTTTCTTTCTCTGCGTCTGTTCTGCTGTTGCGGAACCGACCTTGATTCTCACCGAAGCATCTTTGGCACTGCGCATTCATGAGCAAAATCCCGATTTGAAGGCCGCGCGCTGGAAAATCCAAGAAGCGTTGGGTAAGTGGCAACAAGCCGGACGTCCCTCGCGACCCCGAGTGGATTGGCAGTGGGAGCAAACTCCTGATATGCGCGAGGGGCAAGTAAAACTTGGCATGTCGCGTTCCTTCCCCATCACCCAGCGGCTCACATGGGAAAAGGAAATCAGCAAATCTAGCCTTGAAGCGGCAGAGTGGGAGATACGGCGTGCCGAGCAGGAACTCATCACGGAGGCACGTCTGATTTTTATCCAAGCGCTTGCTCTCAAAAGCCGCCGTCAGTGCATGGTCGCACAACAAGTGGAGGCTGAAGCCTTTGCAGAAGAGGTGAAAAAAAATCAACAACGCGCTGAGGCATCGGCGCTTGATGCCGCCCAAGCGAAACTCGATGCCGCCAGCTTGCTCATCGAACAAAAGCAACTCGATGCTCAGGAGGTGGCCTTGTTTACCTCCTTGAAAAAACTGTTAGGAATGCAGCCTGCCGACACGATCAGTGCCGGAGGCGAGCTGCCTGCTCTGCATGATGCCGCATCAGGAAATATCTCCCAGCGCGCGGATTACCAGCAAGCCCTGCGCGAGGTCCTGCGGGCCCGCAATACGGTGCAGTGTGAACTTGCCAGCCGCTTTGATGATCTAGAGGCCGGCGTGTATCTTTCTGGCATGCGCATGGAAGATGCGCCTCAGGGGTATCGCAGCGACGTAATGCTCGGCTTCCAATTGAGCATCCCTCTACCATTTTGGGATGATAATTCTGGCAACATCGCCGCAGCCAAAGCGGGTGTGGAGCGCCGCGAGCGCGAGGCCCAAGCGATTATCTCTCAGGCGCAAAATGAGGCCAGCGGCGCGACGGCGGAAATGCGCGAGTGGAAAAAACTCGATCAACAAATCACGGGCGAACTTCTGCCACTCGCCGAAGAACAACTCAAACTGGCGCAGCAAGCCTATGCTGGCGGGCAAGGAGAGCTGGCCACTATCTTTCGGGCACGTGCGCAGAAACGACAACTCACGCTAGCGCGTATCGACGCCCGCAGCTCTTACCACCAGTCCCGCATCCGCAGCGAAAGCGCGCGCGCCGCACAACCCTAATTTTTTGACCTTATGAACTACTATTTCTCTGTCGTTATTAGTTATCTTCTTGCTCTCTCCGTCGTCGCACAAACTCCGACACGGAATCAAAACATCGTTGTCCTCGATGCTGTTGGTGTGAAAAATCTCGGCATTGAATCAGTCGCCGTCGAGGAATCAACATTCGAACGAACGGTTTCTGTTCTCGGCGAAATCGAGCATACTTGTGCCAGTCACTCGGTTCTTTCTAGTCGCGTTTCTGGGAAAATTGTCGAAGTGCGAGCTCATAAAGGGGAGTTTGTCAAAAAAGGTGATGTTTTGCTGCGGATGGAAAGCCGTCAACCAGGCGATCCCCCTCCCATCATCGATCTGCTAGCACCTGCGGATGGACTCGTTACAGAATCAGAGGGACATCTCGGCGCACCCGTCGCACCCGATCAACCTCTGATGGAAATTCTCGATCTAACAACTGTATGGGTTGTCGCCCGTGTGCCGCAACACCAGGCCACATTGCTCAAGGATGGTCTCTCCGCTACAGTAAACATTTTCGCTTCAAGTGAAAAAGAACATGCATCTACGTTTCTTCGCCTCGGGACGAGTGAGCAGAAAATTCCCGGTACGGTTGATGCCATTTTCCCATTGTCGAATCCGCAGATGGCGCTTCGCCCTGGCATGCGTGCGGAGGTTTCCCTGATCACCTCCCGGCGCGAAAACGTGCTCAGCCTTCCACGCCTGGCCCTACAAGGCGATCGCTCCAATCGTTTTGTTTTCATCAAAGACTATGAACTAGAACATACTTTCGTTCGCGTTCCTGTAGGAGTAGGGGAAATCACCGACGAGCGCGTAGAAATCATTTCGGGTCTTTTTCCAGGAGATGAAGTCGTGGTGAAGGGAGCCTACGCTTTATCTTTCGCAGGAAAAGGCAGTGCTTCTCTCAAAGAGGCGCTCGATGCCGCCCACGGCCACCCTCATAACGAGGACGGTACTGAGATGAGTGAGGAGGACATCGCTGCCTCCGAGCACGGACCCAATCAGGATCACAAACACTCTAACGAAAACGCAATGGTTTTCTATCTCTCGATCACCTGCGCTGTTCTCGTGTTTCTACTGATCGTCATGTCCATCACACGCAAACCCAAAAAACAAGAAGGAGTATGATCGTTTGTTCGAACACTCTCTCACTTCTTGATCACTGCTGTCATTAGTCAATTTCCTCAATATGCTCAATCACCTGATCCGAGTTTCGCTCCAGAACCGAGCAATCGTCATCGCTGTAGCGTTGCTGATTCTGCTTCTTGGACTGCGCACTGCGACACAGCTTCCCGTCGAAGTTCTGCCAGACATGACCAAACCCACGGTCACGATCTTGACAGAAGCTCCGGGGCTCGCTCCAGAAGAGGTCGAAACGCTTGTCACCCGCCCCTTGGAAAATTCACTGCTGGGAGTCGGCGGCCTCGATCGGCTGCGCTCGAATTCTGACGTCGGACTCTCTCTCGTCTTCGTGGAATTCGCTTGGGGCACGGACATTTATAAAGCTCGGCAGCAAGTACAAGAACGACTCCAAGCGGTAAAGTTGCCAGAAAACACTCGCTCAGGCATGACACCCGTATCCTCGCTGATGGGCGAAATTCTACTCGTCGGACTGCGTTCATCGGATCAGTCCATCGCGCCGATGGATCTGCGAAGCTTCGCTGAGTGGAATGTTGCCCGCCGATTGCAAAGCACTCCCGGCGTTGCGGAAGTTCTCGCCATTGGAGGTGGCGTGAAACAAGTCCACGTCCAGCCCGATCCGATGAAAATGCGCGCGGAAAATATTTCGTTAGAGGAACTCGAAACAGCGGTGACTCATTCCGCTGGTAATGCCACGAGCGGCTACCTTCAATCCGGTCCACGCGAAATCATGGTGCGCAATCTCGCCATGACAGTTGATCCCGCCGACATTGCGGCCACTCCGATCAAACGCATCGGCGATCGCATCATCGCCATTTCTGATGTCGCAGTAGTTACCTTTGGTGTCGCTACCATGCGCGGCGATGCGGCCATGGCCCTCAAGGAAAAAGGCGATACACAGGAAGCGCTCGGCGTCATTCTAAGCATCGATAAGGCGCCGGGCTTCGATACGCTCAAGCTCACGGCCGAAATCGAAAAAACTTTAGCAGAGCTTCGACCAAGTTTCCCCGCCAGCGTGGACGCTGAAATCCTTTTCCGGCAAGGAGATTTCATAGAGAGTGCCGTCGGGAATCTGAAAGAGGCCATCCGTGATGGCGCCATCATGGTAACGATCGTCTTATTTCTATTTCTGCTCAACTTGCGCACCACTTTGATCACTCTTACCGCGATTCCGCTCTCTTTTGCGATCACTTTACTCACTTTTCAATGGCTTGGTGTCAGCGTCAATAGCATGACTCTCGGCGGCATTGCCGTCGCCATCGGCATGGTGGTCGATGACGCCATTGTCGATGTCGAAAATGTCTTCCGACGACTTCGAGAAAACGCGACTCTCGCAGTGCCGCGACCCCGGCTCGAAGTCATCGCCTCCGCTTCCAGTGAAGTGCGTTCCAGCATTCTTTACGCCACAGTGCTCATCATTTTGGTGTTTGTTCCGCTGCTGGGACTTGCGGGTCTTGAAGGGCGCCTATTCCAACCGATTGCGATTGCTACCATCGTCAGCATGATCGCGTCTTTTGTCGTGTCACTCACAGTGATCCCTGTGCTTTGTTCGTTTCTATTGAAGCCGAAAGAAGGCCGGGAACACCGCGATGGGATTCTTGTAAAAGCTCTTAAAAATTTCACCCAAGCCACTTTTCTTCGCGCCGCATTTGCCGCGCCTCTTGTCGTGATTGCAGTTGTCATTCTTCTCGTGATAGGTGCCGCCATGCTTTACCCTGGTATGGGTAAGGAATTCCTGCCGACCTTCAACGAGGGTAGTGCTACGATTTCCTTCGCAAGCGCTCCGGGAAGCTCGTTACAACAATCCAATCAAGTCGGCGAAAAAGCGGTCGAGCTCTTATTGGAAATTCCTGAAGTGAAATCCGTCGGTCGCCGCGCGGGTCGCGCCGAACGCGATGACCACGTCATGCCAGTTTCCGTAAATGAATTTGATGTGGAGTTTTATCAAGATGGTCGCGACCGCGAAGTGGTCTTTGCTGAAATCCGCGAAACACTCAAAGGCATCCCCGGCACCTTCGTCAACGTCGGCCAACCCATCGGGCATCGCCTTAGCCACATGCTCAGTGGTGTCTCTGCCAAAATCGCGGTGAAGATCTACGGCCCCGATCTGGAAATGTTGCGCAGTCTCGGCGCGCAGGTCAAAGAGGCTGGGCAATCGATTGCTGGCCTCACCGATGTCAACCTAGAGGCCCAAGTGCCCATCCCGCAAATCCGCATCGAAGTCAATCGCAGCCGCGCCCGCGTCGAGGGTCTCGCTGCCGGAGAGATCAATCGTCAAGTCTCTCGATTGTTAGGCGGCACGATACTTGGCGAACTTCGCGAAGGGGAAGTCACCGTTGACCTTGTCATGCGCCTTCCTGAAACTTGGCGCACTTGGCCGGAAAAAATGAGTGAACTCCTCATCCAAACACCCGACGGCCGTCACATCCCGCTTTCCCTTGTCGCCGATGTCCACGAGGTCAATGGCCCCAATGTCATCAACCGTGAAAACGGCCAACGGCGAATCGTCATCGGTGCCAATACCAGTGAACGCGATCTTGAGTCACTCGTAAAAAACTGGCAACGGGTCGTGGCAGATCAAGTCAATCTACCTCACGGCTATACCCTCCGCTTTGAAGGCGAATACTTAGCGCGACAGCAGGCGTCCAAACGCATCCTCATCCTTTTTGTCATTGTCGCTATCGTCATTGCTGTCCTGCTCACAAGTTACTTCCGTAGCATTTCCCTTTCCCTTCAGGTGATGCTCAATCTTCCACTCGCACTGGCCGGAGCGCTCGCATTCACTTGGCGCGTTGTTGATAACATCAGCGTCGCCACTCTCGTCGGCTTCATCGCCGTGGGCGGAGTCGCCGCGCGCAATGGCATTATGATGATCTCGCACTACCTTCATCTGATGCGACACGAGGGTGAGGTGTTCGGAATTCAGCTCATCACTCGCGGCACCCTGGAGCGGCTCGTTCCCGTTCTGATGACGGCGCTCTCTGCTGGCATCGCGCTCATCCCCCTGGTGCTCGCGCCGAGTGATCCCGGCAAGGAAATTCTTCACCCAGTCGCTGTGGCCATCGTCGGCGGCCTCCTATCCTCGACCCTTCTCGACCTTGTCGTTACCCCTGCAGTCTTTTTTCTCATCGGGAGAAAAGCGGCAGAAAAAGCTTTGCATCTGGATGCTCCAGCTGCTCAATAAAAATAAACAGTAATCACCAAACTATAAGCCATATGAAAACGAAACTAACAACCATCCTACTCGTCCTCACCGCTGGCGTTGCCTTCGGACACGGAGGCATCGAGCTCGGCCCGAACAAAGGTCGTATTGTCGAACTGAGCACGAATGAAACCATGCACGGAGAAGTCACAGAAAAAGACGGTAAACTCCACATTGCCCTGCTCGACAAGGACATGAAGCCCGTCGTCATCGCCGCACAAGAAATCACTGCCACGGCCGGCACGCGCGAGGCTCCCGAAAAGCTCGCGGTGGGTAAATCCGATACAGGGTTTGTGATCTCCGCGCCGCCTGCGGGGCAATGGATGATTCTTCAGTATAAGGAGAGAGCAGATGCCAAAACAATCATCGCCCGCCTCCACTTCAACACCAAGGTCTGCGATCCTTGCAAACAGCCTGAGTGGCGCTGTGCTTGTGCGATGAAGTAACGCGCGCAAGGAGATGGTTTTCGAAAAATCAGATGAATCGCATCTCGCTCTTTCTCTAGCGGAATCACACTGCGGATGTGCTGCCAACCAAGGATTGCGCCGTGGGCGAGTTTCTGTGACCGAAACCAAGGAAACTCTCCGCGAACCATTCATAGGTCCATTCCTGTTTGATCTCGTAAATCTGTCTTGATCTTTGCCACAAAAAAGCCACTCTGCGCGGCATTCGCCTATGAGCATCCAACTCCATATTCATTCAAGCCGCGAGGTCGCGGTGCGCTGCGTGGCGCGCGAGATAGCGACATTGATCCGCAACCAAGCCCATGCGGTCTTGGGCTTGGCCACTGGTGCTACGCCCATTCCGCTGTATCAAGAATTGGTGCGACTCCACCGCGAAGAGAATCTGTCATTTCGGCAGGTGATCACTTTCAATCTCGATGAATATCTCGGTCTGGAATCAACGCATCCGGAAACCTACTGGAATTTCATGCACCGAAATTTTTTCGATCACATCGACATTCCTGCCGCGAGCATTCACTTGCCCAGTTCGCGCGTTGCCGCAGGCGATCTTGTAGCCCACTGCATCGCTTATGAAGAAGCCATTCGTGCCGCTGGTGGGATCGACTATCAGATTCTCGGCATCGGTCGCACCGGGCACATTGGTTTCAATGAGCCTGGTTCCCCGATCGATAGCATCACGCGGCGTGTCCATCTCGATGAAATCACGCGCCAAGATGCCGCGCCTGCCTTTGGCGGTTTAGAGCATGTGCCTACGCATGCGATTACCATGGGATGCGGCACCATCCTCTCCGCACGCAAGATTTCCCTGATGGCGTTTGGCGAGGGCAAGGCGGAGATTGTGAGAAAAGCCTTGCGCGATCCAGTTACCGATCAGGTGAGCGCGAGTTTCCTTCAGGATCATCCTAGCGCCCACTTCCATCTCGACCTCGCCGCCGCTTCTGCGCTTTGAGATTGCCTGAGGCAGCGACTGATTTACCAGGCGGTGAGAATTTTGAAGAGATCCTCGCGTTCTTGAATTTCCGCGGGGCTGATCGCTTGCAGTTTGCGCGTCGAAAATTCCTCGCAGGTAAACGACGCGAGGATCGAGCCCTTGATGACGGCCTGGCGGATGTCTTCGAAGGTGAAGGAGGTCTTGCCGAGCGATGCGAGATAGCCGGCGAGGGCGCCTAGGAAGGTATCGCCGGCACCGGTGGGATCTGCTACTTCGTGTAAAGGAAAGGCGGCGGAGCGGAAGAATGTCTGTGGGCTGACCTGCCAGTCTTTCGCCTCACCGGTGAAAAGCATGGCACCGAATTCGCCTAGCTTAATGATTACGAAGCGTGGACCTTTTTCCAGCAAACGCTGCCCTGCCAAAATCAGATTCGAGGTCCCGGTGAATTCGCGCGCTTCGCCTTCGTTGATCACAAACAGATCAAGCTCGCCTAACACATCGTGCAACCGCTCGTTGGCGATGTTGATCCAGAGATCCATGGTATCGGCGATCACGAATCGCGGTGAGCCAGTGCAGCCAGCGAGCATTTGCAATTGATTGTCTGGCGACATATTAGCAAGAACTACTATGGACGTAGTAGATATTTCGGTTGGCACTTTTACCTGCCAGTTTTCTAACACGTTGAGTCCCACGCGGTGTGTGGTGCGATCGTTCATGTTGGCATGGTATTCGCCGGTCCAAGTGAACGATTCGCCGGGGGAGCGCTCTACGCCGTCGAGAGTCACTCCGTTTGCGGCTAGCATATCGAGATGATGCTGTGGGTAGTCGTGGCCGATAATGCCGACCAGATGCACAGGCTTGGTGAAATAGGCCGCTGCGAGCGCTGCATAAGAGGCCGAGCCGCCGAGTAATTCCTTGGCTTCGGCTTGTGGCGTAATGACGTTATCGATGGCGATGGTGCCTCCGACGATGACTGGATGAGATGACATAATAGGAATGTGTTAGAGAATTTCTTCGATAGGAATGAGACCATTGGTGGCGACGATGGCATAGGCGTCCGGACTTTGCGGGGACGGAGTCAGCGATACCTTGCCGCCGGCGGTTTCGACCAGTAATTGACCAGCAGCGATGTCCCAGAGAGAAATTTTCGATTCCACATAGGCATCGAGCCGGCCCGATGCGATGTAGGCCATGCCCAGTGCGGCAGACCCCATCATTCGCATCTTGCGCGCGCGGACGGAGGCCTTGGCAAAGCGGTCCATGCCAGTGCGCAGGGCATCGCCATCCTTGCCGCAACCGACGAAGAGGATCGACTCCTCCAGCGTGTCGCGTTTCGAAACGGAGATGGGCGCGCCGTTATGCAACGCGGGGCCGCCTTTTTCCACGGTCCACGTTTCCTGCACCATGGGATCATGAATCACGCCGACGACGATTTCGCCTTTGATCCGCAGGGCGATCGAGACGCAGAAGTGCGGGATGCCGTAAAAAAAATTCACTGTGCCGTCGATAGGATCAACGATCCATTGGCGGGCCGATGCCTGATTGCCCGCAATGCCTTCTTCGCCGTAGAGCGCATCTTCAGGACAAGCCTCGAGGAGAATCTTGGTGATCAGATCCTGGGATGTTTTATCGAGTTGGAGCTTGATGTCGTGGTGGGTGGCTTCATCGACCACGGCGAGTTGGCCGAACTTTTCGCGCAGCAGTTTTCCGGCTTCGAGAGCGGCGTGGGTGGCTAGTGTGAGATCGGACATGGCAGGGCGGTGCGAGCGTGCTTTTTCGCCACGCCTGAGGCAAGCTCAAAGAGAGGGAGTGGGCAAACAAAAATGCTCCTCATGGTTTCCACCACGTGTCTAGGATCGTGGTCAGTGTCTTTACACGCTCGGGTTCTTGATCGGCGAGATTTGTTTCCTCGGTGATATCTTTCGTGATGTGATAGAGCTCGGGCTTACTGGTTTTTTCCAAAGCAGCAGGCACAATCAGTTTCCAATCACCCTGCACGACCCAGCGCCAGCGAAGGCTGGATGCAGGAACATCGAGATCGACGGCATTGTGCGTGAAGCAGGCACCCGTGAGGTGGTCGCGCTTGCTGCGGGCGGCCTCATCGCTGACGTCGATCCCCGGAAGATCCTTCGGTGCGGGAATCTTGGCGAGCGATAGCACGGTTGGCAGGATATCGATGGAGCTGGCTAGTTGGGGCGCATCCAGCGCTTTGATTTTTTTCGGTAAGTGGAACATGATGGGTGTGCGCAGGCCGCCATCGTAAGGAGATTGTTTTGATTTTTCGGCATACTTGGGTCCGTTGAGATTTTGGATCCAGCCGTTGTCCGTGACGTAAACGATGAGCGTGTTGTCGGCGAGATTGCGCTCCTTCAGGCTTTGCCGCAGTTGGCCAATCGTTTCATCAAACCACTCGATCATCGCCCAGTAGCGGGCTTGGTGGATGGAAGGCGTGAGTTTTTGGTATTTATCTAACAAACGCTGCGGTGGTGTATGGGGATCATGGGGCAATAGCGGTGCATACCAGACGAAAAACGGCTTCTTTTCCTTCAGGGAGAGATCAAGAAAATCATCGATGGGCTTCATCGTCTTACGTCCGATATCGAGTCCCTCATCGCCGTGGCGCGAGCCCTTGGTCATGCCATGGGTGAAGCCTCCGCGGGTGTAGGGTCCTTGCCACCATTTTCCTGTTTGCAGCGTCAGGTAGCCCTGCTCACCGAGAATGCGCGGTAGCGTGCGCTGTGCATCCATGAATTGGTTCATGCGCTCGCGACCGCGGGCAAAGGCGGGAGAAGTGCGCGAGGCGGCAGGTGCTTTTCCTTTCAGTTGAGGCGGATCGTTTGAAGTGATCTTGTGCTGATGCGGATACTTTCCCGTGAGGATGGTGGCAAGGCTAGGGCAGCAGAGGCTGGAGGGCACGTAGCCGCGTTTGAACAAGAGCGATTCTTTGGCCAGTTGATCGAGGTGCGGCGTTTTTACCTGCGCATGCCCCATGAATGAATAGTCCGTCCATGCTTGGTCATCCGAGATGATGTAGACAATGTTGAGTGGTGCTTCTTGTGCACGAACGAATGAGAGGGTCAGAAGAAAAAGAAGAGTAATGATTTTCATATGTTAGGAAAGCACTTGATTGAGCCAAAGTGGGAGATTGTAATACATCGTAATGCGTTTGATTTGATGGTTGTGAATCGTAAAAAACGCTCCAGCGGGAAGTTGATAGGTTTGGCCTTGTGCTTCTGGCAGTCCGTCATCGGTGGCGAGATAGGTCCCATGCACAATCAATTCGGCGGCCGCCCGCATACCGTCGTCGCTGGCGAAGAGTTGCAAGTCTGTGACTGATTCGCGATAGCAGCGGTTCATGCGCACGAAAAATTCACGAAACGCCTCGATGCCCGTTTCGCAACCGGACTGATTGATGTCGTGAATGACATCCTCTGCCATCAGGGCCAGCATGGCATCGGTATCGCCCGCATTGAAGTGATCGTAGTAGGCGCGGAGTAGGGCGATGGTGTTCTCTCTGGGCGGCATGAATCGATTCTAATGAATGCAAACTGGTTTTCCAGCACGTTTTGCGACAGGAAAATCGCATTTTTTTTAGACTTGGTGATTGACATCGGTTGAGGCAGTATTCTCCGCATGCCCACTGTTGCTATCGTTGGTCGCCCAAATGTGGGGAAATCGGCTCTGTTCAATCGTCTTGTCGGACGAAAAATTGCTATCGTACACGACCAAGCGGGAATCACGCGGGATCGCCTCTCCGCCCCGGGCAAGGTGATGAAGTTTCCGTGCGAGATCGTCGATACCGGCGGCATCGGCGCCACGTTGGATGACGGCTTCGCCGAGCAGGTAGCCTTCGAGGTGGACATCGCCATTGCCACAGCGGATCTGATTTTATTCGTGGTGGATGCTCATGATGGCATGACTGCCATCGATGCCGCGCTGAGCCAGAAGCTGCGCAAGGCCCAAGCTCAAGTGCTGCTGGTGATGAATAAGGTGGACCACGACAAGCACGAAGCCGCTTTTTCTGAATTCACCAAGCTCGGCCTGGGAAATGGCATCGCGGTTTCCGCGGAGCACGGTCGGAACTTCGGCGAGCTGGTTGATGCGATCGATGCCGTGCTGGAACCGCTTTCTCCCGCCGAGGGCGAAACGCCGGAGATGCGCCAGCCCGACGGCATCCGCATTGCCATCGTGGGCAAGCCGAATGCTGGAAAGTCCTCGCTGGCAAATGCGATCCTGCAGGACCAGCGCACCATCGTGTCCGACATCGCCGGCACCACCCGCGATGCGGTGGACCTTCCCTGCAAATTTAAGAACGAACATTTCACCTTGATCGACACCGCCGGGCTGCGGCCGCGGGCGAAACGTGACACCTCGGTGGAAGTCTTCTCGGCGATGCGCACGGAAAAAGCGATACGCCGCGCCGACTTGACCTTGCTGGTGATCGACCTCGCCTCCGGTATCACCGCGCAGGATCGCAAAATCGCTCAGTTGATCTTGGAGGAAAACAAACCGTGCCTGATCGTGCTAAATAAGTTCGATCTCTACCACCCTGGCGCGAAGAAAAAAGCGCGCATCGAGGAAGCGACCGAGCACGTCAAACGCGAGTTGTTTTTCCTCGACTACGCGCCGTTTGCGATTGTCTCGGCAAAAGAAAATGATTCCGTGGACATGATTCTCAAAGAGGTGATCAAGATCCGCAATCAATCGCAGAAACATCCGACCACCGGCGTGCTCAATCGTATCTTGCAAAAAGCGATCGAGAAAAATCCGCCGCCCATCGATTCGAAGCTGAAACGCCGCATGAAGCTCTACTACGGCACGGTGGCCTTGGACAAGACCAGCGAGCTCATTCCGGTGCCGACGTATATTTTGTTCGTGAACGACAAAAAACTCTTGAGTCAGAGTTACGGACAGTATCTGCGTAATCAGATGCGCGAATCGCATCCCGCACCGGGCATTCCCATCGTGTTTTCGCCCCGTTCCCGCGAGCGGCGCGACCTCACGCCCGGAACTTTCTCACAGAAAAGCCACTGATCCGCAGTCAGCGCACGGCCGTCATTTCTGGGCCAATTTCTCGGAACAACTCCACCCACGAAAGCCAGATGGCGCTGTGGATAGTCGCCTTGCCCGCTTCTCTCATTGCCGTCAGAGCGGCAGGGGATTCATCCGGCCAGTGGCCCATCCAGCCGTGCGCGGTGACGCGGCTGCGCAAAAGAAATTGCCGCAGATCGTCGGCGCCGCAGCTCAGCGGGAATGTCTCACCGATAACGATGGGCTTGCCCCAGGCGAACCGTTTCAGCAGAGCAAGTTCTTCCTCGACCTTGCCCGTTTTCGGATAGAGATGCGGCGAGACGAAGTCGAGATGCCCGGCGGCTTTTTGATAGGCTCCGGGAAAGGGCAGCATGCCTAAGGTGATGAGATGCTGTCGGTCGTGCTCGCGGATGGCGGCGACCATTCGTTTGGTCCACTCGCTCATGATGTCATCGTGGCTACGGGTTCCGGGTTCGAGGGTGAGGCGCTGGCAAAACTCGACATCGCCCATTTTTCCCATATACCAGCCTTCTTTTGGGGTGCCTGCGGCGGAGGGTTCATTCACCAGATCATAGGCGAACACGGCGGGGCTATGGGCGCAGCTACGGGCGATGTTTGCCCAGAAAAATGCCTGCGTCTTCCAGCGTTCCTGCTCGTTCAGAGCATCATACCACGCCATGCGATCCTTGATCTTGTAGCAGGCCAGCCCGGTGATTTGCACGTGGATGCCGACTTTTTCCGCCACTAGCAAGAGGGCCTTGAGGTGATCGAGCGCCGTGGGGTTCATCGTCTCGGGGCCGGTCATCAAGCGCGGCATTTCCGGATGAATGCGCACCACGGTCGTGCCGGCGGCTTTCATCTCGGCGAACTCGCGCTGGATGCGCGCGGGGTCCTTTGCCATGCGTTCGAGGACATCGACGGAGCTGTAATTGTGCCCCCAAGGCACATAGCGCGCGGCGGAGGGATGTCTTTGGAAACCGTTGCCATCGGGAGCGAGGCGAACGTGTTCGATGGCAGCGGCGAAAGATACGAAAGCGCAGAGGATAGACAGTATGTGTTTCATCCAAGCACCTTGCTCGTAATCCGCTGATTTTTCAATAATCAAATGCTCTCGTCCTAGTGGACAATGGAGCCGCTGGTCGGAATTGAACCGACGACCTATTCATTACGAATGAATTGCTCTACCCCTGAGCTACAGCGGCATCGTGCGGATGCGGGGGGAAACTTAGCGCAAACCCGCCGCGCTGTGCAACCGCAAAATGAGAAATTTCCCACGCTCAGACGAAGCCCACACTCTCGCGCGGCGTGTAGATGGTGGGAAAGATCACCTGGCGCGGTTGCGCGAGATCCTCGGCATCAGGATGCTCGATGCGACGGATCAGCAGATCGGCGGCTTCTTGGGTGATTTTTCTGTAGCGCTGGCGGATGGAACTCAGCGTGGTGGGCAGGTAGGCGCAGAGTGGAATGTCATCGACACCGACAATCGAGAGATCGCACGGGATGGATAGACCGGCTTCCACGGCAGCGCGCATGCAGGCGACCGCGGCGATATCGTTCATCGCGACGACAGCCGTGGGGCGGTTTTCGCCGCATGACGCGAGGAATTGCTGGAACGTGACGAAGGCCTGATCGATGCGGTGACCGGTTTGCAGCAAATGGACGGAGGAGGCAGGAATCCCGGAGGCGGCAAGCATTTGCTGGAACAAGAGCGAGCGTGAACCATCATAAGTACCTTCGGCATGAGCGCTAAGGAAGGCAAAACGCTTGTGACCACGGGCGACCAGATCGTTCACGGCATCCTTGAGGCCTTGGGTGAAATCGCTAAACACGGCGTCAGTGGGCAGCGCTTGGTCGGGCACGCCGTTTCCAAGTGCGACTACTGGCATTTTTTTCTCATACATGGCGGTCAGGTCGCTACGGTATGTTTCATTATTGCTCAGCCAAAATACGGTGCCATCCACTTCGAGATCATCCAGCTCGGCGAGCAGATGCTTTTCCCTCGGGAGCGACGAGCGGCAGCTTTCGACCAACAGATCGTAACCTCTCTCCTCTACGGCGGCTTCCAATTCATCGGCAATGGTGCAGAAAAACGGATTGGTGACGTCCTGGATGATCAAACCAATGGTGTGGAACCGACCAGAACGCAGGGCGCGTGCTGTTTTGTTCGGTCGATAGCCCAGTTCTGCGGCAACCGCAAAGACACGAGCTTCCGTTTCCTTGGACGCCCATGAATTCGGGCGTTTATTGAGAATGGTTGACGCGGTGTTCACGGCGACTCCCGCTTTTTCTGCTACATCTTTAAGGCGTACACGAATGCTCACGCTGACGATATAAGAATATTCTTATAAAATCGGCAAGTAATAAATCATCATAAAATGACACGCATCACGTCCTTTTGTGAATGAGTATGGGAGAGAGAATTGATCCGGTCTGTCGGTATCCTCTGGGAAGATTGCGGAGATTCTGTTCAGATCTGTTCGATTCGGAAAACGACGGGGGCGGAATTAACGCAGTCGAGACGGGCGATTTCCTCAAGGGCTCGTTGGAGAAGTCCGAAGGGGCAACTGTGCAACAGGAAGACCATATCGACAAAAGCGGCATCGGGATTTTCTGGGTTCACGGGGGAGTGCGTGCCGCTGATGCCGATGCGATGTTGCGCGAGTACGGTGGCGATTTCGGCCACCACGCCTGGGCGATCGGTGACATCGAAACGCACATAATACGCCGTGCTCGTTTCCTCGATCGAACGCAATCGGCCCACTGTGCCCCAGGGCAGGAAGCCGCGGTGCGGGAGTTCATGGGCGAGTGAGCGCGCGGCTTCTACCAGGTCCGCCACAACAGCGGAAGCGGTGGGGGCCTCACCTGCGCCGCGACCGTAGAACAATGATTCGCCGACTCCGTCACCGTGCACTGCCACGGCATTGAACACGCCGTTGACAGAAGCCAAAATGTGGCTCTTGCTGACAAAGGAGGGCTGTAAGCGCAGTTCGATCGCGTCATCATCGTGCTCGCGGATCACGGCCAAGAGCTTCACAACGTAGCCGAGCTGCTTGGCGAAATCGATGTCGATTGGTTTAACTTGCTCGATGCCTACAACGTGCATGTCGCGCGGTGAAATGGGAAAACCGTAGGCTAGCGTGGCTAACAGAATCGCCTTGTGCGCTGCGTCCCAGCCATTGACGTCGAGCGTGGGATCGGACTCGGCATAACCCAGTGCCTGGGCCTCCTGTAGAGCGGTGGCGAAGTCGAGCTGCGCCTCTGCCATGCGTTGTAAAATGTAATTGCTGGTGCCGTTGATGATACCGCACATCGTCTTGATGCGATTGCCGATGAATGCCTCCTGCACCGTTTTGATGATGGGAATCCCGCCAGCAACTGCGGCCTCAAAATGGATGGGCGTGTTGTGTTGTTTCGACAGAGCGAAAAGTTCTGGTCCACGCTCGGCAAGTAGTGCTTTATTGCCCGTGACCACAGGTTTTCCCAGGGTGAGCGCGCGGGCGACGATATCATAGGCCAGGCCGGTGCCGCCGATGAGCTCCACGACGATGTGCACCGCAGGGTCATCGACCATCGATTGCCAGTCCGTGGTGAGCAAGTCGGGCGAGACCGTTTCATGGCGAGATTTGCTGAGATCGCGCACGAGGATGCGCACGACCTCCAGATCCATATCCGTGCCGCTGCGTTGTCGGATCAGAGCGCCATTGCGTTGCAGCGCTCGGATCACGCCAGTGCCCACAGTTCCGCAGCCTGCGAGTCCGATTCCATAAGGGGTAGATGTCACGCGCGGCACTGTACTGCTGCCCTGCTATCACGGCAAGCCTGAAACCGAGGCGGTGACTGGTGTTAGGCTTCTGTCGGCGCGAGGGAATGCGGTGCGATGCTTGTAATGAAAGGGGGAATCAGACATTTCCGCAGCGAAGCGATAGGAGGATTCCTGCTTGTCATACACGAGTGCGCTTGGCACCGTGGCGGTGGTGTCCGAGCTTTCCTATGCCTTGTTGTTTTTCGCGGGATTCGCGGGAGGCTTGATCGACTCGATCGCGGGAGGCGGCGGCTTGATCACCTTGCCGGCGCTGTTGGCCGTGGGTGTGCCCGCGCATGTGGCACTGGGAACGAACAAACTGCAATCCGCCTGTGGCACTTCACTGGCGGTGTGGCGATTTTACAAAGCCGGGCTGATGCAGACGCCCGCGCTGGGCTGGGCGGTGCTGGCTTCCTTTCTGGCCAGTGCGATGGGGGCCTGGGCGGTGACGATGGTTTCGAAAGATCTGCTGCGCTTGCTTATTCCGTGGTTGTTAGGCGCGGTGGCGATCTATACGGCGATGAATCGCACATTCGGTCTGAAGGCGGGTATCAGACGTATGGAGCATCTGGCCTTTGCATTGGTGTTCGGCGTGATACTCGGGGCCTACGATGGTTTTTTCGGGCCCGGCTGCGGTTCGTTTTGGATGCTCGTGCTGGTTGCTTTGTTAGGTATGGAGCTGCGCGACGCGACCGGCTACACCAAGGCGGTGAATCTCGCGAGCAACCTCGGCGCGCTCGGGTTTTTTCTTTTCGCCGGGCAGGTACAATTCACAGCGGCGCTGGCGATGATAGGCGGCCAATTGTTCGGCGCACGCATCGGCTCCGGTCTCGTCATCCACCGCGGCTCCACCCTCATCCGCCCGGTGTTTCTCACCGTGGTGTTTGGGATGACGATCAAACTGCTGTGGGATGCGTGGGGGCAGCGGTGAGGAGGGAATGTGATGTTTAGTCTGTTACTTTTTACAAATTTGTTTCCTGAAGGTAATCCATATTATTTGTTAGATCATCGCACACAATGAGTTCGCCAGCACCAATCACGATTATCCTGATTTTACAAGGCGTGACATTCGTATGTGGGCTGTTGGCGGCGATCTGTGGCTATCGCACGCTTCGTCATCTCACTACGTCAGTTCGTGGTCATGCGAAAGTCACCAAGCTCATCAAGGTTTCTGATGGGTTTAAGCCCTTGTTCCGACCGGTATTTTCCTTCAAAGATGAATCGGGCAAAAAGTACAAGGTTACATCCTCGATCGCCAGTTACCCCGCTCCCTTTGTGGTGGGCGAAACCATCGAGATCCTCTACCCGCACGGAAAACCGGCGCTGGCCGAGTACCGCAGTCATTTCGCCCTGTGGGGATTGACGGTCTTTTTCGTGGCTTTCGCTGCGATCACTTTTCTACTCGCTCACGTGTTTCATAAACAAATGGGTTAGCAAGTGAGCGATCAAGCGATGCCTGATGGTTGCGATGGCCGCCTTTTGCAGTGGTGCAGGAGTTGATTCCTGCTATAGTCAAAGGATGATGAAACGAGTCATGAGCATGATGCTTGCCTTAGGATGGTCTGCGGGGTTGTGGGCGGCGGAGGTGCCTGCGGATTTGGTGATGCCGGGGGTGACGCATGATGCGCCTGCCGCGGGCAAGCGGGTGAGGCAGTATCATCCGAACTATCAAGACACGGAGGTGCATCATATTCTGTATTTGCCCACCGATTGGGTGAAGGGGAAAAAGTATCCTGTGATGGTGGAGTATGCGGGCAATCAGTGGAAAGATTACCCGGGCACGGTCGAGGGATGTCATCTCGGCTATGGCATTTCCGGGGGCAAGGGTGTCATTTGGCTCTGCCTGCCTTTTGTCGATGGGAAGAATCAAAGAAATGCCACGCAGTGGTGGGGCGATGTGCCTGCGACGGTCGGGTATTGTCAGGACACCGTCAAACGCACCTGCGAGGAGTTCGGGGGAGATGCGTCGAAGGTCTATCTTGCGGGCTTTTCCCGCGGTGCCATCGCTTGCCATTACATCGGCCTGCACAATGATGAAATCGCAGCACTGTGGCGTGGCTTTGTTTGTCACAGTCACTATGACGGCGTGAGGTCATGGGGATACCCGGAGAGTGACCGGGCGTCTGCGCTTGTCCGGCTGAAACGCTTGGGCAATCGTCCGCAGTTCATCAGTCAGGAAAGGAGCATCGATGCCACGAAGGCATATCTTGAGGCTGTTGATCCAGACGGAAATCATACCTTTCTCGCGCTGCCATTCGATCATCATACCGATGCCTGGGTGTTGCGCGATTTGCCGGAGAGAAAGGTGCTGCGCGATTGGTTTCAGAAAACGCTGGAGGATGGGGTGCCCTGATTTTTTCAATTCAATTGGCATTTGCCGAGGGATGCTGCTAGCGTGGCGCCGTCATGAGTGATTTTTCTCCTGTGGAAGCAAAAATGAAGGCGGCGGCGGTATCGCATGCTGCGATCGAAGCGTTTCGTCGGAACTTCGGCGCGCTGGTGCGGCAGGAGTCTGGCCTGATCGAAGAGGCCGCGATCGCTCCAACGCAGGGATTGCCGGATTGGGGGCGGATTTCCGCGACGGCCGCTGAGCCCGCGCCTTCTCTGTTGGGCCAAGTGGTGGTGATCAAACTCAATGGCGGGCTCGGCACCAGCATGGGTTTGCAAGCGGCGAAGAGCCTTCTTGCCGTGCGAGATGGCGCGAACTTTCTCGACATCATGGTGAGCCAAATCCAGCACCTACGCGAGGTCAGTGGGGAAAAGGTGCGCTTGCTGCTGATGAATAGCTTCAACACCAGCGATGACACTCTGACACACCTGCAGCGCTATCGCGCGCAGGGTTTTGCGGATGCGTCGGAAGTGGAGCTGATGCAGAATCAGGTGCCGAAGCTGGATGCTGCCACGCTGGCTCCCGTTTCTTGGCCGCAGGACCCGGAGCTGGAATGGTGCCCGCCTGGTCACGGAGATTTGTATCCGGCACTGGTGGGCAGTGGCTGGCTGGAGCGCCTGCTCGCCGCAGGGGTGAAGTATGCCTTTGTCTCGAACTCTGACAATCTGGGCGCGGTAATGGAGCCGGCCCTGTTAGAGTATTTCGCCCAGAGCGGCGCGCCGTTTCTGATGGAAGTGACGCGACGCACCAGCGCCGATCGCAAGGGCGGCCACCTCGCGGTGCGCAAGGCGGATGGGCAACTCCTGCTGCGCGAAGTGGCGCAGTGTCCTGTAGCCGATTTGGAGGAATTTCAAAACATCGAAAAACATCAGTATTTTAACACGAATAATCTCTGGCTGCGTCTCGATGCGCTGCGCGATTTGTTGGCGCAGTGCGATGGCGTCTTGCCGCTGCCTATGATCGTGAATCGCAAGACGGTGGATCCGCGCGATAAAAACTCCACACTGGTGATCCAACTCGAAGTCGCAATGGGTGCCGCGATCGAGTGCTTCGCGGGAGCGGCGGCCATCGAGGTGCCGCGCAGTCGATTCGCGCCGGTCAAGACCAGCGCGGACCTTTTCAGCCTGCGATCCGATGCCTACGAGATCGGCCAGGACGGCCGCGTGATGCTGCGCGCCGAACGTAATGGTGTGCCGCCCGATGTGGTGATGGATGATGGCTACAAATTGGTGGACGCTATTGAGGGCATTGGCATGCCTTCCCTCATCGGCTGTGATCGTCTGGAAATCAAAGGCCCCGTGCGTTTTGCCGAGGGCGTGGTAGTGGAGGGCAAGGTCGCGATCGAAAATACGACGTCCAACCCTTGCGAAGTGCACGCTGGCGTATACCGCAACACCACCCTGCGCTTGTCCTAGCATTTCTGCCGCCAGCGCCTGCCGGAGTATTCCGTCATCTTGCCGCTTGCATAATCCTGAAATTTTGCCAAAAACACCTCAGCAAACCTATTTATGAAGCCTCACGAAATTTATAAAGCCATTGACTCCTCGATCGTAACCCAAATGCTGGACTGGTTCCGCTCGAACGACAAAAATGTTTACAAACACTGTGTCGCCACATTGGCCAACGCCCGTAAACTTCGTCCTGTCTTCGTTGCGAAGAAATCGATGGCGGATCAGTACAAGTGGATTCTGCAAACTTTGCAACTGCGGGCTTCCGATACGCTGGGCGAGCACTTGCTCCAAGCCTGGTTCATGGCGGGGCATCAGGCGATGCTTGGCACCTTCTGTGATGCCTTGGGCATATTGCACGATGGCAAAGGCTCCATTCACGGCGACCTGCCCAAGGCGCTGGACGAAACCCGACTGGATGTCGGCATTGAAAAACTTTTGCAGGACAACGAGCCGAAAATCGTCGCGCTGTATCTTCACGTTTTTAACATGCAACAGGACGGTGGCTGGGAAAATTTGAGCCAGCGTCTTGCGAACAATCCGCAGCTCGCGCTCGCTTGAGCGCGATGATGCCGCGCAACAATTTTCATGTCAGATATTCTCAAGGGTCTGCTGCAAGCGGTGGACGAGCAACTGCGATCGCCGCAGACACCCTATGTCAAGACGACGTATGATCGGCTGCGAATGCTGGGGCAGAGCGATGAGCAATCGCGGGAGGAGATTGCTGACTGCCTCGGCGAAGAACTGGATGAAATGCTACGGCAGAGTCGCGGCTTCGATGAAACACTCTACAAAAAAATGCTAGAGGCGTTGCCCTGGGATGAAGAGCCGGATACGGGAAACGATCTGGATCGCTTGTGAGAAGATTGTTTTGTCAGCACGCTGAGTGTGGGTAAATTTACGATTGTTATGATTTTGACGTCGTATTTTTCCGGTAGCGACTGAGACATCGCTACGGTGTCTGAGCGGTGAGCCGCATCTGCGCATCGCAAGGTTGGACTGAACAGAAAAAGTTCGTTCTTTAGGAGTCGGAGCTACCGCCAGCGCATCAGGTCTTCCTGCACGTGTGATGGGCGCAAGGAATGGATTCGTCCGGGTAGGGGATTGGCATCGGTGACAATGGCCATCGCTACAGTGGTGAGACCAACCGCGTCCAGCGCGCGCAGAAAGGCGGCGCGCGATTCCGACCATCCAGTGAAAATGCAGATGCAGGCACTGAGATCGGATGTGTGCCTTGCCATGAGGCGACTGAGCCTCTCGAAATTTTCCGTCGGTGATACGTCGACAGCTGCGAGCGCTTCTAACAATTTCATCGAATCCGCGAGACCGCGACCTGCGGTGATGACGTGCTCTCGATCACCGAGAAACATCAGATCGAGCATCACTTCCTCGGTGTCGATCTCGGCCACGAAAGAGGCAGCTACCGATACAGCTTCCTCAAATTCCGTTTCCGATCCAGCGGCGAAGGTATCGAGTACAAGGGCGTAGCGGGGAAAAACCACGTCTTCTACTTCTTTGACAATCGGTCGACCCATTTTGGCCCAGGATTTCCAGTGAATCATGCGTGGCGGGTCGCCGATGCGGTATTCGCGCAGCGATGTGAATTCACCGCTACTGCCTTTTTGGCGAGATGCCACATCATCGCCGGCATGGTATTGCGAGGAGCCTGGCAAATGAAGGAGCGGTAGGCGGTAGCGGCGTGGGAGCACGGGGAGATGTACTTCTTCGGCGAACACCTTGCGTGCTCGTTGGAAAAAGCGAAACGGATCCGGCAACAGGACGCGCATGTCATCCAATACGATGCAGCCACGCTTCCGTGGCGTGAGTGTGATCGTGACACGGCAACTGGAACCTCGTTCGCAGAGTGGCGCGTTGCCGCTATCTCCACCAGCAAACAAGGTGCCTTTTTCTAACAACCATTGCCATCGATTGAAGGCGAAAAAGCGGTCGAAACGATTGCGTAACGCCTCACCTGGTTCGCGCGAATGGAAAAAGGTTTGCCAGGAGGGGCGAGGATCGGCAGGGGTTTCCTGTAGGCTCCAGTGCCGCAGGGAAGCAGCTTGATTATGAATGGTGACGGAGTAGCGCAGGCATTGCCCGACAGCCGCGTGAGTAGGTAAGTCGCGCACTGCGTGGAGCCGAGCACGGCGTGACCACACCCATACCAGTGCCACGGCATGTAGACCGAAAAGTAGCGCGAACATCTGATAGAGAGGCGTGATCGGACTGCCCATGAGCATCGTCGCGGCGATCACCGATGCGATGCCTATGCCCCAACCAGCAGGTAGGATGCGTCGCGCGAACCAGAATTTTGCTGCGGTAGTCCACCGATACAATTGATAGATCCAGCGCAACATGAAAATGAATCGTAAAAAAAATCTGAAGTAGGCCGGTTACGGTTTGATGAGTGATTGTTGATTTACGAGTGACTCGTGTTTTTCATAGAGTTTTTGCAATTCATTCACAGCGGCATCGGGCAGGTATTTTTTGAGTTCGGTAAATGCGAGATTGTTTAGGTAATTCCGGCTGCGGTTGTTGCTGAGAGCCAGCTTAAGCTCCACCTGCGGGAGCAGGCGAGGGCCTTTTTCTGTGACGACAAATACATAGAGTGGGTACTGGGGAGTGGACTTACTTTTATCGGAGAGATACTTCGCACTCACAGCGGCCCAGCGGCCATTTACAGTGACATCCAACACCTCGTAGCGGCCGGTTCCATACATCAGCTCACCTGACAGCGCTCGCATCATTGCATTGATCGATCGCTCATCTTGGAAAGCGGCACAAAACGGGATTACTTTGGTCAAACTTTTTTCCTGCACGGCTTGCAACCATCCAGTGAATACCTTGCGCACCTCGGCGGCATTGGGTTGCTCCTGTGCCAGCCCACCGATGCGCACGGCATTGGCGACGAGAGCGTCGGCCAGATTCGCCGACCACGCTTTTTTGTTGTCGTCCCACCATTGTATCAGTGCGGCGGGCGGCGCGTCTGGCGCATCCGCCAGCAATACCCACTTCTTGTTTTTTCGGACCAACCAGATTTGCTGGAGCTGGATCGCATCCGTATTGCGAGGCGCGTAGGATTGCAGCACGAGCAATGCATGGTTTTCTTCTTCAAGAAATCCCACGCGACCGAAGAGACTGGAGCCGGTGGCGGAGCCCTGTAGTTTTTGCCACAGGCCGACCATGCCCGGCATTTCCAATAGCTCTGCCTTTGTAGCAGGGGCCGCGCCCGCGCCCCAGAAGGTAGCGAAGTCGTTGTTCTGTAAACTTTTTTCAATCGTATGCGCCACGGCTTTGGCATTCGTTAGATCCACGTCCGCCCAGCTGCGCAATGACTGTTTGTAGATCGAGTCATACATGGCGAGTTGATCTGGGTCCTCGCTGTCCATGATTTCGCCCATTTCGTCTTCGGAGAGATTGCGCTGCAAAAAGACATCGGGTATCACGACGCGTGCACGGCCTTCTTCATCATATTGGATGGAAAAGGAAAAAAAATCGGGCTCCTCGCTCAGGGACTCGGGATGGAGGGCGAGTATATCGATGGATTTTTCATCGCCGAGATCGAGTGGTGCGCCGATGGCTAGCAGTGCTTGATTGCTGGCGATGAGTTTCCACGGCCATTGTTGTAAGTCATCGCTGCGGAAGGCGGTGGAAATGCGTCGCACGATGGCATCCCATTGCGGTATGGAGTCAGAGGAAAATCCTCCGAGCCGAGCGAGGGCGGCAGCTTGGTTGCGCTCGCGTATGGCGGAGATGAGTCCCTCTAACAGGTCTCGAGGAGCGATGTGTTTGAGTGTCTCCGGCGCAATGCTCAGACGCATTTTTTCCTGTAATTTTTGCGCGGCATTGGTTTGCATTTCCTCGCGCAGGAAAATTTCTCGTGCCAACATCCAGTGCTCTAGCTCTTGGCGCTGCGATAGCGTGGTGGGATCATACGTGATTATACTGTTCTGAAACGATGAAAGCACCGGAGCCGCGAGCCACTCCCGATCGCGCTTCACAATGGCGAGCGAAAGCACGTGGGAGGATCCACCTTTATTTTCATCAAGCTGACTGAGCACGACGGCAGCATTCTCACCAACAATTTTTTCTTCGACCACTTGAAACGCGAGCGGCAGCATGCGTTTCTCGTTCGTCTTCCAGTTCTCGGTGATGATATCTTTTTTGCGATCGCCGGTATCAGGATTCAGAGCGCACAGAGTCATGAGCTTTTCTTTTTCCATACCATCACGCAGACCCTCGGCAAAAGCGATCGCTGCTTTCCCAGGGGATTCCGCCGCACAGGAAAAGAAACTGGTCAGAGTGAGGAATAGAAGGAATCGCAAACGCATCAGAGAGTTTGGTGAAAGCTGTCTTTGGATTTCAAAGAGAGTACGAAGGCGGTCAGCAGATCGACTGTTGCTTCAATGTCATCGAGATGAGCGGTTTCCACCACCGAGTGCATACAGCGAAGCGGCAGTGACACGAGGGCGCTGGGCACTCCTTCGCGTGTGTGGAAAATTTTGTCCGTATCCGTCCCTGTAAAGCGTGAACTCGCCTCGTGCTGGATGGTGATCTTGGCGGACTTCGCCACTTTCATCAGTCGCTCGACCACCAGCGGATGATTGGCCGTGCCGTGACTGACAGTCGGACCACCGCCGAGGGTGACGCTGCCGAATTTGTTAGAGTCGATGCCCGGCGTGTCAGTGGCATGGGTGACATCGAGACAGGCGCATACGTCGGGCATGAGACGATGGGTCGCCATCATCGCGCCGTTGCCGCCGATTTCTTCTTGCACGGCATTCAGACAGATCAGTGTAAAGTCTGGACGCTTTTTCTGCGCGGCGATTTTTTTCATCACCTGAGCGATGATGTAGCTGCCGATTCGATTATCGAGTGCGCGTCCGACGAGTCGCTTGTTTGCCATTTCAAATGGACCATCGTAATAGACGGCGACATGTCCGACGCGCAGTCCCATGGCCGCTACTTCCTTGGCATTGGATGCTCCCACGTCCACCCACAGATCGTGAACAGCAGGTGCCTTTTCGCCGCTCAGTTCATCGCGGCGCAAGTGGATGGCGGTATTTCCGATGATCCCAGTGACTTCGCCTTTGTCGCCGAGGATGCGCAGGCGGCGACCTCGACCAGTGGCGGCATCGCTCCCTCCCACCCGATCGATGCGCAGGAAGCCTTTGCTATCGATATGCTTGATCATGTAGCCGATTTCATCCGCGTGAGCTTCGAGCATGACGGTGCGCATGCTCGCGCCCTTTAGCGTGGCCCAAGTAGAGCCGTAGCTGTCACAGGTCACCTCATCGGCAAACAAGCGGTTATACTTGGCCCAGACGCGCTGTCCCGGCATTTCAAATCCTGTGGGACTGGGAGTATGCAATAACTCTAACAAAAAACTTTTTTCATCTGCTTTCATGTGGATGGTAAAGGGGCTTGGCATGAACTAGCACAAACGCGGCAAATTGCACGCACAATCTCGAAACGGGCGGTGCCGCAAATTGATGCTTCCCCTCCTGCCGTATTCCGCTAGCGTGTTGATTATACCAATGTGTTGTTCTCTCATGAAAATCATCGCTGCACTTGCTCTCGTATGCGCTTTACCCCCAGCAGTAAAAGCAGCTTCACTTCCCTCAGGCTGGGCGCATGAAGGCCGCATCGCCATCATCACGACACCCGAGGGTGGTGATTTGCCGGTGGAGGCACGATTGGAACAATTCCCATTGCTCGTCCGTTTGGATCGCGATTGGTTTGATTTTGCCGAAGCCAAGTCAGATGGCAGCGACATTCGTTTCATGCAAGAGGGTCAAGTTCTTTCCCATCAAATCGAGGACTGGGATGCACTTGCAGGCACCGCGAACATTTGGGTGCGTGTGCCGCTTATCAAGGGAAATGACTGCCAGATGCTGCAGGTGTGTTGGGGCAACGAGCAGGCTCCGAACATCTCGGATGGCAAGTTGGTATTCAATGAATCGAACGGCTTTCTCAGCGTCTGGCATCTCGGTGATGTCGTGGCGGATGAGGTCGGGCGTTTGGAGACAATAGATCAAGGCACTTCCGTCACGGCGGGAGTCGTCGGCAAAGGCCGCGGTTTCACGGCCGGGTCTCATCTTTCTTGCGGCAATCAAATCACCGACTATCCCATCGACAACGCGCCACATACTACAGAAGTTTGGTATCGCACGCGGAAAGCCAATGTCAACCTGATCGGCTGGGGTGTCCAGAAGCCGCAGGGAAAAGTGGTCATGCAGTTCCGCGGGCCAGCTCACGTCAATCTCGATTGCTGGTTTTCCGATGGCAACGTGAAAAGCAAAGGACCACTCTCTTTCAACAAATGGCACCATGCCGTTTTTGCTTACGAGAGTGGCAATGCAACGCTTTACATCGATGGCCAACTCGCTGGAAAAGCGGGGCGCGGCACACCGCTCAAGGTCGCCAACCCCGCCATGCTCACGATCGGTGGCTGGGCCGGTGAAAACAACTTTATCGGCGAACTCGATGAGGTGCGCGTTTCCCAAGTCACGCGCTCGGCCGACTGGATCAAGCTACAATTCGAAAACCAAAATCCGCTGCAAAGTGTCGTTGGCCCCTTGATCCGAGCCGAAGGGGAATTTTCCGTTCCGATCAAAAGCGCCACGGTGAATGAAGGTGAGTCGATCAAGCTCGGCATACAGGCCGATGGCGCTCAGAAGTTGGTTTGGTATCTGCGCGATGACAAAGGGGAGCGCATTGTCGCCGTAGATCGCTATCATTACGACTTTGTTTCCAGTCGAGTCAAAGAGGACACCACGGCTATTCTGACGGTGAAAGCCATCTATCCGAACCGCGTGGAAACTGGCCTGATTCACATCGCCATCAAAAAATCCATTCCCGATCCGCAGTTCACGGTCACCACGCCGAAAAGTTGGAACGGCCGCACTCCGATCGAAATCATCCCACGCATCACGAACCTCGCCGCCTTGCAAAAAGCGGGCGCTGGCGACGTGCAGATCGAATGGCAGGTCGATCCGATCTCGGTGGTGAAGGAAATTCTCCCGGGCAAATTGCGACTGATCGGCGCGCAAAAAAGCGGTAGCGTCGAAATCAAGGTCATCATGAGCAATGGTGGCGCCAAGGTGTTACAATCCCTGAGTTTTCCTGTGAAGCTGCCCGCTTCAGAGCCATGGCTGGTCAGGAAATTGGAGCCTAACGAAAAACCGGAAGAGGGACAATTTTACCCACGCGATGACAAAAACCAGGGCACGCTGCACTACAATGGCGTTCTAACGGATGTGGCCGATGAAGTGTTTCTCAAGGTCTATACAGACGACAAACCCTATGCGACTCTCAAGGCCAAGCCGGCCAAGGACTTGAGCTATGCTTTGACCGCTTCGCTTAAGCCCGGCTTTATCAAGTACCGCGTGGAATTCGGCACCCTCGTCGGCGGCAAGGAAACGGTCGTCGATCAAGTCGGCAATCTCATCTGCGGCGATGCGTTTCTCATCGAAGGCCAATCGAATGCCGAGGCGCTCGATCTGCGTGAGGAGCGACAAAAGCCACGCGAAACCAGCGAATGGATTCGCACCTTTGGTGGACCAAAAAATGGCGAGGACGGCGTGGCATGGGTGAAATCCTACGAGGAAAAAACCCGACAAGCCGGTGGCAAGCGCCCCAGTCTTTGGTGTCATGCCGTCTGGGCGCAGCAACCGCCGGAATACAACGCGCACATCGGTTGGTGGGGCATGGAGTTGGCGAAGCGACTCGTCGAAAGCCAGAAGGTGCCCGTCTGCATCATCAACGGCGCGCTCGGCGGCACGCGCATCGACCAGCACCAACGCAATCCACAAAACCCCGCGGACCTCACGACGATTTATGGCAAGTGGCTGTGGCGCGTGCAACAAGCGAGACTGACTCACGGCATCCGCGCGATCTTGTGGCATCAAGGCGAAAACGATCAGCCTGCCGATACCCCCACGGGCGATTATGGTTGGGTCAACTATCAGTCGTATTTTTGTGAGATGGCCGGTGGCTGGTATCGCGATATGCCGAATGCGCGGAACTACTTCCTTTTCCAAATCTGGCCGAATTCCTGCGCCATGGGCGGCGCGGAAGGCCATGGCGACCGCCTGCGCGAACAGCAGCGCGCGCTACCTGATCTGTTTGCCAACATGAGCATCATGTCCACCCTCGGCATCCGCCCACCCGGTGGCTGCCATTTCCCGCGCGAGGGCTATGACGAATTCGCCCGACTCATCCATCCGGTCATCGAACGCGATGTCTATGGTAAAAAATTCGACAAGCCCGTCACGGCACCGAGACTAGGTAGGGCCATGTTAGCAGCAGGTGAAATCGTGCTGTATTTCGATCAACCCGTGGTCTGGAACGATGCTCTGCTCAGTCAGTTTTATCTCGATGGCGAAAAAGACAAGTTTGCCAGTGGTCGAGCGGAAGGAAACAATATCATCCTCACGCCCAAACCGGGAGCGGAGGGAATGACCATCACCTATCTCAAGGAAGCCCAATGGAGCCAGGACAATCTCCTCATGGGCCAAAACGGCATCGCCGCACTGACGTTCTGCGAGGTGGGGATCGGACGAACGAAGGAACCGTGAATCGTTGGAGCGCGGACTTTCCAAGGCCTTCGTAGCCTAGGCGAAGTAGGCAGTCCGCTTCGATTTGAGGCGAGGGGCGGACCCGCGCGTGTCAAATCAGGCTCTCACAAAACTTGCGGAAGGCGTGGATTTCTTCTTCGCTGGCTACGCCGGCCACGATGTGAACGGCGAGGCTGCGGGCGAGGGTTTTGCTTTGATCGGAAATGATTAGCATTTCAATCATGGCTCGGGCGATGGCAGAAAACGTGTTGCCGTTGTAGTTCGTGAAGGGTGCCATGCGATGACACTTGCGACAAATTTCGATCATCTCATCCAAAGACATCATCGCAGTCCTCGAACTCTCCCAAAAAATACGACATACCTCATGTCCGTCAGAGGTAGGACCGTGATGGGCATGCTTCGCTTGGCACAATTGCTGGTTCTGCCAAGTGACCAAGTCCCATGGCACTTCGGCTAACCATGCGCGACGATTCATGAGGTCTTAGTTTTCGCCTCGCTTTTGACACGAGCAATTTCTTCGACGCCCACACTTTTCAAATAGCCTTTGCCCGTCTTGGCATAGATGGGTTCTGCGGAAAAACGATCTTGAATCAATAAACCTTCGCGCAGAATGGCTTGTGCGAGTGGGCTATCTTCGAAAGATTTTTCGGCTTTTTCTTTCTCTTGCATGATGGGAAAGTAGCGGAAAAAACTCGGGATGGCAAGGCGGGGGTGAGGGATTGTTTTTTGGTAGGGGAAATGGGAGCGAGGATTTAGTCCGCATGAATGGGATGAGAAAAGCGGACTAAGTCCGCGCTCCATAGAAAAAACCCCGCGCGGCTGTGGGCCGCGTGGGGTTGAGATTGTTTGATGTTGAAGGCTGGGAGGCGAGACGCCTCCGCCACGATTACATCATTCCGCCCATGCCGTGGTCGTGGTCGTGACCACCGCCGCCAGCTGGGGCTGCTTTTTCTGGCTTCTCGGCGATGAGGCACTCGGTGGTGAGCAAGAGGCCGGCGATAGACGCGGCGTTTTGCAGGGCACTGCGAGTGACTTTCGTCGGGTCAACCACACCGGATGCGATGAGGTCTTCGTATTTGTCGGTGGCGACGTTGTAGCCGAATCCTTGTTTGTTGGTCTTGACGTTTTCCACGATCAGCGCGCCTTCGCGGCCGGCGTTAGCAGCAAGCTGACGCAGCGGAGCTTCCACGGCGCGGGCGACGATGCCCATACCGGTTTTCTCGTCTTCGTTAGAAGCTGCGTCCGTGCATTTCGCATCTTGTGCCGCTTTGAGCGCGCGGATCAGAGCGGTGCCACCGCCAGGAACGATGCCTTCTTCCACCGCAGCGCGGGTGGCGTGCAGGGCGTCTTCCACGCGGGCTTTTTTCTCTTTCATCTCGGTCTCGGTGGCAGCACCGACGTTGATGACAGCTACGCCGCCAGCGAGTTTGGCAAGACGCTCTTGGAGCTTCTCACGATCGTAGTCGCTGGTGGTGTCTTCGATTTGCTTGCGGATCTGATTCACGCGGCCGGTGATGGCTTCGCTGGAACCGGCACCTTCGATGATGGTGGTGGCGTCCTTCGAGATGGTGACGCGTTTGGCTTGGCCAAGGTCGCTTAGCTCCACGCTCTCCAGTTTGATGCCGAGGTCTTCGGTGATGACTTTGCCACCAGTGAGGACGGCGAGGTCTTCGAGCATCGCTTTGCGGCGATCGCCAAAGCCAGGAGCTTTGACAGCAGCCACGTGGAGGATGCCACGGAGTTTGTTCACTACGAGAGTGGCAAGAGCCTCGCCCTCGACGTCTTCGGCGATGATGACGAATGGACGGCCAGTCTTCGCGACTTTTTCAAGGAGAGGCAGCATGTCTTTGAGCGACGATACTTTTTTCTCGTTGATGAGGATCAGTGCGTTGTCGAGAACCGCTTCCATGCCTTCTGCGTCGGTGACGAAGTAAGGGCTGAGGTAGCCTTTATCGAACTGCATGCCTTCGACCACGTCGAGGGTGGTTTCGATGCCTTTGGCTTCTTCCACGGTGATGGTGCCGTCTTTGCCGACTTTGTCCATGGCCTCAGCGATGATGTTGCCGATCTCGGTGTCCCAGTTCGCGGAAACGGTGGCGACCTGAGCGATTTCCTTGGTGTCGGAGACAGTCTTAGAAATGATCTTCAGCTGGGCGACGATCGCTTCGGTGGCCTTCATGATCCCGCGTTGCAGGGAGATCGGGTTGGCACCGGCGGTTACGTTGCGCAGACCTTCCTTGTAGATGGCTTCGGCAAGTACGGTGGCCGTAGTAGTTCCGTCACCGGCGATGTCGCTGGTTTTGCTGGAAACCTCACGGATCAGCTGGGCGCCCATGTTTTCATAGGGGCACTCGAGTTCGATTTCTTTCGCCACCGAAACACCGTCCTTGGTGATGGTGGGGGAACCGAATTTTTTGTCGAGGATGACATTGCGTCCTGCTGGGCCAAGAGTGGCTTTCACGGCACGGGCGAGTTTTTCCACTCCGCGCAAGAGAGCTTGGCGTGCGGCTTCGTCGAATTGTAGTTGTTTAGCGGGCATATGTGTTAGTTAAAAGTTAATGGTTATCAGGTAAGAGGTGTTAGGATTATTCCACGATGCCGAGGATGTCGGACTCGGAGATGATGAGGTGCTCCTCACCGTTGACTTTGACTTCAGTGCCGCCGTATTTGGAGATCAGCACTTTGTCGTTCACCTTGACGGTGAATTCAATGAGCTTGCCGCTGTCGTCGCGACCGCCAGTGCCCACGGAAATCACAAGAGCCTCCTGTGGTTTTTCTTTGGCGCTGTCTGGGAGGACGATGCCGCCAGCGGAGACAGCGTCAGCTTCGATGCGTTTCACGAGAACGCGTTGACCGAGTGGTTTGATGTTAGCCATAGTATGTTTTGTGTTGGTTTGGTTGTTTGTTGGTTAGACAAGCCGAGTTAGCTTGAAAGGAATAAATGATCCGTCGAATCGTTCAGATCTGAGTGATCCGTCGGATCAAAAAAATCAGTCGACCACCTCAGCATCCACGACTTTGCCTTTGGCTTTTTTGGGCTCGCTGGGTTCGTCGTTGGCAGGCTCTACTTCGGGAGCGGCTCCGGCACCACCCATTTGCTGGGCGGCGTTGTAGAGTTCCGTCATCGTTTTTTCGAGGTCGGTGGTAGCAGACTTGATGGCATCGAGGTCATCGGACTTCAGTGCCTCACGCACGGTAAGAACTTTGCCTTGTAGTTCGGCCTTGAGCTCGGCGGGGGCCTTGTCACCCAGTTCTTCGAGTTGCTTCTCGACCTGGAAGGCGAGGTTTTCGGCCTTGTTTTTGGTGTCCACAGCTTCGACGCGCTTGCGGTCTTCCTCGGCGTGGGCTTCCGCTTCTTGTTTGGCGCGCTCGATCTCATCTTTGCTGAGACCGGACGATCCTTGAATGGAGATTTTCTGCTCCTTGCCAGATTGTTTGTCCTTCGCGGAGACGTGGAGGATGCCGTTTGCATCGATGTCGAAGGTGACCTCGATCTGCGGCTCACCACGGCGGGCGGAGGCGATGCCATCGAGGCGGAAGTTTCCTAACAACTTGTTGTCGGAGAACATCGGGCGCTCGCCTTGGCAAATGCGGATGTCCACAGCAGGTTGATTGTCGGAAGCGGTCGAGAAAGTCTGCGATTTCTTCGAAGGAATGGTTGTGTTGCGCTCGATCATCGGCGTGGCGCGGGAACCATCGGTTTCGATCGAAAGAGTCAGCGGGGTGACGTCGAGCAAGAGCACGTCCTTCACATCGCCACGTAGCACACCGCCCTGGATCGCCGCGCCGATGGCGACAACTTCATCTGGGTTCACACCTTTGTGAGGCTCTTTACCACCGAGTTCGCGAGCGGTTTCGATGACTTTTGGCATGCGGGTCATGCCACCCACGAGAACGAGCTCGTCGATTTTCGAGAGGTCGATCCCAGCTTCCTTGATGCAATCGCGGACGGGCTTCTTGGTGCGCTCGAAGAGGCTATCGGTGAGTTGTTCCAACTTCGAGCGGGTGAGAGTGAGCTGGATGTGTTTTGGACCTGTCGCGTCGGCTGTGATGAAGGGCAGGTTGATATCATAGGATTGGCTGGAAGAAAGCGCGATCTTGGCTTTCTCAGCTTCCTCTTTGATCCGTTGCAAAGCATCGGCTTGGCCGGAGAGGTCCACGCCTTGGTCCTTCTTGAATTCGGCCACGATGTAGTTGATGATCGCGTTGTCCCAGTCGTCACCGCCAAGTTGGGTGTCGCCGTTGGTAGCGAGAACTTCAAATACGCCGTCGCCGATCTCCAGCACGGAGATATCGAAAGTGCCACCGCCTAAATCATAGACGGCAATTTTTTCATCGGACTTTTTATCGAGACCGTAAGCTAGCGAGGCAGCGGTTGGCTCGTTGATGATGCGCAGCACCTTGAGGCCGGCGATTTCTCCAGCGGCCTTGGTGGCGTTGCGCTGTGAGTCGTTAAAGTAGGCGGGCACAGTGATCACGGCTTCCGTGATCGTTTCGCCAAGTTTCGCTTCGGCATCCGCTTTGAGCTTGCCAAGAACCATCGCAGCGATTTCCTGCGGCGAGTAGGTTTTGGTTTCGCCACCAGCTTCTACCTGAATGTGGGCATCGCCGTTAGCGGCGGCGACGATCTTATAAGGCATGCGCTTGTCAGCTTCGGTCAGCTCGCTGAACTTGCGACCAATGAGACGCTTGGCGGAATACACCGTGTTTTTCGGGTTGGTTACAGCCTGACGTTTCGCGGCTTGGCCGACGATGCGCTCGCCCGATTTGGTGAAAGCGACCACCGACGGCGTGGTGCGTGCGCCTTCCGAATTTTCCAGAACGACGGGTTCGCCGCCTTCCATGACAGACATGCACGAGTTGGTGGTGCCTAGGTCGATTCCAAGTATTTTAGACATAATGTTTGTGGAGTAAGTGGTTGTTTGTGTGACTCTCGCGAGTCGTTTGAACACAATCCTCTTGGCAGGCAACGTGCCAGAGTTTGAAAGAGGATAATCCCTTGATTTTGCTTGGAATTTTACTAGTCCACGTGTTCTTCTTCAGCACTAATGCGACATTTTGACGCGACATAATGACACGGTGTGGACAATATGGCTCTCTTCAAGACCTAGGAAATGTCATTCAGGAACCATCGCAAAATAATTGCCAAAAAAGATTGCCAAACAAAGAAAAATTCTCCTTACTGCGCGCCCCACCGCATTTAAGGACAGATGGCAGAGTGGTCGATCGCGCACGCTTGGAAAGCGTGTTTACTGTTAAAGGTAACGAGGGTTCGAATCCCTCTCTGTCCGCCATCCATTTCATCAGGACCGATTTTGCGTCTTTATTCGTAATCATGGGCTTCGTTGTGCTTCTGGTTTTTGCTTGTTTCGCATGGTGATGCGTAGTGGAACGGGTAAATGTTGGAAATCCGTTGGAAATCCGGGCTTTTTCTGTCGCGGATGGGGAGTTTGAACTCCGGTTCTGTCACTGGATCTAACATCATTCCGGTAGAATCTGGCAGGGTGCCTGCCGATTTCAAGATCAGATTCTGGATTTCCCCTTGACATTCAGCGAGTCAGAGTATTCGGACTGGCGTAATTGGATTATTTCAGATAACTAACTGTCAGCCACTCTTACTACACACATGCTCTCTTGGAACGAAATCCGCGCCCGCTGCGCCGCCTTTACCGAACACTGGAGCGATGCCTCCGATGAAGACGCCGATGCCAAGAGCTTTTGGGACCACCTCTTCACCTGCTACGGCGCGAACCGGCGGCAGGTCGCCAGCTTCGAGGCTCCCGTCCGCATGCTCAATGGCAACATCGGCTACATCGACCTGATCTGGAAAGGCAAGCTGCTCGTCGAGCACAAGAGCCGTGGCAAGGATTTGAATGCGGCCCGTTCCCAAGGGCTGGATTACATCGAGCGGCTCAAGCCCCACGAGCGCCCGCGCTGGCTTGTCACCTCCGACTTCGCGCGCTTTTACATCTATGATCTCCACAACGGCCATGAAGACTCCCTGCTGCTGACCGACCTCGCGGCACGCGCCGAGCTTTTCGGTTTCCTCGCGGGATACGAACCCAAACGGCCGAGTTCCGAAACACCGGTGAACCTTGAGGCCGTGGCGCGTCTCGGCGGATTGTATGACGCGATGAAGGCGGGCGGTTATCCGGATGAGGATTTGCCAATGTTTCTGGTGCGGGTGCTGTTCTGCCTATTCGCGGAGGATACCGGCGTCTTCGGGCGAGATGTGTTTACGGACTTCATCGGCTACCGGACACAAGAAGACGGCAGCGATCTGGGACCACGGCTGGAACAATTCTTCCGGGTGCTGGACACGCCGAAAGACCGCCGCCAGCGCCACGCGGATGAACTGCTGACCGGGCTGGACTATGTGAACGGCGCGCTTTTCTCCGGTCATCTCGCCTTTGCAGACATGAACTCCGCCATGCGCACGGCATTGCTGGCCTGCACGGAGTTTGACTGGTCGCGCATCTCCCCCGCCATCTTCGGCTCGCTGTTTCAAGGCGTGATGGATGCGGCGGAGCGGCGGGCCATCGGCGCGCATTACACGGCGGAGGATAACATTCTGAAACTGATCGGTCCGCTGTTCCTCGATGCGCTCAAGGCGGAGCTCGCGGCCATTCTCACCGGCCCGGAGCGCGGGCGGGAGGCGAAACTGGAGTCTTTCCACAACAAACTGGCCGCGCTGAATTTCTTTGACCCGGCCTGCGGCTGCGGAAACTTCCTGATCATCACCTACCGGGAAATCCGCAAGCTGGAGATCCAGGTGCTCAAGGCGCTGCACCCGAACGGCCAGCTCGTCACCGACGTCTCGCTCCTGAGCAAAGTGCGCGTCTCGCAGTTTCACGGCATCGAGATTGAGGAATTCCCCGCGCAAATCGCCCGCGTGGCGATGTGGCTGATGGACCACATTGAAAATGTGGAACTCGGTTACGCCTTCGGCCTCTCCCTCACCCGGCTGCCGCTGGTGGAAAGCGCCAACATCGTCTGCGGCAACGCGCTGCAAATCGACTGGCAGGAAGTCATCGCACCGGAAAAGTGCTCGTTCATCCTGGGGAATCCACCGTTTGTGGGACATCACTATCAGAGTGACGGTCAAAAGCAGGATCAGAAACGGATCATGGCGGCAATTTCGGCGGCTGGGGTGATTGATTTTGTAGCCAACTGGCACATGTTGGCATCGGCCTACATGGCGGGAACCAAGGTGCGGGCGGCTTTCGTTTCAACAAATTCCATCTGTCAGGGCGAGCAAGCCGGCCTGCTTTGGTCGGAACTATTTCGGCGCTACAGCGTCAAAATTCACTTTGCCCATCGGACTTTCACATGGACAAGCGAGGCGCGCGGCAAGGCCCACGTTCATTGCGTGATCGTCGGTTTCGCCTGCCATGACACCGACAAGAAATTGATTTACGACTACGATCAGAATCCAGAAACCCCGACAATCAGCCGGGTGTCCAATATCAGTCCCTACCTAATGGCAGGTGCGGATTTGGTCGTCACAAACCGGAGCGTCGCCCTCTGTCCGGTTCCAAAAATGTCTTGGGGCAACAAGCCGACGGATGGCGGGCACCTCATTCTTTCGCCCGACGAGCGCGACGAGTTTCTGGCAAAGGAACCTGCGGCGGCCAAATTCATCCGCCCTTACATGAGCGGCGGTGATTTCATCAAAGGAATCGATCGTTATTGTCTATGGTTGAAAGACGCGAAGCCCGAAGAACTCCGCGCCCTGCCGATGGTCATGAAAAGAGTCGAACAGGTGAGGAGCATGCGCCTCGCCAGCACAGCCGAGTCCACCCGCAAATTCGCATCTTGCCCGACGCTGTTCCGTCAGATCGCCCAGCCGGATACAAGCTATCTCGCGATTCCCGAGGTTTCATCGGAAAATCGCGCTTATATTCCGATTGCGTTTGTTGAACCCAGTGTGATTTGCAGCAACACGGTTCAGTTTGTTCCAGATGCCAACCTTTGGCATTTGGCCGTTCTGACTTCAACGATGCACATGGCATGGATGCGACAGGTGTGCGGACGACTCAAAAGCGATTACCGCTACTCCAATACGCTCGTCTATAACAACTTCCCCTGGCCGCAGGACGCCACGGAATCCCAGCGGGCGGGCGTGGAGAAGGCGGCGCAGGCGGTATTGGATGCACGGGCGCAATTTCCCGGGAGCACGCTGGCGGACCTTTACGATCCGGTCGCGATGCCGCCGGCTCTGGCCCAGGCCCATGCGGCGCTGGATCTGGCGGTGGACCGCTGCTACCGCAAGGAGTCTTTCAGCACCGAACGCGAGCGGGTGGAATATCTCTTCGAACTCTACGAAAAGCTCTCTGCACCGTTGGCAATAGCATCGAAGAAAAGCCGTAAAACCAAGTCCTGATCCCCACGCCCATTCATCACACCATGGCTATCCCTGACTTCCAATCTATTATGCGCCAATTGATAGTGGCTCGACAGCAAGCACAAGGCGCTGCTAAAAGTCCTCCAGCCAAGGTTGCAGAAAATCTGATCGGCATTACGCACTTGGCTGAATGCAAACCATGAAACCTAGCTTCATTGCTTATGTAGACGAATCGGGAGACGAGGGTTTCGCCTTTCGTTCTGACGGCAGCGGCAGTTCCAGATGGTTTGTTCTCTCGGCGGCGGTGATCCGGCAGACCAACGACCTGCAAATGGTATCCTGCCTCAAGGAAGTGCGGCAGGTCTTGAAGAAAGATCCGAAGACCCCGCTTCATTTCGTGGACTTGAAGCACGAACAACGCGTTCCCTACGTGCGACGGGTGGGAGCACTGCCGATCCGCACAGTGAGCGTGCTTGTTCACAAACCGCTCATAACCGAGCCAGAAAAGTTCCAGAACACCAAATACCTGCTGTATCGGTATGCCACCCGCTTATTGCTGGAACGGGTTTCCTGGCTCTGCCGCGACCAGCGCCGGGAGGGCGAAGGCGACGGATTCGCCGAAATCATTTTCTCGAACCGGAGTAACATGTCCTATGAAGACATCCGCAATTATCTTCGCCTTTTGCTCAGCCAATCTGCAGCAGATCCTCAAAAAATTCAGATCGACCCCACTGTAATTGATCCAAACCGGATCAGAGCAGTGGAACACTCGAAGCTGGCAGGACTGCAAGTAGCGGACGCCGTCGCCTCGGGATTCCATTTCGCGCTCAAAGTGAATCGCTACGGCGAAACTGAACCTGGCTACCTGCCGCACCTGTGCAAGTCGATCTACCGTCACAAGGGGACTGCCATGGGATACGGGGTGAAACTCTGGCCGGAGGATCTCGCCACCACAAAAGACAAAGCCCCCGAGGCGCTTGTCCTCGAAGGCTTGTAAATCGTGGCCCCAGGAACCGAGGATCCCACCCATCCGGGCTGCCACTCTTGAGAGCGGCCTCTACATTTCCTGCGCTTGCCGAGAAGAAAATGCCATGAATCCAGCTCGGCGTCAAATAAGATTTTTTCGCTGCCGATCATAAGTGATCTCTACCAGCGACGCCACCGCAGCGTCAATCGTCAGCCATGCCCGCCGCATGAACGCGAGACGGGCGGCAATACTGGCGGTGGCCGGCATGTTGCGGTGTTGTGCCAACTCCCTCAAGTGGCTCCGGGCAAGCGGGCAGGTTTTCACGACACCGGCAACAGTGGTAAGCTGAATAGTAACGGCTTCCATAGCAGCTGTCAGTTGCTCATTTGCGACGAGCCATCCCTGCCGCAATTCGCGATCCAGTTTGAGGCATCGGATCAACAGACCTGCGGGACGACCGATGATGGCCTGTTCCTCTTTCAGTAATTCCCGCTGAATGGGGTGAGAGGCGAGAGCGATGAGGTCTGGAAGTTCTTTGGCGCGGGCGAGCGTGACCTCCAGAGTTTGCAACTGTCCCATGAGCATGCCGAGGCGCTCCACCGTCTGGCGGAACACCTCGATGCGGTTGTCTGAATCGTGTTTCATCAGGTTAGCCATTGGCGAGAACTTTGCGGAATGCCTCGCAAGCGGCGACCATTCGTTTGTCCTCTGCATGAACCTCAGCAAGCGCCACACGAACTTTATCGAGCCATTGGATTGCTTCCCGCAGTCCGGCAGCTCGTTTGTCTGGAAGATCTGAGGTGATATTTGCCGCCTTCCATGCTTCGTAAAGCAGGTCATCCAGTTTTTCCGCAAGTGCCAGGGGGCGGATGGCATCGACCACGATGGGATTTGCCTTCTCCACTTTCTGAACTTCCGGGTCGAGTTGCGCCGCGTGCAGAAGCTCACGGAATGTCTCTGCTGATTTCCAGCGTGAAGAATTAAGGATGCCACTCCATTCGGTATGGGCTTCACAGAATGCGTCATACGTTTCCTGAAGCAATGAGTCCAGTTCCGCCTGCTGGCGCGGCAGGCGCGCTTGCTTGATGATGACGCTTTCCTCCGCACGGGTCAGGTCTCCGAGATGCTTGCGGGCTTCGCTTTCATCGCGGCAATCACCGATGCGTTCGCGGATGGCGTCACGCGCTTGGATCGCAGAGTCGAGGGTGGAAATTTCGGTTTGGAGCGTAACGAGCTTCTGAAGGGAGGATCGGAACGCAGCAGTTTTGGGATACGGTTCGGTTTGCATAACAACCATGGAACCGTGTCAACGATTTGACCGATTTTTTCCCGTTAAGGATTCGAGCGCGGTGCTGTCCCCTGTGACTGCTTTTCTGGTTGGTCGGGTGTAGGACTATGGCTGGAGCCGTGCGAGGCTCTCAGGGCGGATGCCACTGCCTGCGCCCCCTTGCGGTAGAGTGTCACGGCAAGAAGCTGATCGTCCAAATACACCGCCCAGTAACGCGTGGAAAATCCATCGGATTTGCGGTAGCGGCACACTTCCAATTTCATTTCCGCCATCCCTCTCTGCGCGCTCTGGTTTTAACGGAGTTGGGCGACAAGCCGAACTTCTCTGCGGTTTTGCGAATGCATCGGCACGATTCCCAATAGGCCCGGGCCTGTTGCCAGAGGTCGTCACCGAAGCCGGGATTCCCGGGCTTACCCTCGCTGGCGACTGGAACAGGTTTCGCTTTCGGCGCTGCAGGTTTCTCGGGTGCAGGCTCCGCAGGTGGTGAGGCCGGCTGTGGCATCGGCGTTGCCGGATGTCCCATCTCACTCATCATTTCTGCGATCAACTCACGAATGAGCGGGACAGGGATTTCCGTGATGGTGAATACCACGCCCGATAGATTCTTGCGGTCGATCTGTTCCTTGAGGAACTTCATCGCCGAGCCACGGGTGCGGCCTTGATAACGTCCTTCAAAGAGTGTGGTGTCTCCTTCTTCGCATACGATCCAGTATAGTTTGTTCATGGTTGTGTTAGGGTGATTGTTAGGCGCTGAATACGATAGAGATTTGAGTATCCCAGCCGGGTGTCCACCGGGCTTGGCGGTATCCGTTCAGCGTAATGGTTTCAGGGTCAGTGGCAGATGTTAGAATCGTTGCTCTCATCGTTACTGATCTGCCATGTCAATCAGTTGTGTCCATGTTTTTCGTTGTCTTTTTTTCGGCTTTCTGTTGCCCGCTTGTCGTGGGATTTCCTGACGTGATAAACGGGGGCGAGATGAAGAAATATTCCGAACTTCCGAAGGTCGCAGGGCATGAGCCACTGGTGAAAAGCGAAACCATCGCAGCCCTGCTCAGTGTCTCGTCACGCTACGTTTACATGCTTGGAGATCAGGGACGTTTCCCGGTCTATCGCATTTCTCCCCACTGTGTGCGCTATCGAGTATCGGAAGTGATGAAGGCCCTGGGCATCCCACAAACACCGCCCGGTTGATCGCGTGACATGAGGAAATTTCCCACAATCACACTGAGAAAAATGTTCGGATTTTATCGCGGAGATCTTGGATGACGCCTGCACCCGCAGTCTCGTTATGTGGGAAACGCCTGTGGCACATTTCACGGGAATTGGACACGGGTGGGGACATCCCTGAAAGCAGTGGGACGGCTAGAAGACTCCTGATTGGTTAGAACGGACATTCCTCAGATCCTTCCTCCACTATCTTGACCTCCATCGTGCTGGAAATAGGTAGGTAGGGGTTCAAATCAGGCAGCTTTGACCGAATCGACTCGATTAGAAAGGCAACTTTTGTGCCTATCACGACCGCGTTTGATGCATCCCACTCCACAATGATACCAACAAGGAATCGTAGTTCGGTCTTTCCATCAGGAAGGCAGACCCATTTCCATAGAGCTCCACCGCTGAGGCCGTGGGGATTATCGTTGCGAGTCATCACGCCATGCGTGTTCGTGGATTTCCCCTTTGAATACTGAACTGCAACGTGTGTTATGGGATTGGCTTTGCTTTTTCGGTAAGTCTTTTCAGTGGCAGCATAGCCATTGAAATTGAGAAGTGTCACCCTGATGGCATCTCGCGTAGCATCGAATCGAGAACGGCTGACAGGGTAACCGGACAAGCAGTAATGATCCCCAGTCGAAGAAGCATCGTCAGCAGCAATATCCTCAGGTCCGAGAAACTTGTGCGCATGAGAAATTTCAGCAGCGGTTTCGGGGTTGATCTCAATCCAGGCACAGTCGAACCGATCATGCTTTCGGTTTCTTCCAGGTGCTGCACTGACCATGCCTGGACCAGAGATTACCACCATTTTATCGGACCGACTCGGTATAAGCAGTGAGCTTTCTGGCCTCTTGGCTTCGAGAACATGTGCAGCCGTTAAGAGAAAGTATTTGCCTCCGAACTGCATCATTACGCCGCTTCCAAGAAGATCCGGCAACGTTGGGTCGTCTTCCGATTCAGTGAAAATCGGAACAATTGCCAACCCGCCATTGCATTGCATCTTACCCACCCGTCCAGATTATGGATGACAATCCCAGGAATCAAGCATGGCCTTCCGCCAGCGACTAAGAATGTCATTTTTAGTCAGAACGGACAGATCGCGCCGTCGATGATCGGAAAGCCTGTTTCCGGGTCGATGTCTGGCTTGATACTGGACGGGCTGGACGGCTTGGACGGGTTTTTCTCACTCTCGCGCATGTGCGTGAACATGTGTGTATGCATGTCATCTGTATGCAGATGACTCTGCTCAGGCGCACGTGCGTAAGTCGCTGAAACCCGTCCAAAGCGTCCAATCCCGTCCAACAGTCCCGCAATGTCCTGCAATTTGCAGTCGGCAGGTCGGCGCACTCGCACCATGCAAGCGCCTCTGGTTCTACAATGCGACTGCCCCGCGAGGGCAAAGATGCGTTGCCGGTGGCTCTTACCCGCAGCACCGGGACAAGCCACGCAGCCGTAGCGTCCATCGCGCATGATGACCAGATGATCGCCCTTTTCATCTTTCCCGTCCTCGGCGCAAGCGGGACAGCGAGCAATCGTTTTCCCTACCGACTGTCGCACATTTTCAAGCCGTGAGATGTCCAGACTCATGAGCGCACCTCCGGGTTAGAAAATGCCACGCCACGGAATCCACGAACTGCCTTGCCATCACGCTGGCAGTTGTTCGTGCGGAGCACCTGGAACATATCAAGCATGATTGTTTGCAACTGGTGGTTGATTTTGCTCTCGGGCAAAGGATCCCAACCGCGCTCGGGACAGAAGTGGGCGTAGGCTTGAACGATTTCATGAACACTGAGATCCGAACCCTCTTTCTTCTGGATGTTCTCGCGAATGAACCAGCGCAAGCTATCGCTCTCAGCCAACAAGGAATCGACAACACCTGCTTGCCGGTCGGTCAATCGAATGTCTCCGGTGTCCCGAATGTCGATGAGCAGCTTCAGCAAGCCCTCCAGCATCCAGTTGAGAATGCCCGGGCCCTCCTCCCGGACGAGAGCTTCTCCGAAGTTTGGAATCTTCACTCTCGGAGGTGGCGCTTCGTAGCGAACAATCAGCATGCGTCTGCGCCATGCACCGACATCACCTTGCAGCTTCACCTTCAGTCGGCAGTTGGATGTCATAAGGATGTTGAACTTCCCCTGGAACTGGAACGAACCGGTGCCGCCCTTTTGCTCAGCATCAAACAAGTCTCCACCGACCAGTCCTTTGATCACGGGTGCGCCCTTTGAGGTAAGGAAATCCGCATCCACGTCCACACCAACGAGCAAAGTGCGGCGAAGGAATCGGAACAGCTCGAATCGTTCATTGAGATGATCCGTGCGCAGTTGCGTGACGTTCTCGCGCCCGACCAGATATTGCAGGACGATTCCGTATTGGGATTTCCCCCGCCCCGGCTCACCATCGAGAATCAAAAACCGCTGAATCAGGTTTTCTCCGAGCAGACATTGGCCGGCCATCTTCTGGAGTAGCTGGACATCCTCCGGATGAACGGCAGGCAGCACCAGTTCGTTGAGAAACCGCGGGCATTGAGCCTTCGCATCAAAGGGAACGGGTGAACGGTTGCGACTGCGAAAATCTGGCGAGAACAGCGCTGGTTCCACCGTGCCATTTTCCAACCTGAGCATGCAGTTTGCCAAGTGGACGGCACGCGGTCGGTCGCTAAAGGCATTGCGAAACTCGGCGATACCACGAAGCTGGGACACCACGGCACTGAGGCGTCCATCGTTGCGCAAGTTCTCCAATCCCGAGAGAGCTTCATCTTTGCGCGACATTTCGAGCATGCGGTGTGATACCACCTGTTTGATGAGGTCGGGGGAAATGATCGAATAGAGGCCGGTGTCTCCACTGTAGAGATAGAACATTCGTTCATCCGGTTCGTGCAGGACGATGTTCTCGGCAGAGTAGAGACCCGCCCAATACGCCTGGTTGATTTCTTTGACGAAAAATTCGCCATTGCGAGCCTTCCCATAAATCACGGGTGCGCCGTAGCGCTCGATGATCGAGTCGTCCGCCTCGTCGCCTTGTCCGGGGAGTTCGTCGTCTGCACTCAACCAAGGCAGGATAAGTTCATCCGGCCATTGGATTTCCTCGAAACGCATCGTGACGGGAGCAACCTCTGATGACCGGGTGTAGCTCATGCCCTCGGGATGAACGCCGTGAATGGTCGTGCAGACACCCGTGGAGCGCCATTCTCCCCAAGCTCTTTTATCAGCATTTTTTAAGGCGGAAGGTGGGGGAAAAGCGCCGTCGATGCGCACCCACAAATTGCAACCGCGCCGCCCCCGGCTACGGAGAGTTTCGCGCAGCTTCGGATTGAGCGAGAGAAATGGTTCGACCGCTTCGTCCTCGTCGATGTCGATGGAGCAAAGCCCGCCCGATGGAGCACCCGTTAGAACAGCCAGATTGCATCCGCTATCGAGCTTCTTGCGATAGCCGGGCTTCTGCATCATCTGGATGTCGGTATTCTGCCACCCACGCCAGCGCGGGCCTTTTTGTCCTTTGTTCGACCAGACCAGCACCACGTCATTTCCGAGCAGTTTGAGCAGATTTTGTGAAATCGAATCCGCCGAATCGTTGACACTGTCGCTATTCATGGACGACCTCCTTTCACAGGGAGTTGGAAGTCTGGTCTTGTTTGCACATCACGGGCGGCGGGAGGAATCAAATCCTCTCGCCGTTTTCGTTCCCACGAACGATTTGCTACCGCCCGCTGGACTTGTCGGCGCAACTGGTTGCGGAGTGGATAACCGAACTCGTTGGAGAGCCGCGTGATTTGTCTGCTAATCGCCTGCGGTGTGCAACCTAACCTTGCCGCGCATGCTCGAATGGAACGGGACTGCTGGTTGAGTAGGAATGACCACGCAACTTGGATGATGAACGGGTTACCACGAGTGAAGGTGCTCGCAATCCGTTCGACCACGGTGAGAGCATCAGGGACACTCCGCGTGCGCTCCTCACACTCTGGTTCGAGGATGTCCACTGGATGGGTAGCATCCACCGCCACAGGCCGACTGTCTTCATCAAAGTACATTCTCATGGCCTTGGCTAGGGTTGGAGTTTGGGTTCGTGGCGAAGACGTTGCGACGATGGCAGGCAAGAGCCTTATCCACTTCGGCAATGTCGAAACGGTAGATCCGCCCCATGGCAACTTTTGCGGGAATAATCCCCGCACGATGCCAACCAAGGACGGTCGGAACTGTGACGGCGTAACGCTCGGCGACCTGGCGCGGCGTTGCGTGGCTGTGAATAGTTGAGTCAGACATAACACCACCTAATTTTCCCATTTTCGGAAAATTGGCGAAACACCTGCCGGATAACTACCAGGGTTATGTGGTTTTCTTCAGCGGCAGCCCGTGTTCGTTCATGAACCGCTCAAGCTGGCGCACAGTGCAGGAATATCCGTTGTCGTTGAGCCGGTTGGCGCGTGCAGCCAAGTCGATACCCTCTTGATTCCATATCTCCCAGCACAAGGCACAAACGAGATTGCGCATGCGCACTCCATTCTTGTTATTCACCCAGTCTGCCACTTTGGAACTGACATGCATGGACATGGTGCCCAGATCCAATGTCGCTGTCACGGCGTGCCACACCTCAGAGAGCGCAAGCTTAGCGCACTTCTCCGAAATTCCATGATCTTCTGGTCTACTTCCGATCCATGAAAGATCGCGATTCACAAATCCTGTTAGAACCTCAATAGTCGGAGAAAGCGTGATTACGACGGGAAAGCTGAAGTATTCCGAAGATATGATCGCGTCAGGATTGCCACCTACTACATTCGGACCACGAAACCAGCGCCTACGGCATACGAGCATGCAAAAATTACTATCGATAGCTTTCAATACCATCGGAGTAAAAGAGTCTGGGTCTATGCGCTTCGGGCCGGCTTTTTTGGGCATGGCTGAGTTATTTTCAACGAATCATGCCTGAGGTCTATGAAAAAACGCTATCGTTTTCGGAATGTGTCAAAATTACTTTCCCCGTTTTTTTGCTGGAAATCGGAGTCTCCAGTCCGCAGGTGGCCAGACCTCGGGCGGCATGATCGCAAACCATTCTTTTGCCTCGTCCTCGGTCACGACTTGCCGGTAGTGGCGGAAGATCATTTTCGGAGAGTTGCCCGCCTCAAGAGCGGTTCGAGGCACGTCCCCTGTCTCTGCCACGCGATAGCTAATGAACGAGTGTCTGAGGGCATTCTGACGCCATCCACCGGGAATCTGAGCTTTGATCGCAGTATCATTCAAAGCCCCTGAGTAGTCGGAAATTTTCACAATCGGTCCAGTCGCCTCGCGCCACGGGGCGAGCCATGCTTTGAGGTTCTCGGTCAATGGGGCGAGACGGCGAGCGGCAGTCTTGGCTTTTCTGCCGGCAATTTCAATGTGTCCTCGCTCCCATTTGATGTCCTCCCAATCAAGACGATGGATTTCCGCTGACCGGATACCGGCGAATGCTCCAATGGCAATCAGTGGCAGAATCCGATGATTTGCGGCCAGAAGAATTTTCTGCATTTCGTCCGGAGTGAAGATCGAGATTTCCGATTCGTCCTCCTTAAACTTTTCGCTCTGTTCTGCTGCGGTCTTCCGATCTGGGTGGATGTATCCGTGTTTCTTGGCAAAGCTGAACATGGTCACGATATTGCGCCGGATGCCATTCTTACTCACGGGGCTCAGGTGCTTGAGTCCACTGAGATAGCCATTGATGTCGGCAACAGTGACTTCTGAAATTCTCCCCGTGACCTTGGCGGCGAACTTCTCCAGATGCCCACGGGCGCAAGAGACGTAGGAATCACTCACGCCCTTGCGTTCGAGAGAGGTCACGAACTCATTCGCAACTTGGGCGGTGCTACGGTTGGGGAATCTGTCCGGGCCGTTGGTGGCGTAGAACCGCACGGCGTCGGAAAGAGAAATATCGGAAGCTGATTTCCGAACTGCAGCCCATTCTTCCACCGCCGCCACGAGAGCAACTCCGAATGGTCTGACCAGTTCCTCGCAATGTTGCAGAATCTCGATGTCGCGGTGGGTCGCTTCTCGACCAGTGGCTTGCTTGTTGGAAAGACGCACGCTGATCTGCTGCGCAATCAGTTGTGCTTCGGCAAAATCCGAGAAGCAGCGGGTTCGTCTTCGCCCGCCCTCATACCAGCAGATGTTGTTTTGCTTGTAACCGTTCTTTCGCGTGAACGGGTAGATTTTCACACTGGCAGCGCCCTTGCCAATGATCACAGTTCCTTTCGGTTGCCGACGGCTCTTGGTTTCCATATCCAAGGTCGCGGATGTCAATAGTTTGCATGAGTTGGCGTTGGAAATTCCATCCACCAGCTCTTTTAGATTTCCTAAAATCATTGATAGTGAATGACTTTCTATGGATGTACCTGATAGATCCGCCATTCTTCGCTTCCGGGAGGAATGCGTAGAATGCCCTTCGTAGCTTTAGCGAAGTAGGGCTGCCCGCAACCCATGGTAATGTTTGCCTGCCGGAAGCTACGAATTGCATGCCATCCCATAAAACGCATACGGGATTCTATCCGCAAACCATCTCACCTGCATAGGCCATGCATTACGCATAGATCCTCCAGTCGATATCACATCCGGGAAAGTTCTACTACGGCAGCACCAGTGATCTCAAAAAGCGAGTTGAAGTCCACAACGGTGGGGGGAATGCATCAACTAAACCGCATTGCCCTTGGAAGCTGGCGTGGCATGCCGGATTTCCATCAAAAAAACCGACACTCGATTTCGAGCAATATCTTAAGACTGCGTCGGGCAAGGTATTCGCGCGCAAGCGCCTGACTCCGGAATCATCGACATAGCCACCCATCTCATCGCAATGGCAAAACCCACCAAGCGATTCAGCCGACTACGAACGTGTCTCGAACGCCTTCCGCCTCTGCCGACAGCTCATTCACTCCCTAATCCCGATCCCAGGCAACCACTTCCACAAAGAGGACGGTGCCTTCGTGCCGCTGTTTCAGGTGAGATGCCGTCTCACCGTTGACGGTTAATTCATACGCCGGGCATGAGCGTGCGGCTAAGGACATCGGTTTCGATCAAATGGCTGGACTCTGCTGCCCAACAATCTAATGGGGGCTGAAAGCCCGAAACAATCGCATCTCTGCCAACTTCAATCCGCGTGAAAAGATTCCACTTTATGTTGTGTTTTTCAAAATGCTGAGACAGATGAAGTTGTTGTTTGTTGTACGGTTGCCTGATACTAACAGGAAAAATGCGCGTTTCCAAGGACCGACCCCATTTTCGAGGGCGACGATGAGCTCGATCGGATTGTTGTCGAGATCCCACCGGATAGCCCTCGGATATTGATCTAAATCCTTGTTGATTCGATGTTCAATAAGTCCTATGCTCGCGCTGTTTAGTCGTTGGATTCCACGATATAAAACTACGATCAACTAGTCCTACGGTGCCTCAAAAATCCAAGCGAAGCAGCACCGCCGAGAAAAACGAGTGCAAATAGTGAAGGTTCCGGAACGGCTAGACTGCTGACTTCGTCGTAAGTCATAACCTGAAAGTCATAAGTAAAAGAAAGCATGGCGTCGTTCTCTAGCGTGGATAGCCAGTTAGTTGAAACATGACTTAGATATGCGTATCTATTGTCGCCTAAACTCCAAGCACTCATGGTTGCGATTCGACCGGGGTAAGGTGATTCAATAAATGATTGTCCAGCACGCAAGCGAGTGTTCTCGGAATCATCCCAACCCGAGAAGATTACGTTAGCACCCCAAACATTACCGTCTTGGGCATAATTTCCATATAAATTGCCCAATTCTACATAATCTTCAAGAAACTTGCTATTGAAAACACAAAACCTTTTGCCTGAAGACCACTCACTCGGTCTATCAGATCTATATGTAATGTAAAAACCTTGGAAAACACCATAGTTATCTATAGACAAAGCTGCTTTTGAATTCTGGCAAGCAGATCCACCGGCAATCAAAACTAACAATTTTAAGTTTAATTTAAACATGCAAGATTTCATAATTAATCAATGAGCACCAAAAGAATTTTAGTAGGCGGATTCAAGCGGCCAGTGCAACCAGATAGAATGAGCTGGACCCACGAGTTCGGCCATGGAATGGCTAAATCAAGTTATGGAGCATGGGAGCGGGAGAGTGTTATCAGTTCATGGATGATTCATCAAGAGGAAACTGGCATCGATCGCGAGATTGGGAAGCCGAAGCGAAGGGCCGAGCACGCAACGAAGCGTAGCGAAGTGGAGTGCGAGGACTGATTGGGCGAACTTTATTTCACCCTATCTGGTTTTACGCGTCAGATTGTAGGTAATTTATATTTATTGATTAATCAAACATACACATTGATGCACTTCAACCTCAACCAGCTTAGGCCTGGTTCTGGCTGCTAGGAATTTGCTTTTGGGGTGAAGGCCGTTGAAAGAACCGGTGGCCAGACCGGAGGCAGGGAAAAAGGGGGGCGTTCTGTTTTGCCGATGTTGCTCATGGGGATTTGCTCGGGATTCAATTCAGGCTTTCAAACTCGCGGATAGGCGTCTCGGTTTCGGGCTTTAGTGTAGGCGTGGCAGGAGTCTGCAGGCGGCAGACCTTGCAAGGTTTGAGCCCGACGCCGATGGCTGCCTCGGCATTGGGAAACGTCCGCTTGTTGGACTTCTTGATTTTCCCAGCCCACTCACAGCTTGGAGAATGGAAGACTTGGGCATGCTCGGATGCGACAACCGTATCCCCGCTCTCGGGCTTAGAGCATGCAGCGGCAAGGAAAACGCCGAGCGCGAGGGAGAGCAGGAATTTCGCGTGCTGGCGCATGGCGTTTGCTAGAGCTGGAAGGATTGCTGGTACTGCGGGATGGTGACCTGTCGCCAGCCTTGTGCGGATAGATCCTGTTGGCGTTCGCGGAGGTTGTTAGGCTCTCCATGAACGAGGAATATCTGACTGTCCTTGCCGTGGACAGCGAGCCATTCGTCGATCTCCGCCGCGTTGGCATGTCCTGAGAATCCGCTGAAGTTCTCGACCGCCGCCCGGATCTCGACCTGCTCGCCTTCGATTTCGAGAAGCCGTTTCCCATCCTTCTCCGCAGCCCTGAGCTTGCCGCCGGTGGATTGTGGGTCCTGATAGCCCACCAGAAATACCGCCGTGCTTTCCCTGCGAGCGAGCGGTTTGAAGAGTTCCTCGGAGAAGGCCTCGCTGATCATGCCGCTGGTGGTGAGGATGATGTTTCCTTCCAGCGAACGCATGGCAGCCGTTGAGAGGCTGGCGGGATCAGGGAAGCCAGCGAGTTCCATGTCGCGTGCCTTCAGCGCATCGAGGAATTCCTGTGCCTCCTTGGGCATACGGCTGAGGAAACCTGATTCGTCTCCCTTCCGTGCGCGGCCTGTGAGATCCAGATACTCTGGGCGCAAGCCCCAGCCAGCGCCTCCATTTCGGTAAAGGTCGTGAAAATCATTGGCGGATGGGGATGGCACGAAGACTTCCGGCAGGCGGCTGAGCTCGCTACCGTGGGCGCGCAGAGCCAACTCGATCTGCATGAGCACTTTCTCCGTGCGATCCAGTGCGAAGCATGGAATCCACACCACGGCTCCGCGTTTGAGGTGGCTGATGAGCTGGCTGCGGAAGTGCGCCAGATCTATATCACGGTTTCCCTTTGGCTTCGCGGCTCCGTAAGTGCATTCCACCACCACGGTGTCCGCTGCGGGGGCTTTGACGAAACCCTGCTGGAGCAAGGGCTGCTTGGGGCCAAGATCGCCAGAGAACAGCACGCTGTGCTTCCTGCCAACGGGAAACTCCGATGCCAGATGAAACGAGACCGAACCCGGGAGATGACCGGCCTCGGTTGCCGTGCAGGTGGTGCCCTTACCGATCTGAAATGGCTTGCCTGCGGTGAATGACTTGCAGCGGGCCATGATGGGCTCCACTTCCAGTCCCGCACACACCTTGCAGGGCGAGGCGTCCGCCTTGCTGCGGCGGATCTGCTGCTTAAGCTCCCGCCAGCTGCCAGTAGCGTGCTGTTTGTTGTCCTCGCGGATCGCCTTGGCCCAGCGGCAGGCCGAGTGCCAGTGGAGGGTGAACACCTCGATCCGAGACTTGGGCGCATCCTTGCGCTTGCTCCATATCCAAAGGCGCTGCGAATTGTCCGAATAGCGGGCACCCATAATCAGCATCACGCGCAGCAGATTGAGAGTGGGCTCGGTGGCGGCGATGGCACCCTTGAAGCCGCGCTCAAAGAGCAAGAATATCCTACCCACGTGATCCGCATGGGCATGGGTGAGCAGGAGAAGCGATACATCCAGCACCTCGGCGGGCATTCCAGCGTTCAATGCGGAGGCGTCTCCTCCCTCGTCGTAGAAGGAGCCGCAATCCACGAGCACCATGGTATCCGGCAACTTCGCCAGAACCATGGAACCAGAGACCCGTCCGGCGGCACCGTGGAAGGTGAGGCCTATGACTTGGTTCTGCCGGTTTGCTTCATCCGCAGCGCGCACTATGCAGGGAGTAAGGCCACCGAGGGCGGCCATGCCCGTAAGTCCAATGAATGAGCGCCGGTCGTTCATATCAATCTTGCCCTTTCGATGAGAAGTCCCTGCATTATGCATTGCTTGAGTTCATCGCGGAACAGGGCAATGCCCCGGTTTTGCGTGGCTGCTAAGAATTTGCTTTTGGGGTGAAGGCCGTTGAAGAAGCCGGTGGCCAGACCGGAGGCAGGGAAAAGGGGAATAAAGGGGTGTTTCGGTCTGTAAGTGCGCGGTGTTTCGGCACAAAAAATCCCTGGTTCGCGCCGGAATGTGGTGTGATTGGGAGATTTCACTGCGATTTCCATATGGCTTCGAGCGTAGTTCTCCAGACCGCCTTGCCAAGGATTTTTTGGTAGCGGGATCATTTTTTGCTGGCGGGCGAGGTCAGGAGGATTCGAGGACCAGAATGCGGCCGTCGTCCAACTTGACCTCTGGAGCCCGCCACTGCGGTCGTTGGTCGATGCCATCCGGGTCGGGATTTGGCGGATTCCGATGACGATTGAAGCAGTTTAGGTCCGGCTCGTCAGCTGGAATCCGGCAACGCAAAAAATTCTCCGAAAGCCCTTGATCCGACTCGCCCATCTGGCAGATGGGTGACGGGATGGATAAGTATTTGACCAGCAAAGCGATGTGCCGCATTTCCGGAGCACCGATTCCTGCCGGACGGGTTTCATATCCATCCACCAATCCGGGACAGAATGGCAGTTTTTCCGACGAATTTCTGACAAAGAAGTTTGTCGATTCCTGTCGCTCTGCTGAACCCGGAAAACCAAGTGACCCAATGAATCCAATGAAATCAATCGATTACAATACGTCCGAGGGCTACCCAGCCCATCCGCCAGTGGTGAAGCGGCATTTGGTCTGTGGCATTTTTGCTCTTTTTCTGCGCGCCACCGTTCTCGGGTTTGATTGTGGGGTCTGTTTTTGCGCCTATTGCTGTAAGCGGTGGTGTCAACCCATTCCTCGCGGCTTTTGCTCACATCATGAGTTGGGGCTGTGTGTGACAGATATTCTCAAATCCACCCCATAAGACGATCTAACCGAAGAAGAAGCCCATTAAGACGCGTATGGCAACATCCAGTAGCCTCTCAGTTTTCGATGCTCCCTCCCCATTTCCATACCAACCCTGCGTCAACGTTGGCTCCCGCTAGTGGGAGTGCCATCACTTTGATGTTCGGCAGAAAGCAGAGACAATTCACCATTCAGGCGGAATTATCCTGATGCGGATGCCTAGCAACCGCCACACAATACCAAACACAATGAAATCAGCAGTCATCACACTACTCGCTACCATCTTCATTTCATTTTCGGCATCGGCAGCTCCGATGCTACTTATCGAAACCTCCATTGCAGAGCCGAACGCCAAGGGTGAAAAAGATATTCTCAGCAAGCCACGCATTATCGTTGAGAGCGGCAAGCAAGCTACCATCAATTTTGGCACGCTCAAATACTCCCTGATTCCGACGCTGCGCGACAATGGCACGGTGGACATTGAGACCATCATCACCGAACGGAATGGAAAAGAGACAACTACACTGGCGAAACCACGAATGATCGTCGAGCTAGGCAAATCAGCTGAAGTCACGCTCGGGCAAGTTTCGTTCACAGCTAAGCCGTCGATTAGGAAATAACAGCATCGCCGAACAGTTAAGGGTGCAGCGAATGAATCAGTGATCACGAGACCATTCGACTGTGCCCTTAGTTGAACAAGCACGGAGCGGCCTATGATTGCCGACCTTATGCGTTTTGTGTTGCATGCCGATATTGTCTAACGGCTTTTTGAGCTCGCACACTTGCTGTGCTGCCGTTGTTTTTCGCGAGATCTTGGTGCTGATCTTTCTCGACTGGAGATGATGGAGTGGTCTGAGTAGGTTTGGAATGCAGGAATTTTTTGGTATCCCGCTTCGGTGGTTTGATTCGTCAGCGTAGGCGCATGAGGGCATGCTTCTGTGCGGATGGTCTGGGTAGTGCTCGTGTTTTTCATTGCAGAACGTAGCTGAGCTGATGGGGCGGAGAAGATGGACTGGCGTAGTCAAGCGGGATGCTTCCACGAACTCCCTTGCGCAAATCTCAGGGAGAGGTTACAGACTGTCTGGGAATGATGAAATCAATGTTACTGCTTCTGGGGCTCATTGTTGCGCTTCACGCTGCACCGCCGCGCAATGCGTTGCCACTTTCGGCGGAGAAGTGGCCGGAGAATTATCGACTGTATGTGGAGGGTGCTCGTAAGATTTCGTGGGGTGAGGATTTTTCGATTTCGCTAGATGAACATGTTTCGCACGATATTGCGCTGGAGCAGACGACTCAGGGAGAGCCTTTGTTGCGGGTGTGGAGTGCGGGGAAGTTGGTGCGTGGACCAGAAAAAGTCCCAGCGCTGGGGAACCGAGGCGGTGAATATGCTGATGCGAAGCTTGATCTCGGTGCTGATTTTACAGCGATGGCTGCTTTTTCCACCATGGCGGATGGTAGCTTGTTTGCGATGTGCGATCCCGAGGGGCTGTGGTCGCCGGGGGCTAAGGCCTTGTTTTTGCGCGGTGGTAAACTGATCTATGACATCGGTTGGTTAGGTGAATGCAGTGGTGGGCGCAAGGTCACGGATGGCAAGCTGCATACGGTCGTGCTGACGTCGCAGAAAGGGCGTATGCAGATGTGGCTTGATGGGAAAAAGGTCGCCGAAAAAGAGTCGTTTCAGTGCCCTGATGTCAAAGGTCATGTATGGAAGGTGGGGCAGGCCAGCAAGGACTTTGGTGGGGTGTTCCAGCGTGGCTCTATTTCCGCGCTGCGGGTGTGGAAACGCGCCATGCCTCCTGCGGAGCTCGCGCTGTTGTTTCAAGATGAAGCCAAGGGAGCGAACACTCCGGATTTTTCCTATGTGCCGCGCGCGGCGCAGAAGCCGAAGCTGGAGGGCGGAACGGGATGGGTGCAGGCACTAGAGCGCAGTGATCACGCGGAGATCGTGCAAGCGTGGAATGGACAATCGCTAAAAGAGGGGAATGCCATTTATCAGTCGATGTGTATCGTTTGCCATGGCGATAAGGAAAAGCCCGGTTCGTTACCCACGGCCCTGCGTTTCACCGAAGGGTCTTTCAAGAATGGTGCGGATCCCTACTCGATGTATCTCACGCTGACGCATGGCTATAACCAGATGGTCGCGCAGTCGCAATACACCACGGCTCAGAAATACGCGGTGATCCATTACATCCGCGAAAGCTATTTGAAACAGCATAATCCCTCGCAATATACACCGTTGACGCCGGAGTATCTGGCATCTTTGCCAAAAGCCATGCTTTCGGCAGAGGTCGAAAAAGAGGATCGTTCACAGCCGCCGTTTCAGCTCATGGAGCTGGGTCCCGCGCTGCAATGGACCTATCAGATCGGAAAAGACAACATCGCGCAAAAAGGCATCGCCATTCGGCTTGACGCCGGTCCAGGCGGTGTGACGAAAGGCCGGGCGTGGATGGTGTATGATCACGATACCATGCGTCTTGCCGCAGCGACTACGGGCGACTTCGTCGATTGGCGCGGCATTGCTTTTGACGGCAGTCACGGCACGCACACGTCTCTGACTGGCGAAAAGCACATCGTGCTGCCAGAGGGACCGGGCTGGGCGATCACGGACTTCGATGACAAACGAGCACTCGCGAAGGATGGTAGAAAATACGGCCCGCATCCGGGCTTGAAGTATTTGGGGTTGTATTACTATGGGAACCAGTGCGTGATCGAACAGGAAATTTACGGAGCGCGCTTGTTGGAGTCGCCTTCCTGGATCGACAATGGGGATCAGCCGGTGTTTGTCCGTACGATTCATGGGCTTGCGTCATGGCAGATGCTGAAACTGCGCGTGGCGCCGGATTCGTTAGAAGTGGTGATGAAAGGAGAAGGCAACCTAACGAAAGAAGGTGGTTACTGGGTCGCCAGCTTGCCCAGTAAGGCGAAAGTGCGGTTTTTCATTTCCCGTGCCGATGCGGCATCCATCGGAGCGCTGTCCCACTCATTGCCTGAAACGATTGATCTCGTCGCGCTGACGAAAGGTGGTCCCGCGCAGTCGACGGCCACTGTCACCACCACCTCGGTGGCGGGCAAGGAGAATGCGCCGTTTGTCGCAGATGAATTTCCGTTACCTATCGAAAACCCCTATCATAGTTGGATGCGTCCCGGTGGTTTTGATTTCACGCCGGATGGAAAAGGTGCGATCGTAGCGATGTGGAATGGCGATGTCTGGCGCGTCGATGGTGTAAAAGAAAAAGCCCCTGCCTCTCTCACCTGGCGTCGGATTGCGAGCGGCCTGTTCCAACCTCTGGGAGTGAAATTCCGTGACGGCGAGTTGTTTATTACCTGTCGCGATCAGATCGCGAAACTCGTGGATTTCAATGGCGATGGAGAAATCGACCAAGTCGCTTGCTTCAATAACGACGCGCAGGTTACCGAGCATTTCCATGAATTTGCGATGGGTCTGCAGACCGATAAGGAAGGAAATTTTTATTATGCCAAATCTGCGAGACACGCGCTCGACAGTGTGGTGCCGCATCACGGCACGCTGCTGAAAGTTAGTAAGGATGGTGCCCAAACGGAGATCCTCGCCACGGGCTTCCGCGCGGCGAATGGGGTTTGTTTGAATGAAGACGGTAGTTTTTTTGTGACCGATCAAGAAGGTCACTGGACACCAAAAAATCGAATCAATCGTGTAAAGCCTAGAGGTTTTTATGGTAACATGTATGGATACTCAAATGTCACGGACTCCTCCGATGCAGCGATGCAGCCGCCCATGGTGTGGATGACCAATGCAAAAGATCGCAGTCCGGCAGAGTTGTTGTGGGTGCCGAAAAACGCTTGGGGGAACCTAGGTGGTAGTTTGTTGAATCTGAGCTACGGCACAGGGCGAGTGTTCATTGTGCCGCATGAAGAAGTGGGGGGGCAGTGGCAGGGAGCGGTGTGCGAGTTGCCCATGCCCGCCTTTGCATCGGGCATCATGCGCGGGCGTTTTGGCGATGACGGTGCGCTCTACGGCTGCGGCATGTTCGCTTGGGCGGGCAATGCTACCTCATCTGGCGGATTCTATCGGATTCGCCGTGGCAGCAAGTCGGTGCCAGTGCCGATTGCCCTTCACGTCGCGAAACAAAAAATGACGGTGACATTCAGCGAGACTGTTAAGGCGGATGATGTATCGATGAAGGTATGGGGTCTGAAACGAACGGCGCAGTATGGTTCAAAGCATTTTGACGAGAGAACGCTTACGATTGCCAGCACCGCGCTCAGCGCTGACAAGCGCACCGTCACAGTAGAGATTCCTGATCTCGCGCCTACCCACTGTTATGAATTGAAAATAGGCAACAGCATTCTACACGGAACCATTCACCAACAAAACCAATGATGAAAACGAAATATCTTCGACTGATCCCCTCCTTGTGCGTCTCGCTCGTCTGCGGAGCCGCCTTTGCCGCACCGAAGCCGAATGTGATTCTGATCTTCGCCGATGATCTTGGCTACGGTGACCTCGGTTGTTATGGTGCAGAAAAAATCCGCACGCCGCATCTCGATCGGATGGCCGGTGAAGGAGTTCGTTTTACGGACTTTTACGTTGCGGCGGAAGTATGCACACCGAGTCGTGCGGCCTTGCTGACGGGGCGCTACCCACTGCGCAGCGGCATGTGTGGTAATGTCGAACGGGTGCTGTTTCCCAACTCGAAAGGAGGACTGCCGCCGAGTGAAATCACCATCGCTGAGGCGCTGCAAGGTAGTGGTTACGCGACCATGCACATCGGCAAGTGGCACCTTGGCATTCACGAAGGCTCGCGTCCTCTCGACCAAGGTTTTGAGCATAGTTTCGGGCTGCCCTATTCGAATGATATGGATGCGAGGCCCGGCTTGCCCAAGGGCGCGACATCCTCGCCCACGCCGCCGGCCGATGGCTGGAATGTGCCGCTGATGCGCGATGGTAAAATCATCGAGCAACCTGCGGACCAGACAACTCTCACCAAACGCTATACCGAGGAAGCGGTGAAATTCATCGCCGAGCATAAAACGCAGCCGTTTTTTCTCTATCTAGCTCATACTTTTCCGCATGTGCCACTGTTTGCATCGTCTGATTTCAAAGGCAAAAGCAAGGCGGGAATCTATGGTGATACCGTGGAGGAGCTCGACTGGAGTGTGGGGCAAATCTTGGAAGTCCTGCGCAAAGAAAAGATGCAGGAAAACACACTGGTGGTTTTCACGAGCGACAATGGTCCGTGGCTGATCATGGGTGAGCGCGGTGGCTCTGCGGGACCACTGCGCGATGGCAAAGGCAGCACTTGGGATGGTGGCATGCGTGTTCCTTGCCTTGCCTGGATGCCGGGACGCATCAAGCCAGCGGTTACGACAGAGCTGGTGCAGGCAATGGACTGGTTTCCTACGGCGCTGTCGATGGCAGGTGTCGCGTTACCCGATGGTGTGCCGCTCGATGGCGTGAATCTGAGTCCCCTTTTGTTAGAAAATCAGACACTGCCGCAGCGACCGTATTTTTTCTATCGTGGCCCGCAGCTTTCAGCCTGCCGGATCGGCCCTTGGAAAGCGCATTTTGTCACGCAAGGTGGATTCGGGGGCCAACCCAAGGTTCAGCACGACCCACCTTTGCTCTATCATTTGGGCGATGACCCTGCCGAAAGCAAAGACGTCGCTTCACAGCATCCTGAGGTGTTAGAGAAAATCCAAGCTGCAGTGCGACAGCACCAGTCACAGATGGTGCCGGGTGTGAAACAGCTCAAATCGAAAGAATGATGCATGCGTTAACTCATGCGATTCTGTTTGGCTGCTGTCTGTTATGTGGACTGCATGCCGCGCCCAAGCCGAACGTCGTGCTCATTCTGGCTGATGATTTGGGTTATTCTGACCTCGGATGCTACGGCGGCGAGATCGCCACACCGCACCTTGATTCGCTCGCTACAAACGGCCTGCGTTTCACTCAGTTTTACAATACGGCGCGCTGTTGGCCGACGCGGGCAGCTTTGTTAACCGGATATTATGCACAGCAAATTCACCGCGACGCCTTGCCATCGATACGTGGTGGGGTGATGGGCAAGCGGCAGACATGGGCGCCGTTGTTGCCTGCTTATCTCGCAAAAGCGGGATACCGCAATTATCATTCGGGCAAATGGCACATTGATGGCAAGGTGCTCGATGGAGGCTTTGAAAAATCGCTCAACATTGCCAGTCCGGGAAATTTTTTTACGACGGCAGGCACCTATCGCGATGATGTGGCTGTGCAACCCGTCCAACTCGGCGAGGAGCATTACATCACCATTACCACGGCGAATCATGCGGTTCAGTGTCTAAAAGATCATGCGGAAAAAACGCCTGATAAGCCATTCTTTCAATATATTGCTTTTCATGCTCCCCACTTTCCGTTGCATGCATTACCGCAGGATATCGCGAAGTATCGTGAGAAGTATCTGGAGGGCTGGGATCAACTGCGACAACATCGCTACCAACGTCAGCGCGAGATAGGGTTGGTGACCACGGAGTTGTCGTCACTGGAAAAAGACGTCGGACCTCCCGCGCCGTTTCCTGATTTTCGCGAAAAACTGGGTAATGGAGAGATCCTCTATCCCTTGCCATGGAGCGATCTAACGGAAGAGCAGAAGCGGTTCCAAGCAACCAAGATGGCAATCCATGCCGCGATGGTAGATCGCATGGATCAGGAGATCGGCCGCATCATCGCGCAGCTCAAGGCGATGAATGTCTACGATAACACGCTCATTCTATTTGCCTCTGACAACGGAGCGAGTGCCGAGGTTATGGTGCGCGATGGGGGACACGACAAGAACGCCGCTCCGGGTAGCGCTGCTTCTTACTTGTGCCTAGGGCCGGGTTTTTCGAGTGCTTGCAACACTCCATTCCGACGCCACAAAACGTGGGTCCACGAGGGCGGTATTAGCACGCCATTGATCGTTCATTGGCCCAAGGGCATCGCTGCACAAAACGAACTGCGTCGCACGCCTGCTCATGTCATCGATATCGTGCCTACGATTCTGGAACTGGCAGGAGTGGAAAGACCGAGCGAGTGGCAGAGTGTGAAGGGTCCGCCTGCGCCAGGGAAAAGTTTGGTTGGGGCTTTTGCCAAAGATCAGCGCATCGAGCGTGATGGTCTGTGGTGGATGCATGAAGGCCACCGTGCGGCGCGTTGCGGTGATTGGAAATTGGTTTCTCTGCAAGGGAAAGAATGGGAGCTTTACGATCTAACGAAAGATCGTGCCGAGCAACATAACTTGGTGGCTGAGAATCCGTCGATAGCAGCCAAACTTGAACAATTCTGGCTAAAGCAGTGCGAGGAATTCGAGAGCTGGGCCGCTAAGCCGTGAGCGCCAGAGATTGACTGACAATAGCATTTCGGGTCTATGGGCGGGGCTGTCTTGACGTTTCGATCTCGTCAGAGTGACGCCCTACGGACTGCAGCACATAGAAATCAACCTGCCCCATTGTGAGCAGGTTGTGAGGAATTGTAACATTGATTTATCATGCTGATAGTGATTAGTTTTTTCTGCAGAATTTTATCCTGATGCTCCAATCAGATCTGATAGACTCTGTGCTTGATTTCCAATCGCTTATGAAACCAGTTCCATTGATTTTCTGTTTCTCTGGTCGCTTTTTGGGTGCTTTCATGCATCGGCTTCGTGCGATTGTCTACTTGTGCTTGTTGACGACCCCGACGATTCATGCTGCTGCCCCGAACAAGGCTTTGCGCATGCCTGATTTCACCAAGGGCGATGTGATACCCGCGGAGGCGAAGCACGACTGGAACTTGGGAGCGACTGGCCTGAGAGGGTGGATGTTTTTCGATCGCATGGTCACCACGGATGCTCGGCAAATTTTGATTACCAAGGTGGATCAGGGATCACCTGCGGATGGCAAGATTGCCGTCGGCGATGTCATTCTCGGCGTCAATGGCCAACCCTTTGTGAAGGACCTGCGCACGGAGTGGGGAAGAGCACTCGTGATTTCGGAAGCCACGCCTAGCGGCGAGTTCCGCGTGACACGGTGGCGATCGGGGAAGACTGGGGAAGTCGTTCTCAAGTTGCAGTCGCTGGGAACATACAGCGCGACGGCACCGTATGACTGCAAAAAATCTTCATTGATACTCGAGCAAGGCATCAAAGCGTTGGCGGCATCGATGACGGAACCGCGCTACAAACCCAATCCCATTGTTCGTTCGATCAATGCTCTCGCGTTGCTGGCTAGTGGGAATGCGAAATACGAATCACTGGTGCAACGCGAAGCTGAGTGGGCAGCGGCATTCACGACCGATGGATTTCAGACGTGGTATTATGGCTACGTGATGATGTTTCTCGCGGAATATCAGATGGCGACAAAGGATGATCGTGTGCTACCGGGATTGCGTCGATTGGCGCTGGAGGCGGCAAAGGGGCAAAGCGCGGTGGGTTCGTGGGGGCACAAGTTTGCGCAGCCAGATGGGCGATTAAGCGGCTATGGAATGATGAATTCCCCAGGTGTCCCGCTGACGACAGCGTTGATCATGACGCGCGCCGCAGGGGTGAATGAGCCTGTCATCGATGAGGCGATCGAGCGTAGTGCGAAGTTGCTGCGTTTCTACATCGGCAAGGGATCGATTCCCTATGGTGATCATCCGGCGTGGACACAGACGCATGATGACAATGGCAAGAATGGCATGGTTGCCACGATGTTCCAGATGTTAGGAGAAAGCCAGGGCGTGGAATTTTTCTCAAAGATGAGTCTTGCGTCGCATGGAGCCGAGCGCGATACGGGGCATACGGGGAATTTTTTCAACGTCCTCTGGGCCATGCCGGGTGTATCGCACTCGGGACCGCAGGCGACGGGGGCATGGATGCAGGAGTTTGGGCAATGGTATTTCGATCTGGCGCGCCGCTGGGATGGAACCTTCGCGCATCTGGGGCCACCGGAAGCGAAAAATGATAGCTATGCCGGATGGGATGCCACGAGTGCTTATCTGTTAGCCTATGCATTGCCTTTGAAAAAAATCTATCTCACGGGGAAACGCGCGCGCATTGTAAAACCGCTCGATGCCAAGTCGGCGGCCGCTCTGGTTGCCGATGGCCGTGGCTGGAACAACAAGGATCGCACCAGTTATTACGATGCGATGAGTGAGAAAGATTTGTTAGATCGTCTCGGCAGTTGGTCGCCCACCGTGAGGGAGCGCGCGGCGCAGGCGCTGAGTCGGCGCAAGCAGTTTCCGTTAGATGTTGTCATCGCGATGCTGGACGCGCCGAGCATAGAAGCGCGCTACGGTGCCTGTGAGGCGCTGGCTTTGTTCAAGGAAAGCGCTGCACCCGCCGTGCCAAAGCTGATGCAGGCCTTTCACGACAAGGACCTCTGGCTGCGCGTCTGTGCGGCGAATGCGCTGGCGGCGATCGGCGATCCGGCCATGGGTGCGGTCCCTGCTCTGCTGGAGCGCATGGTGGTCGGTGCCACGAAGGAAGATCCGCGGGCGATGGAGCAGCGCTATCTCTGCTCGGCTGTGTTTGGCAAGATGCTGAAGCGTTCGCTCGATGGGGTGGATCGCGATCTGTTGCGCAAGGCAGTGATCGCTGGCTTGCAAAATCAGGACGGACGCGCGCGTGGGGAAATCGGCGGCATCTATCAGCGACTGAGTTACGAAGACATCAAGCCGCTATTGCCCGCCATTCGCGAGGCAATCGTGATGCAGGCTCCCAGCGGTGAGATGTTTGCCAGCGGCATTCGCTTGAGTGGTGTCGAGTTACTTGCGAAGCACCGCATTCGCGAGGGGATGACACTGTGCCTGCAAGTCATGGAAATCGATAAGTGGGGCAAAAAAGACCGCATCGGGCGTTGTTTGAAAATCATGGCGATGTACGGTAGTGCGGCGAAGCCCATGCTGCCTCAGTTGCGTCAGTTGGAAAAAGATTTCCTTGCGCATCCAGAGGCGAAGTCCCTGGTCGCATTTCAGCCCACGCTACAAAAGCTGATCAAAGACATCGAGACCAATACTGGCACAATGGAATTACGCTCGCTGGAAAACCCCTAATGTGGCCCATGCATTTTCTGAAATACATTGCGATCGTTCTTGCTGTTCTTTGGGCCCCTTGTGTAGCGGCCGAGAATGCCAAGCACCATGTGTTGCTGCTGACGGCCGATGACCTGAACTACAACAGTCTCGGTTTTGCGGGCAATCCGTTGCCCGGTATCACGCCCCACCTGGATCGTTTGGCAAAGCAGAGCCTGTGGCTGGAGCAGGCGCATGTCACTGTCGCCGTTTGTCAGCCCAGCCGCCAATGCCTGTTGACGGGACTGTATCCGCATCGGAATGGTTCCACTGGCTTTTATCCGGTGAGCGAGGGAGTGCCGACTTTGGCGGAAATACTCAAGTCCGCTGGCTACCAGATCGGCATCCTTGGGAAAGCCATTCATTTGCGGCCCGATAGCAAGTTTCCCTGGCATTTCATCCGCGATGAGGAGGTGCTCGGGCGTGGGCGGTATCCGCAAAAGTACTATGAATATAGTAAAGAATTTTTTACACAAGCAAAGACGGCGGGTAAGCCGTTCTTTTTGATGGCGAATTCGCATGATCCGCACCGCCCGTTCGCAGGTAGTGAGGGCAAGCAGCCCCGAAATTACCCAGCGCCGAAACGTTCTTTCACGCCTGAGGAAATCGCTGTGCCGGGATTTCTTCCTGACCTGCCCGATGTGCGTAAAGAACTCGCGCAGTATTCTTCTTCTGTCAATCGCTGCGACCAGACCATAGGCGAAGTGCTGCGCGCGCTGGAGGAATCCGGACTGGCTGACAATACCATCGTGATTTTTCTGAGCGACAACGGCATCGCAATGCCCTTTGCAAAAAGCAATTGTTATCTCACCAGCACACGCACGCCATGGCTGATGCGCTGGCCCGGAACCATCGCGCCCGGCACGGTGGATCGCGAGCACTTGATTTCCGGCATTGACTTCATGCCCACAATTCTGGAGGCGCTGAGTCTGCCGATTCCATCAGGCACCGACGGACAATCTTTTTTGCCCATCCTGCGCGGACAAAAACAGGATGGCCGCACGCAGGTGGTCACTTGCTACAATGAGGCTTTTGGAAATAAGTCTTATCCGATGCGTTGTGTGCAGAACAAGCGCTTCGGCTACATTTACAATAGTTGGTCCAACGGGAAAAAAACGTATGGCACCGAGGGCATGAGTGGTTTGTCTTTCAAGGCTATGCAGTTGGCAGCGGCTTCTGATCCGAAGATGGCGGAGCGCGTCGAGTTGCTGGTGCATCGTATGCCGGAGGAGTTATACGACTTTGCCGCAGATCCGGATGCGTTGCACAATCTCATCGATGATCCCGCTCACGCAGAGACCCGCAAGACTTTGCGCGCGGAGATGCGATTATGGATGGAGAAAACGCAGGATCCTTTGTTGGCGAATTTCATCGAGATGCTCACGGTGGCTCAGGCTACCACACCGAAAAACATTCATCTGGCACAGGGGCTGATGTCGGGCGAAATTACTTCGGATTCGATCATCCTGCAATCACGACTCACAGCCGTGGCGGCACCCGTGGACGGAAAAACTCCGGGGCAGGTGGGCATGGGTCGCTTTGAAATTTCTGCCAACGCTTCCTTCGAGCCATCGAGCTTTTCCCCGTGGCTTCATGCGACCGAGGCGAATGATTTCATTTTGCGCGCCTCCATGGATCAATTGACGCCCACCACCGCGTATTACTTCCGTCTGCACTACGGCAATGATGAGACTCATACGACGGTGAGCCCAGTCGCCACGAGTAAGACATTGCCGACTAGCGATCAAGCGGCTCCCGTGAGTTTTGTTCTCACCAGCTGCCTCAACTACGCCTTCTTCCAAAGCTCCAAGGGTGGCTCGCAAACATCTGCTGAAGATCGCAAGCTTGGCTATCCCGCTCTCGAACCCCTTCGCGCGCTCAAGCCGGATTTTCTCATCATCAATGGAGATTGCGTATACTATGATCATCCCGCTCAAACGCGCGCCAAAACTCTCGCACAAATGCGCGACAAGTGGCATGAACAATACTCGATGCCGCGGTTCGTGCAATTGTTCGCGCACACTCCGGTGTATTGGACCAAGGATGATCACGACTACCGCATGAACGATTCCGATGCCACGGGCGATTATGAACCATCGCATCGCCTCGGCATCGATACCTTCCGCGAGCAGGTTCCCGTCGTAAGGAGCCGTGACGGTGTTTCCTATCGCACGCATCGCTTCGGCCGCGATTTGCAACTCTGGTTTGTCGAAGGTCGCGACTACCGCAGTCCTAACAAAACGCCCGATGGCCCGGGAAAGTCGATCTGGGGAGCCGAGCAAAAAGCATGGTTGCAGCGCACACTCAAGGAGAGCGATGCTACCTACAAAATCCTCATTTCGCCCACGCCGATGATCGGACCTGATGATGGGCATAAAAAAGATAACCACGCGAATACCGACGGCTTCCAACACGAGGGCGAGGAATTTTTTGCGTGGCTCGGGACAAACAAAATCAACACCGAGCGATTTTTTATCCTCTGCGGCGACCGTCACTGGAAGTATCACTCGCGCCATCCCAGCGGTATCGGGGAGCTTTCCTGTGGTGCCCTGAATGTCGAAAACGCCCGCCTTGGTCACAAGCCCGGTGCCAAAAAATCGAATGATCCCCAGGGCAGGTTGATCCTGCACTACACGGATGCCGCACCCAGCGGCGGGTTTCTTCGCGTTTCTCTGAAGCCGGGGCAGGGGAGTGATCCTGAACTTGAGTTTTTCCATCACGATGACACAGGCCATGTCCTCTATCGCCATCGGGCCAACTAATCTGTCTGCCATGATCACCTGCATCAAACGATTCCCTATTCTGGCGCTTCTGCTCTTTTTGACTCCTTGCTTTTTGCTCGCACAGACAACCGGACTGAATGGTGCCACGGGAAATATTTTCAAGGTCAATGCCGCCGAGCGAAGCTTCGAGCTTCTCAAGGAAACAGAATACGAGCCCAAGACGGATATTGGCCAATCGCGATTCACAGTTTTTGGCGGCGATGACACCAAGGTGATACGGATTGAGGAACGCACGAATTTCGCAGGCATCAAAAGCCCCGTGATCGTAGCGTTTCAGGGCATCGATGCACCGAACGTGAAAGCCCTGCAGGCGAGAAAAGCGTTCGAGGCACGAGTTGCCACGGTGTGCATCGGCGAGACGCGTGTTGCGGGTGTGGATTCTTCCTTGCAAAAAGTAGAGGGACTGTTTACTCCTGCTCCGGGCGATGCTCCGCGCGGGGGAGTAATCCGCATCGGCGATCGGGACATCCCCGTAACGCTGCGTAAAAACAATTCGCAGATTATCGTTCGCAAGCCTATTCGGTTTGCGGATCTTGCGGCGGGATTTTGGAAAACGAAGATCCATGGCAAGGAGATCGATGGGCGCTTTGTCATCGATCTTATGGAAGTGACAAAACTCCAAGATCCGCGCACGACGGATGATCTCAAGCTGCCGCGCGTTTTGGTCATTGGAGATTCCATCAGCATGAACTATCACGAGGCTGCGAAAGAGGCTCTCAAGGGCATCGCGAACTACCATCGCAACGAAGGCAATGCCGCATCCACGACACAAGGCGTGCGCAATCTGGAATTGTGGCTCGGCAACTATCAGGAAAAGGGTTTTCACTGGGATGTCATCCAGTTCAATCATGGATTGCATGATTTGAAGCAACTCTACGATGCCAAGACTGATGTGTTTGGGGCCTACTCGGTGCCGATCGAAGACTACAAAAAGAATCTCAAAAAAGAAATCGCCATACTCAAAAAAACCGGCGCGAAGCTGATCTGGTGCAGCACCACGCCTGTGCCCAATGACAACAAAGGCCCGTATGCTCGACGCAAGGGAGCAGAGAAAGAATACAATCAAGCGGCCCTGGAGGTGATGAAACGACACCCCGAGATTCTTATCAATGACCTCGCACAGGTAATCCACGAGTCGCCCTCATTCGACAAATGGCGCCAAACAAAAGACGTGCATTTTTACCAAAAGGAAGAACAGCGTATGCTGGGCGAAGCTGTGGCCGGCGCAGTGCGCAAAGCGTTGTTGGATCAGCGCTCCTCTCCCAGTCAGTAATCCCAATAAAATTACGATTCGTGCCATTATTTTTACTTATTTTACTTTTGTTTCTCATGTCCCTTCCAGAACAGAACCATTCCTATTCGAATGCAGCCTTCGCCCAATGCACACATGCGCTGAAGCCATATGTTTCCGTCATCAATCAAAAGAAGGAAGATGGCCTGGGTGCGAAAACACCACCGAATGGGGCCTTAGTCCAACGGGTGTGTGATGATAGTGCCTCTCACAACGGGAATCCCGAATATTGCTTTGAAAGGATCGGAGAGGAATGGCAGGCGATCATGCATGGCGGTGCAGAGAATGATGATGACATTCAATCTGTCATTTGGCAGTCTGCGCGCGTGATTTTATCTAACAAAAAAATACTCAACTACACTTTCCTATCATGAAATCTCGATCTGTTGTGATTGTTCTGCCCTTGATCATGCTTGCGGTCATCGCGGGTATTTTTTCCTCCGCTCCACTGATCGGTGCCGCCGATGATACGCCGCGTGCCAGGCCGCGTTTGCAAATCATCAACGGTAGCGATCAGGTGATTGATATTTTTTGGCTGAAGTCGGACACCGAACGCGTTCCCAACGGTTCCGTGAAACCTGGTGCTGATACGATTTTTACTACCTCTTCCGGTCATCGGTTCGAAGTGGTAGGGCGTGTTGATCAGTCGAAGATCTTCGTCACCAGTGAGGTCACGGTGCAGGCCGTTCGTTTTGATCCGAAGGGGAAAAACGGCGTGCCAGCCTTTTACACACAACACCTCAGTGCGAATGGGTTTCCAATCGTTGCCTCTGCCAAGGTCAATCCCTATGCACTCAAGGAAGCTGCCTATCTCATTAATATGATGCTCGCCAAGCGCCCTGACGTGCGTGAGGCGATGATCAAGAGCGGTGCGCGCATGTGTATCATGGCGCACGATGAATACACTACCGATCTTCCGGAATTTCAACGGATGGCCAAAGGTAATAAAAGCGAAGTGCCTGGAGTGTCGGCGAAGGATTTCTGGGATGCCCGTGCGCGCGGTCTGGGAGGCAGTGAGCATGATCCGCTCTGCACGGTGGCGGAGGAGAATGTGCTCGCCTTTGCTGGTGATCCCTATCAGGCCGAAAACATTCTCATTCACGAGTTCGCGCACAACATTCACTTGCGTGGCATGCTGAATGTCGATCCCACCTTCGACCAGCGCCTGCGCGCTACATATGATCAAGCGATGAAATCCGGTTTGTGGAAAGGAAAATACGCTTCAGTCAATCATTACGAGTATTTTGCGGAGGGAGTGCAATCATGGTTCGATGACAACCGTGTCAATGACCACGATCACAATCATGTCCATCTGCGCTCGCAGTTGATCGAGTATGATCCGGGTCTCGCTGCGATGTGCCGGGAGGTATTTGGCGACACGGAGTTGAAATACAGCAAGCCGACCACGCGACTCGTCGATCACATGACGGGCTATGATCCAGTGAAGTCTCCGACTTTCGTTTGGCCGGAGCGTTTGAACAAGGTCAAGACGGCGATCCGGGAACTGGCGCAAACACGCAATGCCAAGGCGCACAACAATGAAAAGTATGAAGCTCGCATGATGGAAGGCTGGTCTGTTTTGATCAGTCGGCAGTTGCTGGAAAAAGAACCGAAAGAAACAGCTATAGCCATCGAACTGTTGCAAAAACAGCTCGAGGAAATCCACGGGGTGGTGCCAAGGGAGGCTGTGACAAAGTTGCAGCAGGTGCGTTTATACTTCACGCCGGAATATCAGAACATTCGCCCTTCTGCCGAGTATCATCCGGGTGCAGGTTGGTTGTCGGCAAACAAGCGAGATCCCGAGATGGCGAAACAGGTGGAATTCACGAACACACGCGTCTTTGCTGATGATATCAAGCGCATGCCTCTGCTCGTCCTGCACGAACTGGCACATGCGTATCATGATCGTTTTCTTCCGCAGGGATATGATCATCCTGATATCAAAGCCGCGTTTGGAAAGGCAAAAGCGAGCGGAACGTATGACCGTGTCGAGCGTCGTGATTCTCGAGGCAAGACACGCATGGACAAGGCTTACGCTATGACCAATGCCGCTGAATATTTCGCTGAGACGACAGAGGCCTACTTCGGCGCCAATGATTTTTTTCCCTATACGAAGGACGAACTTAAGAAACACGACCCAGCGATGTTCGAGTTGCTAGGAAAATGTTGGGGAGTTGCCTTGCCATAAGGGCATAAGATCGTCAGAGTATCGCGCGAAATTCCGATCGCTTACCATCCAAATACGCGATGTCAGTGGATGGAATTTTTTCGGGCTTCGTTCCACATTCCCATTTTTGATTTGGCGGACCATCACATAACTTATGATAGACATTCCTTCTGAAACAAATCCGTGTGATTTGATCAACTCCGTATCTGCGGAACCAGTGGCTGCGGAGATAGAATCTTCCGGACAAATCGATCTAACAGTCGATCGCATTTTTGGCGAGAACCGTGATCTGAAACCGCAGGTATGGGGACCGGCTCATTGGGTCAAAAAAGGCTCTGGCTATACCTCGCTTGAAGTATCACCTAGTTTTCATCATTGTGAGGAAGCGGATCAGATCAAAGATATTGTTCATTACGATCCTTCCACAGGTGATCGCACCATTCTGGTCTCTGCTTCACAACTTGTTCCTGCCGGTCAGGAAATTCCCTTAATCGTTGAAAACTTTGCATGGACGGAGGATGGCAAAAAACTCTTGGTCTTCACCAATGCGAAACGAGTATGGCGCGAAAAAACGCGTGGCGATTACTGGTTGCTCGACTTTGACACAGGCCATCTGCAACAACTCGGCGGCAGCGCTCCAGAGGCGAGGATGATGTTTGCCACGCTTTCGCCCGACAGCACGAAAGTTGCTTATGTTTGTGACAATAATCTCTACGTGCAACACCTTGATGATGGGAGAATTACGGCAATTACCACCAACGGGGGGCCGACTTTGATCAACGGCACGGCCGACTGGGTCAATGAGGAGGAGTTTTATCTTCGCAATGGATTGCGCTGGAGCCCTGATAGCAGCAAGATTGCCTATTGGCAATTTGATACATCGGAAGTTCGTCAGTATCCTCTGGTTAATCTAACGGATTCACTTTATCCGCAGATTTCTTATTATGCTTATCCGAAAGTGGGGGAAACAAATTCCGCTTGTCGCGTCGGAGTCGTTTCAGTGACGGGAGGAGACACTCGTTGGTTCGAGTCAAATTCGGATCCGCGTAATCACTACATTCCGCACATGGAGTGGTCTGGCGATTCGAAGCGGGTATTATTCCAGCAACTCAATCGTCTGCAAAATACCAATCAATTCATCAGTGCGGATCCGCACACTGGTGTGGTCGAGACGATTTTCACCGATAGCGATGAGTGCTGGGTTGAAGTGATGCGTGAGTGGCGCTGGGTCGACAACGGCGAGCGTTTTCTTTGGCTCAGCGAACGCGATGGATGGCAACATCTTTATTCAGTCTCGATCAAGGATCAAAGCGTGCGATTGCTCACCCCGGGCGACTTTGACGTGATCAGTTTGGTCGGCGTGGATGAGAGAGAGGGTTGCGCTTATTTCATCGCATCACCGGACGATGCCACGCAGCGTTATCTCTATCGCACTCCTCTTGACGGATCTGGCCAATCTGTGCGTGTTACCCCGGCTTCGCAACCGGGCACGCATGCCTATCGTTTTTCTCCCGACGGGCTATGGGCCTTTCACACCTACTCGCGCTTTGCTCAACCTCCAGTGATAGAGTTGATCAGCCTGCCAGATCATAAAGTGGTGCGTGTGCTCGCTGACAACGCCCAACTTCGCTTCCGTCTCTCCGCCTTGCGTGACTGCCATCATGAGTTTTTCAAGGCAAGGATTGGTGATGATCTCGAAGCTGATGCCTGGTGCATCAAGCCTCCCGATTTCGATCCTAACAAAAAATACCCGCTCTTTATTCACGTCTATGGCGAGCCTGCGGCCTGCACGGTGCTGGATCAATGGGGTGGCGATAATTTCCTTTGGCACAAGATGTTGGCTCAGCGCGGCTACGTGATTGTCTGTATTGACAATCGTGGCACTCCCTCACCGCGCGGACGCGCTTGGAGAAAGTGTATCTATCGTCAAATCGGCAGCCTTGCCTCAGCGGATCAAGCTCATGCTGTCCGAACTCTGCTGACAGATCGACCCTACCTCGACCCTGCGCGCGTCGGAATTTGGGGCTGGAGTGGTGGCGGCTCCATGAGTCTCAACGCGATCTTTCGTTACCCCGACCTCTACAAGACAGCGATGGCTGTGGCATTCGTGGCCAATCAGCGTTTTTATGATACCATTTATCAAGAGCGCTACATGGGGCTTCCTGATGACAATGCAGAGGGTTTTCGCCACGGATCTCCTATCACATGGGCACACCAACTCGAAGGCAATCTGTTGTTAGTTTATGGAACAGGAGATGACAATTGCCACTACCAAAATTGTGAGGTGATGGTAAAAGAGCTGATCGATCACAATAAACCATTTGCCCAAGTCGCCTATCCGAACTGCGGTCACAGTCTCGATGAAGGAAAAAATACCAAACGTCATCTTTACTCCACCCTCACACGCTACCTGACTCAACAGATGCCTGTTGAGTGAAATGGGTAACGTGCCACAATCCAAACCTCATATCACACATCATCCATGTCCACCACTCCTGTCGCTCGCATCGCCGCCGGCGTGCCCCAAGTCCAAAGCAGCCTATTCTGGCGCATCCGCTTTTCCGTAGGTGATCAAGTCGTATTACTCGAAATCCCTAACGGAAATGCCACGGAATCGACTCTCATCCTCCGCGATATCGAAATGGGTCGTGCCAAGCAGCATGCTCGTGTCCATCATGTTGCCTGCCCACCGATGTTTGCTCCAGAAGGCGGGCTGTCCGGCGATCGTGAAACTGCGAATGCTCAAGCAGCGATCGAATGCCTACGTCGCGCAGGCGTCACGCATGCCTTAGGCGACCGTACGCTGCCACTGATCTTTGCTGATTTCGCGCGTAAGGCAGGAATCACTATCGAGTGCGATCCCGACTGTTGGGTGAACGAGCGCCGCCAGAAATCCGATGAAGAAATTCAGCACCTGCGGGAAGCTCAACGTGTCACCGAGGGCGCCATTCAAATAGCCTGCGAGATGATAGCCAGAGCTGGCGTGCGTGCCGATGGCATCCTTCTCCACGATGGCAGTCCGCTCACTTCCGAACGGGTGCGCGCTGCCGTCGATCACTGGCTGCTAGACCAGAATTTCGCCAACCCCAAATCTATCATCGCCGGTGGTCCCATCGCTTCGGATTGCCACAATTACGGCACGGGTGAGTTACGCACCAGCGAGCCTGTCATTGTCGATATTTTCCCTTGCGATCGTCGCACCCGCTACAACGGTGACTGCACTCGCACCGTCGTCAACGGTGATATTCCTGATGAATTGATCCGCATGCACGCAGCCGTCAGAGCGGCAAAGGCCGCAGCTGAGAACGCCATCCGCGTCGGTGTAACGGGAGAAGCTGTCCACCTGGCCACCATCGCAGCGCTTGCGCAGCACGGTTATCCTTTCGGTCTGCCCGGCGAGCATACGCCCCTGAGCTATTGCGCCATGACCCACGGCACTGGTCACGGCATCGGCCTTGATGTTCATGAGCCACCATTGCTTGACAGAAAAGGACCGCCCCTGCTTGCGGGTGAAGCTCTCACCGTCGAGCCTGGTCTGTATCGCCGTGACCTTGGTGCCGTTCGCATTGAAGACATGGTTATCGTCACTGAGACGGGTTGCCTTAATCTCAATAAACTTCACGACGAGCTCACTTGGCTCTGACAAGACAGCGCTTTTCATTCGTTTCATACATCAACCAGTCGGAAATCAATCAGTCTAACAGATATTCTCCGTTTCTCTACTGATCCCGTGGTAAAACATGCGGTCACTCCGCTAAAAAGCCCAGCGCCGCCGTGTCGGACAATTCTCCCAGTGTGATGAAATTTCTAGTCCTACTCTCCCTAACGATTTCTCTGCAAGCCGAGACTCCCAACATCCTGCTCATCCTCGCCGATGATCTAGGCTACGGTGATGTTTCTTGTTATCACGCGTCATCAAAAATCCCTACACCGCATCTCGATCAACTGGCCCGCGAAGGAATCCGCTTCACGGATGCTCACTCGCCCTGCACCGTTTGTACGCCTACTCGCTATAGCCTCATGACTGGCCAAATGGGATTTCGTATCCCGCGCGGTGGCACAGTCTTCACCGGAGCAGGCGGCCCTTCGCTTATTGCTCCGGAGCGCCTGACTTTGCCTGAAATGCTCCGAGAGAAAAAGTATGCTACTGCTTGTATCGGCAAGTGGCACGTTGGATTGACTTATCGCGACAAACAAGGTCACGCCATCAATAGTAGCTCGCCCGATGTGATGCATAAAATTGACTACTCACGACGCATCGAAGGAGGTCCGCTCGATCATGGGTTCCAGCGATTTTTCGGCACAGGTTGCTGCCCCACCACCGACTGGCACTATGCTTTCATCGATGGGGACCGCGTGCCTGTGCCGCCCACGAAACAACTCGATCGTAGCACATTGCCCAAACATCCATACGCGGAAGACTGCCGCCCCGGCATGATTGCCGATGATTTTCCCATGGAAGAAGTTGACATGGTCTTCTTGCAAAAAAGCAAAGACTTTTTACGCTCACACGTAAAAAACGATTCAAATAAACCCTTCTTTCTCTTTCACTCCGCTCAGGCCGTCCATTTACCCTCATTCGCAGCCCCACCGTTCCAAGGAAAGTCTGAGGTGGGGCCCCATGGCGACTTCATCCTGCAGCTCGACTGGATCGTCGGCGAGTTGATGAATACGCTCAAAGAACTCGGCATCGCCGATAACACCATCGTCATTTTCACCAGCGACAACGGGCCCGAAGTCGCCAGTGCTGTGCACATGCGTGCGGATCATCAACATGATCCCGCCCATCCGTGGCGCGGCATCAAGCGTGACCAATGGGAGGGTGGCCATCGAGTGCCATTTCTCGTGCGTTGGCCCGGAAAAATCAAACCCGAGCAAACGTCTGACCAACTCACCAGCCACACCGATATCATCGCTACGATTGCGGCTATCGTTGGTGCAGAATTGCCCGACAATGCCGCGGAAGATAGCTTTAATATGCTGCCTATGTGGCTCGGTATCGCGAAAGAATCCATTCGTCCGTATCTTTTGACTCAGGGTTTTTCCTCGCAGTATCTTGCCATCCGTCGGGGTCAGTGGAAATACCTCGATCACCCCGGGTCGGGCGGCAACAACTACGAAAAAAATCCCGCGCTCAACACATTTCACATCCCCGACTCAGCGCCCGCACAACTCTACGATCTCTCCACCGATCCCGGTGAAACCAAAAACCTGCTCACACAAAAACCGGAAATCGCTAGAGAGCTCAAGGATTTGTTAGAAAAATCAAAAGCAGCTGGTAAAAGTCGCTGATGATTCCTGCACTCCCCGTTTATGAAATTCATACTTTTCACCCTAACGCTTGCTTCTGCTCAAGAACTTCCCACCACAGCTCTGATCCTCGATCTCGATGCGGCAAAAGGCGTAACGCGACAGGAGGAAAACAAAGTCATTGCTTGGAAAAATCAAGTTGCGACTTCGCCTGCCAAGGAATTCGTTCTTCAGGACAAAGGCCGAAAAGAACCTGGCAGCGGACGCCCCTCACTCCGTCAGAACATTGTCGCGCTCAACAATCATCCTTCGCTGGTATTCCGCCAACAAGAATTGGTCTGCGTCGACGAAGATACCTTCGATTCCCTCACCACGGGAAAAGGTCATACATGGCTTGCACTCATCGCGGTGCACGAACAACGCCTCGGGCTCAAAGACGTGAATTCGTTTTTTGGTAACCTGCGCAATGGTGGCAAGTATGAAGGTGTGTGGGGCTGTTTGAATGACGACAATACGCTCTGGTGGGGCACGCGCAATGGCCAGACTTTTGGACGATTCGATCCCAACAATCCAAAAGCTGTGGGCCCCAAGCTAGAGTCTAACAAGTTTTATCTGATCGCTGGACGCATGGCGGCTGGGAAAGGCACAGTGAAGCTGGAACTCTTCGTCAATGACTCCAAGCCTGTTGACACGGCGGACTTCCCCGTGAACCCCAAGGCCAATCCCTCACGCATGGCCGTTGGGCAAGAGCGCGATGCCATCGAGCATCCTGGCCACGAATCGTTCGATGGAGAAATCGCTAGGTTTCTTATTTGGGATCGCCCCCTTGTTGATGCGGAGCTACAAAATGCCATGTCCGCACTACAAAAAAAGTATCTCACGCCGTAATCTCAAATGGTAACGACTGCTCACGAGTCACATTTCATCATTGCATTGACACTCATACCCATTTGCCGCATCGTTCCTTTATAACAAGATGAAAACCTTACTCTACTGTCTCAGTCTCGTGCCCAGCGCTCTCTTCGCCGAGCTTTCCGTGCCGCATTTTTTTTCCGATCACATGGTCTTACAGCGCGATCGCGCCGCTGCGATTTGGGGCAAGGCTGATGCGAATGCCGAGGTGAAAATTTCGTTCAAGGGAAAAACTGCTACTACTAAAGCGAGCGGTGATGGCAAATGGCGCACTGCCATCGAGACAGGAAATGCTGATGCTAAGGGTGCCACACTAACCATCCGTTCGGCGGGCAAAGAAAAGTTGATTCAGGACGTTCTCGTCGGTGAGGTGTGGTTTGCGTCCGGGCAGTCGAACATGTCGTTCACGATGAGTGGTTCGCCGATGTATCATTCGTTGGTGAACGAATCCACCGATTCTTCTTTGCGCATGTTCACCGCTCCGCGTGTGGCTACTGTGGAAGCCATGGATGATATCAATGGTTCATGGCAATCGGCGAACCCGAAAAATGTCTCGCGTTTTTCGGCAGTCGCTTACTTTTTTGCCCGTAAATTACGCCAAGAATTGGGTGTGCCCGTGGCGGTGATTCACAGTTCCTGGGGGGGTAAGCCGATTGAAACATTCACCAGTCGCGAGGCACTCGATACGCTACCATCGACAAAAAAGCTGGTCGATGCTGCGATCAAAGACGATGCCGCTTTTGATCCGGACAAAGCAAAAGCCACTTATGAAAAACAGCTCGCGCAGTGGGAGAAAGCGATGGCCTTGGCAAAACAAAAGCCTGCCGCCGAGCGCGGACGATTGCCCGTCCGACCCCTGATGGGGCGTCGTGCGCTGGCAAGTGATGGCAAACCCGGAGTGTTATTTAATTCGATGATACATCCTTTCGTCGGCTACACCATGCGTGGGGCGATCTGGTATCAGGGCGAGGCGAACCGCAGCACGGGCTCGGCTCCCTACGACCAGACATTGCCCTTGATGATCGCAGACTGGCGCAAGCGTTGGGATGATTCGTTTTCCTTTTACTATGTGCAGCTCGCGAACTTCGGTATGCCTACTACCGAGCCTGGCATCGAGGATGGCTGGGTTCATGTGCAGGATGCCATGCGCCGCGTGCTGCAAACTGTCCCGAAAACGGGAATGGCCGTGATCAATGAAGTTGGTGAGGCCAATGACATACATCCCAAAAACAAGAAGGATCCCGGTGAGCGTCTGGCGTTGTGGGCTTTGGTCAAAGATTATGGCAAAACGCTGGTTTACTCAGGTCCACTTTATCAAAAACACGAGGTGGTCAAGGATACCATTCGCGTCAGCTTCGAACATGTGGGAAGCGGCCTGAAAGCGCGTGATACGGCGTCATTGAAACGTTTTGAAATATGCGGGGCCGATCGCAAATGGTATTGGGCCGAGGCGAAGATCGAAGGCAAGGATACGATCGTGCTCAGCAGCAAGGATGTGAAGCAACCCGTCGCTGCCCGTTACGCTTGGGCTGCCAATCCGGAAGGCGCTAATCTCATTAACAGCGAGAATCTTCCTGCATCTGTCTTTTCCACAGAAAACATCAAGCGATGAAAGCCTTGCTCTTTTCGTGGTTCTTGATTTCCCCCGCCTTCGCTGCGGAAAACAAAAAACCGAACATCCTGTTTATCGCCATAGATGACCAGAACGATTGGGTCGGTCATATGGGTGGCCATCCCCTCGTAAAAACCCCATATCTCGATAAACTCGCCGCACGTGGCACGAGCTTCCTCAACGCTCACTGCCAATCGCCATTGTGCAATCCTTCGCGCACGAGTCTTTTGTTCGGGCGTCGTCCGACTACTACCGGCATCTACGGTCTTTCGCCCGCGCCGCGAGATCTGCCACTTCTGAAAAACGCTGTCTCGCTGCCGCAGCACTTCGCCGCACAGGGCTATCGCACCTACGCCACGGGGAAAATTTTCCACGGCGGCACCACCGGCGGCGGAGGAAAAAGTCTCGCTAAGGAATTCCAAGTGACCGCTCCTTTTGGCGGCGTCGGCACCATGCCTCCGCAAAAACTCGTAGGGGAAACACCCATGGGAAACAACCGACTCGTGGACTGGGGTGTGTGGCCGCTCGACAATGACGATTCCAGCAAGGGCGATACGAAGGTTGCCAACTGGACCATCGAGCAAATCAAATCGGCACCCAAGGATCAACCTTTCTTCATCGCCGCCGGATTTTTCCTGCCGCATGTCCCGTGCTACGCTACGCAGAAATGGTTCGATCTCTATCCCGATGACGATACGATTCTGCCCAATGTGTTAGACGCCGATCGCGACGACACGCCACGTTTTTCCTGGTATCTTCACTGGGAGTTGCCCGAGCCGCGCTTGCCGTGGCTTAAGGAAAAAAACCAATGGCGCAATCTCGTGCGCAGCTATTTGGCGTGCACCAGCTTTGTCGATTCCCAAGTCGGCCGACTCATGACCGCGCTGGATGAAGCGGGCGTGGCGGGAAATACCATTGTCGTGGTATGGGGCGATCACGGCTGGCATCTTGGCGAAAAGGGAATCAGCGGTAAAAACACTTTGTGGGATCGCGGCACCAAAGTTCCACTCATCTTCGCCGGGCCGGGCGTGAAAGGCGGTCAACGCTGCCTGCAACCTGCTGAGTTGTTAGACATTTATCCTACCCTTATCGAGCTCACCGGAGTGTCGCCAAACAAAGAGCTCGAAGGCATCAGTCTCGTGTCGCAGCTGAAAGATTCTTCCACCAAACGCGCACGCCCCGCTATTACTAGCCACAACCAAGGCAGTCACGGCATCCGCAGTGAACGCTGGCGCTACATTCGCTATGCCGATGGCAGCGAAGAACTCTACGACATGATCGCCGATCCGAACGAATGGCACAATCTTGCCGCCAAACCGGAGCACGCCTCCGTCATCGCCGAGCACAAAAAGTGGTTGCCCCAGCCTGATCTTCCTCTCGCTCCGAAGAGTGCCGCCCGTATCCTCACTTACGACAAAAAATCCGACACCGCCATCTGGGAAGGAAAGACCACCATCAAACGCAGCGACCCGATTCCGCAATGAAACCACTCATCTTCTTCCTATGCACCCTCTTCACCGCCCATGCGGCGCCGAAGCCGAACATCCTGCTGGTCATGGTGGACGATCTGGGTTTTTCCGACCTCGGTTGTTATGGTAGTGAGATCGAGACACCTGTGCTGGATCGTCTTGCCGCGAATGGCCTGCGCATGACGCAGATGTATAACACTGCCAAGTGCCATTCCTCACGTGTTTCTCTGCTCACAGGGCGCTGGTGCCGGCAAGCGGGCGATGAAGGCATGCAGCGTGCGGTCACCATCCCGGAAGTGCTGGCCCCAGCGGGTTATTTCACCGCCATGACGGGCAAGTGGCATTTGACAAAAGAACCGACGGATTTCGGCTTCCATCGCTACTTCGGCCATCTCTCGGGTTCGACGAATTATTATCACGGCGACAATACGTTTCGGTTCAACGGTCAACCCTGGACCGTGCCGAGTGAAGGCTTTTACACCACGACCGCCAACGTCGATCAAGCGATGAAATTTCTCGGTGAAGCGCGCGCGGAAAAGAAGCCTTGGTTTCTCTACATTGCCTTCAATGCACCGCACGCGCCCCTACAACCGTTAGAGGTGGATTACAAGAAATACCTCGGTTGCTACGATGTCGGCTGGGATGCCATCCGCGCGGCTCGGGTGCAAAAACAAAAGAAAATCGGACTGCTTCCTGCCGATCTTCCCGTGCCACCGCGGCCTGATCACGTGCGTGCCTGGGACAAGCTGACGCCGGAACAACGGGAGTGGGAAGCGAAGCGCATGGCGGTCTATGCGGCGCTCATAGATCGCGTGGACCAAGAACTTGGTCGCCTCATGATCGATCTCGAAAAAGCCGGGGAGCTGGCGAACACGCTGATTCTTTTTGTCTCCGATAACGGAGCCTGTCCGTATGATCGCCAAAACATCAATACCGATAAAGAGCCCTATCATGCCGACACCAAATGGACAGACAGCACCGGCTGGGCCTGGGCTCGCAACGCTCCGTTCCGCTACTACAAACAAAATCAATTCGAGGGCGGAATCGCTTCTCCTGCCATTCTTCACTGGCCCGCAGGACTGAAGAGCAAAGCCGGATCCATTAGCAATAACCCCGCGCACTTGGTCGATGTGCTGCCTACCTTCGCTGCGGTTGCAGGTGCGAGTATCCCTAACACCTTTCCTGGTCGTCAGCTCACACCGCTCGCCGGTATTTCGCTCGCTCCGATTTTGGCAGGGGAAACGATGTCCAACCGACCGCCGATTCATCTACTCTATGGCAGTGATCGCGGGCTGCGCGATGGCGAGTGGAAGCTGGTGAGCTTCCAGAGCCAACCTTGGGAGCTCTATCACATCGCCACCGATCGTGCCGAAACCAAAAACGTCGCCGCGCGGCATCCGGAGATTGTCGAGCGCATGTCGAACACCTGGCATAGTATGAGCAAAGATGTATTGATCTCTCCCGCAGCCGAGATCAAGCCTGTGGCTTCACATGTCACCGAGAAGATCCATCGCGAGTGGACCAAGTATGAAAAAATTGTTGACCCTAACAAAAAAGCTAAGTCCGCCCAACTCAAGCCCTTCACGCCTGCCTCTGATTTGGCAGGCTCCTGGGCGATGACGCCCGATCCCCAATTGCCGAATGTTCTTATCCTCGGCGATTCCATCTCCATCGGCTACACCCGCGATGTCCGCGCCTTGATGAATGGCAAAGCCAATGTCTATCGACCCATGTCTGGCAAAAATAGCCCGGCCAACTGCGGCGATACCGGTATCGGCCTAGCGAACATTGATGGCTGGCTCGGCGATAAAAAATGGGACGTCATTCATTTCAACTGGGGCCTGTGGGACCTGTGCTATCGCAATCCCTCTTCGAAAGAACAAGGCAACCGCGACAAAAAGAATGGTAAGGTTTCCTTCACGCCGGAACAATATCGGGCGAACCTCGAAAAACTGGTGCTGCGCCTGAAAGCCACCGGAGCCCAACTCGTCTGGGCCAGCACCACCGTGGTGCCGGAGGGCGAGGCGGGACGTTTCGTCGGCGATGATGCGAAATACAATGCCATCGCCGCCGAGATCATGAAACGCCATGACATTCCCACGGATGATCTCTACACTCTCAGCAAAAGCCTGGATCCCGAACTCTTCGTCAAACCGGGCGACGTTCATTTTACCGTAAAAGGCTACCAACAACTCGCCGCGCAAGTGGCTGCCAGTCTGAGCCAAGCGTTAGAAAAATCGGGCAAAAAATAACACGAATCCACCACTACCCACTCAAGCCTTTCACACATTGATATGACGGAAAAAGAACAACTCATTCAGGCATGGACTCGTGGCTTGGAAGACAATGCCGAGCAGCAACTGCATGCCATGGCGTCATTGCATGAAGCCATCGAGGAAAATGCGGCTACACTGCCGGATGTTCACCATCTGTTAGAATCCGCCGACGCCAAGAGTCGTGCTCGGCGCCGCATCATGTTATGGTCCTTGTTGATTTTCGCTCTGCTTGCCATGGCGTGGCCGGCCTATCAGGTCATTCGCACGAGTTCTGCCCTAAGGCAAACCAAGAATTCCGCCGTCATTCCTTTTTTGGGATCCCTGCTCAGCGAGCAACCCAGAGTCATGACCGCATCAGAGGAAGAATCTTTTCTCCTGTATGGTGACCTCACGCGTCCCCGCGAAAGCGATCAGCAACGCGCGCTCTGGGATAGGCAAAAAACCAATCCGGTGTTTTTTGCGAATTATGCGAAACACTATGTGAGCGAAGGTAAGGATGTTCCACCTGATTTCTTGAAAGTGGCCGCTGACATCGACCCTGATAATGCCTGGTTTCCGGAGTTGGCGGCGTCCGTTCGTTCGGAAAAAGCCGCCAAAAAAGAGAAAACGGTGCACCCTGCCAGTCCGGTGAAGAGTGCAGATGTGTCTCGTCAGTCTTTTTTAGTGAATCGTCGCAAAATGGAGAGAAAGATGGTCTATCAATACAGTGTGGCAGATCGGGCTGCATTTGATGAAACCATGCAGTTGTGGCGGCAATCGCTGCAACGAAATGGTTTTGATGATTATGGGGCGGCACTGCATCAAATGCGCTATCCTGTGCTGTCGCGGCGTCAGGATATGGTGCGTGACATGCCGGCCTTGATCTACATGTCGATGCAGCCATCATGGCAGATTCGGGTGAGAAAATTATGCGACACGTTGGTGGCGGCCTTACAAGAGGCTGATATGAAAACCGAGGAAGGAAAACAATTGTTTCGCGATGTGGATGTTTACAGTGAACGAGTTGCCGCGAGGAAGCCTGGCACCTTGATCGATATCCTGGTCACGCGCGCTGTTCTCCTCATGCTTTACAAGCAGATAGATGTGATCGATACCAGCACTCTGGATCCGGCCATGGTGCAGTCATGGCAGCAGAGAAATCAACAACTCGCCGCACTGCAGGATCAAATTCAATCCACTTCCGATGACAGAGATGCGTATCTCCAACACAGTTCCTTGTTGATGGCACTGTCATTGCCCAGCGTCCGCAAACAGGTGCTGCATCCACCACCGATATCTATGGAGTTGCTCAAGCCCACGCGTTATGCCGAGCATTGTTTTTTCGCAAAATTCACGCTTGCCGGATTTTGTTTGGTATTGCTGATTCTCGTACCGTTTCACGTGTGGGGTGCGCGCCAGAAGTTGATTCATCGCATCGTCGATGTCGCATGGTTATCCCTGCCGCTGCGGTCTGTGATTGCATTGGTTGGCCTAGGAGTGGTCGTGCCAATCGTTTATTACGCTTGTCTCGTGATTTTCACTCCATTTACGGGAAAACAATTTGGACCTGCGGAAGGATTGATTTTTCCCTTTTACCCGCTGATCTTCCTCGCACTGATTCTGTTGGTGTTGCCGCGTTTGTTGGTGCATCGATCCGTGGCGGTTTGGCAGTCGTTGTGTCCGCGTGGACAGCGTTGGTATCTTCGATTTGGCTGGATCGCTCTTGCTTTGCTGATGCTACCGCTTCACGGCATGCCAGTCCTCGTTTCACTCGTGAAAGATTTCACCATTTTCGCCACACTGCTGATGATTCTGGCCGCTCCTGCCGTGTGCTGGCTGCTCTGGACCTGGATGCGCGCTTTCATCGGTCGTTCGTTTTACAAGAGCGTAATGCAGGGCTTGTGCCGGCGCATGGTGGGAGTTTGTTCGCTCAGTGCTATCGTGATGCTGTCCCTAGCTCACGTGATACTGTCGCACGCGGAACAACACTGGACGAAGCAGGACGTGATGTTCGCCGTTTCCCCGGAGATGCCCACGCTTCAGTTTGAGGCGGAAATCACTCGGATCGCTCATGTGGACTTGCTCAAGGCCATGGGTCTTTGATGTGATCCGTAGGTCAGTGACGAATGCAATCAGCGCGTTTACTATTTGATATCCAGTTGCTTACGGACCGGGCCAATCGTGCCACCTGTAATAAAATGTGCTGGAGTTAGGGTCTGGCGGAAATCGTTTTTGTGATGGCTGATCTGAGAGGCCCAGCGAACTACACGACGCACCACCGGAGCGATGTCCCAACTGATGCGCGAGATCTCGGGTTGGCACCAATCAAAGCATGGGTCGGTATCCGTGCAGATCAGCGAGACATCTTCTGGCACGCGGATTCTTTTTTTAGCGAGAAACTGCTGTGTCGCCAGAAAAAGCACTACTTCATCGACAATGAGTGCGGTGGGGGGAGTCGTGCGAAAGAGTATCTCCAAGCGGGCGTGAAAGTCATCGATGCTCTCTTCCCAAGAGGGCAAATTGTATTGCCCCACTGGGAGTCCATGTTTTCGGAGTTCCTCGAGAAATGCTGCTTCAGAGGTTCCGGGCACAGGCAGCCTTCGGCGCGGTCTTACCATGAGCACGATGCGGCGGTGGCCATAGCGGATCAAGGCACGTGTCGCCTGCAGTAAAGGAGGTAATTTATCAGGCCCGACCGAAGGAATTTTTAATCCGAGGCGTCGACCGAACATAGCGAAGGAGGGGAAAGGCTGCTCCGCGAACCATTCGAGAACTTCGCGATTCGCAGAGACAACAATCCAGGCATCCGCTTCTGTTTGTTTGACCAACCGGGCGACGCGTCTGACATCCATATTGAGATCATTGAGATAGCGTGAAGAATAAAAAGCATTGTGGCCGTCTTCAGACAACTTGTGGTGAATTTCCACCATATAGTTCAAGCTGCGGTCGGAGTCTTCCGAGGCAAGGAGGGCGATGCGCAACTTGGTGGGCATCATAGGTTTGGTGGTATGAATTTTTCTTTTTTTGCCGGGACCTTGAGCGATGAGCAGTCCATCATGCTCTAAGAGTTTGAGTGCGGATTCTACCGTTTTACGATCAACGCCAAATTCCTTCGCGAGCTGAGGCGCGCCCGGCATCAGCGACTTCCATTCGCCTCGCATGATATTCGTGCGCAAGTATTGTGCGACTTGCTGCGAGGGGGACAGAATGATGCATTGCGGCATATCTACAACCTACCCCGAAATGGATAGGTTACAAGGAGAAACCAGTGGCATTGATCGTTGCCGATTCCACTATCGGTATCCGATCGGGAGCTAGCCTCTGTCAACCGATGATTTCTTCGATCCGGGTGCTCAGTAAAGTTGCTTGAGTGCGGTGGCGGATCCGCTAGAAGGCAAGGTATGATAAAGTGCCGTCTGCTACATTTATGAAGATGAAGGCGAGCGTGGCATTTCGTTTTTCTCGTTGTCTAGGCGATGCCACGACGGCGCACGAGACAGGAATCTTCCGCTACGAGTCACAGCGCAGCGGCGCGGCTGCTGTCGTCGAGTATGTGCGTTTCGACGCCTTGCTAGTAAAGCGTCAGGAGGCCCGGCAGATGGTCATGGAAAACCAACAGGAGAGTGCGGGCGAGGATGATTGGAAGACGCTGGAGTGATCATTTCCATCGACCATGCTTTAGGACCTCGGGTGGCACCAAGCGTTGCCAGTGGGGATCGCCGCTGAGCCACATTTCCCTTACTTCGTAGCTGCTGATGCGCATAAGTTCCGCATCACCCTCGGCGATCTCGCGCACTTGCTTAATCTCTAACAAGTATTCTAACAGTTTTCTTTGTTCTGTCGGGACACGAGCAGTGCGCGCGGTGGCGATGATATCACAGCCAGTGTGTGCCATCGGATAGACATAGAGGCGCAGACCATTGCGCAGCATGCGACCGAAGGATTCTAACAAGCCGCCGGGAATTTCTTCATACCATTTTTCCTGGAAGAGTTCTTCGAACAAAGGCACGCCTAGCACGATGCCCACGGGCTTGCGGGTGTGGCGGGTTATGAATTCGCTGACGCGGAAAAAGCGAGCATACTTCGAGATCAGTACGTGTTTGCCCAGAGCTTGCAGCACGTCGGCTCGGGCGAGGAAGTCCTCCTTGTTCACCTTTCCTTCTTGAGTCAGCAGGTTGTTCATCGTGAGCTCCATCACCTCGAGGCAGTCGTTCGTTTCCTCACCGAAGTCTTGGCGAAACATCTGCGAGCCACGCGCCAGCATGTCCATGTGCAGTCGCGTTACGGGATCGAAGCTTCCGCGTTTCAAGAGCACGGACTTGCCATAAAAAATGTCAGCTGCTTGTTGGATTGAGCCATCGGGACCAAACAAGGCGGCATCCGCTAGGCCTTCTTCTACGAGCGATAAAGCGCAGACCCTATCTTCAAATTCGACAGAGGAAAACTCCGTGCCTTGCGCATGCAGCATATCGATTTCGATTCTGCGTCGGTCCAGTCCTTCCATGAGCGCATGCAGCATTTCGGGCAGAGACCCGCGTTGGTAGAAGGCTGCTGTGAGCAAATTCACGCCAAGCACTCCCAGCGCCGATGCCTGCTCGGCATTCGTATCATCGAGCAAGCGCACGTGAAGCACGATCTGTTGGATCGACCCGCGAGGTTTCGCTTGGAAACGCACGCCCATCCATCCTTGGCACGCGCTACTATCGACATCGCGAAACCCTCTGGCCCGCACCGTATCGGCCAAGGCAAAAAATGTCGTATGATCGCCGCGTTTCTCATCGAGGCGTTGCTGTAGGATGCCGAATTCGTGATCGAGCATGGACTGCAGGCGCTTTACCGAGACGTAGCGGTCACAGCGACCGTAAATTTCATCGCTGAAAGTCATGTCGTAGGCAGACATGGTTTTCGCCACTGTGCCCGCCGCCCCGCCAGCGCGGAAAAACCAATTCGCGATTTCCTGTCCCGCGCCGATTTCAGCAATCGTACCGTAGAGCAGCGAGTCCAGATTGATGGCGAGCGCTTTTTCTAACGTGCCTTTGCCTTTTGCGGCGATCATCTCCTGCGGCATGGCTGCAAGATGGTCCATTTCCCGCTCTGCGGCAATCATCAATCGATTGTTTTCAGTAAATAATCCGCCACCCAGCCTTGTTCGCCGCGCTGATTGCGGCACCAGTGCCAGCGATGGATTTGGCGTAGCGATTCTAACGAATCTCCGCGTTTCAAGGTCAGTACTGTGGGGTCGAATGCTTCGGTGACGCTGAAACGCCCCTCGCCCAGAGGTTCAAGTATTTCCTCGGGGACGTAACCATTTTTGCCATCGCGATTTTCCGCCCAAACCCAGCCCGGCCATGTCTGATCACAAACGCCGGTGGTTACTTCATCGCCCGGTTGTAAAAACAATGGGTCGCTGTCCTTGTCCTCGTAGTCGGCATTGGCCACATAGCTTGTCATGGCGGCAGAGTAGAAATCGACTCGTGCAAAAGCAAGTGATTATGACAAGATTGCCTTTTCAGGGCAGGGAAAATTGGATTACCAGATTGCGAAATATCCCATCTCCACCATGGCGACCGCTGCGGTCGAGGCTGATCTGGTCGAGCGTGCCGATTTGGTCCGCATCGAATACTTTCGTGGCTCGGTAGACGATATCCTTGCCACTCACTTCCACAGCCAATTTTACCTGTCCCCTAACGAGGCGCTGCACATCGATTTTCATATCGACGAAGCCACCTACCTCGGGCGTGAATCCCATGTCTTCATTGCTTGTCAGTTGATTTCCCGTGCCTATTTTTTCGAATCGAAAGGCGCCCTCCTCCAGACCGGGATGGAATAAGGCGCGGACCTTGCCCACAGATACCCCGACGTGATAGGTTCCCTCTCCGCCAGCCATGCCACCGATTTTCACATTGATGCGAAAGCGATCGGGAAACTGCTTGGTGCCCGTGGCTTCCTGAGCCGATAGGGATAAGCGTTGATCTGCTTCACCGCGCAACCTTTTGCCCGTGAGTCGCAGTGTTTCCTCAGCCACAGAACCGTCCAAATTTTCCGTGCTAAGCAAGCGCATGCTCCGGTAGCCCTTGCGCAGAGAGTCGGACGGTTGGCGAAAAAATTCCACAAACATCCGACGTGATGGATGTGTCTTGCCAGGATTTTCGCGTTCATACAGCAACCCTGCCGCCGCGACGCGCACGAGTTGAGGGGAGTCCCATGCGTCATGGAATGTGAGGCGATCCTCGATCATACGAAAGCGCAAACGTGCCTCCACATCCTGCGGTGCCGGCATTTGCTGTAAGAGCGGCAACACATCTTTTCCCATGCGCAGGATCTCTTGCTGCGCGGCATTCCGCACCGAAGCTGTATTCGCCCCAAGCAGTGCGATCGTCTGCTTGAGTTCCTCGGGGCTTTTGTGGTGAATCTCATGGATCTTTCGCAGCGAGTCCGTATCCGTTTTCACCTCTGACGCTTTGAGAAACTCCAGTCGCCAATCTTCCGCCGCAAGAGTAGTCGAGTGGCAGAGCGCAAGCACACCCAGCGCGCTTTGCAAAATTTTCATTTTTTTGAACTGACCACTCATTTCTCCTAGAATGCACTAACAAGACACACAGGGCAATGACGATGTTTTGGTCAATCCATGGGTGTTCTAATGTCTTTTTACTGTGGATCGCGAAAGCGACGAACTCGCCCTGGCATTTCTGAGTCGATCATTGCAATTTTTTGCAAATTTCCCCTACTTTACTCTTGATATTGAGAATCAATCTCAATAAGATGGGCGCGCCATGAGTCAATTCCAACATAATTTGATGTATCGTAAGCATTTGCTGAGCAGGGTGTTACTCGCGGGGATTGTTCCCTGTATTCCGATAGGGGCTTGGGCGCAATCGACGCCGCCACCGCCGAAATTTCCGGATGTCCCCGGTCAGACGCCCACCGAGGTCGCGGATCTCGCGCCTGTTGTGGTGACGGCGGAAACGATGAAGGATCGCACTGTGCAAGGGCCTTTCTTGCCGGACGTAGTAGGCACTAGCATCTATGCGGGGAAAAAAACCTCGGTGATCGACTTCGATTCCCTGCCGCAAATCCAGACCGATAACTACCGTCAAGCCTTTCTGAAAACACCAGGTTTGCTTACCAGTGAGCTGAGCAACTCATCGCTGCTATCGCTGAGCTATCGCGGCATCGGCGATCCGCATGAATCACAAAACCTCATGGTGCTGAAAAACGGTATTCCTTTCGTTCTAGATCCCTTAGGCTACTCCACTGTGTATTTTGCGCCGCCATTTGAAAGCTTGGATCGATTGGAATTTGTGTCTGGCGGTGCGGCGTTGCTCTATGGCGCGCAGCCTTTTGGGGCGCTCAATTACATCAGTCACTTGCCCGATCGCTCTAAGCCTTTTGGCGGCTCCACGCAACACATCATGGGCAGTGACAATTTGTATTCCACATTTAGCACACTAGAAGGTGGTAATGAAAAATTTGGCTACCTCTTGCATTTGGATCACCGCTCTGGGGACTCTTTCCGTAGCGGCAACAGTGACTTTGAACTCTATGGCGCAGAGCTCTCTCTTTTCTATGACATTGACGAGAGACAGCGAATGACAGCTAGCTTTGAACTCTATGAAGCCGACCACGGTGAACCAGGCGGTCGCTCGGTGGCAGACTACAAAAACAACCGGAACCAAAATCTTCTCGACCATGATCGGGTGCGTCTTGATCGGATGTTTGCCTCGATCGGTTACGAGCTCGGTGACGACGATGCAAAGTGGATCACGCGCGCATGGGCCTCCGATGTGGTGCGCTACAGCAAACGTCAGACGGGGCAGGGCTTCGGCACGGTCACGGGGAATCAGCTCGATATCAACGAACACACCTACGACACAATGGGTATCGATAGCCGCTTCCGCATGGACTATGATCTGGGAGATGACGTCTCCACTTTTACCGTTGGACTGACAGCGATGGATATTAAGGCGCCGATTTTCCTCGAGCGTACTAACCCGGGTGATCTGACCTCCGACAGCGGCCCCAACTTGCGATTTGATGCGCGGAGAGATTCGCTGTATGGCGCGTTTTTTGCCGAAAATCTCTTTCGCTTTGATCGCTTTACCATCACGCCTGCGTTCCGATTGGAATACAACGAACAATCGATGGATGAGCGGGTGAATGTCGCGAAGCCCGCTGCGAATTTGATCGAGGACCAGCGTTCGGAAATAGTGCCTCTCGGTGGACTGGGGGCTACGTTCGAGATGGCAAAGGATACCGAGTTTTATGGCAACGTATCTTCCTCCTACAAACCACCTACTTACACGGATGCGTTTCCGTTAGGTGGTGCGGATACCATAAGCGATGGACTCGACGCGGGTCATGCAATCAACACAGAGATTGGTTATCGCGGTCGCCCCAGCTCTTGGTCAACCTTCGACTTGAGCTTGTTCCACATTGATTATGATGATCGCTTTGGTCGTGTCGGTTCCAATATCCAGAACGTGGGGCGCTCGGTCAACCAAGGTTTCAGCTTCACCGGTGAGATCGACTTATATGATTTGATTTATGGTGAGTCCGAGCTTTCCGTCATATGGTATGCCTCCTACCAGTATCTGGATGCGGAGTTTGTCAGTGGACCTCTCTCGGGAAAAACGCCACAGTATGCCCCTGAGCACATGCTGCGTACTGGCTTGATTGTGCAGCAGGAAAACGAGTGGAAAATCGCGGCGATGCTGACACATCTCTCTGAGCATTGGGCTGACGATGCGAACACCGTCAATGCCACAGCAAACTGGAACATCCCCGCCTACACGGTGCTGGATTTGACAGCAGAAGCGCAGATCTGGTCAGGTGAACTGGGAGGAGTAAATTCAAATTTGTGGCTTCTCTGCGGCATCAACAACGCGCTGGATGAGGGATATTTCAGCCGTGTGCGCGCGAATGGCATCGACCCTGCTAATGAGCGGAATTATTACATCGGCATGCGCGCGGAGTTCTGAATGCGTCAGATGGGCGAAGGAGAGGGTTGTCTGCCTCTGCCTCGTCCTGTGCTAGAATGCCGTCATTTGCTTTTGCTTGTCTGGGGTTTCCGCGCTATGAAGTCGGCACGATGAACTGGCTCCAACGTTGGCAAACGATTCCGCTGTATTTGCGCACTCTCATCGGTATGGCGCTTGGCGCGGTGGTGGGCTTGTGGCAGGGGCCGGACGCGGTGGCGCTGGCGAAGCCGGGTAGCATTCTCATGGGGCTAGTACAGATGCTGGCCGCGCCGGTGGCCTTCTTCGCCATCGTCCATGCGCTGGCGGGGGCGAAGATCGAGAAAGGAAAAACGCCGCAACTCATCCGCTTGCTTGTGACCAATACCATTGCAGCCATCGTCATCGGCATGGCCGTGGCCAATTTCATCCAGCCGGGAAAACGCAACGCGCTGGTGCAGGAGCGGGCAGCGGTAAAAGAACAAGCCGTGCAGTTGCAGGACACGATCAGCGCGGTGCAGGAGAAGGCTGCGGAGATCCGACTCACCGACAGCATCTATCAGATTCTCGAGCGACTCCCCAAAACCGTGTTAGGTCCTTTCACTGATGGCAACGTGCTCGGCGTCGTGGTGCTGGCGATTTTGTTAGGCTTGGCACTACGGCGCGTCTCGCCGGACATTCATGCGACAACCACCACGGTTAAGGTCTTCATGGATGCCTTCATCGCCATTCTGCACTGGGTGGTGCATCTCGTGCCCTTCATCGTGCTGGGTGTGGTTGCGGCGGAGGTGGGGAAAAACGGATTTTCCTCATTTATCAACCTGTTGTGGTTGGTAGTCGCGGTGATCCTGGCGCTATCACTACAGTTTTGCTATTACATGCTGCGCGTGAAGCTGCAATCTTGGGTCACGCCGCGCTTGTTGCTTCGGCACTGCCGCGATGCTCTGGTGATGGCCTTTTCCACTTCCAGCTCCACCGCTACCATGCCCGTGACTTACGAATGCCTGCGCAACAATCTGAAGCTACGCAAGCAGTCGGCCAATCTCGGTGCGCTAGTGGGTGCGAATTTCAATAACGATGGCACGGCCTTATACGAATCGATGGCGGCCTTATTCATCGCTCAGTTGTTAGGTGCGGATCTCAGCCTCGCCCAGCAATTGATCATCGTGCTCTGCGCGATGGCGGCATCGATAGGCGCGGCTGGCATTCCTTCCTCCGGCATGCTGACGATGACCCTAGTGCTCACCGCTGTGGGCCTTCCGCTAGAGTATAGTCTTCTGCTGATTCCTGTCGATTGGTTCCTCGATCGTTTCCGTACGATGATTAACGTCAGTGGCGATCTTTGCGTGGCATGCGTGCTCGATGGAAAACAACCGGAGTCCGGGCATGCGCCCGAATAGTTACCGACTCAGGACTTCATCCATGACCTCGATGCAGCGTCGGTTCTGCTCCATGGTGCCGACGGAGATGCGCACCCACTCGGGTAGCATGTAACTGCTCATCGCGCGCAAGATAATGCCGCGCTGCAGCATCTTGCGGAACAGGCCGTCGCCGTCGCCCACTTTTACGAGAACGAAGTTTGCCACGCTGGGCACGAACTCCAGACCGCGGTCGCGGAATGCCTGATGATAAAACGCGAGACCCTCGCTGTTGACGGCTTTGGTTTTTTCCATGTGGCTGTCATCCGTGAGAGCCGCGAGAGCCCCTGCCTGCGCGATGGCGTTGACGTTGAAAGGCTGTCGTGCTTTTTGCAGGATGTCTGCTAAGCCTTTGGGAGCCAAGCCGAAGCCAACGCGCAGGGCGGCGAGGCCGTGGATCTTCGAACAGGTGCGCAGCACGCAGGCATTGCGACCTTCGCGGATGTATTTCAGCGTGTCGGGGGCGTCGTCGAGAAATTCATAATACGCTTCATCGAATACGGCGATGACATGTTGCGGCAGTCGGTCCATGAAACGATCCAGCGCTTCCTGACCAACCATCGTGCCGGTGGGGTTGTTAGGGTTCGCGATGAATACCAAGCGAGTGTTTGGCGTGATAGCATCGGCCATGGCATCCAAATCGTGAACAAAGCCGGGATCTGCGACCTTCACGTATTTGGCACCGAATAGTGTGGCCATGAGTTTATAGACCACAAAAGCATGCTCCGCAGCGATCAACTCCGCTTCGGGGTGGAGAAAGCTATGGCATAGTAGCTCGATGATTTCGTTAGAGCCATTGCCGAGGATCACGTTTTCGCGTCCCAGACCGAATTTTTCTGCGATCGCCGTGCGCAGTCGGTAGCCGCCGCCATCGGGGTAAATGTGAGCCTCTTCTAGGGCCAAGCGCATCGCTTCTTTTGCCTTGGGTGAAGGGCCAAGTGGATTTTCATTCGAGGCGAGCTTGATGATATCTTCCGGACGCAGCCCTAGCTCGCGAGCGGTTTCATCGATGGGTTTTCCCGGTTCATACGCGACCAAATCACAGACAAAACGATTGGCAAAATTTTCCACAGCCATGGCAGGCGCAAGATTTCATCGATTCGCATGACCGTCAACCTCTGATTCATGTTCGTTGGATTGCATTGAGAGAAATGGGTGGAAAATGCTGACATGATCGAAGTCTTTCCTTTTCATGTGGAACGGGATCTGTACTACTGATCTTCATGGAAACTAAACGCAAAAGGAAAAAGCGCGCTAATCCGATGGCGAATTTGTCGCAGCATCTTGCCGGACCAGTGGTGAAAGATAGTCGTGTATTACAGGCGGAGATGGCCCTCAGGCGCAATTTGCGTTCTGGCAGTTGGGAGAAGTTCGTACCGGGCATCCGCACTCTGGCCACTTCCTTCGGTGTTAGTCCTGCCACGATGGTTAAAGCAGTCGAGCGCGTGCGTCAGGATGGATGGATCAGTAACGAAGGCATTCGCCGGCGTTTTACGATTCATCGCGATGTGATTCTGAAATCCAAGGGCAAGGAGCAAGTCCTCCGTACACTCTTGCTTCTGGCGCCGAAGAGCGGTCGCACCGAACCCGCCCGTGGCACCTCGCAGTTGCTGCTGCACCTGTGGGAAATTCTTACGCCGCATGGCTGGAGTATCCGCTTTCACCTCGATGACTACGCCTCCGGCAAACGCCGACAGAAGCAGTGGGATGACCTGGTCCATTTGGAAAAGCCCCAAGCTGTTGTGGCCATACTTGGCACGCCTGCGATGGCTGCATGGGCACGTGATACCAAGATTCCCATGTTCTTCTGCGGCGGTGCCTTGGCAGAATTTTCTGTGCCTATGGCCGGTGTGTCCTCCAGTTTGATGTTAGAAGAGGCGCTCGATCGCTTGATCGCCTTAGGTCATTACAAAATCACTCTGCCCTTGTGCGAACGCGCGCCTTCTTTCGCCGCGAACCTGAAAGGCATGATCAGTCGCAAGCTGATCATGGCGAATCACGATTTCATTTCCGATCTCAATACGCCCTCTGATGACTCGAGCGGGCTCGATATTTTCCGTAAATGCCTCGATCGCGCGTTTGCGGTTACGCCTCCCACGGCGATCATTTGCCTAGACTGGCGCGAATACATCGCCGCACTGTGCTACGTTCAGGAAAAAGGACTGCAAGTGCCCAGAGATATTTCGTTAGTGTGCCTGAGTCATGATCACGCGGTGGATTGGTTTTCGCCTATACCGAGCCACTTCATGCATCCGCTGGATAAGTTGGCGAGCACGCTGGGGAATTGGTTGGAAGATATGTCCACATACAACGACTATACTCTATCCGCCAGCTTACGCGGCACCTGGGTGGAAGGGCAAACCGTAGCGCCCCCACGAGTATAAGATTTTTTCGGAGTGTGAGGAAGCTGCCGAGTTCTGACAACATCCGTTGCACCATCGCGATGCTTCTGGCTGCGGGTTTCGCTATCTTGCTCTCGTTCTGAGATTCGCCCCTTGCGCAACGGAAATGCTGCGCTACTGTATGTCAACTTTTATGCAGCAAAAACGTTTTCTGATTCAGGCCATTGCGGCGCTTGTCGTCATCTGGCTCATCGTTTTTGGTGTGCGCAGTTGGGCGGGCTCGAAAAAAATCACCGCCGAGCGGATTCAGCAAGAGATTGCAGAGGCAGCTTTCGATGATTGGTCTCAGGGAGATCACGGAAATGGTGGAGTGGCCAAAAAGCGCGAGGAAAAAATCCGCGAGATCGCTGAGTTGACGAATCGGCTCGATTTCAGTGAGCGCGAAAAAAACCGAGAAAATCGCAGTAGCGAACATTTCTTTCGCATGCTCAGTGCGCAGGAGAGAGTTTTGTTTATCGATCTCACCGTGGCCGAGAGCATGAATAGATTCATGCAGGCGCTCGATCAGATGCCTCCTGCCGAACGCAAACGTTTTGTCAAACAAGGGCTGGAGGAAATTGCCAAAGGGAAAACGGCCGAAGAAATGGAGCGAACCAAGGATTTGGGGGCTGATGTCATAAAAAAAATCACCGAGGAGGGAATGCGCGCGTATTTTGAAAAAGCCAGCACGGATACGAAGCTCGACCTCGCCCCTTTGATGGAATCGATGAACGAGGTAATGCAAGGCCTGCGCGGCAATCGCTTTGGTCCCCCGCAATCATGAGAACCATCATGAGGGATCAGCGCAGAGTGCGTGGCGACGTCAGTGGCGTTAGCGCCCGCGGTTTCACCTTGGTGGAAGTGCTGGTTGCCATCGCCATCATTGCGGCATTGTCAGCGTTGGTCATTCCGGTTAGCCGATCCTTCTTGGCGAAGGCGCGACAGGCGACTTGCCTGGGGAATCTGCGTCAGATCGGCATCGGCATCGAGTCCTACTTGCAAGATCACAATGACACCATGCCGAACCTGGAAGCCGGACGCCGTTCCCGCGATGAAGACTTGCCGGTGATGGATAATACCCTGAACGAGTATCTCTCCAGTGAGGACGTGTTCCATTGTCCCGAAGACAAAACCTTTTTCCGCGATACCGGCTCCAGCTATTTGTGGAACTCCACGCAAAGCGGACGCAACAAACTGCGGCTTGTTTTCTTCGGCGTGAGAGGTGATCCCTCTCGCGTTCCACTCGTCACTGATAAGGAGGCGTGGCACCCGGGAGAATCCGGCGTGAACATTCTCTATGCGGACTACTCCGCCAGCAAGGAATTCAAAATGAACACTTCTCCCTGAGCCTCATCGAATATGTTAGAAATTAACGACCTGTGGAAAAATTTCCGTGGCATGCCCGCGTTGAAGGGCGTTTCCTTCCGTGTTGAACGCGGCCAAATCTATGGCCTGCTCGGTCACAACGGCGCGGGGAAAAGCACCACGCTCGGCATCATCCTCGGCATGGTCGCGCCGACTAAGGGCGATGTGCTGATCGATGGCATCTCCATCCAAAAAGACCGTGGCCGCGCGCTGCGCAAGGTAGGTGCCATTTTTGAAGCGCCCTCATTTTACGAATACCTCAGTGGCTGGCAGAACCTGAAAATTCTAATGAATTATTCCGCTCCGTTCGATGAAAAACTCGCGCGTGATGTCGTCGATCGTGTCGGCCTAACGAAACGAATCGACACCAAAGTGCAAACCTACAGTCACGGTATGCGTCAGCGCCTCGCTCTCGCGCAGGCATTGTTGCCCGAGCCGGAAATTCTTTTGTTAGATGAGCCCACCGACGGTCTAGATCCCGAGGGTATCAAGTGGTTTCGCGATTTCATTCTCGATTTGCGCAAGGAGCGCGGCATGACGGTGCTATTCAATTCCCACCTGCTCGCTGAGGTCGAGCAGATGTGTGATCGGATCGCCATCCTGCAAGGTGGAGAGCGTGTTTTTGAAGGTCCGATCAAAGGTCTGGCGGAAGAGCAGGTGCGCTATGAGATCGATGCCGTTCCATCTGAGCCCATCGCCTCGTTGCTCGCGCCGCATGGCGGCGTGGTCGAGAGTGCCAGCGTCATTCATTTGCCGCGCCACGTCGATCCAGCACTGGTACTTCGCGATCTGATTCTGGCAGGCGTAAACGTCAGCGCCTTCACGCCGAAACATCGTTCCCTAGAGGATCTTTACATGGAAATCAAAAAAGAACACCACACAACCCGCAGCGCATGACCTTTCTCGCACAACTCAATGGCGAGATGCGCAAGCTCTTCGCCCGTCCCCGCACCTACATCGGCTATGTCGCTTTCCTCGCGATGGAGATCCTCATCCTTGTGGTCTACAAACTCGATCGGACACAAGACTTCACACGCAAGCAATTGCAGAATAATGGTCTGGAATTTGATACCTATTACAGCTCACTCTCGATCACTTTCACGATCATGCTGCTGAGCATGTTTGTGTTAGGTTCGGTCTTCTTTGCTCTTGTAGCGGGGGACATTGTGGCTAAGGAAAATGAGGACGGTAATCTGCGCCTGATTTTCGCTCGACCCATCACACGCTTGCGTTTGTTGTTGGTGAAATATGCCGCCGTCTGCCTCTACACCGTAAGCTTCGTGTTTTTCGTCGGCATCACTGGTTACGCCATGGCAGTTGCCGCTGTGGGCTGGGAAGGCGGCTTGTTCGTAATGGAGCCGAAGATGAAAGTTTTCGCCGCTTATCCCGAATGGGCCGAGGGAGCCTCAAGGCTCGCACTGGGTGCACTGGGCATTGGCTTCAGCATGATCACAATCTCTTCGATCGCCTTCATGTTCTCGTGTTTTCGCATGAAACCTGCCGCGGCCACAATCGTCACGCTGAGCATTTTGTTCGTGGATATGATCCTGCAAAACTTCCCCTTCTTCCGCCCTTACGAACAATGGTTTGTCACTTGGCGCATGAGTGCCTGGTTGTTCTTGATGGAAAACTACCTGCCTTGGGCCAAAGTGCTGGAGTCTTTCGCTTTTTTGCTTGGTCTCAATGCCACGGTGTTTGTCATCGGTTGGTTGAGTTTCCAATCGCGGGATTTTAAGACCTAAACCTCAGGTGGGGCCTGGGCAGGGATGTGAAATCCCTCTACCGTTCCGAAAAAAGGAGCGTGAGATGCGCTCCTCTTTTGCATGGGGGATGATCTTGGCAGTCGACTTGCGCCGGCGGTGCTTCGCCCATTCCATGCAATTGGCGACCAACTGTATGACCGTGGAATCGAACGCATGAATTCTGACCTTGAAGCACCTCAGCAAACCTTTGCCTTTTTCCCTGCGGCAAACGAAGGACTCGCATGCTGCAAATGACCGAGAACAGACCAGAACAATTTTTCCGCAAACAAGGCATCACGTTCCTTGTTCGCATGAGATAATCCATGGCGAGCAGAAGCGAGTGGCACCGAAGCAGGCGAGCACCGGAGCTTTGAGGCGCAGCCAGTCACAAACATCGTTCAAGCCGATGGCTCGCGCGAGTTGGGCAAAAAGCATCGCCGTGAGGTGGCTGACAACGGAAAAAGTGCGTGACATCTTTCCGATCCCCGTCTGGTTTGCGATGCGATGGATCATTCCCAGAGGAATGAGGTTGAGTATCTGCTTGAGTGCGATTACGTTGGCGTCGGCTGGTTTGGTATTTTTCATTACACCCCTACCGAGTGGCAGGGATTAAAATGCAACTCCAGCCAACTTTTTTACTTCCTCAAAACAATCCTGTGGGATGGCTGTAAATCTCCATCATGATTTCCCATCCGCTAGTGATCCGCGAAGCATCGCGTGACACGATCAAAAATCAGGGTCGAGTCGTGGTTTCCATTGTTTGGCGTAAACTTGATCAAAGTGTGTTTTGAGATAGGGGTTTTCACCGATTTTTTTGAATAGCTCCGGGAGGATTTTAAAGTCGTTCACAAACATCGCAGGACAGACCAAAGCGTACGCCACCATAGGTGTTTGATTCTTTTCGTATATCGCTTTGAGCTCGTTGTATGTTTTTCTCTGTTCACGTTCATTGTCCATCAGACTTGATCGATAAGGCCAGCCTCCGTGACGCACGGGAGAAATGACAGACATCTTCACACTATTCAGATAAAGACTTCCATCGTTATTGATACCGTTTGCTTCCGCCGCGGCTTGGTGACGCCCCGAAACTTTGTCCGCCTCTTCAACGCTGATCGTCTCGCCTTTGAGAAAAAGGGCAACTGCCTCATCGATCGTCATTGCGCGCGCACAAGTTGCAAAAATCAATATGAGAGATGTGACACAGAAAAATGATTTCATAATTGCGTTGATTCTTAATTTACAATTCGTAATGGACCTTCTAGTTTTTGTCCATGGTTATTTCAAATTTGCGCATGCTATTGATCGCTTTTTTTTGTGGTATCAGTGGCCTATTGGCTGCGGCGGATGATGTTTCCCGAAAAACGCCATATTCACCGGAAACCTATCGGAGTGATCGCAACGAATGCGGTCCTTTTTTTCGGAAACTTCGTAGGATTCGTGAAGCAGAAGGTAACGCGGCCGCTGCGGCACGCCTCGACGGAGCATGGGCGAAATTCACCGAGCAGCGCAAACTTTGGCTGAAGACTCTCACTCCGCGTAAATCATTTGATACCTGGTCGTTCTGGGTTTGGCATGAGGCGCAGTTCGACTCAGGTTTGAACGATCCCGAGTGGGCGTTGATGTTGTATCAGTGGATTTACGACGAAGCTCAGAAGCGCAAATGGCAAGACTGGGTCACGCATGTGAGGCCGAACCTGATCAAAACCCATGCAACCCTATGCCAATGGGCGCAGAGACGCATGGTCATGAACGTCGCGGAAGATTACTTTGCGAGCATCAAGTTTGATCTTGATCCGGGCAAGCTGCCTTCAGTGAAAATGTGGGAGCCGAACATACCGTTTGTGATGCTGCGACAATTCCCTGTCATCGTTCCGAATACAAAGCATGTTGTTTACTGGCAGAGGAAGGAGCAAAAGGATGCGACCAAGCCTACCTATATGGATAATCTGCTCATCGGTTTGATGGGTCACCTTGCCTTGGAGGATCATCAAATGGGGCGATGGGATCGCGCAATCGAGCGATACCTGTGGATGTTGGAATGGAATACAGCCGTTGGTAAGCACAATGCGGATCCAAAGAAGCCCTATGAACTCAAGCGGGAAGATGCGGATGCGTATCGTGAGGCAAAACTGAATATGGCTGGCATTCTGGATCAATTGGGATACCGGCAGAAAGCGATCGAACTTGTCGACCAAGGATTGGCGCGCAAAAAGAAAAGTATTGCGTCCAGTTTGCAGCTTCGCCAGTTAGAGGTAAGACGCGAAGTGCTTTTATGGGAGGAGAGTCGCGCCAACGGAGCGCTTCTTGCCAAGATGAATGCGGTCATTGCCACGGAGGGCAAAGATCCCAATGTTTCTACCGGCGATCTGGATCCCGCCCGCTTGCTCAAGGCGGCCTGTCTTGCCTGTATGGGGAAAAAAGCAGAGGCGGAAGCGTTGCTCGTCAGTGTTTGTCAGCGTAAAAAGCGCAGTGAGCTCGGATGGTTGGATGCGGAATTGGCGTTGGTGGATCTCTTTCTGAAAAATTCCGAATGGATTCGCGCTGAAAAAAATCTTCGTGAGCTCATGGAAGCGGTGCGCGGGAAGGGAGTCAAAATCGATGAATTGGCACTCTATCAGATGTATGTCAAGTGGGCCATGCTGACGGGCAAATGGGAGGAAGCCTTGCGCGGTCAACGCGAGGTCATTCGTCTGTTGGAGGCCTTTCGCATGACCCCGCTGCTTCCGCTGGAGCATGCGCGTCTCGCAAGAATCCTCGCGGAGACGGGCAATCTCGAGGAGTCGGAAGAAATCGCCAAAATTGCAAAGTCAGGTCTTGCCGGCCGCGATAAGTTTTTTCTCGTCAGAGTCAATCGAGAGATTGCTGCCTTGAAAAATCGTGGCAGCGTGATCGCCAAAGGCAAAGTGCGCATGCAGCCGCAACGTGTCGTATCCGTGCCCATCGAAGGATTCCCCTCACGCACGGTGATCACATTGATCAATCATGGCAGTGGCGAAGCGAAGGGCTTTTTGAAAGTCAGTGGACTCTCTGCCAAAATTGCATGGGATGCAAAAGCAAGTCACGGTGTGGTTGAGGTGGCCGAGGCGGCAGCGCCGAGTGAGCAATCCAGCGAGCAGATTGTGATCGCTGCTGGCAAAATGATTCAGTTTTCTTGCTACGGAAACTCACAGCATCAGCAGGACAAAAAAGTTCTGCTCGAATGGATGGGCGACGAGCGGCAACGCTGTGAGTGGAGTATCGGCGCTGCGGATCGTGTCAGCGAGGGAGCTGTGATCGATGCCGGTTCTTACAACAACGATCCATTTTTTATGATTCCTGTGCATCATCATTTACAAAGTAAAATAAAGGGAGCGGTGAATCTGCGAGTCGTGACATCCAGGCCATGTCGCGTGGAGCTCTACGATGAAAAGGGGAACCTGCAGATGGTGGACATGGAAGGAAATGGAAGCTTGGAAAATAGCGGCGATTGGTTGGGAGTGGATGCCGATCGAAATCTTTCTGCTGAAATTCAATCAGATGCGAAGTCCGGCGAGACGCGTTTTTTGTTGCTTTTGGATCCAGCTGAACAAAATGGCAAAGAGTCGTTGAACGTGCGTGTCGATTGGCTGGTAGATGGCAAGTGGTATCCAGCCGCCGAGGATCAGATCACGGCCGGCAATGAAGAATGATGCATATTTTTGTAGGGTTGACAGCGGCTGCACGCTGAAGTTTTTTGCTTCACAGCCATCCCACAGCCTGAGAACGAAGTCGCTCATTCCATGCAATTGGCGACCAACTGCATGACCGAGCACAGACCAGAACAATTTTCCCGCAAACAAGGCCTCAGGTTCCTTGTTCGCATGAGATAATCCATTGCGAGCAGGAGCGTGTGGTGCCGAAGCGGGCGAGCACCGGGGCTTTGAGGCGTAGCCAGTCACAAACATCGTTCAAGCCGATGGCTCGCGAGAGTTGGGCAAAAAGCATCGCCGTGAGGTGGCTGACAACGGAAAAAGTCCGCGACATCTTTCCGATCCCCGTCTCGTTTGCGATGCGATGGATCATTCCCAGAGGAATGAGGTTGAGTATCTGCTTGAGTGCGATTACCTTGGCGGCGGTGGCCACGTCAAAGGTGCCTGCGATGATCGAATCGAGCAGGTCCTGATTCATTTTGGCAGGGTGGCCAATCCAGTTGACTTTTCCTTTGTGAACGATGAAGGCGCTGGGGATGCCAGTTTACCCAGCGGCTTTCAGCCAATTGTTAGCAATGACCCCTTCTCCATCCGCAGCGACGAGATAGTTCATTTTAGCACCTTTTTTTTCCACGAACGCTTTGACTTCCTCGGGCTTTTTCTTTTCCCAAACATTCACACCGATCACGGTGATTTAGACTTTATTGGCTTGGGCGATTTCGCCGAGGTGAGGAAATGCGGCGATGCAAGGTCCACACCAGGTGGCCCCGCACTAGAAGATATAGGTTTTGTTAGTGTCCATGGCGACAGCATCGCCTTTATACCAATCGGCGACATGAAAGGCGGGGGCGTTGTCGCCGATGTTCAGGCTTGTATGAGCGACAGTCGCAGTTTCCGCTCAGCGGTCTTCAAGGGGAAGGATATGGTGGCGCGCGCCATCGCGGTAGCGAGGTTGAGTGCGTTTTTTCATAAGCATTGGTCAGATGAAATCAACCCAAGCGATGAACGCGAGAGGCATTGTCTTTTTTTTGGTTTTCCTGATTGTTACTGTGAGAGTGTTGCGGGGATCAACCACCTTGCTGTTTGAGCGCAACCAAGTATTCAATGAGGTCGGTAAATTCCTTGGTGGTAAGACCCGCCCCCAGGCCGGCGGGCATCATGCTGGTGCCGGGGTGTTGCTCTTCTTTGACGTCGGCACGCTTGATCTGGCTCGCCGTTCCGGCGATGTCGCGCACCGAAACGATGCCGTCTTGTTCGGCGGTGACGAAGCCCATTTTCATCGAGCCGTCTTTCATCGCGAAGACCGACGTCTGGAATCCCTGTGCCACAACTTTGCCGGGATCGAGGATGGACTCGATCAAATAATCGCGCTGGAACTTCGCCCCGGCGGCACCGAGGTAAGGGCCTTTTTGTTCCGCTGCGGGATCGACGCTGTGACAGGCGATGCAGCCTTGTGCCGTGAAAAGTTTCGCCCCATTGGCAATGTCACCTTTTTCGGTCATGGCGATTTTGGTGACATCTTCAGGCTTGAGTTCCATCACGCGTTTGCCGCCTTGATTTTGTTGCGAGCTTGCGATGGCTTCTTTGGCAGCCTTAGCAGCATCAATCGTTTTTTTATTGTCAAACGTAATTCCCGCTTCAATCTGTTTATCAAACCCAGAGAGTTTCATGTCGGCCAAGGCGAGGAAAAATCCGACTTCTTGGGGGTTTTTGTCGGCGATGTCACGAACTTGTTTTTTCCAAGGATCCTTCGCTAGTGGTGAGTTGAGCACGGTGAGCATTGAGCGCCACGCGATACGCGATGCGCTATCGTTGGCTTTTTTACCGATATCGTTGAGCTCCTTGATCTCGGTTCCGCGGGTGGTTTCGTTGACAAAGTCATTGATCATCTGGTCGGCGGCCTTGTCGCGCTTTTCGTCCTCGAGCCAGGTGGCGAGCACGTCGATGCGATTGCGTGTGACTTTCTCTTTGCCTCGCAACAAGGCGTTATAGCATTGAATGCGAACATCCCACGGACGCTTAGTATCCTTGGCGGCGTTGATCAGAATGGCGGCCGTGGAGGAATCCACATCGGTCATACCGAGCGCGATTGTCACCGAATCGAGTCCGCCGAGTTGGAGTTTCGCCACGGCGATGCGGTTTTTCGCGAAGACCTCAATCAGGAGCTTGCGATTGGCATCGCTGACTTTGGTGAAATTCTTCTCCAGGCCCGTTTTGATCCGGTCCGAGGCCTCCCAAGTGATTGGCTCGTAATAGGGGCCGCGGTCATCGGGGCGCGTATTCCACCAAGCGTTGAGGTCCCAGGTTTTTTCCTTGTGCATGAGCCGAGCGAGAGCGCTCAGCACACCGAAACGCAGGGCATTGTCGGTGCTGTTCGCGGCAATGAGGAGAAGACCATCGACCGTTTCATCGGAATGCAGTTGTTGCAGAGCCAGCAGCGCTGTGCGTTGTTGCGGGGATTGCTCGAGCGCGGCAAGGCATGCTTTGTTTGCTTTCAATTCAATCAAGCACTGCACGGCGATGTGCGGTAGAATGTAGTGCTCGTTTTGATCGAACTTCGCGCCTTTTTTCAATTTGGCAGGATCGTTTTCAAAGGTCGCGGCTGCAGCGAGGATGGCCGGTGCGTTTTCTGCTTTGCCCAAGCGTGCGAGACCGATCATGGCTTGACGTTGCACGCGGGGGTTCGGGTCCTTGAGGCCATCGAGGTAGGGTTTTACCGGCACGTTTGCGAGTTCCTTCTTGCGGTCGGTCATGGCGCGCAGGGCAAACTCGCGGATGGAGGCATCGGCCGTGGCGGTCGCGAGGGCGGGATTGGCTTCGGCTCCCATCAACTGCTTGTAGGTGAAAATCGCGGCGACGCGAGCGGGGACGCTAAGTTTTCCATCCTTGATGTAAGAAACGAGCGCGTTGCTGAGGGCTGGTTTTTTGCCGCGGGCAATGATTTCACGCTGTGTTTCCAATCGGGCGACGGCAGAAGGAGATATGACGCCTTTCACCAGGGCGGCATCACTGAGTTTTTTCAGATCGGGAAACGGCGCATGTGTGGCTCCCTCCACGGTGACTTGTTGCACCAGTCCAATGGCTTTTCCGTCGCCTGAGTAGGAGAAACCTCCATTGCGCCAGTCGGCGAGGTAGATGCGTTGCGATCCATCCACGTCCATATCAATCGCGCGTGCTTGGTCATGGAAAACGTCCTGATCGGCGACGAAAGTGGCCTCGAAGGGCTTGAGTGGGTGACGCAGGAACTTGCCCGTGGTCCAGTCGCAGGTGTATAGAGTATCGCCGAAGCCTTCGGGAAAATTCGGCTCTTGCAGGTAGAGTCCACCGGTGCCAGAGCCGCCGCCGTAGTCGGCAAGAGGCGCGAGCATTTCATCTCTGAAATTATGATAAAATTTCGGGTAGCCATGGTTGGCATATTGCACGAAATGGTGAAGCCGGGTGTTCCAGCCCTTACCATCGTTGGTGTTGTCGCGGGCAAACATGTCCAGCGTGGGGGAAATGGCGACGTCGCAAATGTTGCGGCAATACAGCGCGTATGGCTCCATTTCCGAACCATCGGGCCGCACGCGCACCACACCACCGCCGTGCAGGGTATACACTGTGCCGTCCGCACCTTTGGCAGCGGGCATGCCGAAATCTCCGACCGCGACATAAAGCCAGCCATCGATCCCCATACGCACGCCGTTAGTGGTGTGGTCGGCGCCGCGTGGGTGCTCGATGCCCCAACCGAAGCCTTTGACTAGTTCTTTGCTTTCCTCCGCCACGCCATCGCCGTCTTTGTCGGTGAAAGCAGAGAGGTAGGGTGGGTGGATAATGAAGAGGGTATCGCGCAGGTAGTGACCGCCACGGGGTGAATGCAGAGTGGGAACGAAGTCTTTGAACTCATCTGCCTTGCCATCGCCATTGGTGTCGCGGCAGCGGACGACTTTTCCGTATCCCTTGACGTGACCGAGCGAGCCGTTCGGATCCGAGCTGACGTAAACATCGCCATTAGCCGCTGCGGAGAGAGCCGTGGGATAGTTCACTTCTGGGTAACCAGCGTAGGTTTGGATTTTGAATCCGGTAGGAACCGCTAGCGAGCTACCTACGAAAAACAAGGGTGAGAATCGGATCAAGGTTCGAGAGTTCATTGGCGTTGAGATTACGAGCAGATGGAGCCTCATGTTACAAGAGATTTGCGGTTCTGTGGCAGAAGATGACGCAAAAAGCCGTTAAATGCGCTCAGGGTTCGCCTTGAGGAAAAATTTCGTGAATGGGGGTCTCGATTTTTGCATCGACCCAGCGCTCGAGTGCGGCTCGCATGACGGTGAGAACTTGCGGATGATCTCTTGCGATGTTGCGCTCGCAGTGCTTGTCCTCAGCGATGTGGTAAAGGCGAAAATGCCTTCCTCCATCGGCGCGCGGCGTCATGATAAGTTTCCAACGTTCGGTCCGTAACATGCGCTCTTTGGCCGCGATGAGACGCTTTTCATATTCTGGCTTGAGCACGAAATGATAGTCGTAGGTTTCATCGATATAGGTGAGTTCGTCCATGGGCGGCAGAGGCGGGCGCTGAATGTCATCGACGCGGAACTGGATGAAGGGGAAACCGGTTTCGGCAAAAAATGGCAGGGAGCGCGCTGTAGAAGGGTCCTGCAGCCATGGCGCAAGGCTTTTCCCTTGCCAATTCTCCGGAGTTTTTTTGTCTAGCAGATCGAGTAGTGTGGGAGCGATGTCGATACTGCGAACGATTTGCGGAAAAGTGCGGGGCGGCATGCCGGGCACATGCATGACCAAGGGGATGTGGTTGGTTTGATCACCGCCGTGAAAGCTCAGTCCGTGGCCGAGCGTGGCACCGGGCTCGTAGAGATCATCGCCGTGATCAGAGCTGATAATGACGATAGTGCGATCGGACAAACCGTGTTTTTCCAGTGCCGTCAGGATTTGGGCCACACAGTCATCGAACTGACGCGTGCAGCCATCGTAGAGCGCGGAAATCTGCCTAGCATCCGCGGGCGACAGCTTGTTCCACTTGTTTTCCAAATCGGTGCCGCCGATGAATTCATCGATATCAAAATCCACCGAAGTTTTGTTTTTCCCCTGATAGGATGGATCGGCAAACATGCTGTTGTAGGGTTCGATCGAGCGGTAGGGTAAATGGTTACAGGAATAAAATACGTGCGAAAAAAACGGCTGACCGCTAGCGGCGGCTTCAGCGATTTTTTTTTCCACTCGCTTAGTCACCACGTCTGGCGTGACGAACTGGGCGAATGATTCAATTTCTGGAAACACGAGAAACCCGAGATCGTGATCGAAATAGAGCGGGACAATGAAGTGGGCCATGATCACGGCTTGGCTCATGTAGATTTTGAAGCTATCGAAAGAGGAGACGGAGACATCCTGATGACCGAGCGGCATCATGTGAAAGAATCCCGCGCACCAGTCGCCGATCGCGCTCGTTTGGTAGCCGGCCTGGGCAAGCTGAGTCGCGAGAGGTTGCGTAACTGCGGTCGTTTGGGCGACTTGATCCTTGCTCGGATACATTTGTCTGAAGCCATGGCTGTGCGGGTAGAGAGAGGTATGCAGACTGGTATTGGACTCTAGGGTTGAGGCGATCGGTGTGAAGCAATGCGTGAATACCTGCGAGCGCGCTGCGAGCGAATCGATGGTGGGTGATACGCCCTGCGCCGCAGATCCATCGCTGCGGTGGGGTCGGTATCCGGTAAAGTTGAGTCGGTCACCACGCAGCGAATCCGATCCGATGATCAACACATTCCATCTTTTCCGATCAGCAGAGTCGTGCGGTTTTACACCGTTTGATCGCGCGCTAGTCTGCTGCAGAGAGTAGGCGCTGGACAACAGCACTATGAGGATTAGGGCGACCCCTCGCAGTCGAGGGCGGTGTTGCCACTGACGCCAGTGCCAACCCAGCGCGAACAGCAGCGCGACCAAGGGTAATATGGCAAACACAGCGACATTCATCCATTGGGGAAACCAATCGCACAGATGATAATACCATCGTCCGTATTCCGATTCACTGAGAAAATACGGTCGAGTCGCACTGAGGCGCAGGACAAAAAAAAGATGAACGACCGATAAGAGGCACAGGGCTCGGGCGATGGACCAGAGATTTCGACGATCGCAGCGTTTCTCCCATAGCGACCACCACGGCAAAACGAAAATGATCGCAGCGAGTCCTAGGAGCGCATAGGCAAGGCCAACGTAGAGATTTTTTCCTAACAAAAAAGCGAGGTGCTCTTCACGGGCGAGGGCGCTGAATTTATTGTCCATGCCCCGCGGATTGGTGGCGAGACGTATGACGCCGCTGCTGAAATGAAATAATAGGAATAGCAGCAAGCCGGTCAGAAAATGCCGGACTCTGGGAGGAGATGCGGACATGGTTTCAGTCGGTCAATGTCGTGGGCGATTGAATACGATAGATATCCTCACTAATCAGCGCTTTGATCACGACAGCCTGTCGAGCTTTGAATTCCGGAGAGCCCTGAAGGCTAAGAATCATTCGCTTGGTGCCGTTCGCTAAAGCGTTTTCGAGCGACAGATGAAGAGGGCTATCGCGGAGAACGTAGCCATATAAGGTTTCCTCGACTCCTAGGTTGCTAAGTCGATACGAGACCCACCGGTATTCATCCATGAACTCCCCGACATAACGGGGCGATTCCTCAACCAGAACGCGGAAGGACATCTCTTGGCTGGCAGGTTCCCGCACATACTGTTTCCATGGCATGGGTTGGTAGTCCACGTGACTTTCCCAATCGATGAGTACCTCCTTGTCCGAGATTTGTTCAAGCAGCAAAGCCTCGCCGCGGCTTTGATCAATGACTGCGAGCAGCTGCCAGAACGGTCTCCCTTTGAGTGTCAGCGGGCGCATTTTGATAATCAACTCACAGGATTGCGGTGTCAGGGGATTGCTTCGATAAAAGGCATGCATTCGTTCCTTCGTGGCCTCTGGGTGCCGGACAAAACGAACTTTCTCCTCGACGCTTTTGGCGGCGAGATAGTGGCGCACCGTTGATTCGATTGAGTTGACCAATTCACGGGCCGCGGCGTCTTCCGTTACAAAATCGGTGACAGGTCCCTGGTCCCGGATCATGTCCTGATCCGCATCAATCATCTGATAGATCATGACGGAGACACATCCCATCAGGAACAAAAAAATCGCTGCGTAACCCAAAGGAATTTTCCTCTGATTTACGCCCCATCCCTTCTCTGATATTTCGCCGGTATGATCGTTGTTTTGGAGGAGTTCATCAATGGTGTATTCGACGCTTTTCCCCTCGAAGTGACGTCGTTTTTTTTCTTCTTCTATGACAACAGGGGGCGGTTCGACGGGCGACTCCGGTGGATCCACGACGCGCAGTTGTTGCTCTCTCATTTTCCGAGTAGAACCAGCGGAGCGGTCCACGCGTAGCTTTTGAATATGATCCAGCATCGGCTCCGTTTCCGAAGATGGTGGCTTGTTTTCGAGAGGCGTAGGGGATGGTGGTTCTAGTTCCATTGCGCGCGTGCTGAGCATAACAGAAAATCTTGTTCGACGCAATGTGATATGTTGTGGTAATCAAACGCATGCCAGCGCCGCGCATTTTGATACTTACTGCCGCTTTTGGTGAGGGCCACAATAGTGCCGCGCGCAATTTGGCTCTGGGCCTCACTCGCATGGGCGCCGAGAGTCGGGTGGTGGATCCCTGTCGGGAAGCGTCACCATGGGTGACGAATTTTCTCTGCAAGCTCTATCGATGGGTTACCACTCACATGCCGCGACTCTGGTATCGCATCTATGTATCCACGGATGACATGGATTTTTCCAAGCAACGCCTCGGCTTCATGCGCAAACCAGAAAAGTATCTGGCCCGTCTTGTCGCAGAGTATCAGCCCAGTGCCATCGTCTGCACGTATCCACTTTACCCCTATTTCCTCGATCGCATCTTGGCTTCATACGCTGTAAAGCCACCTGTTTACACGGTGATCACCGATTCGATCGAGATCAATGCCTCATGGAAAAAAGCACCTACGACTGCGTGGTTGGTGACGGATGTCCACACGCGCGATGCCCTTATCCGTGCTGGTCTTGCTCCCGAAAAATTGATTGATACCGGCTTTCCCGTGCATCCGGCCTTCGCGGAGATGACAGGTGTGGATCGGCATGGACCGGTGCGTCCGTTCCGTGTTCTTTATTTTCCTACATCAAAAAAACCACACATCCGTCGCACCTCGCGTGCGCTGCTCCAGGCCTCGCCCGATGTGCAGTTGACCATTGTATTAGGCAGAAACATCCGACTTCTCTATCGTCGTGCCAAGCAGTTGCAGCGAGAATTTCCTGGACGCATCAAGCTGCTCGGATGGACGAAACGAGTGCCGGAACTACTCAACAGCCATCACCTCGTTGTAGGCAAAGCGGGCGGGGCCACCGTCCATGAAGCCATCGCCGCGCAATGTCCTATGCTCGTTCATCACCTTGTGCCAGGTCAAGAAGAGGGAAACCTACGATTGTTAGAAAAACTCGGCGGTGGCGCCTTGGCGGAAACTCCCGAGCAAATCCGAACCATCACTGCCGATCTGCTCGCCGATCAAGCCGCCCAGTGGCGTGCCATGAAACAGCAGCTCGCTATCTATCATCGCAATGCCGGTTGCTATCAAGCGGCGCATACGATCATTCAGCAGTCATCGCACGATAGAGTCAATCTGCAGGTTGTGTGAGACATGCCGCACTCTACTCTTGTCGAATGAGGCAGCATGGATAGGGTGAACGACATCATGGACATGCAGCCGTTTTCCCGTCGTCAATTCCTCGCAATAGGCAGCTTGGGCGCGCTGGGGACAGTCGCGGCGCAATCGACACCCGGAATCAAGATGGCTAACACTACCGGCATACGCATCGAGCAAGTGCAATACGAGTTTGAGGAATTTCGCTACCGTAGTCCGTATAAATTCGGCGGCATCGCTGTGGATCGAGTTACCCTGCTCAATGTGACCATTGAAGTTTCCACGTCGGCAGGGAAAAGGATCCAAGGGTTTGGTTCGATGCCGATGGGAAATGTCTGGTCCTACCCATCGAAGGACATGAACTACGATGCCACCTTGCAGGGCATGAAATGGCTTGCCGAGCGCCTAGCGAAGATCACAGGAGAGTGCAAGGAACGCGCGCATCCGATTGAAATCAATCACCTGCTAGAACCGGAGTATCTCAAAGCGGCGGCGGATCTCACGAGGGAAAAAGCCCTGCCCACGCCCATTCCTAAACTGTGCACGCAAGTGACTGCGAGCGCCTTCGATGCCGCGCTGCATGATGCGATGGGGAAATCGTTAGGCGTGAGTTGCTATCAAACCTACACGCCGGAGTTGCTCGGTCACGATCTATCACGCTACCTCAATCAGGATTTCAAAGGCGAGTCACTGGCGGATGCGGTGCAGATAAAGCCACGAGATTGGATTTGGCTTTTTCATTCCGTAGGTGGAGTGGATGCAGTCGCAGATTCGGAATTGACCCATCGCATCAATGACGGAATGCCCGAAACATTGGGCGAGTGGATCAAGTATGACAAGCTAGAGCGCATCAAAATCAAGCTGCAAGGTGAGAATCTCGAGTGGGACATCGCTCGCACCGTGGCGATTGATCGCGTGGCGCGTGAAACACGTCCAGACGTAGCATGGAAATACTGCAGCGATTTCAATGAGCGCTGTCCCGATGTAGACTATGTGAGAGAATACTTGCGCAAGGTCAAAGAGCAGGCGCCTCAGGCCTTCGATAGCATATTGTATCTGGAGCAGCCGACGCAGCGCGATCTGAAAGCGAACCGTAGCAATGTCATGCACGCAGCCGCTAAAGAGCATCCTGTCGTTATCGACGAATCGCTCACCGATTTGGAGAGTCTTTTGCTGGCAAGGGAGATGGGGTATACGGGAGCGTGCCTCAAAGCCTGCAAAGGGCAATCCCATGCGGTGCTGATGGCTGCAGCGGGGAAAAAATATCAGATGTTTCTCTGCGTGCAGGATCTCACCTGTCCCGGAGCTTCACTGGTTCACTCGGCGGGAATCGCCTCGCATATTCCCGGCTTATCTACCATCGAAGCAAATTCTCGACAGTATGTGCCCGCGGCGAACGTGGGATGGGAAAAGAAATTTCCGGGAATCTTTTCGAGTCACGATGGCAAGCTTCACACGCGGGACTTGAGCGGACCAGGGCTGGGTGCTGTGGGCTGAGTCGGAGTTGCCAGCAAGGGCCCGCGCTACGAGATTATTTTTTCGCGGGTGGCGGGTAGAGGTTGAACTCGATGCGAGTGAAGGCCGCGGTGTTGAACTGGGCTGTGCCAAAGTGCTGGCTGCTACCGGTGATCTTGCCACCTTCTGTAATGCCTTCCATGCGGAAAGTGATGTAGTTGCCATCGGCGAACCAAGCACGCACGTCTCCATTCTGCAAAAGGCGTTCATCGTATTCAGCGGGAGAGAGAGCGAGCTTTTTGATGCGCGAGACAGGCAATCGGATTTCGTTAAAACGTGTTTTCATTACGAGTTCGCTTTGCTCGATTTTTTCGACCTTTCCGAGCACGATATCGCCATTGCGAAGAATGATACGTTGCTCGTCGCCCATGGGATCCGGATTATCGATAGGGTTGCTTTTCACGCTGTTTTCTGCGTTCGGAAGTGTGCCGTCCCAACTGGTCAGAAGCATGCGAGAGATATTGATTTTGTAGCCATTGCCAGAACTTTGACGGAGGTGAATGCAACTGCCTGCGAGGAAAGGTTTGTCCACGTCGTTCCATTGCTGGACCAGAGTGTCATCCGAGTAAAGAGCCATGAGACCGGTGACGGTATCCACAAACAGGCGAAGCTCGGATTTTTCCTTGCTGCGGAAGGCTTGGTCGCGTTTGTATTCGCCAATCATGCCACCATTCCGCATCATGCCGCCGATAGCGTTGGCATCAGTGGAGCGCTTCTGCAGGTATGATGTGCCGTTATCGAGAACGAGCATGTAGTGGTTGTCTGGCGTCTCCTCCGTGGCGCTATCGGCCCCGAACAGGATTTGCAACCCGAAGCGGTTTTTCCAGGAGGCGGTGAAGCGGAAGCAATATCGTTCTGGGATTTTTGTGAAGTCCTTCACCAGCGAACCACTCCCGCTGCCGGTGAACGAGTTTTTTTCGAATCCCCATGATTTTTCAGGGAAGACCTTCCACTCATTTTCTTTACTAGGTCCAATGTATACAGCGGGGGAGACATCGGTAATTTCGAGATCTTTCACCATGTTGCGATTGAGCTTCAGTTGACCGGCATACCATGTGTTGAGAATGATGCTGTCCTGATTCACCGCCACCAGTTCGCCCTCGATGACATCGCCGGAGATATTCTCGTTTTGCTGACGGAGGTCCGGATTGAAACGGATGTGGGCGATGTGGTCCTGGACGGGTGCAGGCGTGATTTGCGGTGGAAAAGTGATGTCTTGCACCTGATTGAGAAAAAACGGAGTTTCGTTTTTCAGAGTCGGCGCTTGCCACAAGAGCATGGTATCATCGACGCGGACGAGATTGCCTTGCAATCGGTCGCCATTGCTGAAATGAAGCATGGGAAGCTCTGCTGCGGTGAGGACACAGGGCAGCACAAGCAGTGCGCTGGTAAGAAGAAGGTTCATGGCATGCAGTGGACAGAATTACGGGATACGTGTAATCTCCGAAATGAGTGAAGCCGCGATTTCTAGTTCGCCCAGTTCCGGATGACTGGCGCGCAGCACGCCATCAGCCAGTGAGAAAGAATCGACATGCAAGGTGCCGCTGCCCTGAAGTTTGAGTTGATAGGGTTGTGAAAGTTTCTTGGCCTTTTCTCCTGCAAAGTAGATCACGGCTACCTTCGATCCTGGAAGTGGTTTGGGCGAGGGATCGTGCGGATTTTCAAACAGCACTTGCAAGTCCTCGCCGGCTTTGATCGATCTCAGCGTGCCAGATGATCGGTTAGACTCGATGTCAAACAACACATCGCGTTTGGTATCCGTGCGTTTTTCCATGCGCGCCTCCGCGCTGGCCGAACCCCAGTTCGAGAGTCGGATATCTGTGATCGTGTGACGGTCTTCCGAGCCAGAGGTACAAACGAAGCTAATGAGATGGCCTGAGGGCATTGGTCCTGTTTCGGCGGGGTCGATGATATTATTGCGCAGTTGTTTGCCATTTACGGCGAGCTGAAGCAGACGGTTGCCGCGGTCCACTCGCAACTCGACTGCCATTTTGCTGTCTTCGAGAATGTCGGGTGTGAAGTCATTGAATGAGGCCAGAGAAGTATATTTTTTGGCACCCGTCGATTGTCGCTTCAGCTCCAGACCGCCACTGTTGAATTGCAGAAAGTAACAATCCGTTAGGCCGCCACCATCCGCTGTGGTCGATGCAAATAAGCACTTCATTCCGGCATTGCCCGTCCACTCCACTGTGAATTGCAGAATGTAGCGTTCGGGGAGTTCTTCAAAGTCGCGGTGCACGGAACCCCATGCCTGTGAGACGAGTCCCTTGTCGAATTTCCAGGCTTTGCCAATTTGCCACTCGTTTTGATTGGGCCCCTGATAGATGACCATGTTTTCCATGGTGCCGAAATGAAGGGAATCGATCGCGCCGCGGGCTACTGATTTTTTCCCCGACCAAGGGGAGTCAAAACTCAGCGTTTTTTCATCGAGCTGTTCGACGTTGATAGGCAGAACATCACCATTTTTCAGGAACAATATGTTGTTGGTGTGTGCGGGCGGGGTGTTGCTTTTTTCGAACACGATGGACTCTAACTCGTCTCCACGGAGTTGGAGCGGTTCGGTCGACAGGGAAGAGCGCAAGGAAATATTTTGATCGGCGGAGACGGATTCGATGGTGCCGGTGACTTTTCCCCTGGCCCCGAGCGAGACTTCGTCGGCACAAACTACGCAACTGACGATCAATCCGCTCGCGATGGTGAATGGGATGAAAGGAGGGATGGACATCATTTCATTTTTCTGGGGTAAGATTTTTTTCCTGATTGTTATCCATGGTTTCGAGGAAAGGATTTTCATCGCTGAATTCGAGAGAGATGGCAGTGGCTAGATCGATCGTAAGTCGTGAGGCGGTTGCGTGATTGAGATGGAGTGTTTTTTGATCGGAAGCGAGTGGCAACCCACTGATTTTTCCTGAGGGGTAAAAACGCGCCGTCACAGTGCCGTCCGCTGGTTCTGAACTCTCCGATTTTTCGTTTTTCGCAAACACGATTTCCGATATTTCCGCGAGGGGAATTTCTAGTTCGCTATAACTATTTTTAAAGTAAGCCTTGTTGTCTTTGATGGCAGAAATTTCGCCTGAGTAACGGTCAGTGCCATTGTTGAGCAGTACGATATCGCGTTTTTCGTGACTCATGCTGTAAGCACTATCTTTGATGCCGTTCCATTCGCTGATCACCAAGTCGGAAAGTCGCAACGGTGCATTGGCATTGGTGCATTGTATGGCGAATCCGTTTCCTAGCGCGGGAAGATCGCTAGCTCCCTCTTCCTTCATTTCCTCGGCATTTCTCAAACGATCAATATCTTCCCATTGTGCGGCATATTGGCCGTTGATGAAGAGCATGAGCAATCCTTTTTTGCGATCGCTGCGAACCTCGATGGTGGCCTCGCCAGAGTCGGGCAATTGTACGGCGGACTGTGTGTGCACCATGCGCTGCGAAATGGCTTTGCCGTTTTCGTCATAGCCGCATCGAGTCAGCGAGAAGTAGGTTTGATAAATATTCAATACCAAGGCGTTCCCAAAGGTGGCCGCCTGATTTTGCGGCATGCCGTTGAAAAAAACCATCGGCTGGCGTCCGTTGTTGCCGGCTTTTTTTTCTTCCTTTTCATCGCCTTCTTTTGGCTCCGGTGGCGGCATGAAGTCGGCATGCAAGGCGATGTTCGCATTCAGCCGCTCACGCCAAGCCATGCGGAAGCGCAGCAGTGAACTCTCACCAAAGCAGTTCTTGCGGGCGAGCGGTTGCATGCCTTTGAGGTGATACCACGCACTGCCCGCGTGTTGCCACGCTGATGGTTCTTTTTTCTCATCTTCTGCTATGTCCTTTTTTTCGTCCTCTGGTTTGTCGTCGGCTTTTTTCACTTCCACACGGACCCCACCGCTAGCATTTTTGTCTTCAAAACGAAGAATTTCCCATCCATCCGGCGAGAAAGGTCCGGCATACTGGAGTTTTCCACTAAAGGGATTGGGATTGATGGCGGCAATGCTTTCCGACGGCAGTGTGACTTCCCCAACAGCATGGCTGCGGATTCGGGTGTTTTTCGAGTCGAAGCTCAGCACTTCGCCGGGGATTTGATCTCCATTCAGGAGGGTGATGTAGGCGTATGAGCTCGGGTCGGTCTGAGGATGCGCACCTCTCAGAATGACATGGCGCACGTTTTCTGATTTCAGCGTCAATGGAGCATTTAGGTCATCGCGCGACCACAAAATGACGCTGCCCTCGCCGATGCCCTGGAAGTGACCGTGAAGTTGGTCGCCATTGGTGAATCGCAAGATGTCATCAGTCGCCGCGAACGCAACTGTGGAGAGCGCGAAAAGAGATACGAGGGAGCGGTTCATGGGAAAGATCGTGTGTGTTATTTTTCGTAAATGGGCAGGAAACGGTAATTGAGAGCCATAGACAGAAGAGCGCCAGACGTATTGAAGGCGTATCCCATGCGGCCGGGCCAGGAGCCATCGGGCGATTGCAAGGTGGCCATCAATTTGATGTTTTTGGCATTCCACTCTTCCCAGGTTTTTTGGTCGGCATGGAAAAGTGCTTGCGACATGTAATACTCGAAGTAAAACGGATAATAAGGTTCGCGATAGTTGATATGATTTTTCAGATAAGAGAGACTGGCGGCGTAACCTTTTCCTTCTTTTTTCTTGGCGAGAGATAGGCATAACGAACCAATGGCAGTCAGAGTGGGCTTACCACCGCCCGCAGAAGTATAACCATAGCTTCCATCCGTGCTGCGGCAGCGTTCCATGTAGGTGAGGGAATTCTTGATCGCTTCGTCAGGCACGGAGATGCCAGCATTGCGCGCTGCGAGCAATGCCACGATCTGACAACCGGACACGGTGGTATCAGCATCGGAAGCATCGGGTGTGTAGCGCCACGCCTTGAAGCGATTGCGTTTCTGTGCTGAGAGGATCAGGTCGACAGCTTTTTTCAGCGCAGGGGCCAGCTTTGGATGGTCGATCATGCCGTAGGCCTCGCACAGTGCCAAGGTGGCGAATCCATGGCTATACATACTAGTACCGATGTAGCCGTTGGTGGAGTTTTGTTGGGACAAAATGTAGTTGATACCGCGCTCGATGTTCTTTGCGTAGGGCCCATGGTTTGGATCTTCGCCGTGGGCCAGAAAGGCAATCGTCGCCAGCCCGACGACACCCGGTTCATTCCCCTGCGAGTCTTCCCAGCAGCCCTCTTTTGTTTGTTTGGTTGCCAGAAAGCGCAGACCCCGCTCATACATTTGCTCCACTTGGGCGGGGATCTGATCATCTTGCCTTCTCGGCAAATCCTGCGCCATTGCCGATGTTAGCAAAACCAGTGGAAGTAGGGTGCGTGTCATGGAGAGAAGCGGTGATGATTGCGATCAATGCTCACACTAGAGCCATCAGGCTCCTCTGGCAATCACAGATTACCAGTGGTGAGCGAATGATGGTTTTGTTTTCGTTCAAGTTTCTTATGGGGATTCCGGCTGGTTCCGCATGAAATCAGCAATTTGGAAAAAAAAGTTGTCGAGCCACTCGCGGGAACTGCCGCTGACTCCCGTCTCGTCCATGGCCTGCGCCATCAGCACTAGCCAGCGATCGCGCGCGGCGGCATCGATGCGAAACGGCATGTGCCGCATGCGCAGGCGGGGGTGGCCGCGTTTGAGAACGTAGGTCGGATCCTGCGCGATGCGAAACCACAGGAACTCGCGTAACCGCTCCTCGCTGCCTTCCCAGTCGTCATCGGGATACATCGGGCCGATAAGGTCATCGTGGCGCACGAGTCGATAAAACGCTGCGACCATCGCCGCGATGCCGGGTTTGCCAATCTCGGCGATAACAGTGGATTCGTCGGACATAAAAAAATCTGCGAACGCATTCAGCCACGAAGCTGGGCTAGGGAAAAGAGTTTTTTCCGCGAGAAGGGGAGCGAGCGTGAAAATATCCTCGTCATCTGCTGTTCAGGCGCGTGGGATTCTGCTAAACATCGCTTGTTGCTATGGACTATCTTATTCACCAACTGGAAGCAAAGCAGGAGCTCTCACCGCGGGAAATCGAAAGCGCGGCGGAGTTTTTGTTAGATGGCTCGGCTTCTTCTGAGAAAAAAGCCCATCTTCTGGAAGCCCTCTCGCAAAAGGGCGAGACGCCCGCCGAGATCGCGGGATTCGTGGAAACGTTTCTCCAGCATGCGGTCAATCCGCACATCCAGTTGCTCGATCTGCCCGGCCCGACGCTGGATCTCTGTGGTACGGGCGGCGATCAGTTGCATTTGTTTAATGTCTCGACCACTACGATGTTTATCGCGGCTGCCGCAGGTGCGATCGTGGTGAAACACGGCAACCGCGGCATCACATCGAAGTCCGGCGGCGCGGATGTGTTGGAGGCGCTGGGCGTGCGACTCGACCTGAATACGGAGGAATTCCGTCACTGTCTTGATAAAGCTGGGCTCGGTTTTCTCTTCGCGCCGAATTATCATCCAGCGTTCAAGGCGGTGGTAGAGGCGCGGAAAATTCTCGGTGCGAAAAAAGTGCGCACGATCTTCAACCTGATCGGCCCATTGCTCAATCCGGCGCGGCCCGAGTGCCAGCTGGTGGGAGTCTACGATCGCGGACTTTGTCCGGTGTTTGCGGAAATTTTGCAACGGCTCGGTCGTGATAGTGCTTGGGCGGTGCACGGCAGCACGCAGTCTGGCGCGGCCGTGGATGAGGTCAGTCTGATGGGGCCAACGTGGATTTGCAAAGCGGGCGCCTATCAGGATCTGGAAGATGAGGAAATCACGCCGCAGGACTTTGGGCTGAAATGCGCTTCGGTCGATGCCCTGCAAGGCGGCGATGCGAGGGAAAACGCCGTGATTCTCGAAGCGATTCTCAGCGGCGAGGAAACCGGTCCGAAGCGTGACATGGTACTACTCAACGCCGGTGCCGCTCTGGCCTGCGCGGGCCTGGCGGATCACATCAGCGATGGCATCGAAATCGCGCGCGAGACGATACTCGATGGCTCGGCGCGGGAGAAGCTCCGCCTGTTGCAGCGCTTCGCAAAATGATCAATCGAGCAGCGCCGGTGCGATGTGGCGCACGGCCTCTGGGTAAATGCGATGCTCCTCCGCCTGAATGCGCGCGTGCAACGTGGCGTAGGTGTCATCGGGATAGACCGGAACTTTCGCCTGCAAGATGTGTGGGCCGGTGTCCATTCCGGCATCAACATAGTGCACCGTGCAGCCCGCTTCTGAAACTCCCGCATCCAGCGCTTGTTTCCACGCCTCCAGACCCGGAAACGCGGGCAGCAGGGAGGGGTGAATGTTGATCACGCGCTGCGGAAAAACGGCGAGCAGCGGAGCCTTGATCAGGCGCATGAATCCCGCGAGGCAAATCAGATCCGCCCCCGCGTCCCGCATCGCCGCCGCCACATCGTGTTGCGCCTCTTCGGGAAATTTTGTCGCATACCCGCGGCAGTCGATGACCGATGCCGGAATGCCGACGCCGCGGGCTCGTTCGAGGATGCGGGCGTTCGGCACATCGCTCATCACCAGGACGATTTCCGCATGCAGTTCGCCCGCTTGGATCGCATCCAGCAGGGCTTGAAAATTGGATCCCGTGCCAGAGCCGAGCACGCCGAGACGAATGGTTCGCATGCGCGATCCTATGAGACGAGCGCGAGAGAATCAACAGCATTTGCTGCTGGAGGCGGAGATGGGAGTCGAACCCATTCATGTCGGTTTTGCAGACCAATGCCTTCCCACTTGGCTACTCCGCCGTTACCGGCAATTTCGGGAACAATCTGTGGCGATGCTGTGCGTCGCGAGAAGAGAACGTAGCCCCAGCGTCGGGGATTTGTCAATCAGAAAAGCAGGGAAATTTTTGGGAGATTTGCGCCTGTGACGATTCGCATCAGCCCTTGCTCGCTTGTTTGCTCCACGAATCCTTGAGACCTACGGTGCGGTTGAAGACGGGTTTGGTGCCCGCTTGATGGTCCTTGCTGTCGGCAATGAAGTAGCCGGTGCGCTCGAATTGGCAGAAGGTGCCTGGGGCCAAGGCAGCGGCGGAGGCTTCGACCTTGGCGGTAATGACGCTGAGGGAATCGGGGTTGAGGCAGCTGAGAAAACCTTCTTCCTCGGCATCGGGCGCTTCGACGCGGAAGAGGCGATCGTAGAGACGCATCTCCGCATCACAGGCGGTGGCGGCATCCACCCAATGGATCGCCGCTCGGCACTCGACGCCCTCGGGCGCGTTCGCCCCGGCGGTGCCTTTGAGCAGTTCGCAACGAAGCTCGGTGATCTGACCTGCTTCGTCTTTCTCGAAGGACAGGCACTTCATGATATCGCCGCCGCGCAGGCGGACGTGACGCCCGGGGCCGAGGCGATAGAATTTTTTCGGCGGGTCTTCGAGGAAATCGCTTTGTTCGATCCACAGCTCGCGGCCATGGCTGAGCGCGCGCGCGCCCCACTCGGGTCGCTCGGGGTGCTCCATGACGCTGGCGGAAATGCGTTCGTCGGCAGCGACGTTCTCGAGGATGACCTTGAGCGGCTCAAGCACGGCCATTCGGCGGGGTGCCTCGCGGTTGAGAAAAGCGCGGATTTCGAATTCTAACAAATCGACGCTGGTAGTGCCGTTGAATTTCGTGATGCCGATGTGCTGGCAGAAATTGCGGATGGCCTCGGCGGGGTAGCCGCGGCGGCGCATGCCGGAAATGGTGGGCAGTCGCGGATCGTCCCAACCGCTGACGTGGCCTTCTTTCACGAGCAAGAGCAACTTGCGCTTGCTCATCACGGTGTAGGTGAGATTGAGGCGCGCGAACTCGATCTGGCGCGGCTTGGCGGGTACGGGGCAGTGCTCGATGACCCAGTCGTAGAGCGGGCGGTGATTTTCAAACTCCAAGGTGCAGAGCGAGTGCGTGATGTGCTCGATGGCGTCCTCCAGCGGATGAGCATAATCATACATCGGATAGAGGCACCAGGCATCACCAGTGTTGTGGTGATGGGCCCGCATGATGCGATAGAGCACCGGGTCGCGCAGGTTCATGTTCGGAGAGGCGAGGTCGATCTTCGCGCGCAGTACCAGACTACCATCCGGAAACTCCCCAGCGCGCATACGGGCGAAGAGGTCGAGATTTTCCGCCATCGGCCTATCGCGCCACGGCGACGGCGTGCCGGGAACGTTGATGTTGCCGCGGGTCTCACGCATCTGCTCCTGCGTTTGTTCATCGACATAGGCGAGGCCTTTTTCGATGAGTGCGATCGCGCACTGGTAGTAAAACTCAAAATAATCGCTCGCAAAATGGAGCGCATCCCACTCGAAGCCGAGCCACCGCACGTCCTCGCGGATGCTTTCGACGTATTCGACTTCCTCCTTCGAGGGATTGGTGTCATCGAAGCGCAGATGGCATTTCGCGCCGACCGAGCGGAGTTCCTGGGCGATGCCGAAATTGAGACAAATCGACTTTGCGTGGCCGATGTGCAGGTAGCCGTTCGGCTCCGGGGGGAAACGCGTGATGACGCTCTGGTGCTTGCCGCTGGCGAGATCGTTGGCAATGATTTCCCGGATGAAGTCTCTGTTTTTCTCCTCTGCGTCAGACATAACGTTTTGGCCAGCAATGTGGCGCGGCCGGAAGATAAACCTCGGGTCACCGCTTGCAAAGCATAAACCCGCGCCGGCGGCGGAATCGCACTGTGACAGAGACAGGTCTGCTCTGACGATCTATGTTAACCCCATGCCATGTACTACCCCAAGAATGTTCTCCCGTTTTCTCTCCCTCTTGTGCTGTCTGTTATTCGCGTTGCCGCGGCTATCCAATGCCGAGGAAGCGCTCATCGACTGCCATGTACATTTGTGGACGCATCAGCGACCAAGTGGGTTATCTTGGATCAAAAAAAACGATACTGTGCTAACAAAGGACTTTCTTCCTGAGACTCACGAATCCGTGGTCAAGGCGAATGGGGTCACGGGAGTGATCGTTGTGCAAGCAGGCCAAAGTTTGCAAGATAATGCATGGAACCTGGAAATTACTTCAGGGAATCCGCGGATGTATCGTGGCGTGGTGGGCAATCTCTCGGAAGTGATCGGGACAGAAAAGTTCGCGCCACTTCTGCGCGAACTTTCCAAGAATTCCCGCTACTTGGGTTATCGGTTATCGGGTCGATATCAAACAGAAATGACGCCGGCGTTTTTTCGTGACCTCGCACTTACCGCGGACATGGGCAAAAGTGTGGATTTCCTTGTCGGTGCCTACTCGCTGAAAGATGTGGATGTCATCGCGCGGAGGTTGCCGCAGCTGCGCATCATTCTTGATCATTGTGGAAATGTTCGGCTCGATGGAAAGGCACTGCCAGCCCAGTGGATTGCCGACTACCGAGCCGTTGCCAAGCATACCAATGTCTACTGCAAGGTGAGTGCCCTGTATGGCCGTTTCGCTGAGCAACCCGCCCCTCGTGAGTTGGCGGTCTATCGCCCCATCCTGGATCTCTCTCTTCACTGTTTCGGCGAGGATCGCCTGATTTTTGGTAGTGATTGGCCGGTGAGTGAATCGACGGCTGACTACTCGGCTTTGTTGCGTCTCACTCGTTCCTATTTCCTCGAAAAAGGAGCTGACGTGATGGATAAGGTGTTTCATCGTAATGCGATGAAGTGTTACGCGATCCCGCCTCTTCGTTAGGAATCTCTGTCATTTCATCACTTCTTCGATTACCTTAGTGTAAAAGGCATAGCCACCCGCAACATAAAGTCCGGCGCAACTGATCCAGAGCCCCGCATCCCAAATGCGTCCAGGAGTGAGTCGGGTATCGCAACGACGGTAGCGGAAAAAAAGCGCAGCCGTGCCCAGCAATGGAAGCATGAGTGCTCCCATAAAACCACCGGCGAGGACCAATTGCTTGGGGGCTTGGAAATAAGCGAAGCTCCCCAAAAACAAAAACGGCAGACCGATGCAGAAAAGACGAACCCAGCGCTGACGTGTGGATTCTTTGTCATCGATCAAACCGAACACGCGCAACGCGTCGGCGCAGACCAGAGAGTGACTGGCGGTCGATACAAAAAAAGTTGAGTAGAGAACCGCGAAGGCGCCGAACAAAAAAACCGCCTTGGCCGATTCACCGAAGACTGGCACATACATTTGGCATAGCGTGCGTATCATCTGATCGCCATCGGGATCGAGTCCGGTGCGGCCGAGGATCGCCGCTCCTAACAGATAAAATGCCACAGTGGCGAAGGTATAGACCACCATCGAACACCAGGCATCCCACTGCAACACGCGGATCCAGCCTTTGGCGCGATGTTCCCACGCTGCGCTGTCATCGCGGGATCCAGTCCATTTGGCGTAGCCTTTTTCCAAGCACCAGTAGGGATATTGGATCAACTCGGTGGCTCCTACGCCGATGATTCCAAACGCGGCCAGAGCGATGGTCAGTCCTTTGCCCTCGGGAATGCGAAAACTCATGCCATCGATCAGCTCCGCCCATGTGACGTGCCACTCAGGGAGGAGTTGCATAAATAGTACCGTATAAATCGTTACAAACGTAAAAATCGCCACTAAAAAAGTGGAGATATTCTGAACCATGCGATAGCCGCCTGTGACTAACAGAAGGATGGAAATGATCGTCACGATCGCGGCCCAGATCAGGGCATCGGCGCAACTTTTCTCGTCGGTTTCCTGATGGATCTGCGCCTGAATCGCGGCGTCGGCATATTCACGCTCGATGTCGTAACGTTTCTGCTCGATCATTTCCGTGTCAGTGAATCGATCACGGATGCTTTCTGCGACCTGCAACCGGATCTGAGCGTCTTGTCTGGCATTCATTTCGGCTCCGGCTGTGGTCAGTGGCTGCTGGATGGTCAGCGCCTGCCCGACACCACCGATGATGCCGCCGAGTTGGATCAGCGCGACCACAGTGAACACCAGCCAGAACCAGCAAATCCAGTTCACGCGTTTGCGCGGGCCCGGCACTTCGTTGAGACCTTCGAGAGTTGTGCGCCCCGTGGTGATGCTGAAGCGGCCGAACTCGATCTGCACGAACACTTTGATCAGGCAGCCGATGATGATGAGCCAGAGAAACACAAACCCCGCCTCCGCGCCCAGGGCAGTGGTGGCAATCAGTTCACCCGAACCCACGATCGAGCCAGCGATGATCAGACCGGGCCCGAGCTGACGGAGGATTCCGCTTACAGTTTGCGGTGGTTCTTTGCAGCTGGAAGCATCATGCACATGACTCATGTGAATCATGCTGCTCATTCGGCTTTCCTCAAGTCAATGCTATAGTTCTAGGCACTCATACCTCATGGCATGGAGGTTTGGGCATTCATCATCTGCCACAGTCTGGAGTTGATCATTTGAATCGTGCCTGTGTTCCTCCATCATAGGGATGATGAAGTTGCCACATGATACTAGCGTTTTCTTTCCTGCCCGGAAATGGGTAGGTTAATCAGGAAATATTTCCGAATTTTTTGCGATTTTTGTCTGAGAATTTCGTATGATACGAACTACTTGTTAACGGTCTGTTGCGACACTATCGTGATGTGACCATTTGAATTCTCATCACATGCGTCGTTCGAACTTCCTACCTTGCCTAGCCCTATTGTCGACTGTCTCGGCAGCGGAGCCATCGTTTGAGGTCCCTGCTCAGCATGCGGCTCTGATGCGTGAGTATTGTCAGGATTGCCACGAGGAGGGCACGGAGAAGGGCGACATCCGTCTCGACAATCTTGCCGCGATCCCGCTGCAGGCGCGGCTTGATTTGATGAATCGGGCCCTCGAGCAGATCTATCTGAAACAGATGCCACCCAAGAAAAAGGAACAGCCCTCGGAGGATGAGCGCAATGAACTCGGCGGCTGGATTTGGAAGGAATTACATACGCACAACGCCTCAAAGCTCGAAGAAAAAATGCGTTATCCATCGTATGGCAACTACGTCGATCACGAGAAAATTTTCAATGGTAAAAGCAAGGAAGCCGCCTTCACTCCCGCCCGGCGCTGGCTTGTCAGCCCGATGATTTTCGATGAACGCGTGCGGGACGTTTTTTCTCTCGAAGGAAGGGAGCGCAACATGCCATTGGCGGGTGTCACGAATCCGTTCATCTTGCCCGACAACTCTGGCGTACGCGATTACGATATCGGCCTGCTCGATGGCGGCAGCTTGCTCGTCATGCTCTCAAATGCCGAGTGGATTTCCACCAAACAAATCCGCCCCGCCCGCGTGAAAGCTGGCGAGATCGGTGCCAATGATTTTCCTGACCCGAAAGAACGCTGGTCGCCGCGCTTCTCGCCGCCGGAATTCGAGAACATCATCGTCAAAAAAAATCCTCCTACGGATGAAGAAATAAGAGCCGCCATCGTCAAACAATTTGCTCTTGTCCTGCGTCGTCCACCGACGGAAATCGAGGCATCGAACTACTTCGAACTGACCCAATCCGCCATCGAACTTGCGGGAAATTCCGAGGGAGTCCGACAGATGCTGAAAGCTGTTTTGTTAGAATCGGAGTTTCTCTATCGTCAGGAATGGGGTGCTGGCGAGCCCGACCAACTGGGACGTAAAATGCTGTCTCCGCGCGAGGCAGCCTATGCCATTTCTTATGCCATGGGTGACAAAGGACCCGATGCCAAACTGCTCGAAGCCGCCGCTCAGGGCCGACTCAGCACCCGCGAGGATTTTTATCGCGAAGTCAATCGCTTGCTCGATGACAAGACCTACTACTTCGGCAGCATCGATCCCACTTCGAATACCAGTAAGGTGGTATCTCACCCCGTCACTCACCCACGCATGATGCGTTTCTTTCGCGAATTTTTCGGTTATCCGAACGCGCCGAAAGTGTTCAAGGACATCGAGCGCAGCCAAGGAGTCTACGCCAATGCAGATCGCGGGACGCTCGGCACCTCCGGGTTCCTTGTCGATGAGGCCGATAAGATTGTCGCCTGGTGCGTGGAAAAAGACCAAGACGTTTTTGAGACCTTGCTCACTACCGAGCAGTATTTCCTTTTTCACAATGCCGAGAGCGTGAAAGCGCCGGCCACCATCGAAAAATGGCGCGGCGTGTGGGAAAAGCTCAAGGACAGCGAGTGGAAAACTGACCCGGAAAAAGTCGTGCTTGCTCATCAGGAAATGCTCAAGAGTTCTCTCGGCATCGTCCCGGGTTTCGAAAACAAACCCGCGAACCATACCAATACGCTGACGCGCTGCATGAAGCATTTCGAGGCCACATTTGGCAAGGGAGTCACCCCGTTCGTCACCCTGCCTTGGGCCCATGGCAATACCTATTGGCACTCGCCGATTTACAATCTTCCCGAACCATCGGGTAGAGGCGGTCAATACAATGACCCGCCACTAGATTTTCCGATCCAGCAACCATTCCGCATCGCCCATCGTAAGGGCATCCTCACGCACCCGGCTTGGCTGATTGCTCACTCACAAAATACCGAGACCGATCCTGTCCGTCGCGGTCGCTGGGTGCGCGAAAAATTGTTAGCCGGTCGCGTGCCGGATGTTCCCATCACTGTCGATGCCGTCATCCCGGAAGATCATCACAAAACCCTGCGCACCCGACTCGACGGTGTAACGCTGAAACAGGAATGCTGGAAGTGCCACGAGTATATGAATCCGTTAGGTTTGCCCTTCGAGATGTATGATGACTTCGGCCGTTTCCGCAAAGAGGAAGTCCTGCAGCATCCCGAGCATCTCATTGGTAAGGATGGCCGCTGGAATAAATACAAGAGCCTGCCCATTGATACCCGGGGCGCGCTTGACAGCACCGGCAATCCCGCGCTGGACGGTGAAGTCAGTGATGCTCTCGACATGATTGATCGACTCGCCAAAGCCCCGCGCACCCGCCAGTCCATCATCCGCCACGCCTTCCGCTTCTACATGGGCCGAAACGAAATGCTCAGCGATTCGCAGACTCTCATCGATGCTGATCATGCCTACGTCAAAAGCAACGGCAGCTTCCGTGCGGTAGTGGTTTCTTTGCTTACTTCTGATTCGTTTCTGTATCGCAAATGAATAGACCGCCAGAATCGATAAAACTTGTATATAAAATCGTATCTACTACCGTAACTACAATCGACCATGAACAACCGACGTGAATTCATTCGCAATGCCTTTCTTGCTATGGGCGGGCTGTCGCTTCCTGGCGTGATGCCGCGTATTTCTGCGACTCCCCTCATCGGTGGCACGGTGAGTCGTCCACCGATGCGTTTCATTTTTATGCATCGTGGGAACGGCTTGTTTCCCAAAGTGATGGTGCCACCTTCCTTTGGTAAGGAGGAGATGGACAAGGAAAAGCAGAATCTTCCCTACGAGGTGGATCTCTCCCCGCACACCCTGCCGGAATGGATGAGCCCGCTAGAAGAGCACAAAGCGAACCTCACGATTCTTCAGGGACTCTCTGGGAAAATGTGCACCACCGGCCACCACTCGTGGTGCTCATCGCTCGGTGTCTATAAAGCAAATGAGCGTCTCAGCTCGATCAAATGGGCGACCGTCGATTTCGAGTTGGCGAAACTTTTTCCTTCGCCGATGGAGCATATCGAGCTCGCTTGTTTCCCCACGGGTGGCGGCAATGCGCGTGGTGGTCTCGATGGCATCGCCAAGGGTTTCTCCGCACGCGGTCCGCAGCAACCGAACTACGCTTTCGGCGGCCCGGGCATTGCGGTCGATGAGATTTTCAAATCCGTTTCCTCTGATAAAAACGATCAAATTCGCTATCAACTCGAACGCAAGGTGCTGGAGTTTGCTGCGGGTAATCAAACGGAACTCGCCCGACATCTTGCTGGCTTTGAGAAAAAGAAAGTCGGCAACTACGCCAGCTCGATCGAGGACATCCGTGAGCGCGATCGCAAGGTCGACATGATGGCTGATGCCGTTCGTAAACACGTGCCCCAGCTCGAAAGCAAGTATCTCTCAAATGATATGAACACCTACACGCGTCAGATCGGTCATACTGAGGTGCTGCTGTCCTCGCTCATTTCCGGCCTGACCCATGTTGTCGCGTTCACTGTCGATGAGCTCGGTCACGACTATACTGGCATTCCGGGCATCGAGGGGGAAAAAGTCAACATGCACGACATCGGCCACGGCAAGCCCGTGAAAAATCTCGCTGCGGAGGAAGTTCGCAAACGCACCGAGCACCACCACATGGAGCTGGTCAATCGCATCGTGACCCGCCTCAAGAGCGTGCCCGAGGGCAATGGCACGATGTTTGACAATACGATGATTTTCTATTTCCCCGATTCCGGAGAAACGCACCACAGTCACGGCACGGAGTTCCCTTTTGTGATTATGGCTGGTGCCAATACCAAGATGAATCTAGGCAATCGCTACATACGACTGCCGCATTGGGGCAAGGAAGGTCACAAGACTCTCGGCAACTTCTATACCACCATCCTTAACGCCTACGGCAATCCGATCAAACACTTCGGCGATCTCGATCCCGGCCTCAAGGGCGATCAGACAGGGCCGATCAAGGAGTTTCTGGCCTAACGGAAAACGGAAATGTTGCCGTGTCGCGTCAGCGCGTTACCTTGAGTCGCGCGAAACGACTATGATTAGCGGCGGGTAGAGTCAGTGTGATCGTGTCTTTCCCTGCGGAGGGGGTGTTTTTTTGCACGCTCACACCGCTCGGATTATTCGTGGCTGCGGCGGGAACCGGGTAGCTGGTGGTCCAGTCGGTTAGATCGGGACTGACTTCGATTTCCACGATCGTGGAGCCATCGATGGACACCTGGTCGCGCGTGAAGCTGAAGACGACAGTGCCGTTTGATTGCGTAGCTTTCGGTAGCTTGGCGGCATCGTTGGTGGAGCTGCTGCCGCTGAGGACGAACTCGATCACATTGGCGACTCCATCACCGTCTTCATCGTCCGCTGGGTCATTTCCCGTCACGGGGGCGTTTGCTGTGACCCACATGGCATAGGCGGCCGGGGAGTCCGTGACGGTGAGAGTGCCGGTGCCGCTGGCGAAGTAGGCATTCATCGCTCCGACGCCCAGACCGCCATTGGGGGCGCCCGTAGTGCTGTGACCATAGACTCCCGCAGGCTTTTGGGAGGTGCCGATATACAGTTTCGCCACGGTATCGGTGCCTGTGAAATTGAGTTTCAACAATGCACCGGAAGCGGCGATGGTGACGGTGGAGTTGTCGTTGTCGGTATTATTCGCGCCCAAGCTGAGAGTGCCGCCGCTGACAGTCGTATGGCCCGAATAGCTGTTTGTTTCCGTGAGGGTGAAAGTGCCCGCGCCGCTCTTGGTGAGTCCGAAGTTATTTCCGTTTGTTGATCCCGGCATGGCGGCCGCTGATACCGAGCCACTGGCACTCCCACCAAGGATACCGGAAAAGGTATGGTTGCTGCTATTGTTGATCGTCAGTGTGGCGGGTGCGGAGATGTTGCTGTTGACGATGCGTTGCATTCGCAGGTTGCGGGTGGTGTTTGTCAAGCCAGCGAGTTGTTGGTGGAAGCCGTTGAGATTCAGCTCCGAAAAACGTCCTGTACCTGCTCCGACTTGCCCATCGATGGTCAGAACGGTGGTGACGGGCAAAGCGTTGTTGGTGCCAAGTTTGAGGATGATTTGTGTGGCATTGGTTCCCGATGTGTCGAGCAAGGTATTTCCCGTGTAGGTATTTTTTGCACCGAGGAAAACGGTGGACAAGGCGTTCTGATCAACGCTGCTGGTAAATGTGACATCGCCACTGCCAGACAGCACACTTCTGAGCGTGAGCGTGGAGACGACTCCGATGCCGGGGGCGTTCGTAGGGGCGCTGATGGTGCTGATGTTTCCACTGCTGGCCACTGTGATGGGTGCGGTGAGGACGATGCCATCGATACTCGGTTGCAATATCGTTCCGTTCGCCAAGATGATGCCCGACGTGGTCAAAAGGGAGAGGGGATGACTGATGGTCAGCGTGCCCGCATTGACGAGGGTGGGACTTGTGAACGTATTTACGCCCGCTAAAACGAGCGTGCCAGAGCTGTTTTTTGTCAGCGAGCCGGTGCCCGTGATGGAGCCCGTTAAGGTGAGCGTTTGTGTTGTGGTGACGATTGCGTTCGCACTCAGTATCACGTCGTTATCCAAGGTCGCGCTTACGGTGTTCGATAAATTTCCGCCGTCCAAGATGAGAACGCCGTTGCTTAATGCCGCATCCTCGTTGGCTCGCACGGTGCCGCCGACAACTGTAGTATCTCCGCCATAGCTGTTTGCGACATTCAACTGCACGGTTCCACCGCCATCGATCGTTAGTCCCGGATAGCCACTGATGGTTTCATTGAAGGTTGCTGTGCGGCCACTATTCACAGTCCAAGAGCTGGGAACCGTCATCTGCAGGGGACAGTTTACCGTGAGGTTTTGTGTGGCTGTGGTCATGTCCAAGCCAGCGTCATCGAGAGTGAGAAGCGAGGTGCCATTGATGGTGACGGCTCCGCCCGGATTAACGATCCTCAGGCCCGCCCATTGTTGATCGGCGGCAAGGGTGGTCGAGTTGGTGGTGGTGACCGTACTGTTCCACAGCGCCTGATTGTGAATGCCCGGAGCCACATCGCCCACCCAGCTCTGCGGGTTGTTCAGGAACGTGCTGTTGTTGTCTTTTGTGCGTGTCGTGGTGGCGGTGGTCAGTCGACCTGGCCACGATTTTACTTGGGCACCACTCACCAGAAGGACATTGTAGGTGGCAGGGGGATTGAGATTGTTCGAACCAAAATACATACCCCACCGGAAGGTTGTATCGCTGGTCAGTCGGGTGTAGCTGCTGGACGCATACAATACGCCATCGATCCACAACTTGTAGTTGAGTCCATCGTCGAGCACGCGCACATCAAACCCGCCACCGGTGAAATTTTTCGCACTGCCATCGGGATTTGTGACGACCGTATCACTGCCAGTGCGATTGTTTACGGTCAGCGAACCATTTGCCCCGATACTGAGCTGAACTGCCCAGTCATCATCAATATTTTTCAGTTGGAAGCAGCAATACCCCTGCTCGAGACGGGCAATGGTATAGCGGGCCGTCCATTCATAAGTCATGTTATCGGTGTAATTCCACCCCCCGGCCATGAATGCCTCGGTGTGCGAAGACGTCCCTGCGCGCGCGGTTGCTGTATTTTCATCGTTCACAAAGACACGCAGCATGTGCGTATTGCCATCGATCTGAAACCAACGAGTGAAATCATCGACGTTCGACGTGGATGTGTGACAAGCCACATGGAGTCGTAGATTGGGGACTATAATCGGACGATTGCCATAGAGCCCCAGCTCAACGGCGGTATTGTTGACATTGATGACCGATCCATTCACCGGACCAGGATCATTGGAGCCATCGTTCAAGGTCGGCAAAATGGTGTTCCATAGCGGGTTCGCGGGGCTTCCCGTATCCGTGAAAAGCACTGTCGGCGCCGGCACGGTAAATTTCCAACCGGTGTTGGTGGTGATGCCAGCATAGTGATTGCCCGAGGTATCCTGGAGGGCGCCAGCAGGGATCAGTATGTAATAACTTTGCCCCGTGGGCAGGGCATTGGTCGGATCAATGGTCAACTGCGCTGCGCTGAAAGCCAATCGAGTGGACGAGGCTACGTTAAACGATTCCACCAAGGTTCCATTGCTGCTCCGTCGCAATTCGATAGTCCCTGTGCCCGCGACGATGGTCTCGTGGAAGGTCGCGACCAGGTTCGCGCCTGCGGCCACCCCGGTGGCATTGTTCGCGGGTGAGGTTTGGCTCAAGGTGGGTGGATTGGTATCGCCCGCACCGCTGATCACGTAGTTCAAAAACTTCCCGTTGATCTGTAGTGTGCCCACTTGGTTCCAGGCGAGCGTGGGCACTGTGCCGAGCGAGAAGCCGTTCGCATTCGCCGGTCCGCTGCCGAATTCGATCAAACGATACGTGCCATTGAAGCCGAGCGTGGTTGGCAGATTGATCTTCACCGCTCCTACGCTAGCGCTGGTGCTCAAAGTGTTTGTGACCTTGACGGCCGCGACACTCGTGAAACTGGACAGACTGCCAATGGTAACCGTCGCCGTGCCTTGGAATGTCAGGTGAGAAACGGTCAGATTGCCGGCGCTGGGCGTCACCTTGCCGCCAGCCGCCACGGTGACGCTTGCATTCACGGCCCCACGGCCGGTGAGAGTTGCGCCGTTTTGTATGGTGGTCGGGCTGGTGCTGCTGCCATCCATTTGCAAAGTCCCCGCGCTGACCGTGGTGGTTCCGGTAAACGTATTTGCCGCCGTGAGAGTCAATGTGCCGGTGCCGTTTTTGATCAGTGATCCGCTTCCGCTGAGCACCCCTCCGTAGCTGGTGCTGCTGTTGTTTCCCCCCACCGTCAGAGCGATGGGAGCACTGGCGTTGTTGCGCAGAGCGAGATTAAAGCCGGTGCCCGCACTGCTGGCAGAGAGCCCACCGAAAGTGAAAGCATTCACCGCAACGCTGCTGTCAAAAGTCAAACTGGCATCGGAGCTCAAGGTGACGGTGCTGTTTCGCAGCGCGTGTTGATGTTTGAGAATGACGTTGGCTCCTCCCGTAGCTCCCGCGCTGAAGCTAGTGGTGCCGCTGAAAGTATTGGCGCGCCCCAAGGTGATATTGCCCGTGCCAGACGTGCCAGGACCAGCGAGCACGAGATTTTTTCCCGTTCCTCCTGCGATGGTGGCGTTGATGATGAGAGATCGCCCCGTGGTGTTATTGGCAGCAGCAAGAAACGTGTTAGCACCGGTTACTCCTAAGGTCAGTGTGAAAGGCCCGCTCCCTTGCTCGATGGAATTGGAAGTGCTGCCTCCTCCCGCTTTCTGGGTGAATCCGCCGAGAGTAATATTCGAGCCGAGGGTGATGTTAGCCGTGGCTGAACTGTTTTCGGCAATGTCGTTGGTCGTATTGTTCCAAGCAAGAGACCAAGGGCCAGCGGCATTGGTCGCCCAGCGGTTTACGGTGGTGGTATTCCATGTTCCATCTCCGCCGGCAGTACTGCCATTCGCACTCCAGTAGCGGGTCGCGGCCTCCACCTGGAACATCATCGACAGCGCCGCCAGCAATGCGCAAACGGTTTCATTTCGAATGGATGGAGAAAGGCAGTACTTCATGATTCAGATCGAAATAGCAGGCCTATTTGATGGGGCACCTATGGGTTACAGTGAGAATGGTCAGAAAAAGTCAGTAAAATTTAGTCAGAGAGACATTCCGCATGATCCTCGAAGGAGTCAAGAAATTGTCGACATTAGCACATCAGGCACGGTGCCATTGATCGCAGCATTTTCTTGACGGAAAGATGACACCATCCAAACTACGCAAGTAATGTTTGCCATAAAAAATCACATGCGAACCAGTGCTGTATCTTCACAGCTCTCACGCTGGATCGTCAGCACTCTGTCGGCGTTTGTTTTCGCTCAAGCGTATGCTGACACGCTCTACGATATCGTCGTCTATGGCGATTCCTCCGGTGCGGTCACTGCTGCCATCGATGCAAAACGCCGTGGTCACTCAGTGATCCTCGTCAATCCCGTCGCTTTCCCCGGCGGCATGAGTGCCAGCGGTCTGGGAGCTACGGATTTCCTCGGCAGACGCAATACCTTCGGTGGTGTCGCCTCGGAATTTTATGACGGTGTTGCGGCGGCCTATGGCAAAGATTTTGTCCGTAGCTTCGAGCCTCACGTTGGCTATAAAGTATTCCAGAAAATGATCGCCGATGCCGGAGTCACCGTCGCCTACAATGAATTGTTGGATCGTGAAAAGGGTGTGAAGATGAACGGCAAACGCATCGAGTCCATCACCACCCTCAGCGGCAAAACTTACCGCGGCAAAATGTTCATCGATGCTACCTATGTTGGCGATCTGATGGCCGCGGCAGGCGTCACCTACACCGTCGGGCGAGAAGCGGAGAGCCAGTATGGGGAAAGCATCGCCGGTGTGCGACGTGGCGATACCGACCCGCGCGTTCACTACACTCAAAAGGACAAGGACCACTTCACTAAAGACGTGGATCCCTACATCAAGCCGGGCGACCCAAAGAGCGGCTTGTTGCCGTATGTCGTGAAAATCGATGGACTCACCAACGGGCAAGGCGATAAAAAAATCCAGGCATTCAACTACCGCGTCTGCCTCACCACCGATCCGAAGCTGCACATCCCCATCGAAAAGCCCGAGGGCTACGAAGAGATCGATCACGAGCTTCTTCTGCGCAACTTCGAAGCAGGGGACAAGCGTATGCCGGCTCTCATCGAACCACTCGAAGGCGCTGGCTCCAAAGTAGATTGGAATAACATGCACGCCGTCGGCTCCGACCATCCGGGTGCCAATTACGAATATCCCGAGGCTTCCTACGAACGCCGCCGTGAAATAGAAAAACAGCATCAAATCTACATCCGCGGCTTCCTCTGGACCATGGCGCACAGCCCACGCGTGCCGGAAGAAATCCGCAAAAAAAGTGCCGCGTATGGTTTGGCCAAAGATGAATTCACCGACAATGGTGGTTGGCCGTGGATGATTTATATTCGCGAGGCACGCCGCATGGTCAGCGACTACGTCATGACCCAGCACGATTGCGAAGGCAAAAAATCCGCGCCCGATCCTGTCGCGCTCGGCTCCTTCGGCATGGACTCGCACTGTGTCCAGCACATCGTGACCGACGAAGGCAAGGTGCAAAATGAGGGCGTCATCTGGCGCGTGCCACCGAAACCTTATGGCATTTCCTTTCGTTCCATCATGCCGAAAGAGAGCGAATGCGAAAACCTTTTTGCTCCGATCACCTTGTCCACCTCCCACGTCGCCCACGGCTCGATCCGCATGGAACCGGTATTTATGGCTCTGTCGCAAAGCGCTGCCATCGCCGCCAGCCTAGCCATCGAAAAAAACGTTTCCGTGCAAAAAGTAGACTATGCTGCACTGAAAGAAAAACTCATCGCCGCCAAACAGATTGTGGAGCTCTCCCAAATTCCGCGCCCCGCCCCCAAAAAGCAGTAACAGGGAGCGTGGACTTTAGTTCGCTTCATACAAAATGGCAGATAGAACCTTTCCTAACGAATCGTATTTTGCCATCATTCCCATCCTCAGCACCATGAAAAACAATCGTCTGCCATTCACTGCCACCGCAGTTGCCTTTTTATTTTTTGGCAATGTCACAGCACAAGCCCGCACCTGGACCAGTTCCGATGGCGTGCGCACCTTTGAAGTGGAGCTGAAAACATATGTACCTGAAAAAGGCGCGCTGACTGTGATTTTGGCAAGTGGCAAGAGCTTAAGCTTTACCGAGGACAAGCTTTCTGCGGCCGACATCGCTTTTCTCAAAGAGCAGGGCAAGGTCTCCGCCGACAAAGCGGCAGGTGCCATCAACGTCAAGGCTCTTCCCGACGTGTTGCCGGATCCCGATGGCAAAGAGGCCGATATGAGCAAGCCGGTGCAGGTGTTCATTATGATGGGGCAGTCCAACATGCTGGGCTTCGGAAATCCGGGACCGCTGAAGGGGGGTGCTGCTCAAACATATCCTTATTTGGTCGATGATGCAGGAAACTGGAATGTGCGGAAGGATGTGCGCAATGTCTTTTTCTGCATGGCCCAGCTGAAATACAATGATTGGTTAACAGCAGCAAATGGGAATGGCAGCGGGAAATTTGGCCCGGAAATCGGCATCGGGAATTATCTCGGGCACACCATTGACGCTCCTGTCATGTTGCTGAAATCGTGCGTGGGCAATCGTGCGCTCGGCTGGGACTTGTTGCCGCCCAGTGCGGTGGGCACGGGAAAAGACGGCAAATCCTACGAAGGGGACTCGGAGAGCTCGAATCGGAAAGTCAGTGAAGCCGTCAAAGCAAAAAGTGGTTGGTATGCAGGCCTCCAGTATGACCAAGACGTAGGTGCAGCGCAAAATGCACTCAAGGAATTGGCCACCTATTATCCTAGTGCGACGAAATTTGAAGTGGCCGGATTTTTCTGGTGGCAGGGAAATGCCGAGGCTGGCAAGGGAAGCATCGAGAATTACGATAAGAACCTGGCTCATCTCTTCAATGATCTGAAAAAAGACTTCAATTCACCCAATGCCAAGTTTGTGTGCGCCACACTGGGGGAACACGACATGAATGCGCCCCTAACGAAAAAAATGTTCGCCTTTGCGGAAAGCCCGGAATTCAAAGGTAAGGCGGCCGTGTTCTTTACCCAACCTGTCGCCAACGGCGGAAGCAGCGGCAGTCATTATGGTGGCAATCCCGAGACCTACATGAACGTAGGAGAAGGAATGGGCAAGGCGATGGTTGAGTTGCTCGGTGCAAGTGAGTGAGGACTGGACTAAGCGGGAGATAGATTTGTGTGTGACTCCCGCAGTTCGAAGGAGCGGAAAATTTTGAGCTGTCCGTAGCTGATGCGGCCCTCCAGGTGATCGTAGATGGGCTTGAGGGACTCTTCGGTGTAGCCAGCGAGCGCAGCGCGGATTTCCTTTTCTTCGGCAAGAGTGTAAAAGGCTCGCGGATCGAGCGCTTCGCCGTTAGCGATCGCAGTGGCGAGGTGGCCCTCGATGGTAGAACTGGTGAGTTTTCGCTCGGCGGCGATCTCTTCCACGGATTTGCCCGTGCGCCAGAGTTCCAAGGTGACGTGGGCGGTTTGGTTGACGATGGGCTTGGGTGGCTTGGGCAGGGGCGCGCTGGAGAGGCTCAGCGGGGCGAAGGTTATGCGCTCGTTAGTTTGCAAGTAATCGCGGATCGCGTTCATGAAGCCGGGGCCGTATTCGATGAGCTTGCGCTCACCCACGCCGGGGGTGGCGAGAAAGGCGTCATCTGCCGTGGGATAACTGCGTGCCATGTGGCGCAGTGATACATCGGAAAAGACAACGTAGGGCGGAACACTGGCGGCATCGGCGACTTGTTTGCGGTGGCTGCGGAGGATTTCGAAAAGTTCCTGATCGCACTCGATATCGCCGACGCGTGGACGGGCGGCGGGGCTATCGTTTGCCATGAGGCGAGTGAGGAAAACGGGGCGGCGCTCGCGCAGGATGACCATGCCCTCGGCGGTCAGGGTGACGGTGGCATAGGTGCCACTATCGATGGCAAGCCAGCCCTTGCGCGCGAGCTGTCGGGCGATCTCCGTCCAGTGGGCGACGGTGTGTTCCTTGCCGATGCCGTAGGTGCTGAGTTGGTCATGGCGGCGGGCGAGCAATTTTTCGGCACGCGAGCCGGTGAGGATCTCGGCGAGGGTACGGATGCCCACGGGCGGGCTGCCGCTTTGTTTGACGCGCAGGATGCAGCTGAGAAATTTCAGCGTTTCGGTGGTGGCGTCCCATGTTTCACGCGGGGCGAGACAGTTATCGCAGCCGCCGCAGTTTTCCTCCGGCCATTGCTCACCGAAGTAGCCTAACAGATTTACGCGGCGGCAGGCATCGCTCTCGGCAAAGTCCGCCATCTGATCGAGCTGGAGGCCGGTGTGATCGCGGGCTTCACCGTCGGGCATTTCATCGAGGAAACGCAGGAGCTTAGAAACATCGCCACGGGAAAAGAGCAGCAAGCAATCGGCAGGCAGTCCATCGCGACCGGCGCGACCGGTTTCCTGATAGTAGCCCTCGATGTTTTTCGGTAAATCGGCATGGATGACAAAGCGGACATCGGGCTTATTGATTCCCATGCCGAAGGCGACGGTGGCGCAGACGACGCGCACTTCATCGCGCAAGAAGGCTTCCTGATTGCGCGCGCGCGCGGTGCTTTCCAGACCGGCGTGGTAGCACACGGCGGAGATGCCGTCATTTCGTAAGGCGGCGGCGAGCTCCTCGCTGCGTTTGCGCGATTGGGCATAGACGATGCCGGATTCTTGGCCGCGGCTGCGGATGTATTGTATGATGCGGGAGGTGGCATCTTGTTTTGGCTCGACGTGGTAGTTGAGGTTCGGTCGATTGAAACTCGCGACAAACACGGCTGGGGTGCGCAAGGCGAGTTGGGTGACGATATCCTCGCGCACTCGCGGTGTGGCGGTGGCAGTAAGGGCAATGGCGGGCACCTGCGGCAAGGCTGTGCGTAGCTCGCGCAGGCGGCGGTATTCCGGACGGAAATCGTGCCCCCACTCGCTGATGCAGTGCGCCTCATCCACGGCGAGCGCGGTGACATTCCAGCTCTTGACGATGGAGAGAAAATCGCCGGACATCAGTCGCTCCGGTGCGAGATAGACGAGCTTCACGGCGCCGCTGCGGATGGCATCGAGACGGCTGCGGTTTTCCTGCGGGTCGAGCGTAGAGTTAAGAAACGTGGCGGAGATTCCGGAGGCGGTGAGTTGGTCCACTTGGTCTTTCATCAAGGCGATCAGCGGGGAAACGACGAGCGTCACGCCCTCGCGGGCAAGGGCGGGGAGTTGGTAGCAAAGACTTTTCCCAGCACCCGTCGGCAGGATGGCGAGCACATCGCGATTCGCTAGGACGGCCTCCATGATTTCCCGTTGCAAGGGGCGAAAGGCATCATAGCCGAAGTGGGTCTTGAGTAGGGCGGGGAGCTTGCTGTCGTGGATCATGGGAGCAAGAGAGCAAATTTTCTTTAGGTGTTCAAGTGAATAGTTTTCATTGCCACATTTTTTTACTGAACGAAAAAATGATTTGTATGCGCATCAAATGATGCTAGAATTGATGCGTGAGAACGACCATTACATTAGACGATGAATTATTGGCTGAGGCCATTGGTTGCACGGGCATTGAGGAGAAATCCCGGTTAGTCAATCACGCCTTGCGGGAATTGATCCATCGCGAGCGGGCGGAGCGGTTTTTGGCCTTGGAGGGAACGATGCCCGATCTCGACTATGCCTCGCGAGGATTTCGCTATGGCAGAGAAGTCATTCCCATCGCGCGAGTAAATGAAGGCCATGAGTGATGACGTTCGCATATTGGTGGATACAAACGTGTGGATCGACTTTTTGCGCGCACCGCTGCCGGAATTGCGGATGCTCATCAAGCGGCAGCGAGTGGTCACGCATTCGTGCGTGGTGGGTGAGGTGATGGTCGGGGCCGTGCGCGATCGTGCGATGGTGCGTGAGTTTTTCCTATCGCTACCGCTCGCCAAAGAAGCGGATCTAACTTCTGTGCTGGGGATGGTGGAAAGCCGACAGCTTCATGGTCGCGGACTGCAATGGAATGACATGCAGCTCCTCGCCGCAGCGAAAATCAGCAAGACGGCACTGTGGACGCGCGACAAGCGACTCGCCGCGGCAGCGGAGGAACTGGGAGTTTTGTGGAGGGAGAGTGAGGAGATCTAACGGATCATTTCACGATGATCTTATGCGCACCGGGCTTGAGAGTTTGCGTGATGGGGGAAGTGTCGCCTTTGCCCCAGGGGGAGGTTTTGGGGAGAGTTAGCTCGGCGCTGGTATTCGGCGGGATGGTGGCTTCGTAGAGTAGGGATCCGTCGTCCTGACGTTTCCAGTGGATGGAAATGCGGCCATGCGGGGAATCGTGGTGAGCTTTGATCCAAGAGATGGTCTCGGTTTCTTTGGTGGCATTCGCTGAGGGGAAATGCGGGTGGAGTTTGATTGTGGTGTAGCCTGGATCGAGCGGTGCGATGCCAGCCAAGGTTGTCATCATCCATTCGGTGACGGCACCGAAGGCATAGTGGGAAAACGAATTCATAGCGGCATTCATTTTGCCATCGGCACCGCCGAAGCCGTGTTCCTCGGTGTAGGAATTCCAACGCTCCCAGATGGTGGTGGCACCGTTTTTTACTTCGTAGCCCCAGGAGGGATACTGGCGCGATTGCAGCATGGACACGGCGAGGTCGAGGTTTCCGGTATCGGTGAGCACGGGCAGTAAGGGCTTGGTGCCGAGGAAGCCGGTGGTCATGCCGGTGTTTTTGGCATTCGCTTTGGAACGGATCAGCGCGGCGAGGTGGGCGCCAGCTTTTTTGCGCTCGGCGGGATCGTTGAGCAGGCCGCAATCGAGCGCAAGAACGTAGGCGGATTGGGAGGAGGGTTTGATGGTGGCATCGGGCTGGAGAAATTGCGAACGGAAGCTGTTGCGCATGGTGTCCGTCCAGGTGCGGTATGTTTTCGCCTCATCGGCTAAGCCTTGGGCATCGGCCATTTCCGCCATCATTTGCGCCGTTTTGGCGAAGTAAGCGAGCTCGACATATGCGTGTGGCGTGGGGTCGTTGAGATTGAGCCAGTCGCCCCAAGGAGCGCCGAAGGCTTTGCCTTTCAGTTCGGGATCGTGGGCTTTGCGAGCGTTCATAAAACGCGTCATTTTTTTCCAATGAGCAGTGAAAAACGAGGTATCTCCCGTGGCCTTCCATAGGGCGTGTGGGACGATGATTCCGGCATCCGACCATGCAGTGCCGTGGATGCCTCCACCATGGCCGAAACAATAGGGAGCGTAAGATGGGTAGAAGCCTTCCTTGGTGACGGCTTCGTTTAGCTCTCGCAGCCACTTGCGGAAAAAGGCGGCAACGTCGGCATGGATGGCGGCGGAGGCGGCGTAGATCTGCGCGTCGCCTGTCCAGCCGAGTCGTTCATCGCGCTGCGGGCAGTCGGTGGGGAGTTCGATCCAGTTCGCACGCTGAGTCCAGACGGCGTTTTGAAACACTTTGTTCACAATGGGATCATTGCACTCGAAGCCGGAGGCGAGTTTGGTGTCGCTATGCATGACGAGACCAGTCACAGTATCGAGCGATGGCTCATGGGCGAAGCCGGTGATTTCCACGTATTGGAAGCCGTGGAAGGTGAAGCGTGGCGTCCACATTTCGCCATTGGGGTCGCCCTTGGCGATGTAGGTATCGGTGGCGCGGGCTTGGCGGAGGTTTTCGGTCATGATGCGACCATCGGGATGGAGCATCTCGGCGTAGCGCATGACGAAGGTTTCTCCCGCCTTGGCCTTGACCATAAGGCGGATGTTGCCCGCGAAGTTTTGGCCGAGATCGAAGATCCAGGTGTTGGGTTTGATTTGTTTTACGGACTTGGCTTGTAGCTCTTCGATGATACGAACGGGCTGAGCGGGATAAGCTTCGAAGACCGGCGGGCGCACGAAACCGAATTCGCGCTTTTCGTTTTTGATGAAGGCATCGGAGAACGGTTCGATGTGGGAGCCGTTGGCTTTGGCAAAGATCGCGTTTTCCCATTGTGAGTCATCGAAGGATGCGGTTGCCCAGCCGGGCATTTCCTTGCGAGCATCGTAGGCTTCGCCCATGAGGAAATCGGCTTCCAGTTCGGGACCGGTGGCGGTTTTCCAAGTGGGATCAGTACCGATGATTTCACTACTACCATCATCGTACTTCAGGTGAATCTCCACCATCAGCGAGGGAGTTTTGCCGTAGATGTTGCGACCTGTTTGATGCGGGCCGTAGCCTACGAGTTTGCCGTAGCCGACGTAGCCCGCATACCAACCATCGGCGACAATGGCGCCAATGGCGTTTTGTTTATCGGTGAGATAAGAAGTGATATCGTAGGTGTTGTAGTAGGCGCGTTGGCGGTAATCGGTCCAGCCGGGTGCGAAGTAGGCATCACCCACGCGCTTACCGTTAATATGCAGTTCGTAGATGCCGAGCGCCGTGGCGTGCGCGATAGCGCTGACGATTTTTTTCTCTGGTGTGAAAGTGCTGCGGTAGTAGCGGGCGGGCGGGAGGTGGAGTTTGTTGCGCTCTTTGTGGAAGGCGGTGTTGTCTTTGTAGGAGATGAAGGGTTGGGTAGGTTGTTTACCGATGAGGGCGGTGAGGAAAGAAGTGGGTTCAGACCAATCGGAATCGACACCATTAGTTTCTTCTCGGATTTTTACATGGATGCGCGTCGAAGAGGGGAGAGGTTTCCCCGCATACATGGCGTGGGAATCCTGAGATAAGACCTTTCCGCTGTCCCAGAGGTCTGCCTTACCGGGCTCGAGCTTATCTTGGCTGGTGGCTACCAGGATCTGATAGGAAGTTGGTTTTACAAAACGATCAGCCTGCTGTAACCGCCATGAAATGCGTGGTTGCGCGTCATCGATGCCCTGTGGTGAAACTTGATGGGCAATGTTAATGCCGACGGGCGGATATGCCTTGTGTGGGACCAACGTCAGTGCGCACAGTGGCGGAATGATGAGGGTAGTGATGAGAGTGATGAGGTATTTCATACGGTGTCAGGTTACTATTCGATCATGGTGAAGCGGTTTCCTCCATTATGAGTCAGTCATCGAATAAGAATGGGTTCTTTTTCGCGCGTATTCTTGCCAAATCAAAAAGTCATTGCAATGGCTATTTCACGAAAAAACGGCACGCACTGGCTCCCGCTGCAGAGAACCGAGAAAAATCAGCGAAAGTCTCTAGCCCAGCGTCGCGTAGAGTGCAGATTGATTTCTGCAATAAACCTTGCCCGAGTTTCTTATGAACCCATTTTTTCGATTTGTTAGGAAAAGCCTTTTTCAAGTATTTGCCAGTGCTTTGCCGCTCTCGGCTGCGGAGTCGACTAGAGTGGATTTCTGCATTTATGGTGGAACTTCTGGTGCAGTGGCGGCAGCGGTGCAGGCCAAGCGGATGAAACGCACGGTCGTCATCGTATCGCCCGATCGTTTTTTGGGCGGCATGACCAGCGGTGGCTTGGGGTTCACAGATATCGGCGATGAGCGCATTCTCGGAGGCTTGAGCGCTGAGTTTTTTCAAAAAATCTATCAGCATTATCAAAAAGACGAGGCATGGAAATGGCAGGAAAAGAATACGTTTGCGAACAAAGGCCAGGGCGGACCGGCAATGAATCACAAGCAAAAAACCATGTCGATTTTCGAGCCATCGGTGGCATTCACCCTATTTGAGCAATGGATCCGCGAGCATGACATTCGCGTGATTTATGGCAAACTGGATCGCAGCAAGCAGGGTGTGGTGAAGCAGGGAGCATCGCTGGTATCGATGCGCACCATGGAAGGGCACGTCATCGAGGCGAGAGTTTTCATGGATGCCACTTACGAGGGCGACTTGATGGCGGCGGCTGGCGTGCCATACGCGATGGGTCGCGAGCCGGCTTCGCAATATGGCGAGTCGGAAAACGGCATCCAGCCCGGGCATCCCGGCAATCAATTGCCCCGCGGGATTGATCCCTATCTGGTGCCGAAGCATCCCGCGAGCGGGTTGCTGCCCGGAGTCAATACCGATGCTGGAGGTGCCAAGGGTGACGGTGACAAAAAACTCCAAGCTTATTGCTATCGCATGTGTTTGACGAATCACCCGGAGAACCGCATCGCGATCACTAAGCCGGAAGGGTATGATGAGAAAGCCTATGAGATCGTCTTTCGCGCGATCGAGGCAGGACAGAAAAATCGTTTCATGAAATTCAGCATGCTGCCGAATCGCAAGACGGACTCGAACAACGACTCGGGCGCTTCCACCGATTTCATCGGAGAAAATTACCGTTATCCAGAAGCCGACTACGCGACACGAGAAAAAATCGCCGCCGCGCACAAGAAGTGGCAGCTGGGATTGCTGTGGACCTTGCAGCATCATCCGCGCGTGCCGGAAGCCATTCGTAAAGCGCATGAACCGTGGGGATTGCCGAAGGATGAATTTGTGAAAAATGATCACTGGGCCCATGCGCTGTATGTGAGAGAAGCTCGGCGTATGATTGGTGACTATGTGGTGACGCAGGATGATGTATCTAACAAAAAAGCTGTGGAGCGCTCGATCGGCATGGGTGCTTACACGATGGACTCGCACCATGTGCAACGCTACGTCACGGATCAAGGCGACGTGCAGAACGAAGGCGATGTGCAGTCGCGCATTCGCGGCCCGTATCGCATTGACTACGGCGCGGTCGTGCCGCGCAAACAGGATTGCGAGAATTTGTATGTGACATTTTGCGTTTCGGCATCGCATATCGCGTTTGGTTCGATTCGCATGGAACCCGTATTCATGTGTCTTGCACAAAGCGCTGTCACTGCGGGAGTGATCGCGATGGATCAGGGCATTCCGATTCAAGATGTGAAATACCAAGACTTGAAGCCGCGCTTGCTTGCCGATGGACAGAAGTTGGAGCTATCCAAATAAGGTAGCGCGTTTCAATACTTGTAATGATCGCTCGGATGATCCCGTATTCTAGTCATCATGATCAGCAAAAAGATGTTCACACAAAAGGCGATACTGTTGTTCGTAGCCTTCCTTGTTCTGGTGACGCATTCGAATGCCGCCACCAAGCCCAATATCATTCTGGTAATGCCCGATGATGTCGGCTTCGGGGATTACGCGTGCCTGGGAAATCCCGTCATGCGCACGCCTGCGGTGAATGCATTTCGCAAACAAAGTCTGCTCTTTACTCAGTTTCATGTGAGTCCCACCTGCGCGCCCACACGATCGGCTCTGATGAGTGGTCGGCATGAATTCAAAAATGGGGTCACACACACGATCTTCGAACGCGAGCGGATGAGTCTGAAAACCTGGACCCTGCCCCAAATGCTGAAGACCGCAGGCTACACCAGCGGTATTTTCGGAAAGTGGCACTTGGGCGACGAAGAAGCCTACCGACCCGAGAACCGCGGGTTCGATGAAGTCTACACCCATGGTGCAGGCGGCATTGGTCAAAGCTATCCCGGCTCCTGCGGCGATGCTCCGGGAAATACCAACATCAATCCCGCGATCTGGCACAATGGCAAGTTCGAAAAAACCACCGGCTACTGCACCGACTTGTTTTTCTCTCAGGCTCTGAGTTGGATGGACGAGCAACGCAAGAGCGAGCAGCCTTTTTTTGCTTTTATTTCCTTAAACGCCGCGCATACGCCGCATGTGTTGCCGAGAGAGTATTACCAACATTATCTGGGCAAGCCAGGGGTGGATGAGGCGATGGCTAAATTTTTTGGTATGATCGAAAATGTCGACACCAACTTCGGCAAAGTGCTGCAAAAGCTCAAGGAATGGAAGATGGAGGAAAATACATTGGTGATCTATCTCGGCAGCGACAATGGAGGCACTGCAGGAATCAAGTTGTTCGATGCGGGCATGCGCGGCTCCAAGGGCACATCTTACCAAGGCGGCACACGTGTTCCGTGTTTTTTCCGCTGGCCTGCGGGAGGGATTCCTGCGGGTGGCGAGTGCTCGGCGCTGGCCGCTCATCTAGATCTTTTTCCGACACTTGCCGAGATCACCGGCGGCACGGTGCCTGAGTCGGCGAAAAATCAAGTCGAGGGCAAGAGCTTGCTGTCATTGTTGAAAAATCCCGCCAGCCACTGGCCGGAACGCACGCTCGTGCATCACGTGGGACGATGGGAGCGTGGACAGGCGGAGAAAGGCAAATACCAGAAAATGTCGATCCAGAATTCGCGATTCACGCTGGTCAACAATCAGGAACTTTTCGACATCAAGGCGGACCCAGGCGAGAAAACTAACGTCATCGGAAAGCATCCCGAGATTGCCGCACAATTGCGCGCTGCCTACGAACAATGGTGGTTGGATGTGCAACCGTTGCTGGTGAATGAAGCGATCGATGGCCCGAAGCAGAACCCCATGAAAGTTTTGTATTGGAAGCAATTCGGCGGAGAACCGACGAATCAGAACTCACCTGCTACGCCAAAACAAAAGCAGCGCAAAAAAGCCAAGGTTGATTCTTGATGCTCGAAATGATTGGCCTGTGACGTATTCCGGCTTGTCAATGGGTCCGCACTTGCTATCGCCCTGACATGATACTTACCTCAAAGGGGAATCGGAATCTAGTCTTGTGCATGCGGTGCTTACATTTTTTTCCTCCCTTATCAAGGCGGCACTGATTCCTTGTGTCCTTCGAGTGGGTGGACGCTCGGAAATTCTGGCGGTATCCTCGCAGTCGCGTTTCACCTGGCACGTGAGTTCAGATGAGCGCACGCAGACCCAGACGGCATGGCAGATTCTGGTCGCGTGTCGCTAGGAACTCAGTCGAGATCCTTTTTTTCCAGCGATGCAGTCAGGTGAGCGAGAAATTTCTCGGTGGTAGCGTGCTCCGAGGCGAAGAAGCGGCTGAACTCCTTGCCCTCATGATCGAGTAGGATCACCGTGGGGAAGCCATCGATCTTATACTTCTTGGCGAGTGGGTCGTTTTTTTTCTTCAGCTCTGGATCGCCTTTGGGGAAATCCAGTTCGACCAGGATGAAATCTTTTGAGGCTGCCTTAACGAATTCCTTTTGGGAAAAAACATTCTTACGCATGGCGATGCAGGGCGGGCACCAGTCGCTGCCAGTGAATTCGACCAACACGGCTTTTTTCTCTTTTTTCGCTTGCTCCAGAGCTTTTTCCAGATCGGTACTCCAGCCTTCCAGCTCAGCGAAGCTTACGCCGATCATGGCAACTCCGACAATCCATGCCGATATGATTTTGTGAAAAATTCTCATCGATACTGCAGCGTTTCTCTACTTGATTTTTGTTCAAAAAACGTTCGCTTTTTGCTTGGTCGGCTGACATCGTTTTTCCATGCCGCAGACGACATTGATCATCGCGACAAGGAATGCGCACAAGACAAAGGAGATCCGTCAGATGGCGGGTGACTCCTATCTCGTGCGTGACGCTAATGATTTCCATGACTTCCCGCAAGTGGAGGAAACAGGAACGACGTTTCTGCAAAACGCCACTCTCAAGGCCGAAGCGATTAGCTCATGTGTCGATGGATTCGTGCTATCGGACGACTCAGGTTTGGAGGTGGATGCTCTTGACGGCGCGCCTGGCGTATGGTCTTCCAGTTTCGGTGGTGAGGAAGGCAACCACACACGCAATAATCATCGGTTGCTTGATGACATGCGTCAAGTGCCGCAGGATAGGCGGAGCGCGCGCTTCGTTTGTGTTATGGTCGTTGCTTGTAAAGGAAAAGCGCGCGCGCACTTTCGCGGTTCTGTCGAGGGGCGCATTTTGTTGGCTCCCAGCGGCGAGGAAGGTTTTGGCTACGACCCGTTGTTCGCACCCATCGGTTATGAGGTATCTTTTGCTGAGCTCGGCGCGGAAATTAAAAATCAACTCAGCCACCGCGCGCGCGCCTTATCCGCAGCACTTGAATGGCTCAACAATCACGCTGGTTGATCTCATGCGTTTCTTTTTTCTTTTTCTCCTGTTATCGGTCAGCCTGTTGCAAACGTCCTGCTTTCAGGTCAAGGCGAAGCACCCTGTGGTCTATCAGTTCGAACCCGGTCGCACCGCGCTGTTGAAGGATGGATACGCCTATGCACCTAAAAAAGCACCGAAACAAGTCATTGCCGCCATCGCAGCTGGCAATCGCCTGCAGGGGAAACCCTACAAGTGGGGCGGCGGTCATGCCATTCATAATGATAGCGGTTACGACTGCTCTGGCACTGTTTCCTACGTTCTTCGTGAAGCTGGTATCATCAAGGGCAGCATGCCGTCCAAGGCGTATCTCAGTTACGGAAGACGCGGCGAAGGCAAGTGGATCACCATATACTCGCGCAACGGACATGTATTCGTAACGGTCGCCGGTCTGCGTCTCGATACCGGTGGCGATGGGCAACGCTCGGGGCCGAAATGGAAACCATGGAGACGCGGAGCATCGGGCTACATCATGCGCCACCCGCCAGGGCTTTGAAGCGCTCGGCAATCCCGTGCAGGGAATCAAACCGCGCCTGAGCCGCGGAGAAATCGAGGCATGAGGTTACTCGATTCGGCACTACCCACACAGGCATACCAGCTTCCTGCGCGCTGATCAGACCATTGTGCGAATCCTCGATCGCAAGGCAGTGAGTTGTTGGCATCGCGAAACGTCTCGCCGCTTCTAGCCACAAATCCGGCGATGGCTTGATGCGTGGCGCGTCCCCCCGACACACCACGTGGGCAAAATGCCTGTCTATTTGCAATTGAGCTAACCAGCGATCGACCCAGTGATGTGAACTACTCGATACCACTCCTAACGAAAGATCTTGGCTGCGCAGGGTATCGATCAATTCATGCACGCCATCCATCACTCCTTCATCGGAAAGCTCATGCACGATCTCGTTTTGCCGTTCGGCATCGAGGACAGTCCAGTCATACGATTTTCCGGTCAACTCTTCCAGATACGATTTTGGCGACCAAGTGGCGAAGTCGCTACCGATGCAGCGCGTATAGAGCGATAAGGGTAACTCACATCCCTCCGCCTCAAAACAACGGCACCACGCTTGATAGATCGCCCACTCGGTATCGACCAGAATGCCATCGAAATCAAACAACACCACGCGACAATCGTTCACCAGCGCCTTGTGCCAACTTGCATGCACGATGGCAATCAAAATCCCTCCCAGACTCAATCGCGATGATAGGGCTCGCCCTTGCGCAGGTTTGCGATCCGATAGATCTGCTCTAACAAGACAACCAATGCCAATTCGTGCTGCAGCGTCATGGATGATAACGATAACAGCAAATCCGCCGAGCGCCTCATCTCTTCTGTGTGCCCATCGGACGCGCCGATGAGAAAGGCCACGCATTTCACATCACCGCGCATTTCTAACGCCGTTACCTTTTCGCTGAGCTGTCGAGTGGTCGGGCGCTCGCCGCGCTCATCGAGCACGATGCGATACGCTCCCTGCGATTTTTCCAACAACCGCTGCGACACCTCGTGCGAGTTGCCCGCCTTCACCATCAACAGTTCGCAATCGAGATAACGCCGCAGCCGTTGCAGATACTCATCCACTCCCGACTTGGCATAGGCCAAGGCCGGTTTTCCTGCTACGATGATTTGCCAGCGCATGGCAGTGGATCAGCGCACGCGCCCCAGCAACCACGGCAGCAAGGCATCAATCGAGATGCGCTCCTGTTCCATGGAATCGCGATGACGCAGTGTCACGGTATTTTTGAGTTCCTCGCCGCTTTCGCCCAGCGTTTCGAAGTCGATGGTCACGCAGTACGGTGTTCCCACTTCATCCTGACGACGGTAACGACGACCGACCGCACCACTGTCATCGTAGAACACATTCATCCACGGTTGCAGCTTCTTCTGGATCTCCTTGGCGATGCGCACCTGCTCCTCGTTCTTTTTCAACAACGGAAAAATGCCCACTTTAATCGGTGCCATGCGTGGCGTAAAACGCATCACGGTGCGGACATCGTCCTTGCCTTTGTCATCGGTCAGCGTCTCTTCAGCAAAAGCCTCGCAGATCAATGCCAGAATCGTGCGGTCACAACCGGCGGACGGCTCCACCACATGCGGCAGGAATTTTTCCTTAGTCTCTTCATCGAAGTATTCCAAAGGACGCCCCGAGCCTTTCTGGTGCACGCCGAGATCGTAGTCCGTGCGATACGCTACGCCTTCGAGTTCCTGCACACCGAAGGGGAACTCATATTCGATGTCGTAAGTCTTCTGCGAATAAAACGCCCGCTCGCCATCGGGCACATCGAGGATGTGCAGCTTCGTGCGCGGGATGCCGATTTCCTCGTAAAACTTCAGGCGCGTTTCCAGCCATTCGTCGGTGAGGCGCATGCCGTCTTTCGGGTGGCAGAAATACTCGATTTCCATTTGCTCGAACTCGCGCGAGCGGAAAGTATAGTTGCGTGGATTGATCTCGTTGCGGAACGACTTGCCGACCTGCGCAATGCCGAAAGGGAGCTTCACGCGCGAGGAATCGAGCACGTTTTTGTATTGCACGAAAATCGACTGCGCCGTCTCGGGGCGGAGATAGGCCACCGCACTAGGATCGTTATCATCCGCATTAGCTCCCATTTTCGTTTGGAACATTAGACTAAACATGCGTGGCTCTGACATCAGCACGCCATTGTCCGGATTGTATAATCCATTCTCGCGCGGTCCCGGTTGCTCGGTCCAGCCATTTTCCAACGATTCCGGCTTCGCGTTCTTGCCAAAAATCTCGGCGTAAAATTTCATTGCGATTTTTTCCGCCGAACGGAACTTTTCTTGCTTCTCGTTCGCCACGAGCACCGTGATGGTTTTGTCGGTAGTCTTGCCGGATACGGCATCCTTGGCTCCCAGAAAGGTATATTCGATGCCCGCATCGGCCGCAGGAATCTGGTCCGCGCGCAAGCGGGCTTTTGTCAGAGGGCACTCACTCATCGGATCGGAGAATCCACCGACGTGACCCGACGCTACGAGCACCTGTTGCATTGTTAAAATCGCACCATCCATGCCGACTACGTCATCGCGCTCCTGCACGGTGCTGCGCCACCAGTAGTCCTTAAGATTGCGCTTCAGCTCGGCACCCAGCGGACCGTAATCCCAGCAACCGTTGAGTCCTCCATACAACTCACCAGCTTGGAAAATGAAGCCACGGCGCTTGCACAGCGAAACGATTTTTTCCATGCGCTGCGGATCGGTATGAGTTTTGTCTGCCATAAAGTGTGAAGTTGCGGGGCACGCAGGTAAGCAGATTCCCCATCACCGCGCAAGACGTGTTTTGTTCATCTCGGGAGGAACGAGCAGAATCTCAAACTGAACTGTCGGGGGGCAATTTCCTCTCCTGCGCACGTTTGATTTCCGAAATATCCATCAAGTCCTGCGGCCTGTTGGCAACCATTTTCGCCTGAATCAGGTCATCGACACCAAGATAATGAATCGCAAATCCTGCCTCTTGCTCCGTTGTCTTTCACTCCCAGCATTGAGCGAAATTCATCTGCGGCAAAGATGTTAAGAAATCAAACAGAATGGGCATACCGAATTCACGAAACGCCACCATCAGCCGACGAGTTCTCCGCACTTGGCTCAATCCATACGTCAAGATCTTTTGTGAATTGAGGCTGAGAGTAGCGCATTGCCGCATACCCGCCGACAATCAAGTAACGCACCTCATGTGCGGCGAACAGACGCAGTAGATCGACAAAATCGGAGTTCATCAGGATTAACATTGTTAGCTTTCCAGTAGTCTAGAACGATGTCCCAGGCAGCTTGGCGAATGGCAGAGCCCCCCTGTGCCTGCCAGAAAAGAATATTTTGGGTGCGCATCTGATCGAAATTCGCACAGCGAACGGCCGTCCACTCGCGTTGAGGTTGATCTGTCGATTGTTCAGGTACGAAAATGTTCTACCATAAATTCCACTTTGCCGCCAAATAGCAAAATGACCCTTTCGTCTGGTTAGCCCAGCAAAAACTCCCTCCAATCGATCTTCGCATGCACCTCCGCGCCATGTTCGCCCTTGATCGCGATAGTGTGGTCGTCCAGCGGAACGATGGCCGTGACCTGTCCGAAGCCCGGCTCAACTAGGGCTACCCCTTGTATGATGGGAAGTCGCACGGTTTCTCCCGCCACGAATTTCCGCACGGTGGGAATGCCGTGTGCGGCGAGTCGATTCTCCCGCGAGGCTTCGACGCCATTGCAAAAATGCGAGCAGACTTCCTCGATGCCGATTCTGCCGAGATGTCGATTCTCCCACGGATGCGCGCTGCGGCCACCGTTCGAGATCCAGAACAAGGTTGCGGGAAAATCAGAGGCATTTTTCAGCGAAAACCACACATAGTCATCGAAGGTCGCCGCTGACCACGCAAAGGGCTGCTCGCTGGTGGGCGCTTCATTGACCATCATCAGCAGATCCTCATGGCCTGGAGTCGTTGGATAATGGGTGAGATCCAGCGTGGTGCCATCCTTGCACGGCACTGCATCTAGCGAGGCAAACAAGACGCTTTCCTGCAGTCGCCCCGTTTCCCCAGCCTCGGGATTCGCAAAAACGCCATCGTAGACCGAAGCCCAGCGGAACGGACTCACCGCCAGTCTCCCCTTTCCCTCGGCAAGATCGGAAAAATCGAGAATGGGATGATTGCCGTAATTCCAGTCTCCCACCAATCCCGTGATCACATGCTCCACATACAGCGCCTGCTGCCCCTGGCGCACCGTGATGGTCTTTACCACCGCCGCGCCGCTATCGGTCTGCTTCATCTCTAACACAAGTGAGCGTTCGTCCTGCTCGACCAAGCTCCACTTCGCATTCGCCGTATCACCATGCGGTGGACCACCCGCCTGACCCGCAAAGGGCAAACAGAAAAAATCCCCGCGCAGCTCCGTGAGCAAGTGGGGCAATGAGGCATCCACTTGCTTCGGCTCCCACGGCGCCAGCGCATACGGCGAAACCGCGTAGTCCTCAAAATAAAAATCCACCGGTGCCAGATGACCGCCTTGTTCGGTCACGGCAAAATCCACCTCTGGGGTGCTGACAAAAAAACTCGCGCTACCATGAATGATCTCCATGCCCCGATGAAACGGATTTCCCCCATCGTCGCCAATCAAAAAATCACTTTGGAGAACATTGCGCATGCCTTAGTCGTTTGGTGTGTTCATCATTTGCCATGCGAAGAGGCTGTTCTCCTTCGCTGTGCTTCCTTAGCAAGGCGATAGGGCCTAGACGAGCCTTTTCAAATCCAGCGCCCCCATGGACGCATGCGTAGGTCCTTTTTCTAACGGGAAAATTGATAAGAAAGTATCTACGGGAACTGGGATTGTTTCACGTTTCTCTGGTGACTCAGCCCTTGATCTCTAACAACATCTGCGCGTTCGACGGGAATTTTTTGAGGAAATACGTCAGTCGCTCCATCGCCTCCAGCGGTTTGTGTCCCGAGAGGCCGCGGCGGATCAGGTGGATCTTGTGCAGCATGTGCTCAGGCAGTAGCAGCTCCTCGCGGCGGGTGCCGGACTTGAAAATATCGACCGCCGGATAGATGTAGTTTTCCGCAATCTTGCGATCCAAGACGATCTCCATGTTGCCCGTGCCCTTGAATTCTTGGAAAATCGCCTCGTCCGCGCGCGAGTTTGTCTGAATCAGCGCGGTGGCTAAAATCGTGAGAGAGCCGGCACCGCGGGTGTTGCGCGCGGCGGCGAACAATCGGCGCGGCGCTTCCAAGGCGCCGACGGTGACGCCGCCGGAACCGATGCCGCGTCCCTGCGTTGAGCCCGTATTGTTATAGGCGCGGGCCAGTCGCGTGATCGAATCCATCAGCAGAAAGACATGCTTGCCGGCCTCGACCAGACGCTTCGCGCGCTCGATGGTGAGCTCGGCGATGCGGCAGTGATTGCGCGGGTGCTCGTCATTGGAGCTGGCGAAAATTTCTACGCCCGGCAAAGCGCGTCGAAACTCCGTGACTTCTTCGGGCCGCTCATCGACCAACAGGATGATTAAATGCAAACTGTCATCCTCGCGCTGGCGCACCGACTCCGCGATGTGCAGCATGAGCGTGGTTTTGCCCGAGCGCGGCGGCGAGACGATCAAGCCGCGCTGACCACGACCGACGGGCGCGATGATATCGAGCACGCGGGTGGTGAAACGGTTTTGATCGTTTTCGAAAGGGATGCGCTTCGAGGGATTGACGGCGGTGAGTTCATCAAAGTGTGGCAAACGGCGCGCCTCCTCGGGCGGGCTGTCGTTCACCGCGATCACCTCGACCACTTGTGGACCACGCGGTCCCACCTGCGTGAGCGCCTTGATCACGGCGCCAGAACGCAGACCCCATTTGTTGATGAGTGTGGTTCCCACGAAGGCATCGTCTTTTGCCATTTCAAAACTCTTCTTTAGGCTGCGCAAAAAGCCACTTCCTTTGGGCGTGAGCTCAAGCAGGCCTTCGACCTCCGTCTTTGGGCCTTCTAATATGGCCTGGTTGCGCTCGGCGTCTGGGTCAAACTTTTGCGGTCCCTGAGAATGACCGAAATTTTTGTTGTTCTGTTTCGGGTGTCGGTCGAAGCCGTTCTTCTTGTTTTTGCCGAACTTATTTTTCTTAAAGTCGTTCGGGTGCTGCCGCTGCTGTTGGGTTGGATGCTGCTGTGGTCGTGGATGAGGGAAAGGCGCGGGGGCAGCTACGGGTGCTGGTGGCGGAACCGGCATCGCAACGGGTGCGGGTGCGGCTACCACGACACTGGCGACGGAGGTCGGTGCTGTCTCGGCGGCGGCTTTTTTCGGCCTTGTGACTTTGACTTTTTCCGAGACAGGCTCGGGTGCTGTGACAGCGGCGGCTTTTTTCGCAGCGCGTTTTTTGGGAGCGGCGGGAGCGGGTACCTCAATGGGACTGGCGGCGACAGCTTTTTTCGCTGCTTTGCTTGTCGCTTTCTTGGCGGCCTTTTTTGCAGCAGGTGCAGGGGCTTCTGCCGTAGCAGCCACTTTTTTCACGGCAGCTTTTTTCGCCGCGCGCTTTTTGGGTGGCGTGGAATCAGATCGGGATGGGAGAGAATCGCTCATGCGGTAAAATCAATGAATGGGTGAAGAGTCAAGTTGTGCTAGGACCGAGTCCGATAGCTCAAAGTTAGTAAATACATTGCGTGTGTCGTCATAAGAATCTAACAGATCGTAAAGCTTCAGTGCTTGGCGAGCCGTAGTGGGATCATCGATGACAACAGGCGTTTGTGGGATGGAGGTGAATTTTTCTGATTGCAGTGCGAGACCTTGTGCTCGCAATTCCTGTGCGACTGTGGCGAGCATGGTCGGTTGAGTCTGAATCACGTGTTCTGACTCATCTGAATACACATCATCAGCCCCGGCCATGACGGCGAGTTCGAGAATGCCATCCTCGCTTGCGGCATGGGCGGGCAGCACGATTTCGCCCTTGCGGTCGAATTGATAGGCGACGGAGCCGGGCGTGGCGACCGCGCCATTGTTTTTCGAAAAAATCGTGCGGATGTCCTGTGCCGAGCGATTGAGGTTGTCCGTAGCGATCTCGATCAAGAATGCCGTGCCGGAGGGGCCATAGCCCTCGTAGGTCACTTCCTGAATGGCGGCTCCGCCCAGCTCTCCTGTTCCTTTTTTGATAGCGCGCTCGATGTTTTCCCTCGGCATAGAAACGGCCTTTGCGTTATCGATGGCCGTGCGCAATCTCGCATTTCCTGACGCGTCGGCACCGCCGGCGCGCGCGGCGAGAGCGATCTCGTGGGCACATTTGGAAAAGATGCGACCTTTGACAGCGTCGACCTTGGCTTTGATGTGCTTGACCTTAGACCATTTGTTATGACCGGCCATGAAGAATGAAATAAAAGAAGGGTGTTTGCATAGGATCGAGCCACAGAAAGGCGAGCGTGACGATCATCAGGTGTGTGCTTCCCGATCTGATAAAATGCGGCAAAAAACCACGGAACGGAGAGAGCGGACGCAAGTGCGACTCGAGTGAGAGTGGCCATTCTTGCGGGCTGACGAAACGACTATGACTCACGATTCCTCCGATGGCAATCTCTTTTTTTGATCGAGAAGATCAGCGAGATCTAGCGAGGGTAGCACGCGCGCCCTCGTCTCATTCCTTTTGTATCATTTCGCGAATTCTGTCTGCCGTAGGTCTTTGTGATCGCGAAAATCCAAAGAAACACCACGCGAGTGCCTCTAGGTTGCAAAATGCCTGGATAAATATCCGATGCGTGAAAATTCGTTGTTTTCTGCGGCTGTCTCATGGCGAATGATGGCGTTTGTTTGGGAGAAGCTCATTTTCAGTATCGAACAATCAGAAAAAAAGCTCATTTGTCGATAAAATCACAATTTTGAGTTGCGCTAGTATCGTAAATCTGCCAACTTCTGCCGCCCAACCCCAATTTTCACCAACAGCATGACAAGTAAAGAACAAATGGACGGCGCACAAGCGCTCATCAAAACACTCGACGAATTAGGGATCGAGTATGTTTTCGGATACTCTGGTGGGGCTGCGCTTCCCATCTTTGACGCGCTTGAGACAGTGAAGACGAACATGAAGTTTGTTCTGGTGCGTCACGAGCAAGGAGCCGTTCACATGGCCGATGGTTATGCCCGTGCCACTGGCAAACCCGCCTGCGTGCTCGTCACCTCTGGACCGGGTGCTGGAAATACGGTGACTGGACTCATGACCGCGCAGATGGACTCAGTTCCGATGATCGTGCTTTGTGGTCAGCAGGTGACTTGGATGCTCGGCAAAGATGCCTTCCAAGAGGCGGATATTTTTGGGATCACGATGCCCGTGGTGAAACACAACTTTTTGGTCAAAAACACCAACGACCTGCCCAAAGTGGCGCGCGAGGCCTATCACATCGCTACCACGGGTCGCCCCGGTCCGGTGTTGATCGATGTTCCGAAGGACGTCTCTCAATCTCCCTTCACCGGCGACATGGAGCCAGAGATCGATCTGCCCGGCTATCACCCCGAGGAAGCCTACAAAATCTGCCCCACAGCCATCGATGAGGCCTTGCAAATCATTGCTCACTCCAAGCGACCGGTCATTCTCGCCGGTCAAGGTGCCATGATCTCCCGCGCGGGAGAGCAGCTGATTCACTTCGCGGAAACACTGAATTGCCCTGTTACCACGACGCTTCTGGGTAAAGGAATTTTCCCCGAGACCCACAAGCTCTCACTGGGTATGATCGGCATGCACGGCACCGCATACGCAAACAAAGCCATCTGCGAGGCGGATCTGATTTTCAACGTCGGCTCGCGCTTCGATGACCGCATCATCGGCAAACCGCACATGTTCGGACGCAATGCGAAAATCATCCATATTGATATCGACAACGCGGAGATGAACAAAATGATCCGCCCGGACGTGCAGATCGTAGGTGACGCCAAGGCGGCGCTGGGCGAGCTGAACAAGCGCATTTCCCGACTGGAAACCACTGAGTGGAATGCTCATCTTGATGGTTATAAAAAGAAGTATCCTCTTAATTATAAGAAGCAAGGTGGCCTGCGCATGCAACAGGTCATTCAGGAGCTTTACAAACAGACCAAAGGTAAGGCCATCGTCTCCACGGACGTCGGCCAGCACCAGATGTGGGCTGCACAGTTCTTCCTCAACGATCGTCCCTACGAATGGTTGTCCTCCGGCGGTGCTGGCACGATGGGCTTCGGCTTCCCCGCCGCCATCGGTGCGCAGTTCGCTTGCCCAGAGAAAACCGTGATTTCGATCTCGGGCGATGGTGGTTTCCAGATGACTTTGTTCGAGCTGGCTACCGCTGCGATTCATAAGTTGCCACTTAAAATCGTGGTGCTGAACAACCATTACCTCGGCATGGTGAGGCAGTGGCAGGAGCTGTTCTTCGATGACCGCCTCAGCGGCGTTGACCTCATCGGCAATCCAGATTTCTGCAAGCTGGCCGCTGCCTACGGTATCCCCAGCGTCAACATCAAACGCCCAGCTGACGTTACGCGCATGATTAAAAAGGCGCTTGCTTACAATGACGGCCCCATCCTGATCCATGCCGAGTGCATCAAGACCGACAACGTGTTCCCGATGATTCCAGCGGGTGCGGCGCTGGAGGATATGCTCATCGAGCCACCGAAATACAAAATGGCCAAGCCCACCGGTTCCACGTGATCAGCCAGCGATACCACATTTTTTTCACTCCATCTTTCCCATCATACTTTTATGCAAACGATTGTCACCACCGATACACCTGTCGCACCCTCGCTCAATCAAACAGTGCATACGCTCTCGGTTCTCGTCAATAACCGCCCCGGCGTGCTGATGCGCATTTGCCAAGTCTTCGCGCGGCGCGGTTTCAACATCGATAGCCTCGTGGTCTCCCAAGGCCGTGACGCACGCTTTTCCCGCATGACCATCGGCATCGTCGGTGATCCGAACGGGCTGGAGCAAATCATCAAACAAGTGCACAAGCTCATCGACGTCATTCATTGCTACGAGCACACCAGCGATGATTCGGTAGTACGTGAATTGCTGATGATCAAGATTGCTTGTTCTCCCGCCGAGCGCGCACAAGTGCTGCAGATTTGCGAGCACTTTAATGGAAAAACCATCGACCTGACACCTACCAGCATCATCGTCATGATCACAGGAGAAAGCACCAAGGCTGATGCCGCGATCACGATGTTCTCGCAGTTCGACATCATCGAAACCGTGCGTACGGGCAAGGTGGTGATGGCGCGCGGCGAGCAGCCGACGTAATTTTTTCGACCTCGTTCCCCATCCGCATTATGGAATCCTGGAAAAGCGAACTGCCGTTTTATGTGATCGGACATCGCAATCCCGATACCGATGCGATCTGCTCGGCGATTGGCCATGCGGCCTTGCTGCGCCTTACCGGCGAACCAACGGCCACGGCGGCCCGTTGCGGAGAAATCACCCAACGCACCGCATGGGTGTTGCAGGAAGCGGGGATCGAGTCACCAGTATTGATCGATGACGTCCGCACCACCGCTGGGATGATGTGCCGGCGGAAAGTCGTGAAACTTTCGCCTAACGATACGTTTCTCATCGCCTACCATAAAATGCTCTCCGCTGGCGTTAGAGCCGTGCCAGTGGTCGACGAAAGCGGTCAAGTCATGGGCATACTCCGCTATCTCGATTTGTTAGAGTTGCTGGTGCCCGCCGAGACCCAGGGCATCGCCGTGAGAACGGTGTTGGTCGCTCTCAAAAACATGGCAGCTACGCTCAATGCCGAGATCGCAGGGGCACCTTGTCCTGTGGCTGAGGACGAGGAAAATCTCATCATCCTTGTCGGGGCCTCCTCACAGGATACCGTGGAAAAACGCCTGCTTCAAGCCAAGGAGGAGGGGAAGATTGATCGTTTTTTAGTGATCTGTGGTGACCGACCTCACGTCCACAAGTTGGCGATCGAATTCGGGGTTCGCGCGCTCTTGATCACCGGCGGTTATCAGATCGATTCCGCGCTAGAGGAACGCGCGCGAGAAAAAAACATCTGCCTACTACTCGCCAAACAGGACACAGCTTCCTGCACCACGCTGATCCGTTGCTCGCGCACGGTGCGTAATGTGTTAGACAGTGGATTTATCACCGTATCGTCACATGAGCCTGTTTCGGTATTGAAAAAACGCGTTTCTTCGACGACACAGGAACTTTTCCCGGTAGTATCGCCCGATGACCAGCACCTTCTCGGCGTTGTGTCTAAGTCTGACCTTGTGGATCCACCACGCCTTCGCTTGGCTCTCGTCGATCACAACGAATACGCCCAGGCGGTGCGCGGCGTAGAGGAGGCGGAAATCGTTGAGGTGATCGATCACCATCGACTCGCTGGAAATTTGGTGTCTCGCGAACCGATTCGCTATCTCAATGAGCCAGTTGGTTCTACTTCTACGCTTGTAGCGAGAAAGTTTGCGCACCGTGACCTCACTCCCGAGCCAGGAGTTTCTCTCTGTCTTTTGGCTGGCATCGTCTCGGACACGCTCAATCTGACATCGCCCACAACCACAGACCTGGATCGTGAAATGCTTGCGTGGCTCGCCAGCATCGCCGGCGTGGACGCCGCCAACTTCACGCGCAAGTTTTTCGCCATCGGCTCCCTGCTTGCGAATGGCAGTGTGGACGACATCGTCAATGCCGACCGCAAGGAATTTATGGATGAGGGTTTGAAAATTTCCATTGCCCAGGTCGAGGAGCTTGGCATGGAAGCTCTCGCCGCGCGCGAAGCGGAACTGATTCAGCATCTGACTCACTTGGTTGCCAAAGAACATCTTGATCTGATTTGTCTCGTGATCACCGACGTGACCGAGCACTTCAGTCACATCCTTGCCATGGGCAATGATGCGCTGCTTGCTTCACTCCCTTACCAGCGAATCAGCGAGCATTCATTTTCCGCACCTGGCGTGGTCAGTCGTAAAAAGCAGATATTTCCCTCGGTCTGTCAGGCGATTCGCGTAGCCCGTCGTTGATGGGCGCAGTGACAAATTCGGCACGATCGTAAAATCGGCTCAAAAAAACGCGCATTAGCATTGCGGCGCGCATAAAAAGTCACAATCTGGGCAATTTTGGCACGAAACATTCTAACCTACTCATACTCATGCCAAGCAGCTCACGACCCCGTATTCTGATCGTTACTCCGGAAATCACTTATTTGCCCTCGGGTATGGGGAACTACGCGCAACGGATGTCGGCCAAAGCCGGAGGACTAGCAGATGTTTCGGCATCACTGATTTCTGCGCTGTTCGAGCTCGGGGCCGATGTTCATGTGGCGCTGCCCAATTACCGACGCATGTTCCAGGGCGATGTGTTCAGTTTGCACGAGAAACAACTGCGCATGTATTACGAAGTGCTTCCGGATGCACACATCCACCTCGCCGAGGACAGGATCTTTTACTATCGAGAACAAGTCTACAGTGGCTATCAGGATGAATCGATGAAAATCGCCATGGTCTTCCAGCGCGAGGTCATTAACCACATTATCCCGAATGCCCGGCCGGATCTGATCCACTGCAACGACTGGATGACCGGCTTGATTCCTGGCATGGCACGGCGACGCGGGATCAAGAGCCTATTTACGGTTCATAACATCCACACCCAGCGTGTGTGGTTGCCGCAAATCGAGGACAACGGCATTGATGCCGCAGAATTCTGGGCAAATCTTTATTACGACGGCATGCCCCATAATTACGAGCAGGCTCGCCACTACCACCCTGTCGATCTATTGACCAGTGGGATTTTTGCCGCGCATTTCATCAACACCGTGAGCCCTCGTTTCCTGTGGGAGATTGTCGAGGGCTGGCACCTAATGGTCCCAGAATCTGTGCGACAGGAACTGCGGCAAAAAGCTTGGGCGGGCTGTGCCAAGGGCATCCTCAATGCCCCAGACGTTTCCTATGATCCGGAGACCGATCCTTTCATCCCACATCCTTTCCATTTCATCGATGTCACCGAGGGCAAACGAAATAACAAACTGGCTCTCCAGCGCGAATTACATCTCGAAGAAAACCCGAACGCGCCCTTGTTCTTCTGGCCCTCTCGCCTCGACCCAGTGCAGAAAGGTCCGCAATTGCTCTCAGACATCCTGCACAAACTGGTTTCGGATTATTGGCATGAGAACCTCCAGGTCGCAATCATCGCAAACGGACCGCATCAGAAATACTTCCATCAAATTGTTCGCACCTTCGGTCTACACGGGCGTGTGGCGGTCGTCGATTTTGATGAGCGATTGTCTCGTATGGGATACGCTGGATCGGATTTCATGCTCATGCCTTCGTTGTTCGAACCCTGCGGATTACCGCAAATGACAGCTCCCATCTACGGATCGCTACCCATCGTCCATGCCACGGGCGGACTATACGACACGATCAACCATCTCGACACTCATGCCGGCACGGGCAATGGTTTTCGTTTCGATCACTACAGCTCCGCATCCTTGCGTTGGGCTACCGATCAGGCGATGGAATTTTATCGACAACCGCAAGAGGTGAAAGAAGCTCATCTGCGTCGCATCATGCGCGAGTCCCAGTTGCGTTTCAATCACGAGGAAGTCGCCGAGCAATACATCGCCATGTATGAAGAAATGCTCGCGCGTCCGCTCGTCGACCGCGATGTCAGCTCGGGCCTGGGCAACGCCGTCGCTTCGCCCTGCATTTCCTGAGCCACGCCGTCACACGCCTGCAGAAGTTTCGTTCCATCTGACATTGTTAGGTGCAACTACCTTGAGCGCGGAGGTATGACGATCCATGGATTTGATAGCGATACGGATGCATACATCACCCATCAAACGAGGATTAGGAATGCTGGGCCGAGACTGCGATCCATCAATCGCGCGCGTTCTCAGATCATTTTCCTAACGCATCAAAAACGGCTTGTAGCGATTTTCGCGCCGCAGCCTCTTTTGAGGGAAAGCGGTCTTCGTTGGCCTTGGCGTGGGCTTCCCATAGTGGAACAACACGACGGAGCTGATTCTTATTGTCTAACATAAAATCGTTATTTCTGATCTGTCGATGGTTCTCATGTTGGATGTGAATCCACTCGCGGGGCTGGCCAGGCTTACCGGTGAGTTGTGGCGCGAAGGAGCGACCGTGGATGGAATGCGGAGGAAGCCCAGCCCCCGTGAGCTCGCAGATCGTGGGGAAGAGGTCGGTGAGATCGACGAGATCCTCGCAGACGCTTCCCGCTTTGATGGTCCCCGGCCAGCGCACGAGTAGTGGGACATGGGTGCCTCGGTCTGTCATGGTGCCTTTGCCGCCAGCGATGGATTTCCCGTCTCCCCAAGCATGAACGAGACCGGTATCGGTGCCGTTGTCCGCAAGGAAGATGATGATGGTGTTCTCCGCGATGCCGAGATCATCGAGGGTCTGAAGCATGATGCCGATTTGTTTGTCGAGGTAGGCAAGCATCTCGGGGAAATACTTCGGATCGCCTTTGTGGCTGGCGCTTGGTGCTCGATACGTTTTTTCTTTGCTTTCCGGCGTAGGCTCCCAAGGGAAATGCGGCAGGTAGGTCGAGTAGTAGGCGAAGAAAGGTTGCTGTTTTTTCGCGTTGCTCTTGATGAAGTCGAGATAGACTTCGAGGTCCACGTCAGGGCCGTAGCGGTCTTTGATTTCATCGGCAATGATACGATCGTCACGCATCAAATAGGGCTGCCAAAAGCGGGTGGTTTTCTCACCTTTCTCATCGAAGATGCACCAAGTCTGGTAGTGATCGAATCCGAATTCGCGGATCGTGTTGTGTCTGTGCTCCAGGGATACGTGCCATTTTCCCACAATCTGTGTTGAGTAGCCGTGCTGCTTGAGTTGGCGTGGAAAGCTCGGCTGGGAGGGTTTCAGGAAAATGTTCTCTTGGTTCTTACTGTGAAGGACAACTTTCAGGCCGTTTTGGAAGGGATAGCGACCGGTCAGCAGCGACCCGCGCGAGGGGGAGCAGTAGGGATTGGAGAAACAGCGCGAGAAGCGCATGCCCTCTTGTGCTAGGCGGTCGATGCTTGGCGTTTTGTGAGAGGTGCCACCGTAGGAGGAGAGGCATTCCACGCCCAGATCATCCGCGAGAATCAGCAGGACGTTCGGCTTGTGTGCCGCTGTGGACATCACGCATGACAATGCGAAGAATAATAGCGGAAATACGTTCATATGCTGGATAAGGTAGGGGATAGCGGAATGATGGTAAAGAAAAGATGTCGTCTAAGCCAAGCGCATCGTTCTGGGGAAAATGGCATTTCGTCCCGATGCGAGCCATGCCTGGTGGATCGGAGTGCGATGCCGCACGACTGGTCTTGACGCAGATGTCAGCTTGATTTAGGCATGAGTCATGCATGGGACACATTCTTTGGTAGGGTTACGATTGGACGGGAAAGTGGCTTGGGTGACAGGAAGCAGTCGCGGGCTGGGCAAGGCCATCGCGGTGTTGCTAGCTCAACTCGGAGCCAAGGTGGTGGTGAATTGTTATTCCAACCTCGTTTTGGGTCATGCGGTGGTAGATGAGATCCGGTCCTTTGGGGGGGAGGCGATCTTGGTAGCGGGTGATGTCATGGATGCCGAGGAAGTCCAGCGCATGGCGCAAGAAATTGAAGAGCACTGGGGCGGAGTGGATGTTCTGGTGACCAATGCTACGCCGCCACAGCCTATGAAATGGATCGCCGATTACGACTGGTCAGAGTATCAGTCTATGTATGAAGCCTTCGTGAAAAGCCCTTTTTTGCTAGCGCAACGTCTTTTGCCAGGAATGAAAGCGAGCCGCTGGGGCCGTATCGTGCAAATCACTAGTGAGGTTTTTCACGAGGGAGTGCCGGAATTCTCGGCATATGTCGCTGCGAAGGGTGCTCAGGTGGGATGGTCGCGCTCGATGGCAAACGAACTGGCGGCGGAGGGCATCACGGTGAATTGCGTGGCTCCTGGCTGGATACCGGTGGAGCGGCACGAGTCGGTTCCTCAGGATGCGAAAGATGCTTACGTCAAAACCATTCCCGTGGGACACTGGGGAACTCCGCTGGATGTGGCATGGGCGGTGGCATGGTTTGCCAGTCCGCAATCGGGATTCTTGACGGGACAGACGCTAGTCGTCAACGGTGGCCGCACCATGCACTGATTGAGGTATGTCTGATTCATCTTGGCTGGGAATGGTGTTGATGCTGACGCGGGCGATTTTGCATGACCGCAGCACCCGCCGCAAGTGGCTAGGAACATCGGCTTTTCTGATGCTAGGCTTCTTTGCGCTAGGATTGTGGGGTATTGAGGGTTGGTTGGCGCAGTCAGCGGTCAGGTTTACCCTGTGGTGGCTGGGATTGGCTTGTTGGACTTTGGTCGTATTGCTTTTTTCGCTGTATGATGCCATGGCGGCAATTCGAGAGGAGCGCGATAAAATGAAATAAAATTCGCGCTGGCGATCTTGCGTGGTTTTGTTATCTCATGGCTGTGACGCAAGCGCCGCGATACCCATTGCTCTTCAATCCGAAGGCCCGCAGCCAACGCGCTCAGCGTGCTGCGAGTTTTATCATGGAGCGTGCGACTCGCTTCGCACTGTATGCGACGAGCTCGCCGGAAGAGGCGCGTGATCTCGCCGCGAAGTTTGCGGCGGAAGGCGAACCGGTGGTGGTAGCTGCTGGGGGCGACGGCACGCTGAATGCGGTATTGCAGGGATTGGCGGGCTCGGTCACGGCGCTGGGCGTGATTCCAGCGGGCACCATGAATGTCTTTGCGCGTGAACTGGGTATCCCCTACGGAAATCTCGACAAAGCCTTCGAAGTCATCGAGCAGGGTTACATCCGCGAAATCGATCTTTTTGCGGTGAATGGCTCACCTTTCGTGCAAATGGCGGGTCTGGGATTCGATGCCTCGGTGATTGAGGAAACGACCTGGGAGAGCAAAAAAATGTTAGGGCCGCTGGCCTATCTGCTCGCAGCGGTCAAAGTGCTCGGGGAGAAGCCGCCGATGATGGAAGTGATCACGGCCGATGGTCGGCGCGAGGAGGGCGTGGCTGTGCTGGCGGGAAACGGAACCCTCTATGGCGGGCAGTTGCCACTGTTCCGCAAGGCTGACAATCAAGATGAAATGTTAGACATTCTGGTTTTTAAGGAGTCAGGTTACCGACTCGTCCTCGACTCTTTTGCCAACTTAGCGAGGGGAGGCGTCGATCTATCGGATTCGGTGACCCACTTGCAGGCTGGGTGTTTCACGGTGCGGTGCGACGTCGATTTCCCAATTCAAGTAGATGGAGAATTGTTAGGGCGTGATCACGAAGCGTATTTTCGTTCGATGGAGCGTCGCCTGCGCGTCTTGGCCCCAGAGCAGCCGATGGTGAGTCGTTTCGGTGAAGCGATGAAAGCGTTGTGGGGTTGGACACGGAAAATGCAAGGCGTGGAGTGATGAGCAACGTATCGACCATTTCCCTGGGGCGAGGCTGGCGTTTTAGCCTGCGAAAGCTCGGCAAAAGTGCGGCCTTGCTAGCGATTCTTGGCTGCATCACGGTTTTGGTGATTCAGCATGCCGTGGTGCAGTGCGCGCGCGGCAAGACCTATGAGGACCCCATGCGGATTTCCGGTCAGCACGTGGGACTGGTGTTTGGTTGCGACGATCGGTTCCAGAATCGCGAAAACTTGTATTTTATGTATCGGATGGACGCGGCTGCAGCTCTCTGGCATCAGGGAAAGTTGCGGTGCCTGATCGTCTCAGGCGATAACCGTAGTGCTCAATACAACGAGCCTCGCAAGATGAAAAACGCGTTGATCGAGCGTGGAGTGCCCGCGGAAAAAATCGTCTGCGATTACGCCGGCCTGCGCACACTCGATTCGGTGTTGCGCTGCCAAGCGGTCTTCGGCGCGAATCAGTGCCTGTTCATTTCTCAGCGTTTTCAGAATGAACGGGCCATTTACATTGCAGAAGCCCACGGCATGGATGTGATCGGTTTCAATGCCAAGGATGTCAGCGGTGCGGGTGGTCGCAAAACCAAGTGGCGAGAGTTCGCCGCGCGGTTGATGATGTGGCTGGACGTGCACGTACTCGATACCAAGCCAAGGCACGGCGGTCCGCGAGAACTACTACCGATATAGTAGATTCGATGACGATGCGCTCTGAATACGCGATCTTTTTCCCTTTCCTGCTTGCGTGGTGGGGGATTTTGCGCTAATGCCCATGAGTAGTCATGGAACAAGTCTTGCACAAATCAGTATTGGTGCTGAATCGGAATTGGCAGGCGGTACAAACGTGCACGGCGCGTCGAGCGGTGCATTTGCTGAGCATTGGCCACGCGCGGGTGGTGCAAGAGGAGGGGGAGGAAAAGTATGAGACGCATGATTTCGAGTCCTGGCTTGATTATTCTCAGCGCGCGCCGCAAGCCTGCATGATTCATTCCGTCCGCATCGCCTTACGTGTCCCAAAAATCATTGTGTTGTCTCTTTACGACAAGATCCCGAGCAAGGACGTCACATTTTCGCGTCGCAATGTTTTCTGGCGCGATCAATACACGTGTCAGTATTGTTTTCAGTCTTTCGCCGAATCCGAATTGAATCTCGACCACGTCATTCCCCGGCAAAAGGGCGGAAAAACCAGCTGGGAAAACATCGTGACATCATGCGTGAAATGCAACAGCCGCAAGGGGAATAAGTTGCCGCATGAGGCAAATATGCATCCTCGCAATAAGCCGGTCGCACCGCGCTGGAAGCCGGATTTCGGCATCCGCGAGCAGCAACAGGATGAGGCGTGGACGACTTTTTTGACGCCAAATCGAGATCGTTACGGACTGGCTGGCTGACTTGCGGAAGGGAGCTTGTGAAAAATTTCACAAAGTTGCCCAAAATCGCATCTTTTCCTTTACAAGAGCTATCTTGAGGTACACGTTGTCGCAGCAATTCCCAGACAAGCAAGGTCCGCATTTGCAAGTGATTGCAGACAAAAACCAAGCAGGAGAAAGGGTTGCTGGTTCATCTAACTAATCTTCACCTACATGAGCGCACACGCAGCGACCGCAGACCACAGCCATCATGACGATCATGGGCACCATCACGAACCGGGCTTTTGGCAGAAGTATGTTTTTTCGACCGACCACAAGGTTATTGGAATCCAGTACGGCATTACGGCGATGCTGTTTTTGCTGTTCGGGTTTTACTTGATGATGGTGATGCGTTGGTCCATCGCCTATCCGCACGAGCCCTTGCCTGGCTGGATGAGCTGGGTATTTACTGACACGTGGAAAGCGCGTTGGTTACAGGACGGTAAAGTGACAGGTGACACTTACAATATGTTCGGAGCCATGCACGGAACGATCATGGTTTTCTTGGGCGTGGTGCCGCTCGGATTCGGGGCCTTCGGCAATTATGTGACCCCTTTGCAAATCGGTGCTGTCGACATGGCGTTCCCGAAACTCAACATGATGTCATACTGGATCTATCTGCTGGGTGGATTGATCATGTGCGCATCGTTTTTCATGGAGTCTGGAGCGGCGAAATCGGGTTGGACCAACTACTCGCCATTGGCGGGATTCGCGGATGGTCAGATTGTCAACCAATGGCTCGCGGGGCAAACGCAGTGGCTACTGGGCTTGGTCATGCTAATCACATCCTCGCTGTTGGGATCGGTCAATTTCATTACCACGATCATTAACCTCCGTGCTCGCGGGATGACGTGGATGCGTATGCCGTTTTTTGTCTGGGCCATGCTAGTGACCGGCTTCCTGTTGTTGCTTGCCTTCCCACCACTGGAAGCGGCAGGCATCATGCAGCTGGTGGACCGTGTGTTTCACTCATCTTTCTTTATTCCTTCTGGGTTGTTCACGAAGTCCGAAGGGCTGGTGGAGCTCTCGGGTGGCGGAAGCCCTCTGTTGTTCCAGCACTTGTTCTGGTTCCTCGGTCACCCTGAAGTTTATGTATTGCTCCTGCCTGCCATCGCTTGCGTAGCGGAAATCATCCCCGCCAACACCCGTCGACCAATCTGGGGTTATAAATCCATGGTCTACGGCGTGATTGTCCTTGGCTTCTTGTCTTTCATTGTCTGGGCCCACCACATGTATCTCACGGGCATGGGTCCGAAGATTTCGACATGGTTCCAAATCACCACGGTGCTCATTTCTGTGCCGTCAGTCATTCTTTTGACTGCTTTGATGATTTCGCTGTGGGGTGGCTCTATCCGTTTCACTCCCGCGATGATTTGGGCCTGTGCTTTCATTCCGATGTTCGGTATCGGCGGTCTTACTGGCTTGCCCTTGGCTTTCAATCTCGTCGACCTGCACTTGCATGATACCTATTACGTGATTGGGCACTTCCACTATGTGGTGGCTCCCGGTATTTTGTTTGGTCTTTTCGCTGGTGTCCATCACTGGTATCCGAAAATCACTGGTCGCTATCTGAGCAAGACTCTCAATCACTTGCACTTCTGGCCGACCTTGGTGTGCATGAATTTTCTCTTCTTCCCCATGTTGATTCAAGGAATGGCTGGCTTCCACCGCCGCTGGTATAACGGTGGCGATGCTTACCTCGCGAAGGCGGCTGATTCTGCCAACGTCTTTGGTAAAACGGTTGCTGAAAACATCGACCTTAACATCACCATGTCATGGGCTGCGTGGATCATGGCAGCATTCCAATTGCCTTTCATCATCAATATCTTCCTCTCTCTGCGCCACGGCAAAAAAATTGAAAGCGATAACCCATGGAATGCGACGACTCTGGAGTGGGCCACTCCGACACCTCCGGGGCATGGCAATTTCACCTTCGACGTGGCCGTTTATCGCGGGCCCTACGAATACAGCCAACCAGGTGCCACTGATGATTATTCTCCGCAGTGGGAAAAGCCAAAAACCGACGTGCCTGTGGTGGCTCCGCAGTCTACCCCTGCTCATCATTGATCCCCGGCACGCACACACACTCTCTCACTGATTTACTATGGAAATTCCCTACATTTTCACGCCGCGTAAAGACACTGGAATGTGCAATTCCAAGATCGCCATCTGGTTATTTCTGGCATCAGAGGTCATGCTATTCGGCGGTTTTTTCTCTTCTTATGTTTATCTTCGTTTAGGCGCCGATTACCCATGGCCAGAGCGCGCGCTGCCAGTTCTCCCTGGCTTGATCAATACTTTCGTGCTGATTTTTTCGTCTGTCACAGTGGTGTTTGCCTGGGCGGCTTTGAAATTGCGCAAGTGGGGAGTCTTCCAGATATGCATGGGCATTACCATCGCCTGCGCTGCCATTTTCATGGGACTGAAAGGCATCGAGTATAGCGTCAAGTGGCATCACCAAGCGGTGCGCCTGACGGATTACACGATTTTGGAAGGTCACCTTGACAAAGATTCCAAGGCGATCGACGCCGCTGGTCAGCCTCATGAGGCTGATGTCATTCACGTGAACGCTGAGAAACTGACCTTCAGCACCGTGCGTTTCCACAAACCATGGGTAGAGGAAATCATCCGTCAGGCGGATGCAGGAAAAGCTGCGATCACCTTGGCCGAAGAACTTTCGCTCCAAGGGCAAAAATTTCCTCAAGGCACCAAACTGAGCGTTGAATTGCTGGAAACGATTCAAAAAAATCATCTCACATCCCGCGCTAACAATTCCGATGTGCGCACGGACGCTCTGCGTGGTGAGTGGGTTGCAGCCAAAGCCAAACCGGAAAATGCTGGCAAGCGAGGCTGGGAGTTAGCTCCGAATATCAATATTAATCCTGCGAAGATCGAAGCTCGGATCATGGTCGAGACTCCAAGTGTGTCCTTTGTGGTCACGCCTCCCACTAACCTCTGGTTCAAGCACCGCGACATCAAAGAAGGAGCTGAGCAATCCCGACTTCGCGACGATACCGCTGTCATCGGCAAACTTCAGGATAGTCCGGTCGCATTCCACAATCTCGATGCCATCGATTTCCGGCACGTGGTTATGCAGGCGGAAAAGAAGGGGATCGATCCAGTGAAAGCCATCGAAAATACATGGCTGATCAAGCATAGCAAAGAGGCGAAAGAGGCTTGGGAGTGGAATAAGGCGCAAACCGCGAAGTTGGAGCAACACCTGCTTGATAAATATGGTCGCGATAAAAATAATCAACCCAAGCGGGTCCCGACACTGACCGAGCGCTACCGTATCGGCTGGAAGGACTTCGTAGCGAAGGCCGATGGAGTGGACAAAGGAAAAGAGAAAATCCACACCAGTGAGGAGTTCATGGGACCGAATTACGAATTGCGCGAGCCGCAGCACACGTTCGCACACCTGCATATTCCTCGCGAATTGGTTTTCCTCAGCGGTAAATTCACCCCCGCGTGGAATACCTATTATGCGATTTATTTTACCATGACCTTCCTTCACGGCTTGCACGTGATCGGTGGAGCGATCGTGCTGGGTTACTATTTGTTCCGTGGCAAAAAGATGTATCAGAGCAATCCTGAATGGCTCGCGAATCGTGTGGAAGTCGGCGGCCTGTTCTGGCACTTTGTCGACCTGGTTTGGATCTTCCTCTTCCCTATTCTCTATTTGATGTAATTTTCCCCATTCAATCTTTATTCTTATGGCTGATTCTCCCGAACAAATCAAAAAATCGGTCAAGACCTACACCATCATCGGTCTTGTTCTCTTCCTCTTCACTGGCGTGACCGTCGCTGTGGCAACAGTGCCCGCATTGGATATTGGCGTTCATGGTTTCGATGTGTGGGACATGATTCTCGGCCTGCTCATCGCCAGTTTCAAGGCAACCTTGGTGGGCTACATTTTCATGCACTTAAATCACGAGAAAAAAGCGATTTACTGGATCTTTTTCGGTGCGCTTGTGTTTTTCGCGTTTATGATTGTTCTGATTATGTCAGCCAAAAGCGATCCGATTCACTTCAATGGTTTTGATCTCGGCTTGCCATTCTAATCCCAACCTATCATCGCCATGTCTCTCAAATCCTTCCACATCGTTTTTGTCACGTTCACCTTCCTGATGAGCTTGTTTTTCGTATTGTGGTCGTTTCTCTGGGCGGCGGATGTTTCGGTGGCCACTCAGGTGATTGGTTGGAGCGGAATCGGCGGACTTTTGTTGGTGCCGGTCTACGCCGTGTATTTCTGGAAAAAATCCGCAAAGCTCATCCTCTAATTCCATGGGAACCATGCTCTCTTGTGTCACATGCCAAGCCAATAGCGCCCTAGGCGGTAGCGATGCCGTCGGTTGGTCGATCTTTTTTCTGTTGATTGTGATTGTTCTCGTCGCAGCAACGGTGGTCTTTTTTATGGTTCGCCTCGCGATGCGGGCGAAAAAATACGCAATGGAAGAAGAAGCGGCTTTGCTTGCCGAATCTTCCGTCTCTCAATGATTTTTTCTTATGTCACCATCCAAAATTCTACGCATACCTGACAGTTATTCCGACCACGGTCCTCAAGTTGATCACTTGATCGATGTCGTGCATTGGTTCATGATCGTGCTGTTCATCGGTTGGTCCATTTACATAGCCGTGACTCTGATTCGTTTCCGTCGATCGGCGAAACCCAAGGCCGACTACCATGGGGTCACCAACCATGCCTCCTCGCACATCGAGATCGCCGTGATTATCATCGAAGCGGTGTTGTTGCTAGGATTTGCCATTCCGTTGTGGCGCGAACGTACTGATACTTTCAAGCTGGTTGTGCAGAATGACCACGTCCGCGTGCGCGTAGTGGGCTGGCAGTTTGGCTGGACGTATCATTATCCGGGCACGGACGGTAAGTTTGGACGCATTGATCCCTTCGCGATGTCCAGCACCAATGAGTTGGGCATTGATTACACCGATCCGAATGCCGCAGACGACTACACGAGCCCGATCTTGAAGTTGCCGAAAGGTGTTCCTGCGATTTTGAACATTTGCAGTAAGGATGTGATTCACAACTATTCGATAGTGCCGATGCGCATCCAGCAGGATGCGATCCCAGGCAAGGAGATTCCGATGTGGTTCACTCCGATTAAGACTCTGGAGACCTCGGTGGTCTGTGGTCAGCTTTGCGGGGAAGGTCATGGTAACATGGTCGGATCCATGGAAGTGATCGATGCCGCAGAATTTAACACGTGGTCGGCTGGTCTATCGGATGCAGCGCTGAAAGTGAATCAGCCGAAAGCACCAGTGGCTCTTCGTTGATACGGTTCTGTCATGCAACTGTGAAAATTTTTCCGTTGTGGTTTTGATGGATCTTTTTTAGACTCAAACCACATTCTGATCATGATTGTTTTCTTTCACAGATGGCTGCGCGGCCTGTCAGTCGTCTTGTTGTTGACTTCTCTGATCTGCGCGGCTGATGAAAAGAAGGCTGGTGTATCGACTGCGAATGCAGCGGCTCCAGTGACTAAGGCATCGGATCAGGTCGACAAAGCGCCAACGAAGGCAGCGCTGGACGCACCTAGCGATGATGCTGCCAATCTTGATCCGGAGGAGGATGAGGAGGTGGCGGCGGAGAAGAAGGAAGCGGAAAACTCGGTCAAGGTCGCTCGCCCTGTAAGCTCGGATCCCGTTCAGGTATTCGGATGGCGTGAAAAGGTCACAGTGGGAGAAATGACGGACACCATGGTAGCAAAGCTGGACACGGGCGCTCTAACGAGCTCGTTACACGCCGAAAATCAGCAATTGTTCGAGCGTGATGGGAAGAAGTGGGTGAAATTCGTGCTCACGGATCCTGGTCAAGCTGGGGCGAAACGCTACGATATCGAGGCTCCTCTTGCGCGGACTGTTCTCATCAAGGAACCGGGTGGGCAATCGGAGCGTCGCAACGTTGTGCGCTTGAATTTCCAGATCGGCGAACGTAGCATTAAAGCTGAATTTACTCTGAACAATCGCCACAATATGATCTGTCCGGTATTGATTGGACGTTCCACGATTCAAGTTCTTGGCTGGGTGGATCCGAGTCGGACGTATTTGGCTGACGATAAAATCTTTCGCTAGGAAAATCTATGCCCTCCCAATTGCGATTGATCCTGGCTGTGCTGATGTTGTGTGTGCTGGGCATGGGGCTGGCAGTTTATAAAAATCGTTCACTAGGCGTGCCGCTTTGGGTTGGCACCAAAGCAAGTTCCTGGCTAGTGGAAGCGAAGGTTTCGTTTTTTCACGACGAGGAGGCAACACCCGTAACCGTGAAGCTGGCGTTGCCTGCTGCAGCAGCGGACGAAAGCATAGGCCAAGAAGCCGGTTCTCTCGGGTTTGGCTATACGACAGAATCGGGACTTTCTGGCCTCAAAGCGGTGTGGTCGGCGCGACAGCCGTCGGAAGGATCTCACGCGCTCTATTATCGTGTGCGTTTTCCTGAGCGTTTTAAAACCGGTCGCGGGGGTGAGGAAGTGAAAGGTTCTTCCCCCGTGGCCCACTCACCAGGCTTGTCGGGTCCACCGGAAAAAGCGGCGCAAGGATTGATCGAAAAATCCCGTTCGGTTTCGGCAGATGCGGATACTTTTTTTACTCATCTTTTTTTACAGTTGGTCAAAGATAAGTCAGCACAAGAGGTTTTATTGCTGCGTCGACATTACCAAAACGTCGAGAAGGTCAGTGAAGAAAATCTGCTGATCGTGATGGGCATCGATTTGTTGCAAATGGCCGGTATCCCCGCACGCCCAGCGCATGGAGTTCGCTTGGATGCGAACGTCGGTGCGCAACAAGCTTTGTCTTTGATTGAATACTGCGATGGCGCGACGTGGAAGGTCAAGAACCCCGCGCAACCGAACGTGAGCTTGCGGAGTGAGAACATTTTCGTCTGGAACCGCGGCGGTGTGCCACTGCTGGATGTGATCGGTGGGGAAAACTCGAAAGTCACTTTCACGGTGGTGAAAGATATGATTTCGTTAGATCACATGAACAGCTTGCGCGATTCGCCATTTCTCGCATCGACGATTCTCGCACTGCCAGTCTCCGAGCGCGCTGTGTTCCGTTATGTGGTGCTGATTCCGTTAGGTGCTTTTGTGGTGGTGATTTTGCGAAATATCGTGGGGATTCCGACTCTGGGCACTTTCATGCCCGTGCTCTTGGCGCTGGCCTTTCTTGAAATGGACTTGGGCTTAGGCATCGTGATGTTTGCTGTGATTGTAGCTGTGGGTCTGTATTTCCGTTTCCTGCTCTCCAGCATGAATCTGCTCGTAGTGCCGCGCGTGGCAGCCTGCGTCGTCATCGTGACGATGCTCATGCTATTGATGTCGCTGATTAGTTGGCGGTTGGGCGTGCGTGATGTGCTGCAGATCACTTTGTTTCCGATGATCATCATTGCTTGGACAATCGAGCGCATGTCGCTGATTTGGGAAGAGGAGGGCAAACGCAACGCCATCATGCAGGTGGGTGGTTCGGTTTTCGTGGCAGTGGTGGCCTATCTGGTGATGAAAGTTCCGCAGATCCAATACTGGGCCCAATACTTCCCCGAGTTGTTGTTAGTTCTCCTCGCAGCGATCTTGTTGATCGGTCGCTACACGGGCTATCGTCTGAGCGAACTCCATCGCTTTCGCAATTTTTCGGAATCCTGAAGTGATATGAAACGATGGTGGCATCGCTGGTTTCGCACCCCCAATGAGCTTCGTGCGATGGGTGTGGTGGGCATTAACATGCGCAATGCGCGGTTTCTTTTGCCGAACAATCCGCGGAGGTTGTATCAGCGTGTCGATAATAAACTGATGACTAAGGCACTGGCCGAGGAGCGTGGACTGGAGGCGCCTCAAACCTATCTGGTGGTGACCTCGCCTCACGATGTCGCACTTATGGAAAAAAAGCTGCTGACGCATGAGGCCTTTGTCATGAAACCAGCGCGCGGCAGTGGCGGCAAGGGTGTGTTGGTGATCGACCAGCGCGATGGTGATACATACGTGAAGCCTAGCGGTTCTCGTCTGACGGGTGCCGAGCTTCGACACCACGCGGAAAATATTCTAGCGGGTCTCTACAGTCTCGGCGGTAACCGCGACCACGCGCTCATTGAGTATCGCGTGACGCCTGCTAAGATACTCACCGAGATCAGCTTCCAAGGAGCGCCCGATATACGCATCGTGATGCTTCATGGCTACCCGGTGATGGCGATGTTGCGTGCAGCTACAAAAGAGTCGGATGGTCGAGCGAATCTTCACCAAGGCGCTATCGGCATCGGCATCGATCTTGCGACTGGTCGAACGATACGAGCCGTGCACCACGGGTCCATGATCACACATCATCCCGACTTGAAATCGCCGCTCATCGGCGTGCAGATGCCGTATTGGGACAAGATTCTCGAAATCGCCGTGACATGCCATGAAATGACTGAGCTCGGTTATCTCGGCGTGGATGTCATGGTGGATGAAAAAAAGGGACCACTGATGATCGAGGTGAATGCCCGTCCTGGCTTGGCGATCCAGATGGCCAACGGCGTGGGACTGATGAAGCGCTTGATGCCTGTAGTGGAACGCCACAAACAAAAACCACAAGAAAGCGCTGCCGATCGCATCGCTTTCAGCCGTGAATTTCTAAAGGCGAGAACTTCGGGATCAGCGTGACGCCAACCGATTGTCGTGGACACCTCTCAATGTAGGCAGTTCGCCCTCTGGAGAGTGGTTAGAAAAAACAAACTGCTTCTAACAGAAAAAAGAATCTTACGATTTGATTCTTGCGGACGGAAGTGAAATCGAAGGACGGTAGTAGAGCTCGATCAACCAGTTTTTACGCATGATAGAGCAGGATTGAGTTGGCGGTGAAGTGATCGGAGAGCATGTCAGAGACGATCACGATCGGCGTGCCGGGTTGTGCGAGGTTGTTTTGGCGAAGGATTTCCGTAGCGTGCTGGATGGTCTCGTCGATGGTGGGGGAGAAAGGTAACTGAAATGCGGTCACGCCACGTGACAGGGCGAGTTGGCGACAAACGCGCTCCTTGGGCGAGAAGGCGTAGAGCGGCGTGCGAGGTCGCAACAGTGCGGTGTGGTTCGCCACGATACCGCGGCGAGTGAGGACAATCAAGCGGGCACCCGGTAGGGAATCGGCGAGAATCACGGCGGCGCGGCAGGTTTTCTGACGCTCATCGCGCAGGATGGCGTGCTCGGCGAAGCCTAAACCGCCGCTGCGTTCGATACGAGAGGCGATGCGTACGAAGGCTTCCATGCAACGAAGAGGGTAGGCTCCTACCGATGTTTCTCCCGATAGCATCAAGGCATCCGCTTCTTCAAACGTGGCGTTCGAAACATCCGTCACTTCCGCGCGGGTAGGAGTCGGGTTGGTGATCATCGACTCTAACAATTGCGTGGCGACAATGACACGGCGTCCCAGTTCATGGCAGCGTTTTACGATGCGGCGCTGGAGGATGGGTAGTTCTTCGAATTCCACTTCCACCCCGAGGTCACCACGCGCGATCATGATGACATCAGTGGCCTGGATGATGGAGTCGATGTTACGAATGGCCTCTTGGTCTTCAATTTTGGCTACGATCTGTGCAACGCCTTCAAGTTTTTCCATGGCGCTGCGGAGTTCTCGGACGTGGGCGGCATCGCGGACGAAAGAGCCAGCGACGAAGTCGGCATCACACTCGACCGCCAACGCGAGATCCGCGTGGTCTTTTTCTGTGAGGGCGGGAAGATTTAGTCGCACACCGGGGAGATTGATATGGCGTCGTGATCCTAATTTTCCAGGTGTCTTGACCTCGCAGGTGATCGCGTCTGGGCGCACACTTTTGATCAGCATCAGCATGGCTCCATTGTCCACGACAAGGGTGTTTCCCTCGCTCACATCTTCCATGAGTCCGTCGTAATTCACGGTGGTGGAGAGTCCGATGCTAGCGGGAGTTGTTGCCTTGCGAAATTCGACAAGATCTCCCTCAAGCAAGTCGAAGGGCTTTTCCAGATCACCGGTGCGGATCGATGGTCCCGTCAGATCGAAGAGTACGGCGATGTGAGCATGGCGATCCTTAGCCTGCTTGCGCACTCGGCGCGTCATTTCCCGTGCCCACTCGTGTTTGGCATGCGACATATTGAGGCGAAACACATCAGCTCCGATATCGATTAAGGACCCGATGGTTTCCTCTGCTTCCGTGGCGGGACCGAGTGTGCAAATGAATTTAGTGCGTGGTTGTGGGCGCATGGTTGGCGATAACAAACACGATTTATACCAAGTTGGCAAGTAATGGTTAGAAAACGGCTACGTGAAAACCTCAGAGGGAGAGGGAGGGATTCAACTCGCCAGTGGTGCGCACAATTTAAGCAAATCCTGATCGATTTTGTAACGCGAACCGGCCACTTGATCGATAGGAATGGTGCCGAAAGAGCCGTCTTTGTAAGTCATGATAGCGTTGGTCTTGCCTGCTTGTAGGGCATCGACGGCTGCCACGGCGAATTTGTATGCCATGATGCGGTCGTGCACCGTGGGCGAGCCTCCGCGCTGCACGTGACCGAGCACCGTGAGCCGTGCATCCATGTTGAGTGAGTCGGTGAGCCAACGCGTCAGGTGCTCTGACATCCGAGTGCCCTCGGCTACGATCGCCAACACGTAGGTGCGACTATTTTTTTTCTCCTCACTGAGGCGTGCGCCGATGGAATCGAGATCATAAGGAAGTTCAGGAATCAGGCAAATTTCCGCTCCGCTGGAGAGAGCCGAAACCATCGCCAAATAACCGCAGTGGCGTCCCATGACTTCGATCACAAAAGCTCGTGAAAACGAAGTGGCGGTGTCGCGGATCGAATCCACCGACTGACGGATGATATTCAGAGCGGTATCCACTCCAAGGCAGTAATCCGTACCGGAAATATCGTTATCGATGGTCGCAGGTATGCCGGCGAAGGGAACGCCAAAGTCTGTGTAAAATTGATTAAGCGCGTTGAAGGAGCCATCACCTCCGATTACGATCATTTGACCGATGCCGCGACGTTGCAGGTTTTCGTAGGCTTGTTGGCGATACTGCAGTTCGAAAAAGCGCTTGGAGCGTGAAGAGCGTAATACGGTGCCCCCACGGTGCAGGATGCCGGAGCAGCGGTCACGATCCGCCTCGAAGATATTGTCGTCGATCAATCCACGCAGACCATCGTAGACCAGATAGGGCTTGTAGCCTTGTTTGCGTGCGTATTCCACAGAGCACTTGATGGCGGGGTTCATTCCGGCGCTATCGCCGCCGGAGGTCATGATCGCTAATCCTTTTGACATGTCGGACGCAGAGAACGATTTCATGAGGTAAAATGCAAGCACATCATGTACAAAGGTGTGAGGAAATGTCCCAGATGCGATTTTCTCATGAGAAAGGCAAGAGATGGTGCGATCGAGGGATTTTGGGGCTTGGAATCTTGGGGAAGTTGTTCATGATGAATCGGCATGACAGAACGAGAGATCCGCCAAGTGCTTCATCTGACCGGTGTGATGCCCAGTCGGCAATTGGGGCAGAATTTCCTGACGGACGCGAATACCGCGAGAGGCATTGTAGATCATCTCGACCTGCAGCCAGAGGATACCGTGGTAGAGGTCGGACCGGGCACGGGAGCGCTGACGGGGCATGTAGTGGGTCGTGTGAAAAAAGTCATACTCGTGGAATTTGATTCCCGGCTCGCTGCGGCACTGCGCGAGAAATTTTCCCATCGAACTGATATTGAGGTCGTGCATCAGGATGCCGTGGAGTTTGATCTGCGGAGTTTGTTTGCGCATCGTCCGGTAAAATTTATCGGCAATCTGCCCTATGCGAGCGGCGGTGCCATCATGAAAAACTTCCTGTCAGTTCCGCATCCCTTTGATCGTGCGGTGATCATGTTACAAAAAGAAGTGATTGATCGATTGAGTGCCTCGCCTGGGCAATCGGACTACGGGCTCCTATCTTTACGAATACAGAGCGCATGGCATGTGGAGACGGTCATGGAGGTACCGCCTGAGGTATTTTATCCCATTCCTCAGGTGGATTCCAGTGTGGCTGTGCTCCTACCACGTGCTGATTTGCCGGCTTTTGATCGCAGACTTTTTGATGAATTATTGCGACGTGGTTTCGGGCAGAGGCGCAAACAACTACACAAATTATTGCCGCGATGCGACGACTGGCCGACATTGGTAGCAAAGCTGGGCAAGCCAGCAACAGTGCGCGCCGAAGAACTAAATTTGCAGCAGTGGCTTACGCTCACTCATCATTTTGATGATCATCCGCTCAAAGAAATCCCCCAGAAAGGTTCCGAACTTTTTGATGTGGTGGACGAGAACGACCGCGTCGTTGGTCAATCGACACGCGCGGAGATCCATGCCTCGAATACACTGCACCGCGCGGTTCATATTTTTGTCTTCAACAAACGCCGTGATCTGCTGTTGCAATTGCGATCACGCTGGAAAGACAATCATCCTAGTGTGTGGGATTCCAGTGCCGCGGGTCACGTGGATGCCGGAGAAGACTATCTTACCTGCGCCGTCCGCGAACTGAAAGAGGAGTTGGGAGTCGAAAAAGAGGAGCTTGTCGAAATTGGTAAAATCTCACCGTGCAAGACGACAGGGTGGGAGTTCGTCACGTTGTATGCGGTCGAGTATCAGGGACCATTGCGCTTTCCTTGCTCCGAGATCGATGCCATACAGTGGTTTCCCATGCTAGAAATCGAAAAATGGCTACAAAACCGTCCCAGTGACTTCGCCAGTGGCTTTATCGAGTGTTGGAAACTATTCCAAGAGACGAGACTTCCATCATGAGAATCGCTATCAGTATGGATATAAAAAATGCTTCGTATCGATAAATACGAAGCATTTTTATTGTTAGATGTTAGATGTGATTTTAATCAATCGCGGCACGGATTTCTTTGCGCAATTCCTTGGCTTCACGATTGAGTTTCGCTAGAAGTTTTTCCGATTTGGCGATTTCCGATTTCACTGCGGAGAGGCGATCCCAGAGTTTGCTGGGGTTGCGATTTTTCTTCGCAGTCTTGGTAGCCTTTTTGGGTTTCTTGCCCGATTTTTTACTCCATGCAGCGAGGCTGGCTGCGGTGACACCGAATTTCTTGATAGCTACGGTTTGACCGCCACGACCATTTTCTGCATTGTGTTTTTCAATGAAAGCGAAAATATCACTTTTTTCTTGATCGGTATAACGTTTGATTGTGCGTTTAGCTGGCATAACACGCGACTGATAGTAGAAAAATGAGGCAGATGGGCGAATTTTAACGGCTAATGCAATGGGGTCAATTATTTTGTAATTTTTGTTCGTAGATTTCGTTTGGAGTTAAAAATTTATAGCGTTTGCGCGGGCGACTGTTCAGGGCTTCTGCTACTTCTTCGCATTGTTTTTGTGTGATGGACC
>CAMDAD010000002.1 GCA_945888515.1 Akkermansia muciniphila | reverse complement strand
TTCATAATTCATAATTCATAATTCATAATTCATAATTCATAATTCATAATTCATAATTCATAATTCATAATTCATAATTCATAATTCATAATTCATAATTCATAATTCATAATTACCATGCGCGTCACCTTCCATTTCGACCCAGCGCTGCCTCACCAGAGCCAAGCCATCCAGAGCACCATTAGCGTGTTTGAGGGCATTCCCCGCAATCAGCAGGGCATCTACGGTCGCGGCGCCCTATTCATGGGCGAGGCCCGCAATCCCCAGCTCACTGTCGGCACCAAGCTCTTGGAAAACGTCCGCCAGACGCAACTTTCCAACCGCATCTTCATGGATGAGGTCCTCCACGGCTGCCATTTCGGCATCGAGATGGAAACCGGCACCGGCAAGACCTACGTCTATCTCCGCAGCATCCTCACGCTCCATCAGGAATACGGCTTCAAGAAGTTCCTCATCGTCGTCCCCAGCGTCGCCATCCTCAAGGGGGTGGAGAAGACACTCGACCAACTCCACGGCCACTTCAAAACCCTCCACAACGCCGATCTTTCCAAACACAGCTTCGTTTACGACTCCAAGAATCTCACCCGCCTCAAGACCTTCGTCGAAACCCACGACTTGGATATTTGCGTCATCAACTATCAGGCCTTTAACAGCGCGAAGACCCTGATCCAAAAGGAACAGGAGCTTGGCGGAGAAATCCTCTGGGAGCGCATCAAGGACCTGCATCCCATCGTCATCATTGACGAACCGCAGAAGGTAGAAGGAAGCAAAAAGAAACCCTCGAAAGCCCGCGAGCAACTCTCGGAATTGCAGCCGCTATTTGAGCTGAAGTATTCCGCCACCCACCGCCAGGAGTTTCCTTTTAACAAGATCTACTCTCTCGATTCCTTCCAGGCCTACGAACAGAACCTCGTCAAACGCATCCGCGTCAAAACCGTCTATGGCCAAGTGCCCAAGGACCGGCCCTACGTGCGCTACGTGAAATTCAATAAGGACCTGAGCGCCGCGATAGAACTATTTTCTCAGGAACAAGGCCGTCAAAGTGGAAAAATCCGCTTGAAAACCTTCCGCGTGGAGAACAACGCCGACCTCCACGACTTGTCTGAAAATCTTCCCCAATACCGTGGTTTCCGCATCGCCGCCCAACCCCACGCCTCCCGTCCGCTTCTCATCACCACCCCGCAAGGAGACCTCGAACTCGATCACGGTCAGAGCAACGAAACAATTTCCCAAGAGGAAGCCAAGCGGATTCAGATTCGCATTGCGATCGAAAGCCACTTTGAGCGGCAGTTCGGTCTTCTCGACGCAGGCTATGATGTCAAGACGCTCACCCTGTTCTTCATCGATGAAGTCGCCAAAGTGCGCGACGACACCCGCCCCGACGGACGCGGCGAATACCTCCGAATCTTCGATGAAGAATACGAGGCTTACCTCAATCGCGCCGAGATCCAGTTCAAACGAAACGAATACGGTTACCTCTTCCCACAGGGCATCGCCACCCAGCAGGTGCGCGAGGGCTACTTCGCCCGCGACAAGAAGCAGGGAATCGCCGAACTCGAATACAGTACTAACGGCGAGCCCAAAGCCAAATCCCAGGAAGACATTGACAGGGGCATCGAACTGATCCTTGAGAAGAAGGACGAGCTCATCACCTTCAACGAGCCACTCGCCTTCATCTTCTCCCACTCCGCGCTGCGCGAAGGCTGGGACAATCCGAACGTCTTTACCCTCTGCACCCTCAAGAAGTCCCACAACGACATTGCCAAGAAACAAGAGATCGGCCGCGGCCTGCGCCTGCCGGTGGACATTCACGGCAAGCGTATCAGCGACGAAACCGTCAACGTCCTCACCGTCATTGCCAACGACCACTACGACCAATTCGCCGAGGCACTGCAAAACGACTTCAACGAGGAAACCGGATTCAATCGCGAGGAAGTCACGGAAACGATCCTACAAAACACACTGGTCGCCGCCGGACTTCCACCCGAGAAGATCACGCCCGACCTCATCAACGCGCTGAAGCAGGAACTCACCCGCAAGAAGATCATCACCGACAAGAACGTCCTCACCAAAGACGCCACGGAGAAGATCAAGGAAATCAACTTTGCCCACCCAACCCTCGCGGAACACGCCATCAACATCAAGAAACACTTTGGGGAAGCCATGCGGGAGAAAGGCAGCCGCAAGCTCAAGATTGAAAACGGAGACGTTGAACCGATCATCAATGACAAGTGCAAATACGTTACCGAGACGGAATTCAAAAACATCCTCGATCACCTCACCGAGCATCTCACCACCCGCACCCTGTATCGTTTCAATCTGGATTCCGACGAGTTCATCGCCTCCTGCATTCGCGAGACTAACAAGCACTTCGCCGGTCAGAAACTGGAATACATCACCACCGTAGAAGGCGGCTCCCTGCAATTCGACAAAGCGGGCAAAGCTATCACGACCAAGGACAATCTGATCCGCGACGAGGCCACCGAATACAAAATCGACCGTCCCGAATTCCGCAAGACCGACCTCCAGATCGTCGATCACATCATGTATCACACCATGATGCCTCGCCTCGCCATCCTAGAAATCGTGCGTGGCTTCCACAACCGCGAACTCCTGAACTCCCAGGACAAGCTGGAGGAATTCACCCGCCTCATTGCGAAATCACTCACCCGCGCCAAGGCCGAAGGCGTCCACGCCTACGAGATCATCGACGCCTACAAACTCGACTCCGCCGAAATCCTCGCCGCCGACGTGATCGACGAGGACGCGCTCGCCGCCAACATCAAACGCGTTTACCAAACCAACGCCTCCAAGAAAAAAGCCGTCCACCAATACTACAACATGGATAGCAACGGCGAATACGACTTCGCCGAACAACTCGATCACGACGATAGCGTTGAACTCTTCACCAAACTCAAAAAGGGTGGCTTCATCATCGACACCCCCCACGGCCACTACTCCCCGGACTGGGCCATCGTCTGCCGCCAGACAAATGGCCACCTCCGCCTCTACTTCATCATCGAAACCAAAATGGCCAAAGACCTAAATGGATTATCAGATGTCGAAAAAGACAAAATCAGATTTGGCGAACTCCACTTCAAAGCCGTCTCCAACGAAATCAAATTCGACTGGGTAAACAGCTATAAGAACTTCAAAGCAAAAGTCAGTTAGAAACTAAAAAAATGTGCAAAACATCCTACAACGGAAATGAAGTTAAAAGCTTTGAAAATCTAGCAAAATCGGAGGAATTATGCAAACCTGATAAAGAAGCCATTAATCTTGGTGATCACTCCATTCTGTTCAGATTTACTATGGAATCAATCTATTTCGATTGACACCGCATTACACCGTAAAAGCTTTTCCTATTTTCCCAATCTGCGTCAAATTACACGCATCCTCACACTATGACATCGTCTCTTTCTGATTACAACCACCTTCTCATCTGCGGCAATGGCTACCTCGGCCAGGCCATCGCCAGCGCAGCTATCGCTCGCGGGTTCAATGTCACCACTTGCTCGCTCTCCGGCGGAAATGGCAGCCATGTCTGCGACCTCGGATCCGCGGAATCGGTTGCCATGCTGGCGTCGATGATCGAACCACCCGATGCCATCATCCACTGCGCCAGTAGCGGCAAAGGCGGGCCACCAGCCTACGAGTCGGTCTATCGAAATGGCATCCTTCATTTGCAATCCGCTTTTCCCGGGACACTCATCCTCTACACCTCCAGCTCCTCCGTCTATGGCCAGACCGATGGCAGCATCGTCACCGAAGACTCCCCCGCCGTGCCCGACCGCGAAACCGGCCGCATTTTGTTAGAAGCCGAGGCCCTCACCACCGCCGCAAACGGCATCGTCTGCCGCCTTTCCGGCATCTATGGCCCCGCGCGCTCGGTGCTGCTGAAAAAATTCCTCCATGGCGAAGCGGTCATCGAAGAAGACGGTCGCCGTTTCCTCAACCAAATCCACCGCGATGATGCCGCCAGCGCCATCCTGCAATTGCTAGTATTGGCACTGGAAAACTACACAGCGCCACGCATCTGTGGAGAAATCTTCAACGTCACCGACTCCCGCTCGCTCACGCAGCGCGAGGTGTATGAATCCATGGCCGCGCATTTCCAGCGCCCGCTCCCCCCCAGCGGCCCCCGCGATGAAAACCGCAAACGCGGCTGGACGCACAAACAAGTCAGCAATGAAAAATTGCGCGCGCTAGGCTGGCAGCCCCAGTATCCCTCGTTCCTCGATGCCTTCCCCGCCATCGCACCAACGATCGACTGAAGCTTTCCCCACTGACTATGCTTCTCGCACCTGGCATTGCCACACGCGAAAGGCTTTTCCCGCGCCTAGTTCATCGACCGCATGACGATCGCCGGGATGAGTGGCAAGAACCCAGGGCAGAAGAAAATCGCGCTGGGATTGCAGCGCGGCCGATTCGGCAAAAAACGAAGTCCACTCGATCATGTCGGTGAAATTGATGTCCGCCGTGAGGTCTTGCCGGCCGATGTTCTGATAGATCGCCGGACCTGTGATGCGCTGCTGCAAGAAGTAGCCGCGGACCGTGCCCGCTGGTTGACGATGATACAGCGACTCGATCGCCGCGCCGTAGTCGATCGTCAGCATCGCCCCTTTTCGCCAACAACTCTTCAATGCGTCCAGCCATCGACGCACCGATTCATGCACTTCGATCCGCTGCCCTTCTTGCCAGGTCCGCTGCCATGCGCTGGACGGCGGCAGGTCCGGGGCATCAAGCAAGACTTCCTGCAGGCCACCGTTCGATTCCCTTACGTGCAGCTCTTTCCACCCCTCACCCACTCGTTGAAACACCCGCACGGGAAACGCATCAAAAAATTCGTTCGAATACAAACACGCCGCACCCTCGCAGGCCGCCAACGCCGATTCGACGGAATCATGCCAGCGGGCTTTTCGCAATGACGGTCGCTCTTTTTGCAGTTCGCGCAAGGATGCGGAGGTCTCGACCAGATGCCAGCGCACGCGCCACCGCCACCACAGGGGAAAATGCGACCGCACGGCAGCCGATAGCGCGCCGCTCCCGGGCCCGAGCTCGATCACATCGCGGCAACCTGTCGCCCGCAACTCACGCAGCAACCACGAAGCGATCGCGCGCGCCAGCGCCGGGGCGATTTCCGCTGTCGTCGTGAAATCACCGCCACGCCCCACAGTGGAAATACTACGAGCATAGTACCCCCGTTCTGGATCATGCAGCGCGTGATTCATGAAAGCCTCGAACGAGACAATCTCTGCTTCCTTGGTAAAAAGTCGCGCCATTTCTTACGCCAAGACCGGATCATGCAGCAATCCCGCCCGAAGCAGCAACGGCTCCAGATGAGGATCGCGCCCCATGAAGCGGCGATAGAGTTCATCCGCCGGGGCCGAGTTCCCCTTGCTCAGAATGTGCTCACGGAAATCATGACCCGTCTGCGGATTGAGAATCCCTTCTTCCTCGAAGCGCGTGAATGCATCGGCATCCAGCACCTCCGCCCATTTATAGGAATAGTAACCGGCGGCATAGCCCGTGGGCGAGCTGAACAGGTGATTGAAGCGGCGCGCCATGCCGGGCGCCTCGGTTTTCAAAGGCACACGATACTCCGCCAGGATCTCGCGCTCGACGAGATCGAGATCGCGACCGCTGTATTTTTCCAAATGCATGTGCAGCTCCAGGTCGAGTTTGCCAAATGCCAACTGACGCATGAACACCGTGGCGCTCATGTAATTTTTGGCAGCAATCATTTTTTGGAACAGGACCTCGGGAATGGCCGCGCCGGTTTCGTGGTGTCGGGCGAACAAGTCCAACGACTCACGCGACCAGCAGTAGTTTTCCAAAATCTGCGAGGGCAACTCGACAAAATCCCAAGGCACATTGGTGCCAGCCAGCGACTCCACGGCGACATCGCTCAAGAGCCCGTGCAACAAGTGACCGAACTCATGAAAGATCGTTTCCACCTCGCCATGCGTCAGCAGGGCCTCCTTGCCATCCACAGGCGGCGTCATGTTGCCAATGATCAGCCCGAGATGCGGTTGGCGCGCCTTGCCTTCCTGCGGTGGGCTGCCGGCTTCGAGTTGGTTCATCCATGCGCCACCGCGCTTCGATTCGCGCGGATGCCAGTCGGCATAAAACGACCCCAGATGCTCGCCGCTCTTACGATCGCGAAGTTCATAAAACGTCACCTCCGGATGCCACACCTCAATCGTTTTCTCATCGGCATCGGCAGGGCGTTTGCCCTTTTCAAAATACGTGCCCGCCACCTTGCGGATCTCGATGCCAAAAACCGTGGCGGCCAGATCAAACATGCCTGTCATCACTTTGCTCACCGGGAAATACGGACGCAGCGCCTCATCATCGAGGTCGAAGTGCTCCTTACGGCGTTTCTCCGCCCAATACGAAACCTCCCACGGCTCTAACAGCTCACAGGCTTCTCCTGTTTTCTCCGATTTGTAGGCACACAGCTCACGATACTCCTCGCAGTATTCTCCGACGATGCGGTCGTGCAGATCTTCCACGAAAGACAAGGCAGTATTCCCATTTTTCGCCATGCGACGTTGCAGCACCAGATCTGCGAAATTTGCTTTACCGAGCAACAGCGCCTTTTCCTGACGCAGCTCAAGAATACTCCACACCAAGGACGTGTTATCGTGCTCGCCCAGTGAACCCACTTTCACCGATGCCTCCCAAATTTCACGACGCAGCGAATCGTCATCCGCATACTGCATGATGGGAAACATCGATGGCTGATGCAAGGTGAAACGCCAGGCTGGTTCTGTCTCGGAGCCATGGCCTTTGGCCTTCGCATTCGATGCCGCCGCCGCCACCGCTGATTCCGGTAAGCCCGCAAGGCGTTGCGCATCCGTCACCACGATTTCCCAGGCATTGGTCGCATCGAGCACATGCTCGGCATACTGCTTCGTAAGCTTCGAAAGCTCGGCATCGATCTCGGCAATACGCGCTTTGGGTTTCGCCGGCAGATCGGCACCATCTTGTATAAAATCAAGCATCGTCTCCTCCACGTGCCGGCGTTGGATCGCAAACAGCGCTTGCACGGCGGGCGATTCGCCAAAGCTCTTGAGCACTTTCCACAGATCCTCGCGCAGAGGAATGGATGAGTAAAACTCGGATACTTCCGGCAACATTTGATTCAAGGCCGCACGCTGCGCCGGCTCATCAGATACGGAATCGAGATGTGACAACCGCCCCCACGCGCGATTCAAGGTCTTCGATGCTTTTTCGAGTGCGTGAAAGGTATTTTCATACGTGAGCGAAGAGCCATCGAGCGCGGCAATGGCGTCGATCTTCGTCCGTGCCTCATCCAGTCCCGCAAGGATGTCGGATTCTACAGCCTCGGGAATCAACGTGGACCAGCGAACGGCAAAGCATGGATCAGAGAATGGATGCATGAGCAAAAGCTAGACACTCAACGCACAAACGCAATCGGGAATGCAAAAATTTTAGTTTGTGTGTTTGACGTCCTAGGCTCAACCGTTTAGCGTGTCCGCCCCTAGTAGAAACACGAATTTTTCATCGCATTCTCATGATCATTTCACATGGCGATGATTTCCTTTCGAGAGTTATCCCATGCTGCAAGCCACCTCCATTCCGCAACACATCGCCATCATCATGGATGGCAACGGTCGCTGGGCAAAATCCCGCGGTCTGCCCCGCGCCCAAGGCCATCGTGCTGGAGCGGAGTCCGTGCGCGAAGCCATCGATGCCTGCAAAGAACTCGGTGTATCATACCTCACTCTTTACGCCTTCTCCTCCGAGAATTGGAATCGACCGCAAGCGGAAGTTTCGGCACTGATGATCTTGTTAGAAAAATTTCTCTCATCCAAAGCCGCCGATCTGATGCGTCAGAACGTGCGTCTGCAGGTCATCGGTCAGATCGACAGACTTCCCGAATCCACCCGAGAGACCCTGCAGAAAGTCATAGCACAGACGGCGAGTAATGACAGCCTCACTCTCGTGCTCGCCTTGTCCTATGGCTCGCGAGAAGAAATCACTGCCGCGACCCGCAAAATCGCCCAGGGCCTTCTCGATGGGTGCTGGAAAATGGAAGACATCACGCCTGAGCTGCTCGCGTCCCAGCTCGACACTGCGGCCATACCTGACCCTGACCTACTGATCCGCACCTCCGGAGAAATGCGTGTCTCGAATTTCCTCCTATGGCAAATCAGTTATGCGGAAATGGTCATCGTCGACAAGTTCTGGCCGGACTTCCGCCAAGGCGATCTCTTTGCCGCTGTGGCGGAATACCAAAAGCGCCACCGCCGCTTCGGCAGCGTGTGAAAATCAACGTCGGTTGATTCATTCAATAGCCGCCCGTCTTGCTCTGTTTTCTCGCGAGAATCGCTGGTTCCGCTGAGTCCAAAACCATAGGCTCGGGATTCTTCTGGGCGCTGAGTGGCAAAGATCCACGGCCCAAACGAGGCTCAGGCTGCAGGCTCGTCAGATAGGACACGGCTAACCATACAAGTAAAAAGAAAGAACTGATCGTAACAAAAAGCGAGGACTTCATCAGCTGTCGGAATGAGTGAATATGCGTAGCAGACGCTTGAGATAAATCACTCCAACCTAAAATGTCAAGAAAAACTGTGTAATTTGCTTTTGAACTAATCGACTGTCTGACCATCGGATGCCAATGTCACGATGCCGATTTTTTCCCCTGCTAGGGCATTCAACACATCCATCGCACGCTGTTGGCGCACCTCACGATCGAGCGAAATGATGACTGCAGGCTCCTTGCCGTGCGCGCGACTCGCTTCCGCAAACATGCGCAACCAGCCAGATAGCAGCGGAAGCTCGCGCGATGTTTCCTCCTGATCCATCACTTGAGCATGTGGCTCCGCGCCCACCAAAATCACCCCACGCGCATCCACCTTGATCAAAAGTGGCTCAAGCTCGGTTCGGGGTTGGTCACCCTCGGTCAGCGTGGGCAACTTTAGGGGCAGATCCTGCTCCGACTTTTGAATGGTCGTCGCCACCAAAAAATAGATCAGTAATAAAAAACAGACATCGATCAGTGATGAAATGTCCAACCCAGGACTACCGTCCTCCGCATGTCGCAATGATTTGTGTCGTGCCATAATCGTATGAGTTTGTGACTCATACGGGGAAACGAAATGCCTGACCGTGTCCTTAGAAAAAAATGCGAGCAGAGAAATCAAACCTCACCGCCGGAATCACACAAACCGTGGCAAGCTCGATTCCCCCTTTAGACAGGCGTCCCATACAAAGTGAACCCGGTAGAGCGATCGATCGTCACGTCAAGCATCTGCCCCATCCAACGTTCCACATCTCCCTCAAACACCACGATGCGATTCTGACCGGTCCGCCCCGAGAGGCGTTGATCGCTGTAGCGCGAGAGCCCTTCGCACAAAATCCGCGCCCTAGTCCCTACCAGATCCGCGTGCTGGCGGATGCAGATTTCATTCACCGCTTGCAGCAAAATCTGGTTACGCTCTTCCTTCACCGACTCCTCGATCTGGCCGTCCATTTCGGCAGCGGGTGTGTTGCGGCGTTTCGAATAACGGAAAATAAACGCATTCGCAAATTCGACTTCCTGAACGGTATCGAGCGTCGCTTGAAAGTCTTCTGCGGTCTCCGTCGGAAAACCGACGATGATATCCGTGGTAATCGCTAGATCGGGACGCACGGATTTCATCTTCGTGCAGATCTCGACGAATTTTTCATGGCGATATGGACGTTTCATCAATCGCAAAATCCGGTCCGAGCCGCTTTGCATCGGGAAATGAATGTGCGAACATAGCTTCGGCAAGTCGGCGAAGGCTTGGATCAAATCGTCGCGGAAACCAATCGGATGCGGCGACACGAAACGAATGCGTTCGAGCCCCTGAACCGCATGGACCTTTTCTAACAACTGCACAAACGGCGACTTACCGCCGACGATAGGGAACTCCGTGCGACCATACAGATTGACGATCTGACCTAACAGGTTGACTTCCTTCACGCCTTGATCGACGAGGCGTTTCACTTCGTCCACGACGTCCTCCATCGGTCTGCCGCGCTCGCGCCCGCGCGTGTCCGGCACGATGCAAAACGAGCAACGCATGTTACAGCCCTGCATGATCGAGACAAAGGCACTGACCTGACGCGCCTTGGTAATATGATCGCGGATGGTATTTTGCGAGCCGGCTTCCTCTTCCACATCGCAGACACTCTCGCCGCGCAACGAGTGCTCCGGCTGGTCCATGCGCAGCTCGAGTCGGCGTTTCAAAATGTCATCCACATAACTAAAAACTTTGTGATATTTTTGCGTTCCCACCACCACGTCAAGGTGCGGGATGCTAGCGAACAACTCGCTGCCGCGCGACTGCGCCATGCAGCCCATGAAGCCATAGACCACATGCGGTTTCGTCCGGCGAATCTTCCCCATCTTGTTCATTTTTCCTAGCGCCTTCTGCTCTGCCTGATCGCGCACCGAGCAAGTATTCACCAATATCGCATCCGCGTCCGTCTCATCGGTCGTAAGCGTATAGCCGCCTTCAGTGAACATTCGCGCGACCTGTTCGCTATCGCGTTCGTTCATCTGGCAACCGTAGGTTTTGATGTAGACTTTGGGCATGAAAGAATGAAACTGGTAATTGCGCGATCAACGAAGCGCAGCGGCACCGGTTTGACAAGCCGTTTCTCTCCTCCCTGACAACACCAGCCTCTCCACATTTTCCATAGCATAACGCCAAATTTCTGCTACCTTTCCTGCCCACCTGATGTTTGAAGTTCGAGAACGCCCTGAAATGGTCGAGCGCGCGATGCTCGTCGGCATTTATTTTGACCCGCGCGAAGAAGACGAGGCTGCCTCGCTGTTGGAGGAACTGCACGAACTCGTCGAAACGCTCGGCATCAACATCGTGCACAGCGTTTTTTATCGCAGTCGCGACATGCATAAACAGTATCTCTGCGGCACGGGCAAGGCTCAGGAAATCGTCGATCTCGCCCGAGCCTATGAGTGCGATGTGATCATTTTTGATAATGGTCTTGCGCCATCCCAGCAGCGATCATGGGAGAAACTCGCCGACATTGCCGTGATCGATCGCGAGGAAGTCATTCTCGATATTTTCAACAAACGCGCCCATACCCGCGAAGCCCGCATTCAGGTCGATCTCGCCAGAATGCAATATGCCCTCCCCCGCATGGCGCGCATGTGGGGCCACCTCGATCGCGAAGGCGGTGGTGGCAGCAGTGGTGGCGGCGCGGCCAATCGCGGCATGGGGGAAAAACAAATCGAAGTGGACCGCCGCCTCGCTTACACGCGTATCGATCGCCTCAAGCGCGAGCTGGAAGACGTGCGAAGCCAGCGCAAGACTCAGCGCAAGGAACGGGAAAAACTCGGCACGGCTCACGCCGCCATCGTCGGCTACACCAATTCCGGCAAGTCCACCCTACTCAACAAACTTTCCGGCGCGGATGTGCTGGCAAAGGACATGCTTTTTGCTACGCTCGATACCACTACGCGCCGCATCGAACTTCCCGATGGCCAGCCCCTGCTGCTGACCGATACCGTTGGTTTCGTACGCAATCTCCCCCACCGCCTTGTTGAGGCCTTCAAGGCTACCTTGGAAGAGGCTGTGCTCGCAGATTTCCTCATCCATGTGCTCGACTGCTCCTCGCCTGAAATTGATCGACTCTACGACACGACTCTGGAAGTGCTGGATGAACTAGGCGCTGGAGATAAAAAAATCATCACCATCCTGAACAAGTCTGACTTGTTAGAAGATCCAGTTCAACGGCTTTTGTTAGAAAATCGCTACCCCGGAGCTATCTACACCTCAGCCGCCCAGGGTGAAAACCTTGACGCCCTGCTGCAACTCTGCTGCGAGGCACTTGCCGACAGGATCCGCAAGCAATCCTACCGTATCCCCCAGACCCGCGGCGATGTTCTCAATCTTCTGCATCGCGATGCGAAAGTGCTCTCGACTTCCTACGAAGACAATGATATCCTTGTGGACGCCATCGTGCCCGAATCCATTGCAGGAAAGCTCAGTGGATTCGCCATCTCCCCGCAAGCGCCTTCCACCCTATGAAGTCCCTCACTCCATCGCTCATCTCCCTACTTCTCTTGCTGGCACCCGCTTTCGCACAAACCCCGGAGCCAACCCAGCAGAAAGCCATTTTAGTCAAACCAAACATCATCCGTGCCGTTCCGCTGCTTGATCCAGAGTCGATCCCCCTCGCCAAGCCCCTCGAAAGCGATGCCGCGCTGAAAGGAAAGCCTCTAGGCGCTGACGCCGTGCGTTTGCAAATTTTTCTCGATCAGCAAAACTTCGGACCGGGTGTCATTGATGGCAAACCAGGACTCTTCACCGAGCACGCTGTGATGTCATGGAATGAAGTACACGGCCACGCGCTGCACGACTGGACCACAGTCCAGACCGCAGCGAGGCAGTCGGTAAGTCAACATTTGATCACCGTCACTGTTCCGAATCTTACCGCCAAGTGGGTCAACCCCAAGTTGTCGAACGACCGCATCGCCCAATCCAAAACCAAACGCCTGAGTTACCGCAGCGTAGGCGAGTTAATGGCGGAGCGCTATCACACCGACGTCGATTTCCTGATCGAGCTCAACGGTGCGAAAAAAATCTACGCATTGAAGGAAGGGAACGAGTTGTTCGTGCCGAATGTGAGGCCTTTCGAAATCGAAAAAATCTCTGGCATCCAACATCCGCGGGAAGAAACCAAAGCGCAACGCCATGTGGTGGTGGACACCAAGCGCAACCAAATGCGTATCTACGAAGCCGCACCTGTGGCATTGATCGTGGCGGAAGATGATGCTGCCGTCGCGGCGAAGCCCACGGCCAACCGCTCGCTGATCGCCTCCTTTCCCATCACTCCGGGCAAGCCGCAGTTCATTCATTATGGAATGTGGGAAATGCGCACCTGCGTTGAGTTCCCGAGTTGGCGCTTCGATAAGTCCTTGTTAGAAACAGGCAAGCGCAGCAAAGACCCTTCGAAAGTCTATGATCTCCCTTCAGGGCCAAACAGCCCGGTAGGCGTGATCTGGTGCGGCCTCAGTAAGTCTGGCATCGGCCTCCACGGCACTGCCGATCCAGAAACCATTGGCCGCGCGCAGTCGGCGGGGTGCATCCGTCTCGCCAATTGGGACGCCATCCGGCTCCCCACACTGATTCGTCCTGGCAGCTCGGTGGAGATTCGTTAGATCACAATCACTCCGATCGCTTCTTCTCTCCCAGCAGCACCTGCAAGGTGATCGCAAAATAGTCTTCGTAATTCCGTGGCCACTGATGGCCTTTTCCCAGAAACTCATACTCATGGACGGCGGCATCCCGTTTCTCCAGTGCCGTGCGCCAAATCTGTGCTCTACTCCTCGGCCCTGAACCTTCGCCGCTGATCCATGTGAAAAAATAGCGTTGCCCCGATAGCGATGCTCGCGACGCTGCCAAACGCCCCACCAAGTCACTGGGATAACGCGAACCGGGGCTCATGGAAAGGCAACCGCGGTAATTGTTTGGCTGCGCCGCAGCAATCTCGGCCGCCAATTGCCCACCCTGGGAAAAACCGATCGCTACGGTGCGACCGGGGGCGACCTTCAGCAAGGGACCGCACCGCAGCACGGCCTGCTCGATGTGCTGAAGATCCTTTTCAAAACTCTCCGTCCACATAAACGCATGACGCCCCAGCGCACGACGGCCACTCACGCCGAGAATAGCGATCCCCTGCGCATCGGAGATACGCTGGAAATCCGCACCGGAAAAATCCTCGGGCAAGGAGCCAAACCCATGCAACCCGATCACAAGCGGAATCGGCGACTTGCCATCATAGGATGCGGGCAAGGTCAGAACCTGACGATAGAAGGAAGATTCCTGCCATTTAGTCTCGCAGGCTTGCAAAAACTCTTTGATTTGAAACCAGCGTGAGTCCTTGACCAGCAGGGCAAACTCGTCATCGCTCTCGATCTCCGCTACATCGCAAACATCCTCCCTTGCCGCGCGCTGCATCCAATACAATGTTCGATCGATCTGGCCCGCCTTTGCACAACGCGCAGCCAATTCCATCAGGAAATCCGGGCGCTCCGCCACGCCAGACCACCAAGTCAGCACCTCGATCTTTTTCTCATTGGAATGATCAGCATCGAGAAATTCACGCACTTTTTTCGCCGCCTCTTCTTTTCCCCACGGCTGCTTCACCACCTCGGGAGCCGCCAGTTTTAGAACGGCATCCGGCCACGCGTCGGGCAGAGTCGACTCAATAACCACCGTTTTCGCCATCACCAGTCCCGTCGAGAGAAATGCAACTATCAGCCACTTTTTCATGCGATTTACTGTGCCTTTTGCGTAGAAAATGGCAAGCGTATCGAGGAAAAGCCCCCGAATTTCATTTTTTTTGATTTTCCAGTTGCCAAGTTCGCGGGCATCAGAATAGTCTCCTTCCAGCATGAAAAAACTCTCGCTTCTTGCCATGACAATGATCGCCCTCACCGGCATGGTCTCCGCAGATATCCAAGCCCCTCCAGGCTCAGATTACACTCCTACGCGCAAGCTTGGCCGCGCTCTCTCGAATATCCTCTATGGAGTCGTTGAGATTCCAGAGCAGGTGGTCCGTAAGACCGACACCTACGGTCGCAAAGCTGGTTGGACCTACGGTGCAGTCGATGGCACCAACCGCGCATTCCGTCGCCTCGGTTACGGTTTCTATGAATTGTTCACTTTCACCTGCCCGACCTACCGCGGCACTTTCAAGCCACCGTATGAGAACTGCGGTCAAGATGGACGCATCGAAATGTCTCCTTCACAAGGTCTTTCTGAGTTCCCACCAGAGCTTGGTTTCGAGAGCTACTTCTCGCACTCCCGCTCGCAGACTTGGTAATCGATCCAGTCTCCGCTAACAAAACCCGATTCGCTCACGCGTTTCGGGTTTTTTGTTTTGTCGCGAATTCATGCAGAGCGTGCACTCTTCCGACTTGCCGTGCCCTAGAGGCACGATAGCATCGGTGGCATGCAACGACGTCAATTTCTCGCCACCACGACCGCCGCTATCACTTCTCTGGCCGCCCATCGCGCAGCCGCAGCCACAACTACCACGAGACCGAACCTGATTTTCGGCTTTACCAAATCGTTCGCCGATCTATCCCTCGCCGATAGCGCCGCACTGGTAGAAGAGGTCGGCTGGGACGGCGTCGATGTTCCGATTCGCGAGAAAAATACGCACATCTCTCTGGATCGAGTAGCAGATGATTTGCCGAAGTTCATTGAGATGATGAAACAACGCGGCAAGACGGTGGGCATCGTCACCAGCGATGTGCTGAGGATTACTCCGAAAGAAGAAAAATTTCTCCGCACCTTGGCCGCATGCGGCGTAAAACACTATCGATTGGGATTTTGTAACTATCAAAAAAACGATGATCCGATGAAAGTCGTTCGTGAAATGATTCCTGTTTTTCGTGACATCTCCGCATTCAATGAAGAACTGGGCATATGGGGTGGCTACCAGAATCACTCTGGCCCGAATTATTTCGGCGGACCAATCTGGGACGCTATCACAGCAATGGAAAACACCAATGCGCAGCACCTCGGTCTTTGTTTTGATATTGCCCACGCCACCGTGGAAGGCGGCCAAAACTGGCCGATCCAGTATCGCCTCGCACGCCCGCGCATCGGCGCTGCTTACATCAAGGACTACCGCTGGCGTGAAGAAAAAGGAACCTGGCATCGCGATGCCTGCGCTTTCGGCACAGGTCTCGTGCGCAAGGCTTACTTCGACTCACTGCGCCAGAATCACTTTACTGGTCCCTTCTGCCAGCACCACGAATACCCACTCGGCACGGGAAAGGATCGCATCGCTCACTATCGCCGCGATCTGGAGTCATTGCGAAAATTTCTGGCACCAGCCTGATCCGATCGTCACTGCAGTTTCAGACATCGCCGACCTTCGTTTTTTCTGACTTGCTCGCCGCGGGGAATCGTGTTTCAATTTCTTTTTCCCCACATGAACGCAACACCTGTCATCGGTATCATCATGGGCAGCACTTCGGACTGGCCCACACTGGAACACGCTGCCCGCACACTCGAGGATTTCGGCATCAGCTGGGAGGCACAGGTGGTGAGCGCGCACCGAACACCGCAGAAACTTTACGACTATGCCGACAGCGCCGCATCCCGTGGCTTACGAGCGATCATCGCTGGTGCGGGTGGAGCCGCGCATTTGCCTGGCATGTGCGCCGCGATGACTCAACTTCCTGTTCTGGGTGTTCCCGTAGAATCAAAAACGCTGAAGGGCATCGACTCGCTGCTTTCGATCGTGCAAATGCCCGCTGGCATCCCCACCGCCACTTTCGCCATTGGCAAAGCAGGGGCCATCAACGCAGCGCTATTCGCCGTTGCACAACTCGCTACGACCGACGCCGCTCTCGCAGCCAAACTAACGGATTTTCGTGCTAAGCAAACGCAGTCGGTGCTCGCGGCCGAACTTCCTCCCTTGTCCTAACATGTCCAGCACCCATTTTTCTCCCGGCTCCACCATCGGCATACTTGGTGGCGGTCAACTCGCTCGGATGCTCTGCATGGAGGCCAAACGTATGGGATATCGCACATTGGTCTGGACCGGAGGACTGGAAGCACCCGCAGCGGCACTGTGCGATGCAGTCATCGAGCTGCCCTTCGATGATCCAAATGCCATCGATCAGTTCATTACTGCCGCCGATGTGGCAACGGCGGAATTTGAAAACATTCCACGCGCCACGCTGGATGCCGTGGCGAAAGGCGTCACGCTGCGGCCCAGTGCCTCAGCCATCGCCACCTGCGCGAATCGTGAGCAGGAAAAAACCTTTTTGCGCGCGCAAAATATCCCCTGCGCTCCGTTCTGGATCGTCGGCAGCGCGGAAGAATTGGCAACGGCGATGCGCGACTTGAAAGGTCCCGGAGTGCTGAAAACGTCCGCGTTCGGCTACGATGGCAAGGGGCAGAAAAAACTCACAGGTTGCGAAGATCCATCGCTCGTGTGGCAGGAATTCCAAGCACCACGAGCAATTTTGGAAGGCTTCATTTCCTTTCAATCGGAACTATCTGTGATGATCGCCCGCAATGCCAGCGGAGAGGTGCGCTGCTTTGATCCGGTGGAAAACCAACACCGCCATCACATCCTCGATCTCACCATCGCTCCTGCGCAGCTCTCTAACGAGGTTCGCGAAAAAGCCATCGCCATTGCCACCAGCATCGTCAACGCTTTCGACTACGTGGGACTCATGGGCGTAGAGTTTTTCTTGCAACCGGACGGCACCATCCTCGTCAATGAAATGGCACCGCGCCCTCACAACTCCGGTCATCATACCATCGATGCCTGCGAGACCTCACAATTCGAACAACAACTGCGCGCCGTCTGCGGTCTGGCTCTGGGCTCCACTCGCTTGCTCTGTCCGGCGGTGATGCTCAATTTGTTAGGCGATATGTGGCCCGCTGTGGAGCAATCGCCGGACTGGTCCATCGTGCTCGATGACCGTTCCGCCGCGCTCCATCTTTACGGCAAGAAACGTGCCATCGAGCGCCGCAAAATGGGTCACGCCACCTTCCTTGGCGAGCAGGCCCTGCATCGCGCGGAGAAAGTCAAGACACAGCTCCTGGCAGCAGGGCGAGGCGATTCTTCGTGTTCGACCACCTCTAACGGGCAGTGACCTATCCTGATACGATAAAAATAGTAGATCCATGAGACGAACCCGATGATCTGCTCCACTTAGAATCGCACCCTTAGAGAGCTAAGGCTAAATCGGCCCAATTGATTTCAAATGGAATTCGCAGAAAATCCCAACTGCAAACTTGCCAAATCCCTCGAAACTTTTCACTGTCACCTCGTGTTGGAAATTGTCTTCAATGAACTCAGTGCCGGGGAAATGTCGCAGATGGGCACGATGGAGCAGTTGGAATTGCTCGATCAATTCCATGTGCAAAAAAGCGATCTAGAGCGCCTCGACGGCGACAAATATGGCCTGATCGAGCGCGACAACAAAAAACTCTATCGTTTCCGCACGCGTGACTGGCGCATTTATTTCGAAGTTAAAGACGGAGCCGTGATCGTGCATCGCGTGTTGCACAAAGGCACACTATCTGATTTTCTCTTCCGCTCGAAAATGCCTGTTGCTGAAGACGAAGCCCTAGCACAATCCAAACATTTCTGGAAATTGATCGATGAGGGTCGCAATGCCAAACGACTCTAACGAATGACCGACTGATCAATCCTACTACATACTTCTTCGCCATCATAATGAAAATCGCTTTCCACCTCGTCGCCATTGCCCTCCTTTCATTGGGATGGGTGAACCATCTCCGCACCAAAGAATCCGTTGCGGATACGAAACTTCTCGCCGCTGTCATCAGCGAGAACGAACTGCGCAGTGATCTACTGCAGGATTTCCTCAACGAGAGTAAAAATCCCGCCGAACAAGCCGCGCTCGGAGAATTGATCAAGTCACTCAAGGCTCGAGAAACCGACGTCGATGAAACCGTCAACGCCGCGCGCGACCTCGCCGAAGATAAGGACAACACCTCCACCTTTACCGGCATCCTGTTGACCTTTCTCACGGCAGGCTACGCGGGCATCGTTTTTGTTGCTTACGTACTGCCCATCATCGCTCATCGTGCGACACATACCATTTACGACAGTGGCGAAATCGTGGAAAAAGACAACATGTCCGAGGCTCGCTCCAAGCTTGCGCAAGGCGACTACGATGCTGCTATGCTAGCCTTCCGCGAAGCTGCTGCCGCTGATCCCACCAATCGACTGCCGTGGGTGGAGATTGTCAAAATTCAACGCGAATTCCTCCACGACTCTAGCGCGGCCATTCAAACGATCCGTGAAGTTCTGGAACAGTATGCTTGGAGCGAGAATAATGCCGCCTATTTTCTCTTCCGACTCGCCGAGTTGTATGATGGTGACATGAACGATCGCGATTCAGCGGTGGGTATCATGCAGCAGGTCATGCAGCAATTCCCCGAAACACGACACTCTGCCAATGCCCGCCATAAACTACACGAGTGGGGCTTGGTCTGAGAACAGAGCCATTTTTCTTCATTGGGTTGAGCGACATCGCTTGCCCTGCCTTGCGTTCTGCTGTTGCTGTGCGGTATTTACTATCGACGCACCATCGCTAACTTGGGGTTTCTTATGGATGTTTCTTGTAGGCTCGTTGTTCTTCGCATCGCGCCGATTTGCCATCCTAGGAGCCTTATTAACCATCTTGTGTGCAAGCCTCCACCAGTATCGTGTGCAGCAACTGAACACCCAGCGTGCTACCATCAGTGGCGGTGTCTGGATGAGCTTTCGCGCGAAAATCCTAGAAACGCCTGACACGCATCAGCAATCTTGGCAATGCGAGGCCGCTATCGAAGAATCTACACCAGCATTCGGCACAGGAAAAACAATCCTGATTTCCGGCCTCGAAAAACCACCACGGTTAGGAGAAATCATCGAGGCGAAGGGCTACTGGGAACCAATCACTGGCTCAAGAAATGAGGGGGAATTCGACCGCGCCGCCCACATGATACGACACGGTATTGTCGCGGAATGCATGCTACGCGAATGGCGAGCGACCCAGCCACCGACTGCATTTTGGCGAGCCACCACAGCAGCGCGCGATGCATTTCAGCGGTCCATCACGCAAGGTCTTGATCCTCAAAGTGATGAAGTGAAAGTCATTCTCGCCATGGTGATGGGGCGGCAACCTGTCTCAAGAGATCCGGTATTGGATCCATTCCGCCACACAGGCACTCTGCATCTGTTCTCCGTAAGTGGTCAGCATGTGAATCTCGTTGCGATCATTTTATGGCTGGTATTGCAATTCTGCAGAGTGCCTCGGCGCTATGCGATTCTATTGCTCATCCCCGCCATCTTCGGCTATGCATGGCTCACTGGTGCATCGCCTCCATCCGTTCGCGCCGCATGGATGGCCGCGGTGTTTTTGTCGGCCTTCCTTCTGCAACGGCGGGCCGATCTGATGCAAGCCCTCGCTGCGGTGGCAATCATCGGCCTCTTGCTCGATAGCAACTTGCTTTTTCTCGCGGGAGTACAGCTGTCCTACGGCATCGTTGCCGTGATTTCTATCGGTCTCTCGTTGTGTCAAAAATCAGTCGAAAAACTTGCTTGGAACGATTCATACCTACCACGTGAATTATACACACCATGGCAAATCCGTGTCGGCGAGTCTTGGCAGAAACTATTGCAATCCCTCGTCATTTCCACCTCCGCCTGCATCGGCTCCGCACCACTGACGATCCGCTATTTTAGTATGTTCACGCCGGTGTCCATCATCACCAATCTCGCGCTTACGCCACTCGTCGCATGCCTGCTAGGATTGGCCCTTTTCTCAGCGGGCATTTCTATTGTATCAAACCCTCTCGCAATCGTCAGCAACCGCATCAATGGCTGGGTAGCCCGATCCTGTATCGATTGCTCGGCTTTATTTTCAAAGATTCCCGGTGGTCACGCAATGATGTCTCATCATACGCCGAAGCGTGATAGCATCCGCATCTACGATCTCCCCCGTGGGGGAGGCGCCGCATTGGTGCAGTGCCGCCATGCCGATGTATTGCTCGATTGTGGCAACACCCGTGCCTTTCGCTCCATCGTTCTTCCCTCCTTGCAGCACTTTGGGAGCCAGCCTGATACCCTATTGATGAGCCATCCGGAGGCCGCTCATATGGGTGGCGGCACACCGGCCATGCAGCACTTGCCCCTGCGTCAGATCATCTCGCCTGTCCCGAGTGCCAGAACACCCTCGTTCCGAACTTTGCAAAAAACAGCAGCATGCCAACAGATACCCCTTTACTGCCTGGAGAACGCAGCGCGTCTGAGGCAGACTAGCGACGTGCTCTGGGAGATCCTGCAAACTCCAGAACCACAGGATTTGCGAGAGATTGCCGACAACCGCTGCGCGATTTATCTGCTCCATTTTCACGACTACAGGATTCTTTTCCTCAACGATGCCGGGGCCGTTAGCGTCTCAACGTTGCTTGCACAGCAACCCAACCTGCGATGTGATGTGATAGTGACGGGACGGCATAGCCTTCACCCGCATACGATTCACGACCTGCTGCATCACACGCATCCGGAGGCTGTCATCGCCTCGCATGCCGACTTCCCAAACACCGAGCGCATTCCGTCCCATTGGACTGCCGAGTGCGAGGTGAAAGGCGCCACTTTGTTTCACCAAGGTCGCACTGGCATGGTCAGCCTCATTTTACAAAAAGACAACTCTCTTCAGATTCGCGGTTTTCTCGATGGTAACATCCTGGACATTCACCCAAGCGAGTAAGGGGATTCTACATCGCGCACTTGCATTTGCCCTGCATCTCTCTACGATGACGGCCACGCCACTCCATTGAACCTACTATGCCTAATTACGATTACGAATGTGAAACTTGCGGCAAACGCTTCGAAATCTTTCAAAGCATGAAAGATGCAAAATTCGAAACTTGCCCCCCGTCGCTCTGCGGCAAAGGCGGAAAAGTCAGACGCTTGCTCGGCACGGGAGGCGGTATCATTTTCAAAGGTGGCGGATTCTATCAGACCGACTACCGTTCCGCCTCCTATCAGAGCGGTGCCAAAAAAGACTCGGACGCGAAGTCACCGCCTCCCGCAGCGGAGAGTAAACCCAGTTCACCATCATCGGACGCCTCCTGATGGATCACAAACATTTCAGTTTTACTAACTAAATTTACTTGATCTACTACTTGCAAAACAACTCATTTGAATAGAAAATTCACCCCAGCACACTACTATGAAACGCAAGACCCTTTACCCTCTCGCCCTCCTTCTTTTGCTCAGCACGTCACAGGCGGCCATCAGCCTCGATAGCAAAGAAAATGAAACAACAATGCCCGCGACCATCGAAGGTCCGATGAAAGAAGCTCTCACCGCCTTCAATGAGGGTCGTCACGTCAAGGCCGTCGACATCGCGCGCCCGCTCGCAGAAAAAGGCAACAGCGACGCGTTATTCCTGATGGGTTTCGCCCACGAGACCGGACGTGGTGTGGAAAGTTCCCGTGAGAAGGCCATCGAATTGTATCAAAAAGCCAGTGACTCCGGACAAAAGGACGCGATCTATCGGTTGTCACTCATTCTCCTCAGCTCGAAGGAAAAATCCGAACGCGAAAAGGGCAAGAAGACCCTGGTAGAAGCCGCCAAAAAAGATCCAGCCAATGCAGGCCGCATACTCGGGGAAGCCTACATCAAAGGCATGATCGACGACAAACCGAACTTCGATGAAGCTGTCAATTGGTGGAATCAAGCCAGTGAGGCAGGCGACATCTCATCCATTCTCGGCCTCGCCCGCCTCTACGAAGCTACCAAAGAGTTTCCCGACAGAGTTGATCCGCGAAAAGCGCTCGCTTTCTATCAGAAAGCCATCACGCTGGGAGACAAAAGCGCTCTCGTTGCCACTGGCTCGCGCATGCTCAATGGCGATCAAACCGTGCGCGATGAAGCGCAAGGACGTGAGTTGTTAGCCAAAGCCATCGAGGAAAAGCAATACGACGCCTACCTAGCCCTCGGCGACTTCGAGGAGAGTGTGAAAAAAAACTTCAAAACTGCACTGGCCCAATACGAACTGGGAGGTGCTAACAAACAAGTGGATTGCGCACTGCGAGCTGCGGATTTCTATTTCGAAGGAAAAGAAGGCACTGAGAAGAGCGCAGTAAAAGGCACTGATTGGTTACGCAAAGCAGCGGAAACAGGCAACCCGATCGGCAACTACCGCTACGCCGCCAAACTGCTTCAAGCTCCAGATCCCGACGAACGCAAGCCGGAGGAAAAAGTCGATGCCGCCCGCCAGGCCTACGATTACTTACTGAATGCCGCAGTCGGTGGCATTCCGCAGGCACAGAATGAGATGGGGCTATTTTACCTCTCTGGCTCGATGGGTGTGGCGGATCCCTCCGCCGCCGCTGGCTGGTTCCAGCGCGCAGCACAATCCGGCAACGTCATCGCCATGAACAACCTCGCCACTCTTTACGAAAAAGGCTACGGTGTCGCACAAAACTACTCACAGGCCGGACAACTCTATGAAGCATCTGCCCGCCGCGGCAATGCCCAAGGGGCCTCCGCCGTTGCTCGCTTCATGGCATCCGGTGCAGGAACCAAACAAAACATCCCTCAAGCATGGGCCTGGGCAAACATCGCCATTCAAAATGGCGATAACGATGCCAAATCGATCCTCGGAGAGATTTCCACCATCGCTTCCGCAACGGACATCGAAGAAGGCAAAAAAGCTCTCGAAAAACTGAAAGAAGAGCTCGCAAAAACAGCTAACTCTGAGGAGAACAGCGAAACCACTTCTACTCCCGCTCCAGAACCGCAACCCAAAGAGGCGAAACCCACGACAGCTCCAGTATCGCGCCCCAAAGAGGCAAAACCCAAAGAGGCAAAACCCAAAGAGGCAAAACCCAAAGAAGCAAAACCGGCGACGGCTACTAAGCCTCCCGTGTCAGCAACCACTCCGCCCGTCGGAGTAACACCGCCAGACGAGACAAAAAAGAAGTAGTCTGCGTGCTCTTAGGAATGCGCCTTATTCCGAACGTGTGAAAATTCTCATCACTGCCGGGCCCACTCGTGAGCCCATTGATCCCGTGCGATTTCTCAGCAATCGCTCATCGGGCCGCATGGGTTACGCGCTGGCACATGCTTTTGTCAAACAACAGCATCAAGTGCTGCTGATCTCAGGGCCTACTTCTCTGGATGTGCCTCATCATGTGGACTACCTCCCCGTGGAGTCAGCTCAAGACATGCATGATGCCGTAGCACATGCGTTGCCCCGCGTCGATATCGCCATTTTCTGTGCTGCCGTGGCCGACTACACGCCTGTGGAAGTCGCGACGCAAAAGATCAAGAAGTCCGACGAGTTCATCACTATAACGCTCAAAAAAACGATAGACATCCTTGGCTCGGCACGTTCGGTTCACGGCTTCACAGGATACTTGGTAGGCTTCGCAGCGGAAACAGAAGATCTCGAAACCAATGCGCGGACGAAACTGCTCGCGAAGAAATGCGATATGATCATCGCGAATGACGTATCCCAATCGAGCATCGGCTTTGACTCACACGAGAATGAAGTCCTGATCGTTGAAGCGGAGGAAAATACCAAGCTCCCACGCGATAGCAAGGAGCACCTCGCCCACCACCTCGCCGCCATCATCCTGAAGCGCTTCGATCGCAAACGAGGCGGCGTTTCATAAAAAAGCCGCTGCATTTCGGCAGCGGCTTTTTTGTTAGAGAAAAACTTACTTCGGCAGCAGGTCTTTCACCGCATCGCGCTCTTCCTTGAGCTCGTTGATGGTGAGGTCGATTTTCTCCTGGCTGAAGGCATCAATCGGCACCCCTTGCACGACTTCCCATTTGCCGTTTTCGATGGTGCGAATCGGCATCGAAGCCATCAGTCCTTTTTCAATGCCATAGGAACCATCTGAGCAAACTGCTACGCTGTGCCAGTCACCGGCTGGTGTCGGAGTGATTAGGCTCTTCACGGTATCGAGTGCCGCATTGGCCGCCGATGCCGCGGAGGAGGCACCACGTGCCTTGATGATCGCCGCACCACGCTGTTGCACAGTGGAAATGAATTCGCCCTTAAGCCACTCGACGTGCGAGATCACTTCAGTGACGGGGCGACCATTGATTTTGGCATTGGTGAAATCGGGATACTGTGTCGCCGAGTGATTGCCCCAGATGCACATGTTGGTGACTTTCGATTGATGCACGGCCGCCTTTTTCGCCAGTTGGCTTTTCGCACGATTTTCATCGAGACGAGTCATCGCGAAGAAACGATCTTTCGGCACTCCATCAGCATTGTTCATGGCGATCAGAGCATTGGTGTTGCAGGGGTTACCCACTACCAGCACACGCACATCCTTGGCCGCATTGCGAGCGATTGCTTTGCCCTGACCGGTGAAAATTTTGCCGTTGATTCCTAGGAGATCGCCTCGCTCCATACCTGCCTTACGCGGCACCGATCCTACGAGTAGGGCCCAATTTGTGTTGCGGAAACCTTCGTTCAAATCGGCGGTAGGCACCACTTCATTGAGCAAGGGAAAAGCGCAGTCGTCCAACTCCATCACCACGCCTTCCAGTGCCGGAAGGGCTGGTTCGATCTCGATCAAACGCAGGTTGACAGGCTGATCCGGTCCGAAAACCCAGCCAGAAGCAATGCGAAACAATAAGGCATAGCCAATCTGGCCAGCGGCTCCAGTAACAGATACAGTAATGGGTGCTTTCATAAGACGCGCATTCCTTAGTTCCGTTTATCGGTCAGGTCAAGAATCGTGTCGCAATATTTCAAGAAATTCTGAGTCCCCCGCCACTACATTACGGCACCATCAAACGAAATTCTGGAATCCGCGTGAAGACCTGCTCCCCACCGTCCGTCTCGCCGAAATACGCGCCCACTACCGTCGCGGAATCAGCCACCACGTGATAGCTATTGTAACTGAAGTGGCTGCCTTTTTCTAATACGGGCATTTCTCCCACGACGCCTTCGCCCTCGACGACTACGGTATCGCCCGAGTCCTCTCGCACCACCCATTTACGCCCACGTAGAGTCACCGTTTCATCGGATTCATTCGTGATAGTGATCGCATAGAGAAACGGATAAGGTTTTTCCGCTGGAGCCTCTAGTTCAGGCAGAAAGCGCACTTCATCCACATTGACCTTCCATCCTGTCATCTCTCTCACAGCGGTAGTTTAACGAATTGCAAACACATGGCAAGTTTCATAGCCGCGACTCGTGCGTCTCTGGCACTTATGAAATTCCCTCATTCTTCCACAATCTGTGTCTTGTTTGTCGGTTTTTGCGTGCCTATTTTTCACAATCTGCTTTGCTCGTGCCTGCCCATGCCCGAAACCACAACTGAGCAAACGATTCTCATTGTCGATCAGGAAATAGAATTTCTCGATTGGGCAACCAAGCACCTTGCGGCCAAAGGACTGAAGATTCTCCGAACGGATCATGCCGATAATGCCACAAAAATCGTTGCCAAAACTCATCTGGACGTGGTGCTGGCTTCCATCGACTTACAACCGTTCGATGGCATGGAGTTGCTGGGAAAAATCAAGTCACAGTCCCCATCCACGCTGGTGATTCTGATCGCTGGCTTCCCGTCTACAGGACAGGTGATCGAGGCCACGCAGCGCGGAGCCCACGATGTGTTGCGTAAGGAGTCACTCCCTTTCGAACTCCGCTCCGTTCTCGAGTCCGCCCTGCAACTCGCCGAGGACCGCCGCAGCGCCGATACTTCCTCACCCGCACAACAGGCCTTCGACGGTCGCGTGAAAATCATAGGCGTCTCGCGCGCTTTGCAGGATGTGTTCAAAATCGTCGGCCGCGTCGCCCGCTCGGATGCACCTGTTCTGGTTTCAGGTGAGAGCGGCTCAGGCAAGGAACTGATCGCCAAAGCAATCCACGAATATTCCCCGCGCCGGCTCAAGGAGATGATCCCGATCAACTGCGGTGCCATCCCGGAGAATTTGCTGGAATCGGAATTGTTCGGTCATGAAAAAGGCTCGTTTACCGGTGCCATCGCACGCCGGGCCGGACGCTTCGAACAAGCCGATGGCGGCACGCTGTTCCTTGACGAAATCGGCGATATGCCGCTATCGATTCAGGTAAAACTCCTGCGCGTTCTCCAAGACGGCACGTTCTCACGGGTGGGATCTAACGAAACTATCACTAGCGATGTTCGTATCATCACCGCCACCCACAAGGATCTCGCAGCGGAAGTGGAGGCAGGTCGATTCCGTGAGGACCTCTATTACCGCCTGAACGTGGTGGAGGTGCGCATCCCGCCGCTGCGCGATCGCAAGGATGACATTCCTCTGCTTGCCGAATATTTCTTGCAACGGATCACCCGCAAGAATGGCATGGCACGCATCCGCCTGTCGCAAGAAGCCATCGGCGCGATGCAAGCACACCACTGGCCCGGAAATGTGCGCGAGTTGGAAAACACCATCGCCCGCGCCTGTGCGCTTGCCTCGTCATCGGTGCTTCTGCCTGCTGATATCCCACTCGCCTCAGCACCCGTTGTGTCGCGGATCAAAATTGATGACGCCATTGATCGCATCCTCAACTCCGCGCCCTCTGGTAATATCATCAACTGGGTCGTTTCCCAAATCGCACAACGCTCGGTCGAACTAGCGGATAACAGTCTCAAACAAGCCGCAATGAATCTGGGCATTACCCAAGAAGAGTTGAAAAAACGCTTGGCTCCTTGATCCGATGTTTCACGAACTCAGCCATCCCCTGATTCAGCACGAGCTTTCGCAATTACGACAAAAGAATTGCCCACCCCATGTCTTCCGCGCCTGTGTGCGACGCATCGCAGCACTAATGACACCTTACTTGTGCGCAGATCTCGCAACCACCCCCATGGCCGTGACAACTCCTCTGGAAACCATCGAGGGCCGATGCCTCGCTCGTCCTATCGTGCTGGTGCCCATCCTGCGTGCCGGCCTCGGCTTTCTCGATGGCTTTCTTGATATGATCCCGCAAGCTAGCGTGGCGCACATCGGCCTGAAACGCGATGAAACGACACTCCTGCCGAAAACCTACTACTCCAACCTTCCACCCGGAATCGCGGAAAGCGACGTGATTCTGTTAGATCCCATGCTCGCCACAGGCGGCTCTGCCGTGGAAGCCGTGCGCCAATTGCATGCCGCCGGCGTGCACAGCATTCGCTTCGCCTGCTTGGTCGCCGCCCCCGAGGGAGTCGCCGTTTTTACCAAAGCCTGCCCAGATGTCCCGATCTTCTCCGCCGCCCTCGATCGATGCCTCAACGATCACGGCTACATCCTCCCCGGACTCGGTGATGCGGGCGACAGACTCTTCGGTACGTGACGCATCCATGACGATCCATCCTTCACAATTTCCCACCACCGCTGGCTGGAATCTCGACGACTCCTACTCACGCTTGCCCTCGCTACTCTTCCGCGAAGCGAGGCCCACCGCAGTAAAACATCCTAGTCTCGCGGTTTTCAACGAGGCCCTGTCCCGCTCACTTGGGCTCGATCCAGAAATCCTGCAACAACCCGACCAAGCCGGGCTATTCACGGGAAACATTCTTCCACCCAGTGCCAAGCCCATCGCTCAGGCATACGCCGGTCACCAATTCGGTCACTTCACGACGCTCGGCGATGGCCGCGCGATTCTGTTAGGGGAGCAACTTACCCCGGACAACCAACGCTTCGATATCCAGCTCAAAGGCTGCGGCCGCACTCCCTTCTCGCGCGGCGGAGACGGGCTCGCCGCCCTCGGCCCCATGCTCCGCGAATACCTCATCAGCGAAGCGATGCACGCACTGGGCATTCCTACCACCCGCAGCCTCGCGGTCTCCACCACGGGCGAGAACATCTTCCGTAACGAAGAACTCCCCGGCGCGGTCCTCACCCGCGTGGCCTCCAGCCACATCCGCGTAGGCACGTTCCAATGGGTCTCCGCCCATCAAGACCAGGCCGCTCTGCGCGCGCTTGCCGATTACACCCGCCGCCGCCATTTCCCCGATCTCGCCGAGGCCACCAATCTGGAATTTTTTCATGCCATCATGAAACGCCAAGCCTCACTCATCGCACAGTGGCTTCAGGTCGGCTTCATTCACGGCGTAATGAATACCGATAACATGGCACTGTGCGGCGAGACCATCGACTACGGCCCCTGCGCCTTCGTCGATCGCTATGATCCCGATACCGTCTTCAGCTCCATCGACCGCGACGGTCGCTACGCCTACGCCAATCAACCCACGATCGCCCGCTGGAACCTCGCCCGCCTCGCCGAGGCGATGATTCCCTTGCTCCATACTGACGGAAAACAAGCAGTCGAACTCGCCAATGAAGCACTCAACCAGTTCCAAGGAATCTTTCAGAATGTTTGGTTAGACCGCATGCGCGCCAAGCTGGGAATTTTCAACAAAGAAGCCGATGACCTCGCTCTCGTCCAGCGTTTGTTGGATTGGATGCAGGCGAGCAAGATTGACTTCACCGGCACCTTCACCACCCTCTCCAGTATCGCGTCGCTCGATCATCCCGCTTTCCCAGAACCCACCTTCGCTGGTTGGCATGCGGATTGGAAAAATCGACTGACCCGACAGTCCGAAGATTCGTTAGAAATAATACGGAAAATGAAGAGCGCCAATCCTCGAGTGATCCCGCGCAATCACAAGGTGGAAGAAGCCCTCAACGCCGCCACCCTTCACTCCGATTTCGCCCCATTCCAAAAACTTCTGTCGGCTGTCACACGCCCCTTCGACGAGACATCGGACGAAACCTTCACCACTCCTCCCCCTACCGATTCCCCCCGCTACCAAACGTTTTGCGGGACATGAGTTCGGATGAGGCAAGATTCCATCCTTAGAAGTTTTTGAGATGGCAGCCTAGCTAAGGCAACATCGTTGCCTATGAATGCCCCGCTGAGCGGGATTGCGGTGCTTCGACGCTAGCCCGGGTATAATTCCCCCCAAAAAAATCATTAGCCAACCCGCACAGCGGGGCATGGCGCTCCAAATACTGCTTGCAGAATCGACTGTAACTGTCAGCGTTGGTTAGAAATTCACGACCTATGGCTATCCCCGATTTCCAATCCCTGATGCGTCCTCTGCTCCTCGCCCATGCCGATGGCAAAGAGCATCTGAATCGCGATCTTGTGGCGCAACTCGCCGAGCAATTCTACCTAACGGAGGAGGAACGCCGCGAGATGCTTCCGAGCGGTGGAGCGCGTTTATTTGATAATCGCATTGGATGGGCCAAGTCTCATATCATTCAGGCAGGCTTGCTCTGCGCACCTCGCCGGGCCATTTCCCAGATTACTCCGCGCGGACAACAATTACTGCTGGAAAATCCCGAACGCATCGACTTGCGTGTGTTGCAAGACTATGAAGAGTATCGTGAATTTCGCAACCGGCGCAAAGATGAGGAAGTGCCCACGCCGCAAATCGAAGAAGTTGAAAATTCACAAACGCCTGAGGAAATTCTTGAAAACGCTTACCTCCAAGTCAGGCGGCAAATCGAGAACGATTTATTGTCGCAGATCATGGCTAGCCCTCCGGATTTTCTTGAACGCGTCGTAGTGGATCTTGTCGTTCGCATGGGCTACGGAGGCAGTCGCAAGGACGCGGGCAAGGCTCTTGGTCGCAGTGGTGATGAGGGAATCGATGGCATCATCAATGAAGATCCTCTCGGACTCGACATCATTTATTTGCAAGCAAAGCGCTGGGAGGGAACCGTAGGACGACCAGAGATCCAGAAATTCGCGGGAGCGCTGCAAGGTCAGCGAGCCAAGAAAGGCATTTTCATCACCACCTCATCCTTCACAGCAGAAGCAAAAGATTTCGCGGCACGCATCGAAACGAAAATCATTTTGATCGATGGGCAGCAACTCTCTAAATTAATGTTTGATCACAATGTGGGAGTCGCCACAGCCTCCCACTATGAGGTAAAGAAAATCGACTCTGATTATTTTAACGATGCTTGATCCATTGGGCTTGGCGGATGGAATCCGCCGCCACGGTTACTTCAAGCCCGCCATGATTTGGTCGGTAATGGCTTTGACCAGGGCTTCGGCGTCGGCATTGCTGGCGGTGCCTGACGATGCTGCCGGGCCTCCGATGTTGCAGACGGTGCCGGGGCGGAACTCGGCGTTGTCGCAGAGTTCGCACTCTTTCCAGTTGGCGCGCTTGTCGTCCATGCCGAGCATCTTGCGCAGGGCAATGAGTTCTTTCGCTTGGCCACCGGTGATGGTGAGCAGATTGCCGCCGTTGAGTTGCGAGGCAACCCAGACGGTCTTGCAATACGACTCGACGTTCTCCATTTTCCAGTAAGCATCCTCAATGTCTTTGCCCCAGGTGATGACGCCGTGATTGACCATTAGCACGGCCATGTGATCGACGGCGGCATTGCCCACGACTTCCGCATTCGCGGGAGTACCGGGCGTGCGGTATTCCGCCATGCCGATTTGACCAAGGAACACTTCGGCCTCAGGAATCATGCAGGTCGGTGGCTGCACACCTGCGACGGCGAAGGCAGTCCCGTGTGGTGGGTGGGCGTGGCAGCAGGCTTTCGCTTTGGGCTGGCGCTTCATGATCGCGAGGTGCGTCATGCACTCGGAGGTGCGCTTGAATGTTCCGGCGAGCTGATTGCCTTCCAGATCGACAAGGCCCATTTGCTCGACTGTCATGAAGCCTTTCGAGACGAGAGTCGGGGTGCAGAGCACGAGGTTATCCCCCACGCGGATCGTCAGGTTACCGCCGTTGCCATCGGTGTATTCACGAGCCCACATGCGTTGGCCGATCTCGACCATGCGCTCTTTGAGTTTGGTGATGGCGGGAGAATGGAAAAAGGCATCGATCTCGGCGGGTGTTTTCGGGTCCTTGCCCGGTGTCCAGTGGTATTCGTAGTCGGGCAGAATCGGCTCCACTTTTTTCGGCGCGGCGGCACTCACACCATACGATTTGTTGGCGCTGCCAAACACATCTTTCGCGGCGGGCGTGACAACGGCTCCGGCAGGAATGGTGATATTGCCACTGCGGATCATGGCTTCGGCGTCGGCGGCGGTGATGACTTTTTTCATAAAATGTTGTTAGGGTAAAATGATTAGACTGCGAGATAGGGTGTGTAGTCGATGGAGTCGAAAATCGCGATGCACAGGGCATCGATGGGGATCGGTTCAGGAAAAGGCGCGGTGGCCTCAGCTCCCTCGCTGAAGCCGATGATATCGCCTTCTCCGGCACCGAGGTTATCGTAAACGATCAGCGAGGACTGAGAGGAGATCTTTTGTTTTTTCGCACAAGCTTCGGAAAACTGCGAGGCATCCAGTGGGCTAACAATCAGCCAGCGCCCGCCCTTGAGCGCGGCATCTTGCACGCTCATGACGGTTTTGCCGATGACTTGTCCGATTCTCATATCGCTGCTTGTTGTTTCTCATCAATGATGCCTTGCACAAACATGCGGATCGGCGAGGAATCGTCATCGACGAGGTGACGGGCACCGAGGCCGTCTGTGCTCACGAGCACCCGCTCGTGCAGACCGGCACCGAAGAGATCAATCGCAACGAACGGCGCGCCGATCATCGTATCCTCATCGCCGAGCTGCTGGCAGAGCAACAGCTTTTTCCCGCTGAGCGAGCGGTGGCAGTGGGTGGCAACGGCATTGCCTACGATACGACAGACGAGCATGAACGGTGCAGTTGTTAGATGATGTGAAGGTTGTCCACGAGCACGCAGCGGCGGACGCGGGTGAAGGTTTTCGGAGTGGTGATGCCTTCGCCCGTGGTAGTAGCGATGGAGTAGGACAGGTAGCCCTCGCCACCGAGACCGAGACCGGCGGTGCTGGGACCGTTTTTCACAAAAATCGTAGTGTCCATTTCTTTCGCCATCGCCGTCATGTTGTCGACGTTGCGGGTATGGATCATTGCGGAGTGGCGGTAGTTGTGCTCGGCTTGTTTGGCGTGTTTCACAGCCGTGGCGAAATCGGGGCAAGCGACGATGGGGATCATCGGCATCATTTGCTCTTCTTGCACAAAGGGGTGATCAGCGTTAGTTTCGCCAAACAAAATCGGCGCACTGCTAGAAACACTCGCACCGGCATGACGGGCGAGTACGGCGGGATCGGCACCGATCAGATCGCGATTCACCGCTGCATGTGAGCAGCCGCCATCGGTTTCTTTGTAGGTGAAGGCAGCTTTCGTTAGGGAGTCGATTTGCGCTGCATTGAGTCGCGCGGCTCCGGCTTTTTCCAATTCCTCCATAAAGCGATTGAACACCGAACCGACAACAAACACGGCTTTTTCGCCGATGCATAAGAGATTGTTGTCAAAGCCACCGCCCTCGATGATGCTGCGCGCGGCTCTGGCGAGATCGGCGGAGTCATCGACGACAACCGTAGGATTGCCTGGTCCCGCGCAAATGGAGCGCTTACCAGATTTCATCGCCGCACTCACGACGGCAGGACCGCCGGTGATGGCAAGCAAGGGAATCTGTTCGTTTTTGCAGATGAGATTGAACGACTCAAGCGTCGGCTGCTCAATGCAGGTGATGAGATTCGAGATACCCAGTTCGCGTTCAATCGCTTTGTTGTACTCTCGCACGGCCATCGCAGCACTGCGAGCACCACCAGGATGCGGATTGAAAACAATCGCATTGCCCGCGGCAACCATGCTGATGACATTACCCGTGAGTGTCGGCACCGAGTGCGTGACGGGAAGGATGGCACCGATGACTCCGAAGGGGGCAAACTCTTCCATCATGATGCCGCCATCACCGCTCATTGCATCGGGGCGCAGGTATTCGACACCCGGAACATTTTTCGTGATCAGCAACTTGCCTATCTTGTGATCGACGCGACCGATCTTGGTCTCTTCCATCTCAAACTTGCCCCATGGCTCGGCATTCGCCACAGCGAGCGTTTTGACGATTTCGATCACCTTGGCCCGCGCGCCGATGCCAGCTTTTTTCAATTTCAGGTGAGCGTGATGAGCGGCATCAGCGGCTTTGTCCACGCATGTGAAAACACCATAGTCGCCATCGACACCGGGGCAGCCACAGCCGCAACCATCTTTTTTCACGGCAGGTGCCGCAGTGACATTCGCCGCCTGCAAGCGCGAAAGCACGCTTTCCACCACGGACTGGATTTGTTTTTGATCGAGAGTCATGAGAAGTTTGTTTTGAGTGATCCGTCAGATTTGACTGATCAGACGCATCGGTCTGATCATTGATTTTTATATACCGTAGTCCCCAGCACCTCCACGCGGTCAACGATGGCGACGACGGCGGCATCGACAGGGACGGGCTTGAGGTCGCCGGCTTGACGGGCGCTGCTGCCCTGACAGAACAATACCAACTCCCCTACCCCGGCACCAACGGTGTCGATTGCTACGACCGTATTCTGACCGTTCTTGAATTGTTTATTGTCCTTTTCGTCAACGAGTTTGGGACGGAGAATCAGGAGCTTGCGGCCCGTGAGATGCTCGTCTTTTTTCGTTGCCACGACCTGGCCGATGACTTCTGCAAGAAACATACGAATTTTTCGTTAGGGAAAGCACGCTCGCTACGACATCGCAGCGAGCGCGGCTTCACCGGTTACTTGCGAGGAGCGCGGGCGGCGGCGTCTTTCGGAAGAACGCCGTCAATCGCGTCGTCAGGACGGGCGATGACATGAGCGCTCACCACTTCACCACAGCTGCTGGCAGCCGCGGCTCCGGTATCGATCGCGGCTTTGACTGCAGCGACGTCGCCCGTGATGACAGCGTTGCAGAGAGCGCTGCCGACTTGTTTCATCGGACCGGCGAGTTCGATGTTTGCGGATTTCAGCATCGCGTCAACGCCGACGACGAGGCAGGCGAGCCCGCGTGTTTCCAATAGTCCTACTGCTTGTTTAGCCATATGTGTGTTTCGTTAGTTGTTGATGATGGTTTGAGAAAAAGTTTATTTACGAGAGAGAAGAAATTTTGCGATAGACTTCGCGAGCGAGCACGAGTTCTTCGTTTGCGGGAATAACGAAGACTTTGACGCGTGAGTGATCCGCCTGCAACTCTGCCTCGATCGCGCGGCAGGCCGCATTGCGTTCTTCATCGAGAATCAAGCCGAACTCTTCAAGCCCGTCACAAACCGCGGCACGAAGTTCCTTGCCATTTTCGCCAATGCCTGCGGTGAAGACCAAGGCATCGAGCCCGCCCATTTGCCAGGCAAAAGCACCGACCCAGTGACGAATAGAATCGATGAGGTGATCGATCGCGAGAGTCGCATTCGCATGGCCTGCTTGACTGGCTTCGTTAATATCGCGGATGTCATTGCTGACACCCGATAGACCGAGCAAGCCCGAGTCTTTCGTGAGTTGGCGCTCCGCTTCTTCGAGCGTGAGACCCAGCGTTTTCATCGCGTAGGGAAGCGCACCTGAGTCGAGGTCACCAACGCGATTGTTCTGCGGAAGTCCGCTTTGCGGCGAAAATCCCATACTGGTGCCGATGGCGACGCCGTTGAGAATACCCGTGACCGAACTGCTGCCACCGAGGTGGCAGGAAACAACGCGAAGAGGTTTGCCCGTGATCGCGGCGGGGCCCTGCTGATAGAGTGCGGCCGTGCCGGCAGCAACATCCTCGCGATCTAACAACTCAGCGGATCGCTCGGCGACAAATTTGTGACTTGCGCCGTGAAAGCCATAACGCTTGATACCCGCATCGCGCCAGGATTGTGGCAACGCATACGTGCTGCGAGCTTCCGGCACCCATTGGTAAAACGCGGTCTCGAACAATGCGACGAGTCGTGCTTTTGGCAGCGATTGGGCGAACTGGCGGATGCCATTCGCATACGGCGGATTGTGAGCGGGGGCCACTGCGGCGAAGTCCTCCAGCGCTTTCACGCAGGCATCATCCGCCAGCACACAGCCGCTGAGATCCTTGCCGAGCACGGTTTTGAAACCGACCGCATCGATCTCATCCGCGGAGGCGATCACGCCATCCTTGGTCAAGGTGACAAGAGCATCCTCGATCACAGACGCATAATCCGTCACGCGCTCATAACCACCTTTCGCCAAGACTTCCTGTCCCGTAGACTCCATTCGATAGAGACGGTATTTGAAAGAAGTGGAACCGAGGTTGGCGATGAGGATGAGCATGGCAGGTTGTTAGTTCATGGTTATTGTGGTTACTAGTTTTTGATTTGACTCATAACCAATAATAAATAACTGATAACAGATAAAATTATCCGATCCAACTTCCCAGCTTACTGAGGTCGTCGTGTGGACGGGCGATCACCTGCACCGAAGTCACTGTGCCGACATTGGCAGCAGCAGCAGCGGCGGCATCGAGACCTGCTTTGACAGCGGCGACGTTGCCAGTGAAAAACCCAGTCACCAGACCCGAGCCGATTTTGTCCCAGCCGGTCATTTGGATGTCAGCGGATTTCAAGGCGGCGTCAGCTCCTTCGATCAAAGCGATGAAGCCTTTGGTTTCAATAATTCCGATTGCTTGTTTGGCCATATTGGTAGTTTGTTAGAGTGGTTGGAAATTAAGCGATGCCGAGTTGCACCAGAAGGTCGTTGTGCGGGCGAGCGATCACGTGCGAGCCCACCAGTTCGCCTACGCGACCTGCGGCATCCGCACCTGCGGCTACGGCGGACTTCACGCTGCCGACATCGCCTTTGACGATGACGGTGAGAAAGCCACCACCAGTTTGAATTTGTTTAACGAGTTCGACATTGGCCGCTTTCGTCATGGCATCGGTAGCCTCTACGCTGCCGACATATCCTTTGGTTTCGATGAATCCGAGTGCTGCACTCATAATGGTTGTTTGTGGTTCGATGTGGTTGATTGTGAGAAAAAATTACTTGGTTAGTTCGCAAAAAGTATCGGGCTTGAGACCGCAGGCATTGCCTTCATCGGTATCAATGTGCACCTCCAGCTTGAATGTGGGGTCGACACGTACGATGAGTTGATCGAAAGTCATCGCGAGAGGACCGTGAACTTTCAGCTTCATGGTATCGAGATGCTTCACACCGTAAAACGCCGCGTCATCCGGGTGCATGTGCACGTGCGGTTGAGCGCGGATGATGCCCTCTTTCATTTCAAAATAACCGTGTGGCCCCATCAGCATGCCGCCGGGTGTGCCCGCGATGTCGCCTGACATTTTCACGGGGATATCGAAGCCCAGTGCGATGGAATCCGTGTAAGCGAGCTCGACCTGATTCAAATTACGACAAGGTCCGAGAATGCGGAGATTGGAAATCACACGGCTGCGAGGGCCGATGAGAGTCACTGTTTCTTTCGCAGCGTATTGACCGTGCTGATACAGATCCTTCATCGGCTTCAACTGATAGCCCGGACCAAAGAGCGCCTCAACGGCTTCTTGCGTCAAATGACAATGACGCGCACTGATATTCACTAACAACTGATTCGGAGCCTGACGCGGTGCCGGCTGCTTCATCGCGGCATACACCTGCTCGCGTACGAGCTGTTCGATCAAGTCTCGAGAAATCTTAGATTGGGTGGAAGAGGACATCGACAAGCCCAATTTCTGTGTTTTTTCGCTTTTGTCAATAAAAATCCAAAAAAATCCAAATTTTTCCAGAATCTCACTTTACAGCGTGACGCTACCAAGAGGCGCGCCTTTATCCTGACTCGGTTGAAATGACGCATCATGGTAAATCGTATGGTATACTTCACACGCATCTGTTAATAAATCGTGAGCATGTTACGATCTATCGCCTATAGCCTCCTCTCCGTGATCGCCTGCGGCTCCGCACTTGCCGCACAGCCTAACATTTTGCTCGTTATCGCTGATGACTGCACCTATCGCGACCTCGGCGTCTATGGTGGCCAAGCGAAAACCCCGCATCTCGAAAAACTCGCGTCTGAGGGCATGAAATTCAACAGCTGTTTTCAAGCGGCTCCGATGTGCTCACCTACTAGGCACAGCCTCTACACCGGACTCTACCCTGTCAAATCCGGTGCTTACCCCAACCACACCATGGCCTATGACTGGGTCAAAAGTATCGCACACTACCTGCATCAAGCCAATTATACGACACACATTTCGGGAAAAACCCATATTAGTCCCCGATCGGTTTTCCCTTTTGAATACCTAGACCAGGGAGGCATGAATCCGCAGTCTTTTGGCAAAGTCCTGCAAGCAAGTACCAAAAGTGGCAGGCCATTTCTCTTTATCGCAGCATCAGACGAGCCTCACGCACCATGGGACAAAGGTGATGCCTCGGCATACCCACCCGCTACTCTCAAACTGCCCCCTGTGGTCGTGGATACAACCGAAACGCGCCGTGCTTTTTCCCAGTATCTGGCGGAGATCACGTATTTCGATTCGCAAGTCGGAGAGCTCCTGCAACAACTCGAGCAATCGCCGCAGCGCGATCACACCTTCGTCATCGTTCTGAGCGAGCAAGGCAACAGCTTCCCCTTTGCCAAATGGACCTGCTATGATGCTGGGCTACAAAGCGGATGCATCACGCGCTGGCCGGGAAAAACCAAGCCGTCATCGACCAGCGAGGCACTCATTGAATACATCGACGTCGTGCCCACCTTGCTCGAAATGGCAGGTCTGAATCGACCAGAGATTCTCGATGGCCGCAGCTTTGTTTCTGTGCTTACAGGCGCAGCCACCAGCCACAAAGACTTTGTCTATGGTCTGCAGACCACTCGCGGCATCCACGGTGGATCCGATCATTACGGCATCCGCAGCGTGCGCGACACCCGCTTCCGCTACATTCGAAACCTCACTCCGAATGCCACTTTTCAAAACGCCGCGACGAAAGACTCCACGTTCAAGGCCTGGCAAAAGATGGCTGCAGCGGGCGATGCTCATGCCCAGCGCCTCACACACGAGTACCAACACCGCCCGGCCGAGGAGCTTTACGACTGCGAGGCCGATCCTTGGAATCGGCAAAACCTTACTCATGAGCCGAGACTAGCCGACAAACTCGCCGAGCTTCGCACAAAACTCGATGCATGGATGAAGCAACAAGGAGACGACGGGCAGACTACCGAAATGAAAGCACTGGAACGAATGCCACGGAAAAGCACTACTAAAAAACCTCCGCCACCAAGTAAAGCCAACTTCTAACAAGTGAAAATCACCTCTCTGATCCTATCATTATTTTCCATCGTTTGCTTCAGTTCATCCAAAGCAAGCGCGGAGCGTCCGAACGTCATCGTCATCATCGCTGATGACCTCGGCTGGGCGGATGTCGGCTGGCATGGCAGCGAGATCAAAACACCTCATCTCGACAAACTCGCGGATCGTGGAGCCAAGCTGGAGCAGTTTTACGTGTTACCCGTGTGCACGCCCACTCGCGCCGCATTGATGACGGGCCGCTATCCGATCCGCCATGGCTTACAAGTCGGCGTGGTAAGACCATGGGCTCAATACGGACTGCCTCTCGATGAACGAACCCTGCCGCAGGCTCTCAAGGAAGCGGGCTACTCCACGCATATCGTTGGCAAGTGGCACCTCGGGCACTTTGCTTCGCCTTACCTGCCCACCCAACGCGGATTCGACACTCAGTACGGCCACTACAATGGTGCCATCGATTTTTTCACACTGTCGCGTGATGGTGGTCTCGATTGGCATCGCAACGATCAGGAGTGTCAAGACAAAGGCTACGCCACGACCTTGCTCGGCGATGAAGCCGTGCGTGTGATCGAGCAGACGCAAGGGAAAAAACCCTTTTTCCTCTACTTGCCATTCAACGCCCCCCACACGCCTTTGCAAGCACCCGCCGAATACGTGAAACGCTACGCGCACATCGCGCAAAAGGAGCGCCGGATGTATGCCGCGATGATCACCTGTCTCGATGAGCAAGTCGGACGAGTCGTCGCCGCACTAGAAGCCAGAAAACTGAGCAGCAACACCCTGATTTTTTTCTCCAGCGACAATGGCGGCTTGTTAGGTGTGGGCGGAGGATCTAACGGCAAGCTCCGTGCGCAGAAAGGTACGCTTTACGAAGGCGGCACCCGCGTCTCCGCCCTGGCGAACTGGCCGGGACAAATCAAACCAGGCACCATCATCAATGAACCACTTCACATCGTAGACTTATACCCGACCTTGTTGAAGCTCGCTGGCGGATCACTCCAGCAAAAGCATCCTCTCGATGGTCGCGACGTCTGGCCCGTGATCGCGGCCGGGAAACCATCACCACATGAGGAGATCCTCATCAACGCCATGCCTAACAGCGCCGCGATCCGTGTGGGAGATTGGAAATTGATCATCAACGGAAAAATCACCGCCAACGAACTCAAAAAAGCCAATGTGAAAAATGCCGCTGCGGAGAACATCGAGCTGTTTCATCTCGCCGAAGACCCGTACGAAAAAAACAACCTCGCCGAGAAAAATCCTGAAAAAGTTCGGCTACTCCGCGTGCGGCTTGAACCCTATCGAGCTGCCGCCCTTCCGCCCAAAGCCGAAGATGAGCCCGCCAACTACAAAGCCCCGCGCGTCTGGGGTCCATGAAAAACGGCAACCATCCCGTGGCAGATGCCTGAGTCATCCCACTTGCCTAGTCGTCACCATCCTTCTGCTACCTCTCATGATAAGAAGCGATGAAACAAAGCACGCGCATCTTAGGTAAATATAGGCTCAATCACTCATTTTCTCATCCTCTTATGAAATCCATCGCACTGCTATTCACTTTGGCCCTCTCCACCTTAAACGCGAGACCGATCAAGGTTTTTATCCTCGCTGGACAATCAAACATGGAGGGACAGGGGGTGGTTTCCATGGATGGGGATAGAGATTACAATGGTGGCAAAGGCAATTTGGTGTGGTCGATGCAGCATTCGAAGAGCGCACTAAAAATGAAACCCCTCAAGAACGCGAAAGGCGAGTGGGTGGTGCGGGACGATGTGCAGATTTCCTTCAAGGTAGATGATATGGTTCGCAAAGGCGGACTGACCGTGGGCTTCACGGGATACGGTGATAGCAGTCACATCGGGCCTGAGCTGGGCTTCGGCTTGGTGATGGGCGACTATTTTCAAGAGCCCGTGTTGCTGATTAAAACAGCCTGGGGCGGCAAGAGTTTGTTTGTCGATTTCCGGCCGCCCAGTTCCGGTGGCCAGGTGGGTCCATACTACACAAAAATGGTGGAGGAAGTGCGCGCGGCCTTGGCGGCACTGGGTGAGGAGAAATACGAGTTAGCGGGATTCTACTGGCAGCAGGGCTGGAACGATATGTGCGAGAAACCGGCGATCGCGGAATACGCTGAGAACCTCGTCAATTTGGTGAAAGACCTTCGCAAGGAATTCACGGCACCGAACTTGCCTGTAGTGGTCGGCGAGCTGGGCAATGGCGGTCCTGTGGAGAACGGCGATCTGTTTGACTTCCGCCAGGCGCAGGAAAAAGGAACCAAGAAAATCAAGAACGCGGTGTTTATCAAGACGACGGACTTCGCGCGACCTGCGGAACTTTCGCCCTGCCCCACACATGGACATCATTGGTTCGCCAACGCCGAAAGCTACTTTCTCATCGGTGATGCCGCGGGTGAGGGCATGAAGAATCTCTTGAAATCACTCTCTTTCCGTTAGAATATCCGCTATGAAATCATTTTTCCCAAAAAGTTCCCTGCTGATGGTTCTCGGCATCGCCAACTCGCTTCTTGCGCAAGCGCCGGATCTCACCAAGGACATCCAGTCCATCGATCGCGAGCTCACCTACAACCTCGGCGCCACCGGATTGCGCGGATGGATCTACACCAAGGCGGCGGACAATCTCGATGCCGCGCAAGGCCGCACCACTTTGGCCAGTCGTCAAATTTTAGTCACCCATGTCGGCACCGGCTCTCCGGCGGATGGTGTGCTGAAAGTGGATGATGTGATCCTCGGCACGAACGGCAGGCTTTTCCACGATGACGCTCGCAAAACCTTCGCCATGGCCATTCAGCAAGCGGAGACGGAAGCGAAGAGTGGCGTTCTTAATCTAACAGTTTCGCGCAGCGGGCAAGTGCAGGAGCTTGCGATCAAACTCAAGGTCATGGGCACCTACAGTGACACCGCGCCTTGGAACTGCGCTAAATCGACTCGCATCTTCGAAGAAGCCAGAAAGGTTCTTGAAAAAGAGGAGCTGAAAACCGATTGGTGCGGTCCCATACAAGGGCTCGCCCTGCTCGCCACCGGCCATCCCGAGTATCTGCCAAAGTTGCGTGAGTTCGCGCGCAAACTTGCCGCGATCGAAGTCGATCCCAACAAAAAACCGGAAGGATTCGTCTGGGGCGATGCCTGGACCATGGGCTACCGCAATCTGTTTCTCTGCGAGTATTTCCTCATCACTAAAGACAACGAAGTCATGCCCGCGATCACCAAGAGCACTCTCCTGTTAGCCCGTGGCCAAAGCATGTATGGCACCTTCGGTCACGGCTTTGCCGCGCTCACCAAGGAAGGAAAATTCAATGGCTCGGTGCCACCATATGGCCCCGTGAATATGGCTGGATTACCCGCGAATCTCTCTATCGTACTCGGGAAAAAATGCGGCGTGAAAAGCCCGGAAGTCGATCTTGCCATCACGCGAGCCGCAGGTTTTTTCAGCTACTTTGCCGGCAAGGGTTCCATTCCTTACGGCGAGCACGAGCCATGGCCGTATCATGAAAACAACGGCAAAAACTCCATTACCGCTGTCATGTTTAGCGCCATCGGCAACCGACCGAAAGAGGCGAACTTTTTCGCCCGCATGGCCACAGCAGGCTACGCAAACCGGGAATACGGCCACACTGGTCAGGGCTTCAGCTACCTATGGAGCGCCCTCGGTGCGGCCGTCGGCGGACCGGAAGCAGCTGCCGCATTTTTCCGCAAGGCATCGTGGCATTTCGATCTGGTGCGTCGCTCTGATGGCTCATTCACCTATGACGGAGGAGAGCAATACAGCCCCGGGAAAACCGATGATAATACCTACTACGGAAATAGTAGCTATAACGGTCTCAGCCCCGCAGCCACGTATGTCATCACCTATGCCCTACCCTTGCGCAAGCTGGTCATTACCGGACGCGATGCCGCTCCTGACGCCTGGCTCACCAAAGATCAAGCTGCCGCCGTGATCGCTTCAGGACGCTTCGATCTGGATCGGAAAAAAATCACTACGCAAGAATTGGTGAAAGCATTCGATGACTGGTCGCCCATCGTCCGCACTTGGGCAGCGGAGGAATTAGCAAATCGACCCGAGGGGAAAACCATGATCGCTGAGCTAATCAAACTCGCCGAAGGCAGCGACCCACAACAGATCCAAGGAGCTTGCGAAACATTAGGTCGCCTCAACTCGCCAGAGGCTTTGCCGGTATTGGTGAAACGGCTATCCCACACGGACCGATGGGTGCGTTACAAAGCCGCCGAAGCTATTCGCACCATGGGCGGCACCGCCAAGCCTGCGCTCGAAGATATTCTCAAGGCTCTGGTCTCCACCGCCGAGCCGCTGTGGCCCATCCGTTGGGAAGATCCCGTACAGTTCGCCCACGGTCAACTCGCCGCAGCCGTCTTCAGCGGTCCACTCAAAGAAGAAGTGAACAAGATGGATGCCAAGCTGCGCTACGCCGCCATCCGCTCGGTATCGACCAATCCCGATGGCATGGCCCGCGCGACGTTGCGGGATTTCTTCGAAAACCAACTCAGCGAAGCCGATGTCATCGCTCTCGCGCCCGCGATCATTACCGCCGTTGAAAAGCCCAGCCCAGCGGACACCATGTTCAATAACGAAATTCGTATGGCAGGATTGAAGGCTCTGGCGAAATACCACTTCAAAGAATGCCTCCCTGCCGCCGCCGCCCTTGCCGAAACTCAAGGCGGCCACGGCAGCGAGAGTCGCACCGGCGAGATTATGAAAATCATTGCCAGCTACGGCACCGCTGCCAAAACCCAAATCCCCGCACTGCAAAAAGTCATCGCAAGTTTCAACCGCGATACCGAACGCGGGGAATTTCCCGGTTCGTTGAATCTTGTCAGAGTCGGTGCCATCGAGGACACCATCAAAGCCATCGAATCCGCCACCACCCAACCGGAATTGCGGACTATCAAGCAGTAGAAAGAATGGCGAGGTCTCCCTGTTGTGAGATGAAGTATTTCCCGATTCGATCTATTTTTATGATCCTCGGACTGCTTGCGGTGGCATCCAGCTGGTTGAGCATTCGACCATCATCCGAACATCGATATCGAGAACTGACCGCACGGCATGCCATTGTCCCTGAATCGGCCTCTGCTCAAGAATGGGTCATGAGTAAAGATGAGGAAGGATAGACAGACTACGCCCGGTGGTCTTACCTTGCTGACGCATCACATGCTGGAAGCGAACCCTAAGCATCAAAACCCATGCACATGAAACGCATCGCTAAGCTCTTCATCACTCTGTTGCTCACGCCTATCCTCTGCCGTGCGGAAGGAGTGTTTGTCTATCCCTCCGTGCCAGGTCTGGATGCATCGGCACATTACAAGGTTCGGGTGCGGGCCATGACTGCGGGCAGTGAGTGGCAGAGTGCCTTCGCTTTTCAAACAAGCTGCAAGGTGATCGAGAAAAATACGGATGGCTATTTCGATCACTTGGCGGGCTGGACGCATACGTATGTGAATTTCGAGACCACGGGCGGCGTGGAAATTGAAATTGACCGAGTGAATGGCCAGCCGATTCGCACGGCTGCGGTGCATCCACGGCGCAAGGCATCGGCCTGCACCATTGTGAACGGCAAGGCGATTGTAAGACTCGATCAAGCCTGTCTTGTAGCCGTCGATATCGATGGTCAGATGGACTCACAAGATACGGGTAAGGGGTATCGAGGGTCGCCATTACATACGATTTCACTCTTTGCCAATCCGCCGCTAGAAAACAAACCCAAGCCCGGTGATCCGGGTGTGTTCACCGTGAAACCCGGCGAGACTCCCCCATCCGATGGCTCATGGCACACGCTCTATTTTCTGCCCGGCATTCACGATCTAGGCTTGGCCTTTCCCCTGCGCGCGCACCGCAATTACTACATTCCTGGCGATGCGATGGTGTATGGCACTCTCTCTAACAAAAAATGGGCGGACGGTCATCACATTCGCATTTTTGGTCATGGCACTTTGTCGGGCGCGCGGTTGAAACATCCGAGATACGTGACACCACCCATCTCAGAAAAAGACCACGGCTTGTATCGCCCCATCGAAGTGATCGGCACCACCGACACCCGAGTGGAAGGAATCACCATCGCCGATTCCGCAACGCACTCGCTGATGTTGGTGAGTCCCTACAAAGAAGGTCATCCGAATGAAGTCCGCTGGACGAAGATTTTCACGTGGCGCGTCAATGGCGATGGCATCAATCCCTTTGGAAATACGGGGATCGAGGATTGCTTTCTGCGCACGCAGGATGATTCGCTCTACGTGAATGGTCTGGGGATTCGTCGTTGCGTGTTGTGGAATGATGCGAATGGATCCTCGTTCGTGTTGAGTTCCCTGCCGCATCTCAATGATCGGAAGTTGCTCGTGGAAGACTGCGACGTCATTTATGCGAGGGCGAAATGGCACCACTGGAGTGGCGGGCGGGTGTTTAACATGCGTGGTGAAGGTGGAGGCGCAGCAGGAAACGGAGTGATCTTTCGCAACATCAACATCGAGGACCCGCGCCCGACGTTACAGCAATTTTTCCTATGCATGAACATGCCAGAACCCTACTCGAAACGGGCAGAAAAGCGAAAGGCCGGTGACTTGTCAGGCATCGTTTTTCAAAACATTTCCATCGCCGCGCCCAGCGTTCTAGGCGAACCTCAATTGCTGTGGGGGCAAGCCAACGCGCGCATTCGTAACATCGCTTTCGACAATCTCACTCTCGGCGGTAAACAGATCAGCCGCGCCGATTTTTTCAAAACAAATGAGTTCGTTGACATGCTATCGTTCCCCAAGAGCGACAGGTTGGATCGCTAACATGAACCTTATCGTCCACCTTCATCCGCGCCAACTGCAACAGCGCGCTGTCGAAAATCATGCCCTGTAAATTGCCGATTTTTGCCATGGTCTTACTCATGTCGTAATACCATGTTTTTACCCCGCTTGTTGTCAAAGGGCTTTTTGTAATTTCATTTTGGTGAAAACAAGGTAGTCTCTCCGCATGGAACAGACAGACATTGACCGCGATGACTTTCGCCGCTTGCTGGCAGACATTGCGACGATGCGCATGCCCTATGGGAAGTTCGGCCCCCAACAATGCCCGCCGCATGGCGTGTGGATCTGCGACTTACCTATCGAATATCTCGCATGGTTCAAGGAGCGCGGGTTTCCGAAAGATCGGCTTGGCGAACTGCTCTCGGCTGTGTATGACATCAAATCACATGGCATGGATACCCTGTTCGACCCTATACGTCAGGCGCACGGTGGACGTTCTGCTCTGCGCCCGAAACGACCTACCTCCTTCCAATTTGAATAAAATTCTCTCTCGCTCATGAAACGATTCATTTTTTTACTACTTTATGGCTTCACTCTCGTTGCTCACGCTGCGCCAACACAACTCGTGACACAGCATCCCGTGAGTGTCAAAACCTTAGGCGATGGCACCATTCTTATCGATTTTGGCAAGGTCGCTTTCGGCAACATCGATCTGCTCCAGGCCGCGGAAGCGCAAGAACTCACCGTGCATTTCGGCGAGGCCTCGAAGAATGATCGGATCAACCGTAGTCCCGGCGGCACGATTCGCTACGCCCAGACCAAAGCCACCGTGCAGGGCGAAAAGACCCGTGTCGCTCCCGCCGCCGATAAGCGCAATACCACCCTGCCCGCCGCCATTCTCACACCGAAAGAATGGGGTGTTGTGTTGCCTTTCCGCTGGGTCGAGATCGAGGGATGGAAAGGAAAATTCACCTCCGCCAACATCCAGCGCCATGCCGCCTTTGCCACGACTTGGCAGGACAACGCCGCTAGTTTTTCTTCCTCCGATGCCACCCTCGATCAGATCTGGGAACTTTGCCGTTACTCGATCAAGGCCACGACTTTTGCCGGCGTCTATGTGGACGGCGATCGCGAGCGCATTCCCTACGAGGCGGATGCCTACCTCAATCAACTCAGCCACTACGCCTGCGATCCCGACCCGCAAATGGCACGCGATACATTTGATCACCTGATGAAACAACCAACCTGGCCCAGCGAGTGGGCGCCGCACTTGATCTTCATGGTATATGCCGATTGGATGTTTACGGGCGACAAGGCATGGATGAGCCAACGCTTTGATTCCCTAAAATCCAAAACCCTGGGCGAGCGCGCGCGTGAAGATGGATTGCTGGTCAGCAATGATAAACAAATCAAGCGCGATGACATCGTCGACTGGCCAAAAGATGAGCGAGATGGCTACGTGTTCACTCCCGTCAACACCGTCGTCAATGCCTTCCACCTGCGCGCCCTGCAGCTCATGATCGAGATGGCCACTGCCTCCGGAAAAGCCGATGAGGCGAAATCCATGCAGGCACAATACGACAAAGCTCTCGCCTCCTTCCAAGCGAAACTCTACAACCCAGCCACCAGTCTCTACACCGATGGAGAATCCACGAAACATAGCTCCCTCCACGCCAATCTTTTCCCGCTAGCCTTCGGTCTGGTTCCCGCGGATCGCAAACCGAAGGTCATCGCTTTTCTCAATCAGCGCGGCATGAAGTGCTCGGTCTATGCCGCACAATATTTGTTAGAAGGACTATTAGAAAATGGCGCGGCAGATACCGCACTGCGACTGATCCTAGCCGACGGTGACCGCAGTTGGAAACACATGCTCCAAAGCGGCACGACCATTACCTGGGAAGCATGGGATAACAAATACAAACCCAACCAAGACTGGAACCACGCGTGGGGCGCCGCACCGGCGAACATTCTGCCGCGGTTCTTTGCCGGAGTTCGACCTCTCCAAGCCGGATGGTCCAAGGTCCTCGTCCAACCCCAACCCGCCAGTCTCACCAAACTCAACGCCAAAGTCCCTTCTAGCCGCGGTCCCATATTTCTCAAGTGGGAAAAGTCAGCAAAGTCTTGGCATCTGGCACTTCCCGCAGGGATCTCGGCCGTGATCGATCTTCCTGCCATCGCTGGCCAAAAAGCCTACATCAGTGGCAAAGTAGTGCCTGCAACCTATGTGAATGGACGTCTTACCTTGAGTGACGAGGTGACAGGTCAGGTATCTGTGACGGTGCGGTGAGTGGTCATTCCCTTGGGGAAAATTTTTCAGTAAAAAACCGCGTTTGAAGAACGTATCACCGTTATGCCACGTGTCATCATTACCGTATCCGATCAAACCCCGCAGCCTTATCGTTTCCAACTTGACCGTCAGTCGGTGAAAATGGGCAGAGGTTCGGACAATGACATCGTCATCAGCTGTGGCTCCGTCTCCGTGAACCATGCCGTCATGGAGCGCATTCCTGGTGGCTATCAACTCCGTGACTTGGATTCGACCAATGGCACAAAGCTCGACGGCAACCGACTCCCCACGATCGCACTGATCGATGGACGTATGGTAAAACTCGGCGACGTTTCCTTTGATTTCTCCCTCACCGATGAGGAAAAAGAATCTCTAGCCCTCGAAAAACCTGCTGCGGAGTCAAAAATCATCGCCGAGAACCCAGAGAAAAAACTTTTGCAATCATCCCATCGCGGTCCCGTTCGCAGGCCATCGCCCGCACCCGCCACGCTTGTTTCGGCAAACCCGACGCACAGTTTTCTGGCCATGATCGTTTTCCTCGTCCTCGCCGCTCTCGCCTTCTACGTGGGTCTATCCATCCGCCACGAAAAGGAAACCCATCAGTCACTGATGCAATCCATGTCTAACAAAGGAAAACCGCTAGAGCAGACCACACCCGAGGCCCCTGCCGCAGATGCAGCCACACCACCCACCGAGTGATTTGGGCAGGCAGCGGAAGATTTTTTGCTTTGTCACTCGATTTTCTTTGCCATTTGCGGTATCATGGCTGATATAACCGCCTCTCCACCGTATTCACAGCATGTCCCGTAGCACCCCGAAAAAGCAAAAAAAATCCCCTTCCCTCCCCGCCAGTGGAAAACCCCAGAAAAGTTGGTCTCCCAACAAGTCTGCGGAGCTTTATGGCATCGATGACTGGGGCCACGGCTATTTTCATGTGTCCCGCCAAGGCGAAGTCACGGTGCGACTGACTGAGGAGGATGAGAATTACGATATTAGCTTAAAGAACATTGTCGATGGTCTTGCTGATCGCGGCACACAACTGCCTGTCCTACTTCGTTTCCGCGATCTTTTGCACTCTCGCATCGCCGAATTGAACAATTCCTTTCACAAGGCCATCAAAGATCTGAATTACCAAGGCTCTTACCGCGGGGTTTATCCGATCAAAGTCAATCAACAACGTCAGGTCATCGAGGAAATCACCGAGTTCGGTAAACAATACCATTACGGTCTGGAAGCAGGATCCAAACCGGAGCTGATCGCGGCACTGGCCCACATGCACGATCCAGAAGCCTATATTATCTGCAACGGTTACAAAGATGAAGAATTCATCGATCTGGCTCTTCATGCCCAAAAGATGGGACTGCGTGTCATTCTCGTTCTGGAAATGCCTAGCGAGCTGCACTCCATCATCAAACGGTCACAAGCCATCGGCATCCGTCCCAATCTCGGCGTGCGTGTCCGCCTCGCCACTCGCGGTTCGGGCCACTGGCAGGAGTCCGCTGGCGATAAGTCGGTTTTCGGCCTCAATGCTGCTCAAGTCATCGAAGTGGTCGATCGCCTTAAAGACTACGGTTACCTCGACTGTCTGAAAATGCTGCACTACCATCAAGGCTCGCAGATTCCGAACATCGCCTCAATCCGCGAGGGTGCCACGGAAGCGGTGCGAATGTATTGCGATCTCGTGCGTGAGGGCGCACCGATGGGAATTCTCGATATCGGCGGTGGACTCGCAGTCGATTACGATGGCTCGCACACGAATTTCACGTCGTCCTGCAACTATTCAATCTCGGAATACTGCGCGGACATCATCGAAGTGATTTCCAGTGTTTGCCATAAACAAAATATCGCCCACCCAAACATCATTTCAGAATCGGGTCGGGCGGTGGTGTCCTATTACTCGGTGCTGGTGTTCAACATTCTCGATGTGACGAGCGTTCAGTCCTCCGATGACGAACCTGCCACTCCGGAAAATCCACACGATCAATTGAAAAACCTCATCGAGGTGAATCGGGTCCTGTGCAAAAAAAATCTCCAAGAGTGCGTAAACGATGCACTTTATTACCGCGATCAACTACGCGCTCAGTTTTTCCATGGCAACGCCACCCTGCGTGAACGCGGACTCGGCGAAGCCTGGTCCTGGCACATCCTCACCCGCGTCTCAAAATTACTCACGGAAATGGATGACATCCCCGAGGATCTGCGAGAACTGTCGAGCTCTCTCACGGATTTTTATTACGGCAATTTCAGTCTATTCCAGAGCCTGCCAGACTCTTGGGCTATCGATCAACTTTTCCCAGTGATGCCGATCCATCGCTTGGAGGAGCGCCCACGTCACCGCGCTGTATTGGCCGATATTACTTGTGACTGCGATGGCAAGATCGATCACTTCATCGACCGTGAAGACGTAGCAAAAATCCTCCCGCTTCACGAATTCAAGCCCGGCACGCCCTACTACGTTGCCGTTTTCCTCGTCGGCGCCTATCAGGAAACCCTAGGTGACCTGCACAATCTGTTAGGTGACACGCACGTCGTCGGCGTGCACATGGAAAATGGCAAACCTGTCTACACTCACGAAGTAGAAGGTGATACCGTGGCCGATGTTCTCAGCTATGTGGAATATGACACCAAGGAGCTTGTCAGCCGCTTCCGTAGCTTTGCTGAACAAGCCGTCAGCAAAGGCAACATTTCCCCCAGCGAGCGCCGCGAGGTCATGGATCTTTTCCGCAACGGCTTGAGTGGCTATACCTACTTCGAGAGTTGACGATTCATTTCCATGATTGCTCGCACTCCCTCCGAGACGGTATCAGAAAATCGGATGGTGATTGATCTTCTGATCTATCAAAAGAGATTCTACCAGATGGCTCTGAGAGTGACGCCACCTGTGGCAAGTTTTTCGCGGCTCGTCAATCGTCTACCTGAGCTTGCCAGCGGAGAAATAGCTTGGGCATATTGCCCGGCATCTCCCAGATCCGCCGTGTGAATCCAGTTGGGACACCATCTTGTGACACATGCGCAATGACCAACTCCGTGACTCCTGCAGAGCTCCAAGTGGTAAAATCCACGCTGACTTCAGGCGTTAGAATCACGCCGCTGTCTTCTCTTACAACGGCTGAGAAACGCACCGCATTCGCCCCGACCTCAAGCCGTGTCGCCGCTGGAGCAGATGTGGGATTCACTGGAGTGCTGCCGAATGCATACTCAAGCAGATTTGGAATACCATCCGAGTCTGGGTCGGCAAGAGGCTCCGCATCCAACCCAGTCAGGCTGTATCCATCAGCCATAACCTCCGCAAATGTCGGCGTGCTGCTTTTCGCGATAACAAGTGTGTCGGAAGCGGTTCCTTGAAAATTCACATCGTCGATGGTGACCACCACCGCGTAATTTCCAACAGCAACCGGAGTAGTCGAGGAACCATCGTAAGTGATCGATACATTGAGGCCGCTCGGCACGGTAGTCACGGAGACATTCTTGGCATTCCCATCATAGGTGGCGGTTAGATTTGCTAGATTCACCGTGGCGGCAGCCTTGCCGATGACAAACGTTCCTGCAGCGGTTCCGCCGTAGTTGGTGTCGTTCACGGTTGCCACCACGACATAGCTGCCAACAGCAGTCGGGAGCGTTGCGGAGCCATTGTAAGTGAGAGAAACACTGAGACCAGTCGGCACCGTCGTCGCGGATGCCGCTTTGGCACTGCCGTCGTAAGTGGTGGTTAGATTTCCTAGATTCACCGTGGCGGAAGCCTTGCCGATGACCAGCGTTCCTTCAGCGGTTCCGCCGTAGTTGGTGTCGTTCACGGTTGCCACCACCGCATAGCTGCCAACAGCAGTCGGGATCGTTGCGGAGCCATTGTAAGTGAGAGAAACACTGAGACCAGCTGGCACCGTGGTGACGGACGCAGCCTTGGCGCTGCCATCGTAAGTGGTGGTTAGATTTCCTAGATTCACCGTGGCGGTCGGTTTACCAATCACCAAGGTCCCCGAGGCGGTTCCTTGGTAGTTTGGATTGTTAATCGTTCCCACCACGACGTAACTGCCCAAGGCACTGATAGTCGGCGAGACCCTGCCGGCGATGGCCACTTGGATGGCCACCCATTGTTCTGATTGCGACGAGGTGGCAGTTTTGGTTCCGGTGCTGCCTGCACTGGTTTGGACATACCGATAGGCTGCGTGCGATGGTAGATCCCCAGCGACGTCGTAAAGCTCGGTGCCGAAACTTCCTGAGGGCGTGAATGATGCCGATTTCTTCACTCCGTGAAACGATAACACCAATTGATTCGCGGCGGTGGTGGTGATGGCAGGAGCGGCAACTGCAGTGCCGGAGCCAGTCGCCCCGGCGCTAGCAGCGATCGGACTGGTGGGATTGTGGCCGGTGATTCTTGAAAGTCCGATGGAATACTTGCCACCGCCCACGCCCACCGAGAAATTGGCGGCATCGACATCCGCTTGGACAGCAATCTTGCGAAGAACGATGAGTAATAGGTTGCCGCCATTGGCTGTTCTGATCACTTCAGTCCACGTGCCCGTCGCAGTGGGAGCCGTAAAAGTTTTACCGCCCTCGATCGCGGCACTCAGGATCATCAAATCACCCACTGCGAGGCCCGTTGGTTTTGCAATGGCATAAGTGGATGCCGAGCTCCCTCCCGAACCATGACTGGAAGATGCTTGCCAAAGGGGGTTGCTATTGACATTGGCAGGCCCCATGGCAACGCCGTTGTAGGTGAGACCTACGCTCAACCCTGCGGGAACTGTGGTGGCCGTGGCATATTTGGCATTTCCATCATAAGTGGCCGCTAAGTTTCCTAGCGTGATGCTGGCGCTGGCCTTGCCAATCACCAAAGTGCCCGTGGCGCTACCATGATAGTTAAGGTCGTTAACGGTCGCTACCACCGCATAACTACCCGCTCCTGTTGGCGGAGTAGTAGAACCATCGTAAGTGAACCCCACGTTAAGACCAGCCGGTACTGTGATGGCACTCGCTGACTTCGCACTGCCATCGTAGGTAGTTGCTAAACTACCTAGCGTCACAGTCGCAGGCGTGGTGGAGCCACTCACATTCACCTGATCAAAGACAGCGGTGTTGAGGGAGTTGTTATTATGTGATGTCACCACAAGTCCGACGACAACTGCAGAGTTCATCGTGGGTGTTATGGTGTAAGAGTTAGTCCAAGTCACTCCATCATTCGATTGCCATCCCGTGAAAGAATTTCCGCTGCGCGCGATCCGCAACCACAGCGGCGCTTTGCTGCCGTTCATGTAGTGATCTGACGTATTACCACCGGTCTCACTGCGCCATTGCATGCGCGTTCCCCCGGCCTCGGGGGTGACCAATAATGCCACATTTTTCGCATTCGCAGCGTTAGACTCGCGAATCATCAAGCCCGCCTTGGCCCAGTAATCGGTATTAGACATGCTGGCAAGACGCGCGGTGATGGTGAAATCTCCATTCAATGATTGAGATACAAAACTGCAACCATCCGCATTCCCCCAGATGTCCGCCCCTGATCCTTTCAAAGTATAAGTCCCGTTGATTGTGGTAACACTTCCAGCAATTCCCACAGTGCCAATGTCTTGATGCGTATCACCGAGTGGCAAATCCGGATCAGGAGTAGGCTCCGTCGGCCCCGAACTCACTTGACCGGATGGCGCACTCGCAAACGTTCCCGCATGAGAAATGACCCGATATCGATTCGGCAAATCCACCACAGGATTCGGATCGGAAAATGACGTGCCCACGAGATCGCTGGCGATGGTGACAAACGGACCTGCACTGCCAGTGCTGCGCTGCACGGAATAGCGTAGCGCGCCGACCATGGATTTCCAACTCACCACTCCATTTTCATAGGTCACTCCCCGTGGCGGCGCCGGAGCTCCTTGGGTGGTGGAAAGTGTGGTCATGAGAAAATACTCCCAACTCGCGAGGATCGTCCGATCGCAAACAACTGGGTTGTTTCCATCTTGGGAAAAGTAGCGCGCATTGGCACCCTTAATGGCCACCGATCGATTGAGCTGATTGAGCGTGAACTCTTGGTTGATCCCTATTGTATCTGAATCAGCATAAAGTCGATTATCACTGGCGGAATAACGAACATATTTGCCGTTACTGGCTAACAGAGCGGTGCGCCCATCACCTGCGTCCACCAACGTGAACCGTGCCTGATCGGTTTCGGAGAGGGCCTGGCAGGTGAGAGCAAAGGGGCTCGCGTTCTGCCACGACAAGTATCCGCCATTGTTGGCCTTGAGGGAAACGGTGACCACAGACACGGGAACCGATGTGCTGTTAGGGATTGCATCGCTGGTTTTGGTAAAAAGAACCGATGTGATATCGCACTCGGAAGAACCGGTATTTGCGATTCGAATCGCCTGAACCCCTGCCTCGGAAAAACCACCCGTCACGGAAATGGTCGTCCAGTTCCCCCATCCACCACTCGGCACCGAGGCAGTGGCCAGGGTTTTCGTGCCCTCACCATTTTGAATCTGGATCGTAGCGGTTTGCCCAGATCCATTCGCCACACGCAGCGCGATGGTGTATGTTCCCGGTGACGCCACGTTGACGCTGTATTTCATCCACTCCGTAGGCCTAAAGAATCCCACTTGATATCCGTTCGATAGCGTATCCGAAGAGGTATCGATATCAACTCCGCCATTCCGGTAGGTCCAGCGCTCATTCCAAGCGGTGTAATCCCCTGTGGTGAAAAGCACATTCTCCCACCCCGTATCGGAATACGCATAACCGTTCATCCCTTGGTCGTAATCGGTGGCATAGATCCGACCCGGAATGGATGGCACGGCTCCAAATGGCGCGGTGTCTCGATTGTTCGGCTGAATGAAAATGGCGCGGAGAACCTCAGTTTGGGTTCGAGTGTTGGCCAACAGGACACTCTGGGCAAGTTGAGCCAACGTGTTGCGTGCCGTGTCGGCATTCAATGTGGGATTGGTGCCACCGAGATAGTTGAGCAAATCCCGATAACCCGGCGGAAAGGTCGCATTGGAAAGACAGTTGATACTCTCAAACTTTTTCATCGGCCACCATGACATGCCGATCCCGTTCCCCCGCAGCAGCTCAACCATTTTCGTGAAGTTATCATTGCTATTTTCACCGTGCTCACCGCACCAAATGGGGCGATTTTGTGCGACTCTGAGATCAAGAACCCATTGCAGGTCGGTGCTGAAGTCTGCGGAAGAATTGTATTTGTGAAACACATAGACCATCTGTGGATCCCAAGCGGGAGTGAGCCCAGTGTAGTCGTTGCTGTATCCATTTCCTTCAATGAACAAAATATGATTATCCCCATTCGCTCGGATTGCCGTAGTCAAATTACCAAAGAGCTCGCGCAACAGTGTGCCATTCGGCAAATTCCAGTTGGTCTCGTTGATCAGATCGTATCCTGCGACCCAAGGTTCATTTTGATAGCGCTCAGAGATTTTATCCCACAGTCGTATGGTCTTGCTGCGATTTTCGGCACTCTCCCAGAGAGACGGCTTCGTAATATCATAGTCACTGATTCCACTGTTATCACTTTGACCACCGGGCGCGGCATGCAGATCAAGGATAACGTAAACCCCTGCAAGTGTGCACCACCTGATGATGTCATCCACGAGCGCGAAACCCTGCTCGTTCCATACATCAGGAGTTCCCAAGTTGACAAAGTATTCATAGTGCAGCGGGAGGCGAACGGCATTGAAACCCGAGGCTTTCAAATGGTTGATGTCACTCTGCGTGACATGATTGGTCAACCAAGCATCATAAAATGTCTTCACACTGGCAGCACCCACCAGCGTCGTCAACTTCCTCTTCCATGTATGCTGGTTCGGGGCCTCATTCACCGAGTTCATCAAGTATCCTTCCATCACCATCCAGTTGCCAAAGTTCACCGCATTGAGAATGACCTCTTGGTTGGTTGAACTGTTCACAATCCGCTTGCCATCGACCTGAAGCAACTGACCCTTGGACCATTCTGGGAACAGCACAACTGAAACGATCAGAAAAATTTTCAAAAAATTCATAATGCTAATATAAGACGAAATTAAAGTGCAAATCAACACATCATGTGTCAGGCCCTTTGTAAACCAAAATTCTTACATCCCTTGCCTTTGTGAGAATTAGTATAAAAACAAGTTGCATCGAAATCACCTTGTTCGCGGCTTGGGTTTCTCCGTATCGACTGGATACACGCATAGTGGGCCAATCAAATTTTTATCATGTTATTTTCCGTTAGACTAACGAAATACGAAAGAACAAATACGCGACCAATAGGAAAAGTATGATTGAGTATTGGCCAAGTAATTCCCCAATCGAAATTTACCTGAAATGCGTTTGTGCTGAGATTTATCTTGTCATTGGTGCTAGCCCGTGGCACTGCTGTGCCGCGTTCATGAATATGAACTCTTTGGCGCTCTTGTGAGCATCGCCCTTTTCCGGTCTTCGTCGATGAGAAAGATTGTTTGAGGTTTCACCCTTCAACTCATCGCGCCGCCAGCAACCGATACCCGGTTCGAGCTGGCCCACCATACCAACATGACCGCTCCCTCATTTGAAGCGTTGCCTCTGGCTGCGCCTTTGCATCGCGTATTGCGCGAACTCAATTACACCACCCCCTCACCTATTCAGGCGCAGGCCATTCCACTACTATTGGAAGGCCGTGATCTGTTAGGTTGCGCCCAGACTGGCACCGGAAAAACGGCTAGTTTCGCACTGCCCATCCTGCATGCCCTGCACAGCAATCTAGCCAAGCCAAAGCCGAAAACCTGCCGCACGCTGGTTCTCGCTCCCACTCGCGAACTCGCGATGCAAGTGGGCAAAAGCTTTTCTACATATGGTAAATACGTGCCCTTCCGTCAGACGTTGATCTACGGCGGCGTCGGCCAGGTGCCCCAGGTGCAAGCCATGCGCCAGGGCGTCGATGTCCTCGTCGCCTGCCCGGGCCGTTTGTTAGACCTCATCGATCAAGGTCACGTCGATCTCTCACACGTGGAATTTTTTGTGCTCGATGAAGTGGACCGCATGCTAGACATGGGCTTTCTGCGCGATGTGAAACGCATTGTTTCGCTACTGCCCGCAAAACGCCAGTCGCTGTTTTTCTCCGCAACGCTGGCACCAAACATCGTCGAACTCGCAAATAACATCCTTCGCGATCCCGCGCATGTCAGTATCACTCCTGAGACGACCACAGCAGAAAAGATCGACCAACAAGTTTGCTTCGTCAGCAAGGAATCGAAACGCCCGTTGCTTGAGGAACTGCTGCGCGGACAAGCCAATGCCAGTGCGCAAAAACTAACGATTGTTTTCAGTCGCACGAAACACGGTGCCAACAAGCTCGCCAAGAGCCTTTGTGCCGCTGGCTTTCCCTCAGACGCAATTCACGGCAATAAATCCCAAGCGCAACGCGAAAAGGCGCTGGATCGATTCAAAAAAGGCCTCACTCCGATTCTGGTAGCTACGGACGTCGCCGCACGCGGTGTGGATGTGAAAGAAGTCGGTCTAGTGGTGAATTTTGATTTACCAAACGAGCCTGAAGCCTACGTGCATCGCATCGGTCGCACCGCCCGTGCTGGTGCGGAAGGTCGTGCCGTTTCCTTTTGCTCGGAAGAGGAACTGGAATACCTGCGCGACATCGAAAAAATCATCCGCATGTCCATTCCCCGCTGGGACAATCACAACTGGCATGAAGAGGCCTTGGCTGATCGCCATTTGCGCGGCGCCCGCTCTTCAGGTGCCGGCCCGCGCCCGAGTGGCGGACGCCCGCCCCAGCGCGGTGGGCAACGCCGCGGACAAGGCGGCAATCGACAACGTTCTCGCTAACACTTTCATCATCGCAGGCCAAAGGCCGCTGCGAGTCCGCAGCGGCTTTTTCGTGCCTTTGTTCTACTCGATCCAATTGGATACAGGAATAATTTCCGTCATGCAACCCACGCTACGCATACATGTTACCATAGACTGCAAAGGTCACCCGACAGCGCCTTGAACAATCGCAAAAAACGATATGTCGTTCTCGTTTCCCAGTGCTAGCATGAAAGCTCCCAAGTCCTGTATACTGAAAAGCACAGCGACGATCTCTAGGGCAACCACTCTTCTAACGAAAGAACGACCCAATCCGCACCTGCCGATCTTAGGGCTTCGGCAGAAAATGACCCCGTCGCCACGGCCAGGCACTTGCCACCCAACGCGTGCGCGCAGGCAATGTCTTTGGGCGTATCGCCGATCACCAATGTAGCGGCGGCATCAAAGGCTCTGCCATGGTGAGAACTCGCGCGCGACAACGCGACCGGACCTAACAAATTACGATCCGCATGATCATCACCGTAGGCTCCGTAGGGAAAGTATTCAGAAAGCTGGTAATGCTGCGTCTTAATCCGCGCGCCAGCCTTCGTATTTCCCGTGAGCAATCCCATCGCTATTTGATGCGCCTCACCATGAGCCAGCGCCTCCCTAACTCCATGAATCACGCGCCCCGAATATTCTCCGGACGCCAGATTCATTTCCAGCAGTCTATGATACAATGCGAAAAAATGATCCACGTCCGGATCGGTGTCGCCGCAGTCGTAGTGATCGATCAGATTTTTGATAATGCCAAGATCAGTGCTACCTGCGAGATCCAGTTGCGGCGCGGGGGCACCAAAAAACTGTTCCGCCGCCTGCGAAAGCGCGTTCATACCAGCACCGCCCGTATCCACGAGCGTTCCGTCAATGTCGTAAAGCAGCAAATCGAAGTGGCAGAAATCCATCAGCCTTGTTCTTCTTCGCTCACGCGGCCCTCAGCTTCATCGGATTCATGCTCTTCGTCGTCATGCACGTCTTCGAATTCGGCATCGTCTTCATCGTCATGGTCATCCTCTTCGAGAAGCTCGCCATGAAAGAGATGGAATTTCCGTTTGCGCTGGCCCTGAGGCAGTGGCGATAAGGTCATGGCAATGACACGACCGCCGAGTCGCGGAGCTTGATCGACGTTTGACATGGTCTTCAAGTCATCGATGATGCGCTGCATGGCTACGAATCCCAAGTCCTTGTGGGCGTTTTCACGACCTTTGAATTGAATGATCACACGAACCTTGTGCCCGGTATCCAGGAATCCCTCGATTCGCCCCATCTTGATGTTGTAATCATGCTGACCAGTGCCCACGCGAAGCTTGATCTCCTTCATGCGAGTGGCCGACTTGGATTTCTGCTTCTTCAACTTGGCTTGCTCATACTTGAACTTGCCGTAGTCGATGATTTTGCAAACTGGTGGGTCTGCTTGCGCGGCGATTTCCACGAGGTCGAGTCCCTGCGACTGCGCCTTGAGCAAGGCATCGCGCACGGTCATGACGCCGAGTTGTTGTCCGTCCGATCCCACGACCCGGATTTTCGGGGCGCGAATGCGGTCATTCACACGGGTTTGATCGCGGTTGCCCATGCGACCGCCCTTCGATTGATTATTTTTCGTTTGTTTGCTTATGGCTTTAGTCCTCCGGTAGGTTCATGCTGCGCCGGTTCGACTGATCTTCACGAAGAAAGATCGCCAGACTGGCGAGAGTGTTTCTGATCATCACTGCTATCCTAGCATTCGTCATAAGGACAAAAACGTTACATCAAAAGCCCGACCAAATGTGGCGACTTTAGTATGATATAGGTTGCTTACGGATGGGATCATCAAAGAAATCTTCTGTGCAAACGTTTTTTGTGAAAAATTATTTGCGCTACAGAAAAGATTGGTAACGAATTTACGCACCATGTGCAAGCGGAAAAATCCGTTTTTTCTCCTGCGGAAAAATCACCCTCTCTCAGGGCATTTTTTTTGCAATCTCTGGGCGTAGTGTTACTCTGCGTCGCATCTATACCACTATGAGTCAAACAATCGTACCAACCATCAGCAGCGGCACCGCAGGTCCGCTGGGAGTGCTTCATCTTCCTCGTCTTTGGCAAAAGGCCTCTCTGGCTGCCGCTGGCAAACTCCATGCGGACTACCCCGGCTGCGGCATGGGCTACGACCAAATGGTGCTGGACGGGCTCGGCATCGATCGTGATGCGTTCCTCTCTTTCATCGCGACCAAACCCACCTATGTGCAAACTGAAAACTGGATTAAAGCGAATGCGAGCAAGCTGAACGCGGAGTCAGTCGCCACCCTCAATGCCGCCATCACCGGATACATCCACACAGATGATACGCGCGCAAGCATCCTCAGCGCCGTAGGTCGCGCGAATGACGGCACGATTCTCGATGCCATCAACCTCAACAACCTCGACGACTGGAACTCTTTCCACAGTCAGGAACTTGCCTGATTTGATTTCTAACCGACGTCTCATGCCATTCCGACATGAGACGTTTTTTTTGATACATGCCGCGATGATTGACCTGTCACGCTTTACCGGCTTCTTACGATCATGTATCGTTTTTTTATTAGCACTATCGATGCTATCCTTGATGTGCTGCCAGTCCATACCCACAGACAATGCTCGTATGGGGCTGAGCCAAAACGATCTCTTCGAGCTGTCGGGCATCGATCCAACTCTCGTCATTTCCCTCCAATACAAAGAAGCGAGTAACATCGCAAAGAGACCCTTGTATCATCGCGATTTTCCCGCGCTTCTTCACCGAAGCACTGCCGCTCGCCTGAAAAAAGCCAACACCCTGCTGCGTCGGAAAAATCTCCGTCTCGTGATCTGGGATGCCTTCCGCCCACAGGAAACACAGTGGGCCTTGTGGGATGCTTGCGGGCACGATCCTCGTTATGTCGCGGATCCGTCACGCAATTCCTCTCTTCACTCTCATGGTTGCGCAGTAGATGTCAGCTTGGTTCATCTCGATGGCACCGCCGCAGCCGTGCCGACGGGCTTCGATGACTTTTCTCCGCGCGCGGCCTCCGATTTCATTCATCCCAATCCGATCGTGCGACAAAACATGCGCTACCTCAAGGAGGCCATGTGGGCCGCGGGATTCGGCACTCTTCCGCACGAATGGTGGCATTTTATGGACAAGGATTACCAAAAGCTCCCGTGCATTGAGACCAGGACCCTGCCGCCAGCGTTGCAATCGATGATCCAATCCACCCGCTGATGAAGAAGTTTCTTCACCTATTTCTCTGCCTCACCCTAAGGCATGCCTCGGCAGAGGTGACGCCCTTGCTACCTACTTATCTCGGCTCCTTCGAGCGCAACTACTACGGCAACAAGCCTCCACAAAAACTGCGCACTCTTTGGCGCACGTCGCTCGGCACTGGTAAGACTTTTTTCAAAGACCGCATCAATGTCATGTCGGGCGCGGGCTGGACCGGTCAACCTCTGCTGTTTCAGGAAAATGGCAAACTCGTGCTGATCCAGGTTTCGTTAGACTATCACGTGCGTAAGATCGATGCCACCACCGGCGCTGTAATTTGGAAGTCGAGACTCGATGATTCCATCAAGGGCACACCCACCTACTTCGATCGGGGCGAGGGCGATGAGCGCACCCGCAGGGTTCTCATCACCGGTTCGCGTCATGGATTCGGTATCGATCTGCGCAAGGACAGCGCTTGGTCGCTGCGAGGATTATCCTTCGATGATGGCCATGAATTTTGGCGGCATGATACTATACTGACAGATTCGAACAGTCGCGACTGCGATGCTTCGGCAATCGTCATCGGTAAAAAAGCCGCCTTGCCACTAGAAAATGGAAAGTTTCTGATTTTTTCTCCCGATCCGCTTCAAAGCAAAACACAAGGACAGTGGAGCTTGCCACGCATCGATCACCAGTCCCTGCTCTATCACAAAAAAGATCTCCCACTTTACGGCAACGAGCTATCCTGTGAATCCTCTCCCACTCTTCTCGGCAAGTCCGCCTACATCGCCGCTGGCTGTGGTCGCATTTATGCCAAGTCCACCGCCACGGGATACACCTACTGGTCCCTCGATGTCGGTAGCGACCTCGAGAGCACCATGCCCCTCACCAACGACGGCTGTTTGCTGTTAGGCATCGAAAAACAATTCATTGCCGGGCAAGGAGGCGTGATGAAAATCGACCCGCAACAAAAAGGTGACGCTGCCGTGGTCTGGTATCTCCCTTGGCCCGATGCGACTTTTTACGAGTGGCACGGTGGCATTGTCGGATCTGTGACGCTCAACGCACGCTACGGGTCCGCAGCGCCGGGTAAGGGCAATCTTGCCTGTGCGGTAAGTGTGGATGGCACCTTGCGCGTCTTCGATCACACTGTTTTCAGCACTCAGACCAATCGAGGTCCTCGTCTCGATCGCCATTGCAAGCAGCCACTGGTGCTCGATGAAGTCAAGCTCCCGACTGGCACCATCTCCACTCCTATTTTTGTCAACGATAGGATACTCGTCGGCTACGATGACGGACTCGATCTCTATCGGGTTTCTCCGCGCGGTAAACTCGAGAGGCTAGATCGCATCCGCGGCAAAATGTTCGACGCCACCCCGATTGTCTGGGACGGCAGAGCCTACATTGCCAGTCGCGACGGCTTCCTCTACTGCCTCCACTAAGACGATGGCTCCTTGTGAGAATCCACATTTCATTATCGCCAGAACGAGAACGCCGCAAACAGGCGGCGCAGGCATCTTGTGGCTCATGTCCCATTTGCGGAAAAAGTTCAGAAAAGTTAACTAATTATTCTTGACAAAACGAGCCCATTTATGGTGATGCGCCGATTTTTCGCTAGCTTTCTCCAAATCGTGTGCTAATATCGTGCTTGTTATGTCAGCCACTACGAAACGCACACGCTTCTCAAGACGCCTCCCAGATCATGTTACCGATGAACTCGTCAGCGTCCTCATGGAGGACAAAATTTTTCCCTTCAACGACCTCTTCGAGCGCACCTTTGAAAAACTGAAAGTTCGCAACGCCGTTTCCGGCGGTGAGGAAATGCTTCGTCTGCGCGCCTACGAAAAATTACAAAATCTCGTCACCCGCGGGCTGGTAGAAAAAATCGGCAAGGAATACAAAGGCAACAAGCGCGTGCGGGAAGCTCATTCGGAGTTCGCTGCGGCGGAAGATTGATTTTTCCAACCTTACCCATCATCACCGCGTCCTTCCATCGTGTGGGACGCGTTTTTTTGCGCCGAAGCCACGTGAATCGAGCGCTGTAGGTCACCTTATGCCGAGACGATGCCAGAAAAACCTCAAGTCGTATCGCCCCCACAAGGTCAGCGGATCGCGCTCAAGATTTTCTTGCTACTTGTGCGTGTGAAACGAAGACCTGTGTCACTCACCCGATCCATCCGCAGCCAAGTTCCATCGGATCCCTCGACAGCTTCGCCCAATACCAGATCGTTTGTCAGGCCGACGATCGCCGCGCCAAGAACACAGAATGCGGCGCATGCTTCGTCCGCCGCAGCTTTGTCACGTAACTCGATACACCAGACCACATGATGGCTGCGATCATCGGTCGCAAACAACCGCCACCGATCATGCAACCAAGCTTCCGCCAGATCGCGCGATGCCTGCACATCGCCCAGCGCATCGAGCCAGAGGCGCAATCCCAATGCCCCCCCCTGATCCTCAAGCACCACCTCTCCCGGAGTCTCCGGTAATGCGACGACACGCTCGGGAACATCGCGCTCGAAGAGGAACATCAGGTCAGACGTTTTTTGTGGAGGATCGTGTAGTTTTCGTTTAAGAATGTCACGACCGTTACGTGCCAACTGATCAGCATACGTTTTACCTTCGAGGCTCAAAAACGACGACCAACCCTGGATAAAGGGCGGCAAACTCAGCAGCAACTGGTTCGCCTCGGTATCTTGCGTCAAGGACATGAAGCCTATGGCGCGGGCATTGTCCTGAAAAAATTGGGACTCTACCGCAGCCGCCACACCGGTGTGTAAGGCATCACGTGCGCGCAGGGCATCATCGCAGATCCTGCCTTTTGCCATAGGATAGTGCTGCTCTAACAAAATACGCGCTAGCACACGGAGGAGCGATGCCTGATCCGGCACGTTCGCCAATTGAAACCGATCAGTCACCCAGCCTTCGCCACTCACTTCATCAAACCAAGTCCGCGCGCCAACGGCACGAAGCGCCGCGAGTTGACCAGCGAGGTGATCTTCCGTGCCCAACCAACCGATGAGTTGATAGGCTTTTTGCCTATCCTCCAGTCCGCCCTCGCCATAGCGTGCTTCCAGCGATGCCTTAACGCGGTCACGCAACTCCTCTCCCGCCAAGCGATGAATCACAGGCGTAGAGACAAAGCTCAGACCCAATTGCTTTTCTACCCGCGCCACCAACTCCGGCGGCACCGCGAACTCACCACCACCCTGGGCCAGGGAGCGCAGTGCCTCATTTTCGCGAGAAAGCTGATCGACCTGTTGTTGCAGAACTACCACTTCCAGGGGATCCACCGCACCTGCCGATAGGGATTCCTGACGCCATTGCCATCCCTGCATCCAACCTGCTGCCGCGATCGCCACGCCTAACAGAATGGGTAACCATTGATCCGAAGAGATCCGCTTCATTTCGGAGTCGCCTCTGGGGCGGAAGTATCAAACGGATTGCTCTCCAGAGCCGAAGGACGCGCATACATTTCCTCTGCCGTCTTTCCAGGACGGAGAACAATGGAGATGGGCTTATTCTGCTTTCCATTCGCATCGTATGTGTAAATGAACCGACGCACCGGCATTTCAAACTGCCCCGTAGGGTCAAGGCGTTTCACTCGGGCATCAAACAATTGCTCTTCCACCAATCGTCCGGTATCCTTATCATAGCCGTAACGCGCCTTGAACAACTCCTGCTTGAGGCCATCATAAATTTTGCATCCGAGCGGATTGCCCCGACGATCCATGCGATACACGGTGAGCATTGTCAGAATCGAACCTGCGCTGAAGGTGCGTTTTTCTAACACCTCGTTGCTGGGAGTCCTACGAAAAATCGCTGTCGATCCATCCTGATTCCGCATGACCCGCACATACTGCGTGTCCATGGCTTTGGACGGATCAATGTCACTCATCACCTGAGCAGATGATACCAAGCACAAAAGCGTGGAAGCGAAAAACAAATGGCATTTCATGAGCACAATGTGCCTGCGCCGAGATCCGATGGCAAGCACGAAGTCGTGGCCGAGAAGAACATCGCGACTTTACTTTACCGTCGCTGAGATCTTTTCCTTACGCTCGCTCTTGATGCCTGCGAGTCCCTTGAGTTTTTCCTCCATGGCTGCGGGATCCGACAAATCGAGTTGTTGCATCTGCTTCATCATGTCAGGATTGGCCATCAGTTTGCCCATATCCATTTCCATCAGCGTAATGGTCTTTTGATCATGGTAGGTGGCATCGGTCTTGGCGATACCCGGCTCGATCACGATTTGGGCGGATATTTTCATATCCTTCATCATTTGCATGGCCATGGCTTGCATTTGAGCGCTCTGGGGGTCAGCCAAGGCCTCGGACTCTTCCGAATCCGCAGGGCCCTTGGCGGGGATATCACGCAGTGCTTTGAGATCCTCTTTGTTTGCCTGAGGATTGAGGATCGTGAGTTGTCCGTCTTTGTATTCAAAGGTAATGGGCTTGACCGCATCGGCATTTTCCCCAGCCGCACCGGCAACTTCCGGAGACATGGTGGTCAGAAAAGAAGCGCCGTCGCTCATGTTGAGCGTGACCTGATTGATATCGGTAAAATGATAAACCACCCGAGAACCGGTGCGACCGTCCTGATTGATTTTTTCCATCTTCCCCACCGTAACTCCTTTACCCAATTTCTCCGCGCGCTTTTTGGCGGCGTCCTCACCGAACAGATCCGCTGCGTTCTCACCACCCTGCAAGGCTGCCATTTGTAGCATCGCACTTGCCTGCGCGCCGAGGATGGTCTCCTCTACAATTGAACCAGTGCCGTCTCGATTCAGGCGAACGGTCTCATTGATTTCCAAACAACTGCTCAGTGCCAAGGTCAAAACGACTGCCAAGATTACGTGGATGATTGCTTTTCGATTCATGCTAACAACCTAACGCCGCCAAACCGACCAATCGCACATTTTTCGTGCAAAATACGATTTTTTATTGCCCTGAATACTGTTCATGATAACATGTGTTCGCATGAATACACTTAAAATACATTTTTGGTTCTTCTGTCAGCGCTGGAAAAACAGAGCCGCGCGTTGGCGGCGGGCTCGGAGTCGGAAAACCGCGCGCCCTCGTCTCGAACAACTGCGTCTGCCCTTCGACTAAAAAAAATGCATTTCCGCGGATTTTACGCTTACAGTTGGCGGGTCGCTTTGCTACAAATCGCGAAACCACATGGCGAACGCAACTCTGGCAATCAAAACTCAACTGCTCCATTGGAGGCAAACCCTCATCGCTAGCTCGCTATCGATGTCTCTTTGCTACGGGCAAAGCATGGCTCAGAAAGAAACGAGTGCACGCATGGAGCGCACAGCCGAGGCTCAGCAACTCCTGATGCAAGGCGACGTCGACTACAGCGCGGGTAAGCACGCGGAAGCCGCCGAGCAATTTCTTAAAGCCCGCAATCTTCTCCCCGCCGCGCCCGCTACGATGGAATTGCGCGATGCCGCTACCGAACGCTATGCCACCGCGACGGTACAAGTGGCAGCAATGCGATCTCGCAAAGGCGATGTGGAAGGGGCCAGGCAGCTGATCGATCAAGTGTTAGCCGAGGACCTAGCTCCCACTCATCCAGCCGCTCTGGCGATGCGCGACCAGCTAAACGACCCCATCCGCACCAATCCGGCATTGACCAAAGAACACGCCAAGGACATCGATGAAGTGCGCCGCACTCTCTATGAGGCAGATGGATTCGTGCAGCTGGGAAAATTCGACATGGCAAAAACCATGTATGAGGATGTGCTGCGTATCGACCCCACAAACACAGCGGCACGGCGTGGCATGGAAAAAGTAGCCTCTCACCAAAGTGATTACTCTAAAGTCGCCTACGATCAAACGCGCGCCCAGATGCTTGAGGATGTCGATGCACTCTGGGAGACTCCCGTGCCCAAATTTTCCGACTCTGTGATGGCGAACCCCGCGGAATCGACCAATCAACAAAGTGTTCGCTTCGTCACCGAACAATTGCGCGCTATCGTTTTTCCCTCGGTTGATCTGGAAGGAGTGGGGATTGAAGAAGCCGTTGAGTTCATCCGTCAACAGTCACGCCAGCTCGACACCACTACGGCTGACCCCGTGGCAAAGGGATTCAACATCGTCTTGAACCTGGGGCGTCAGGACTCGGAAATTGGTCAAAAAGTTCGGGCCATCCGCTTTGATTTGAGACTCAAAAACGTCCCTGTTGAAACCATATTGCAATACATCTGCGACCAGACGCGCACGCAATACAGCATCGACGAATTTGCCATCAATATTCGCCCGCTCGGTTCAGATGGAGCGGAGTTGATCGGACGCACGTATCAAGTGCCGCCTGATTTCCTCTCTGCGGATTCCGTAGGAGCTGCTACCACTGCGCCAGCGAATCCTTTCGATGACGAACCAGAGGAAGGTCTCAGCGCGAGGCGCATGACAGCACTGGAAAAACTGCGCAGCTACGGCGTGAGTTTTCCGGAAGGAGCCAAGGCATCCTTCAATGCGGTTAATAGCTCCGTATTTGTGCTAAATACCGCACTCAATCACGATCTGATTCAGCAAGTCGTCGATACTCTGGCACAGACCGAGCCAGTGCAGGTTGTCATGCGAGTCACCATCATCAAAGTTGCGGAAAATCAGCTCAAGGAGCTTGGCTTCGATTGGTTGCTCGGCAGCGTCGGGCTCGGTGGGAACGGCAGCTCCGCCGGTGGCGATGCGCTTTTCCTCGGCGGTGGCACAGGCGGCAATGGCAATGGCATAGATGACATATTGCTCAATGGACCAAATTCCAATCCTGTAACCGCTGGCAACCGCAGTGGTGATACGGCCATTCAGGGCGACAGCATTGATGCTTTTATTCAACGCAGCACTCTCGGCTTTTCCCCTCCCTCGCGCCGCGCTCCGGGAGCATTGACCTTACTGGCAGACAATCTGAGCGGTGGTCAGGCGCTGATGATGATGCGCGGTCTGAATCAAAAAAAGGGCACGGACTTCATGACGCGGCCAGCCACGGTCAGCCGCAGCGGTCAGACATCGAAAATCGAAGTCATCCAAGAACTGATCTACCCCACCGAATACGAGCCCCCCGAAATTCCCCAACAAGTGGGTGTTCCCGTTGGATTGGTGGGAGACTTGCTAACACCACAGCCGGCTAATTTTCCGATCACACCAGCCACACCCACGGCGTTTGGGAAACGAGAAGTCGGCATCACGCTGGAAGTCAATCCCATCGTCAGTGCTGACCGGCGCTACATCGAACTCAGTCTCAAGCCGGAGATGGTGACGTTTGATGGCTTCGTCAATTACGGGACTCCCATCAGCAGCGGAACTCAATCCACTCCTCTGGATGCGGTCGGAGGCGGTGGAGTGATAAGTAACAACCCGAACGCTGCCGATATCACCCCGAACCGCATTCTGCAACCGATCTTCAGCGTGGTGCGCTCCGATACCAGCGTCACCATTGCGGATGGTGCCACCATCGTGCTCGGGGGCATGGTTGAAGAACGCCTTCAGAACGTCGAAGACGAAGTTCCCATTCTTGGCACTATGCCTTTTGTGGGGCGTCTTTTCCAGAGTAAGGCACGTCAGCCGATCAAGCGGAACGTCATCATCATGGTTAATGTAGAACTGCAGGACCCTTCAGGCCGTCCATACCGCGATCGCTAATCCTGAAGCCTATCCCTCCCCACCTGCCCGAGTCATGCCGAACTACCCTGAAAACCAAGAGGAGCCAGAAAAATACACTCTCGAAGAAATGATGGAGCGCCTCAAAGAGCGCGGTCATGAGGAAGGAGAACTCGTCACGCGAGAAGACGGAACTGTGGCGATCAAAGTCAAAAAAAGAAAACGTCGCACCAAACAACCTCACAAAGAGCAAGCCAAACGCAAACAGCGCGTGCGACTTCTCCAGTTCGGTCTCATTTTTTCCCTTCTCACGGCAGCCATTGCCACGGCAGCAGGTCTGTTGTTCTACTACAACAGCAATGCGTTTCGCGAGAGCACGCTTGAAAAAATCGCCATGTGGACAGGGGCCGATGTCGAATTGATTCAGTTCTCTGTCACGCCAACGACAGCCAAGTGCGCCAACGCGACCTTTACTTGGCCAGAAGGAAATTATCTGCGCCAACTGCAGGTGATGCAACCCAGCGCCCATCTCGATATCTCCAGCTTTCTCGGAAGTAAATGGGGTGGCTCCACCGTAGTGGCAAAGAGCGGTAAACTCACTTTCTCGGCTGCCAAGTCCGATGCGCCCAGAAGCAGCGCGGAGGCTCCAACCGATACCGTCTTCCCTTTCGGATTCTCCAGCTATCGATGCGAAAAACTGGATATCATCGGTCAAGGCGCGGATCTAGCATCCCTTCTCACCATCGAGGGCACCGAGGCCTCTCTGATCAAGACCACACGCGGCACGCAAACGCGTTTCGTCGGTGGCGTGGCAAAAGTCACCGGCTTCCAACCGATGCAGATTGATCGAGGCAGCATTTACTTTGAATCTCAACAAATGCGATTCGACTCTTTACGGCTCAAGCCAAATGGGGGCACTGGGACTCTGGAAATTCATAAAAGCATCGATCTCTACAGTCCTGAGAGTTCCCAATTGGAATTGCTCATGAATGAATTCCCCTTAGAGATTTTACTAGGTAATGACTTGGAAGTGATATTCAGCGGACTGGTCGACACCTCATCCAGTTCGCCTAACCGCTTGCTCTCGGTGACTCCCGGCAACTGGAAATCGCTGAAGCTACAACTGGGCTTTCGCGGCAGTGAGCGCGATCCACTGACCATTCGGAATTTACCATTCCTCAATGATCTGAGTCGCGAGTTGCAGAATCCAGAATACTCCAGACAGTATGATTTCTCTGATCGCGTCGAGGGTGAATTACTGCGTTCCCATGGACAGACACGTCTGCAAGGACTGCGCATGGAGAAAAAAGGCCATTTCTGCATCATGGGGGATATGGTTGTCGAAAACGGAACGCTCGGCGGCACGTTACAAGTCGGCCTCCCGGGTTCACTCCTACTGGAAGAACAAATGCACCGCGTGTTACAGAAGGTTTTTTCCCGACAGGAAGATGGCTATTCGTGGTGTGAAGTGAAATTGAGCGGATCTCCGGGACAACCGCAGGACAACTTCTCCTCTCAGTTGGAAAGGGCGATCGCGCGGCAACCGTCACCAACAACTACAGCACCGCAAGCGCAGGAGCGCGAATTGAGCATTGAAACGGAACTGGAAGACCCGTGATTTTCTCTGCTTACCGCTGGTTTTTCCATGATTGAATTTGCTGTCAATATTGAGACACTGCGTAAACGCTACTCGAACGGCGTGGAGGCTCTCGCTGGCGTTAGCCTTCAAGTGCCTTACGGAAGCATCTTTGGATTGATCGGTCCAAACGGTGCTGGCAAGAGCACCATGGTCAAGTCGCTGCTCAGCATCCTGCGACCCACCGAATGCCGCGGCACGATGCTAGGCGAACCGATCGGTAACAAAGCGATCCTCGCCAAGGTGGGATATCTACCAGAACATGCCAGTTTCCCCGACTATCTCACCGGGCGCCAAGTGATCGAATACGCGGCTGGTCTCGCCCACCAGTCCCGCAACGCCTGCCGCCAGCGCTGTGAAACATTGCTAGAGCAAGTGGGCATGAAAGAGGCAGCCCATCGCAGCATACGCACATACTCCAAGGGAATGAAACAACGCATCGGTCTGGCACAGGCACTCATCAATGATCCGGTGGTTGTATTTCTCGATGAGCCCACCGACGGTGTCGATCCCGAGGGCCGCATCGATTTTAAAAATATGATCATCTCCATGCGGGAGGAGGGACGGACTGTGTTTGTCAACTCGCACCTTCTCGCAGAGGTGGAACAAGTGGCCGACCGCGTAGCTATTCTCTCCAAAGGTCGCATCATCCAATATGGCCTCGTCGAGGAAATGACACGTCGTGATGCACGCTACGAGATCAAGTTCCAGGGACAGTTACCAGTGTCACTCATGACATGGTGCCATGAACAACAAATGACAATCGAGCAGGATCGCATCAGCTACCGCGCTGATAGCCCCGCGCAAATGCAACCGCTGATCGATCGCTTGCGCGCAGCCCTTGTCGTCATTCGCGAGATCAAGGAAGAGCGCTTTTCTCTAGAGGAACTGTTTCTTCAGGCTGTAGCGCAATCCCGAACGGAAGCATCCGTCATCAAAGGAGGTAAACGATGATCCAGGCATACACCATTTTACTGGACTCCCTCCGTATGCTTCGCGCCAGCAAGCTGTTCTGGGTGTCGATCTGGATCTCCACACTGGTGGCTCTGATGTATGCATCGATCGGGTTCACAAATACCGGCATGTCGGTTGGTTTTGGACTGTTCGACTTTGATATTGCACTCATGCGCAAGGGTAGCACTGAATCAGAAACATTTTACTTGCTGTTGTTCACCGATGTCATTGTGCGTTTCTGGCTCGGTTGGTTTTCGATGATCCTGGCATTGATCTCTACTTGCTCGATCTTTCCCCATTTTTTGCAAGTGGGCTCGATCGAGCTTGCACTCTCCAAGCCCGTGAGTCGCTTGCGATTGTTTCTGCTCAAGTATCTCGGGGGATTGCTCTTCGTTGCGCTGCAGACAGGACTTTTTTGCTTAGTTGCCTTCATTGCCATAGGCATACGTCTTGAGGAATGGAGCCTCAGCATTTTCTGGGCGGTGCCCATCATCACGTTCGCATTCAGCTTGATCTACTGCGTCGGCGTGGCCATCGGTGTGATGACGCGATCAACGGTCTTCGCCCTACTGGGGGCCTTGTTGTTCTGGGCTCTCACTCTGGTCGCACAGTGGACGGAAGACGCGATTTACAAGATGGCGTTTGTGCTGCCAGAAGTGGGATTGGGCGTCAATTTTTCAAACGGTCAATTTGAAGAAGCATCTGATGACAGCGCGGGAGGATTGAAAAAAACATACGCTGCGATTCAATCGATCACGACCGTACTGCCCAAAACCCGCGAGTGTACGATTTCGCTCAAACGCCTAATTCGCTTCGACGAGCGGGAGTCGCTGCTCACGGGCGTCGATCTCGGCTCGGTCTTTGCTGGAAATAGCGTGGATCCGACGATCAAACGCGCGATGGAAAAATACGAACTTCGCCATACATGGTTTTCCATCATCGGCACCTCGCTGATCTTTGAAGTCTTGGTTCTGGCTGGTGCTGCGACAATTTTTATCCGGCGAGACTACTAATTTGTATTTTTTCTGGCACTCGTCGCGTAGTTACCGATACTTGGTGAAACATAAATCTCTATGAAATTCTTTTTTGCAACCATCGGCATCATTGGAGCAGGTTTCCTTGGCTACATTTTAGAGCCCGATATGCGACCTGCTCTGACGGGGCAGACACGCACTGTTCCCTCTCCGCCAGTCGCTGTGACTACTCAGCCAGCACAACCCGTGCCCGCTGCGCTCACTCCTACCTACGACTACTCCACACTCCTCCCCCATCAATTACCGGACAAGATTGTATTAAAAGTGCAAGCGATCGCGACTGCTCCGGGTGAGAGTGACGCTCTTCCCCTTCCTGCTGGTACGAAGGTCAAACCCACACGCATCGATGGCTCAGATGTGCATTTTTCCGTCCTCGGTACAGCACAAGGAAAGGTCGCCGTGGCACAAACCAATTTGGTGGAGCAATTGATCGCCAATCCACCTCCAGTTGCTGCGCCGCAACCTGTTGAGCCCGCGCCAGCCGTGGTCACAAAAAATGAACCGGAGCCCACTCCCATCGTAGATCCCATGCCGGAGAAAAAAGAGGAAGTCGCCGCGGTGCCGCAGCCCGCACCTCAACCCACTCCCACCACTGCTTTGCTTTCCGCGGATGATATTGTGAAACTGATGCAGGAAAGCATCCGCTCGGGGCAAATTAAGGAATTTACTTTCGATCAAGTCATCGGCTGGAAAGCCGGTGAAGAGGAGGAAATGGACGGCGAAAAATACCAGATTGGTCTCGCAGCTTACAAGGCAGAGACCATCTTCGGGGTGAAGAATATTCAAGCCAAGGCCATGATACAAGGTGGCAAGGTGATCCGATGGATTTGGCCAACCTCCGGCTTGGAAATCCAGTAAGCTTGGCAGAGATGCCATCATGACGACGAAATCAATACATCGCAGCTAGGCGCGCTGATTGAAGCGTGCCATCTCGCGCTGTGCCTCGCGCAATTCGACACGGTTTTTCAAATCATGCCGCTGGTCACCGTGGGTCTTGCCTTTGCCCACTCCCAACTCGACTTTGACTTTGCGGTTCTTCCAATACATGCGGAGAAGCGGCAGCGATGCTCCCTTGACTGCGGTCGCCTGCTCCAACTTGAAGATCTCGCGCTTGTGCATCAAGAGGCGACGCGGCCTCTTCGACTCATGCTGAAACCAGAGTGATGCGGTTTCCCATGGTTGTATGTCGCAACCATAAAGAAACAATTGCCCCTTCTCCACGCGGCAAAACGCATCGGAAATATTAATCTTACCGGCACGGATCGACTTCACCTCAGTTCCACGCAATTCGATACCTGCCTCGTATTTCTCACTGATGTGGAAATCGCGGCCTGCTTTGCGATTGGTGGCGATCTCAGCACTCATGCGAGAGCTTGGTCATGACCAAAGAGTTGTCAATCTAGCACCGGAGCGGTATCGAGGATCTTGATTTTTCCTTCGATAATCTCCGTTAGTGCGATGTCAGCCGCCCCCATGCTGGGCACGGTAGGGATCAACGGCGAACGACCACTGTTGAGTTGGCGCACCCGTTTGGAAACGAGATTGATCAACATTTGTGGATCGTCGATGATTTCGGCAGCTTTGTAAACGAGCTCACTTTTCATAGGGAGTGATGGATACCGATAGTCAGCCTTAGATTGATCAAATGGAATGATGTTGTCTGGTAACATGATTCTCGTGTAGGTGACTGCCGGGCAGGTCAAAAAGCATATTTTTCGCGCTTTGGCAAGCCCTAAGTATAAAAAAGCGCGGATTTTGTCTGAATACCTCTCTTTCCTCCACATCTCGCCGGATTTCCTGCCATTCCCTGCTTGGCAGAGGAAAATTCCGCGCCATACTCGGCCCATGCCTTCACCTGAAAACGCTCCGGCTCGCTCGCCCTTCGCCGGCTGCCTGATACTGCTCATCCTCGCCTCTGTCGCGATTTTTCTGATCTCGGTCTCCGCCTACTCGCTCATTCAGCAAAACAAGGAAATCGATACATTCACCGCATCGACCCCGACTCCAATGACGCTGCCCATGATCGAAGGCAACGAAGCGGAGCTCAACGACCTCCATGCGCGCCTGCAACGCTTCCGCGATGGCCTGATTAGTCACCCGGAGGAGACGACCAGCATAGAGCTTACGGTAGCGGACTTGAACTATGCACTTGCTACGATGTCACCACTGCAGGACTACAGACCCTATTTTTCGATCAAGGAAATCAGGGACGGTGCCATCATTGCCGATCACACACGCCCGATGAATGGCATGCCAGGCTCTGGTGTGAAGCGCTATCTGAATGGCGTAGTGACGCTCAAACCCATACTTGCCGAAAAAATGTTAGTGTTCCAAGTCGCGGAGCTGACCGTTCCCAGTAAAACCGTGCCGCGTGAATTCATCGCACAAATCCCGCCTTACCGCCTAGGGATCGACATGCAGAAGGATCCGTTGCTCGGACCTGTATTAGAAAAACTCACCGCCATGGAGGCAGTTGCCGGCAAGCTCATCCTGCGACGCCGCCCGGGAGAAGTATCGCAGGCTACGGTCAGCGACCAGCAAGTCGATTCCGCATTCATGCGAATTCTGCGCGTTCTGGTCTGTGGATTTTTGCTCATCGCTGGACTTGGTATATTCTTCGGTCTTCGCGCCAAAGCGAAAAAAGAACGTTCCGCCGCAGCCCAGTCCTGAAAGTCATGCAACGCGTTGAGACTACCACCACTCGTTTCCAGAAGATCGAAGTTTGGAAATCGCCGCAGGTCGTCGAGTTCCGCGTCGAGCAAGCGGTTCATGCATGGCGTCACTCACAGCGTTTTCTCACAGGCCTCGCCTGGGACAACATCATCGCCGCCACCCTGCTTCACTCCGGTGGCATCCCACGATCCATTCTTATGCTTGGTCTCGCTGGTGGCACCACGTTTCGCGCCATCCGCCATCTCCTGCCTGAGGCCGAACTGATCGCAGTGGATATCGATGGCGAACTAATCGAGCTCGCCCGTGAGCACATGGAACTGGACAAGCTACAATGCGAAATTCATATCGCCGATGCCTACGAGTGGATCAAGCAATGTCGCAGGCAATTTGACGTGGTGATCGATGATGTCTATCTCGCCGGCAAAACCGACGTCTACCGTCCAGGGCATTGGGATGCAAAAATCATGACGCAGCTCAAGCGCCTTCTGAAACCGGATGGCATGCTACTGACCAACCTCGTGCGCGGCGCGGGACACCGCACGCTGCAAAGTAAGGTCCGCAATCTCTATCGAGAACATTTCCCCTGTGTCAAAGAAGTGCGAACCCCCGAGGGATTGAACGAGACTCTCTGCGGCTCGCAACAAATCGCTGGCGCAGCCTCGTTGCGAGTGTGGGGCTCTCACTTTTCCTCCGCACGTGATCGCAACCTATGGAATCAAATTACCGTGCGCCGCCTGCCAGCACTCGCCGCATCGTCATGAGCACAAACGACCAGCACTATCATCTCACAGATTTTTACCCCGCGATGAGCCATCCTCCTGCTCATCCAACTGTGATCTCGGCCACGGCATTGCTGGGCGGCCTGCGTCTGCCCCCTATCGGAGAGATGCGCATTTTGGAAATCGGATGCGCCACTGGGCATCACATTCTGCCGATCGCCGAGGCCTTTCCTAGCGCGGAAATCACCGCCATCGACCTCGATGCCGCAGCCATTTCTGAGGCAAAGCGACTCGCTGAACTGGCGCAAATCAACAATATCTCTTTCGTTTGCGCTGACCTGAGAGATTGGCGGCCAGCCCAAGAGTCCTTCGATCTGATCATTGCTCATGGAGTCTTTTCCTGGGTCAATGATACGACAAAATCAGCATTGCTCCAGTTGTGTCAACAGGCACTGAAGCCACAAGGGGCTGCTCTGATTAGCTACAACACGCAACCGGGCTGGGCGCTCCGACAACCGTTGCGCGAAATGGTGCTGTCGCTGCAGAAGCACGATCTCGCCCTAGGCTCGTCGAACGAAGCACTGCAGTGGATCGAGCGCGCACTCGACAACCGCACCGATTGCTACGCTCGGCACTTAAGGGAAATCGTGCAAGACACACGCGCAAAGGGCGAACAGCAATTGAAATTTGACGACCTCGCACCGGTCAACGATCCCTGCTACTTCAGCCAATTCTACGACTGGTGTCATCAAGCGGGGCTCACCTACATCGGTGAGGCCGATAGCACTCTGTCCCCCCACTGCCTGCTCAGCGCATCAACCGAAGCCCAGTTGCAGGGTCTCGCGAACAGCCCACTGTTGTTAGAGCAAATGACCGATTTTCTTACAGAACGCACCTTCCGTTGCAGCGTGATTTGTCGTAAAGAAGCCACGCGTAGCGCTGCCTCCATCAATGAAATGGCTTCGCTCTGCATCGAGACACTCACTCCTCTACCTTCCACCGGAAACACCAAAACGGATGCCTTTGTTCACGCGATCAAAACCACCGGGCCTTCTTGCCTCTCGGTGCAGGAACTCATGCAGAAAGCGTCGCAACTTACGCAGCACGAAGCCCTGACCATCACTATGCGTTTGCTGCAACTCGGTATGATTCGTCTGCGCAGCATGCCAGTCATCATCGCAGATGAAATTCCTGTTTCTCCAAGACTTTGCGCGTTGAACCTCGATCACATCGCTCATGACAAACCAATGGTTGATGCCTTCCATCGCCCCTGTGTGTTGTCACCATCCGATCGCATTTTTTTACGCACATGTGATGGGAGCATGAGCTTCGATGATCTGATGAAAAGCTGCCGTAACGCCGATCAAGTCGAGGCCCTACACGCCTTACTCGCCCACCTTCAAGAGCGCGGTTTTTTTGTGTGAAGACCTCAGCCGACGGTTCCACCACCACACTAGGAAACTTCCGATCAAACTGTGAAAGACAGCAGAGATCGCAGCAGGCACGGGTGCCATCGCGAGCTCAGCAAAATGTTTTTTCGCCAACGAGGCTCCGAGACCGCTGTTCTGCATTCCGACCTCCACGGAGACCGTGCGACTCACCTCACGATCACCTCCGAACAAGAAGGCGAGGAGATAGCCGAGTCCGAATCCCAACGCGTGAAGAGAAAACACCGCGACAAACAATACCGGACCAGCGCTGGCGATTTCATTACGACGTCCCGCCACGATGCTACTCACTACTAACACAATTAAGACCACGCTGACGAAAGGCCCGATCGCCCCAATCCATGCATGCGCCCGCTCGCGCAGAGTCGTGCGGTCAATCACCGCATTGATGGCCACGCCGGAGACCAACGGAATCAGCACCACCTCGATCATGGAGCGAAACAAGCCCCATGCATCTATCGGCATCAACTGACCAGCCAGCCACTGAGTCAACAGAGGCGTCATGACGACAGCAGCAAACGTAGAACACATGGTCAACAGAACGCTCAGCGCCACATTTGCACGCGCGAGATAGCAGATCACATTCGATGCTGTTCCACCGGGGCAGCAACCTACCAAGATCAAACCCAGCGATAACTCCTTCGGCAGCGAAAACACCTTGCAACAAATGACTGCAGAGAGTGGCATCAAAACAAACTGGAGCACCACGCCAATGGTAATCCACTTTGGCTGTCGCAACACATCGCGAAAATCGGACACGCGAAGAGTCAGGCCCATGCCTAACATAATCACACCCAATCCATGGGAAATCCACGACTCGAACCAAGTCCATGCCGGGGGTTGCAGCCAAGCCCATGCACATCCGAGCACAATCCACAGCGGAAACCACTGGCTAAACGCATTCAACAAACGAAACAAAAGAGGCATAGGCACGAGACTAGGATGACAATGCCAACTTGCGAAGCATTGATTTGATCAAAAAAACATAACGATTCGCCTCATTGGCACAATACATTCGATCATTACAATCATGCCATCACTGCATCCCTTACTCAAACAAATGGACTACTTACCCTTTTCCTGACTCGGAAGAATCGGGCTGTCGAAGCCTGCCAAATCCGATGGTTTCACATTCTTGGCGTGACCGTTAAAAGAAAACGTGAGTGGATGATAGGGCCCAACAAACGAAATTTCGAGATCCGCTTTGATCTTCTCCTCCAAACCAAGGGCCCACAAGGTGCCGTTGAAAATCATGCGCCGATAGCGATCATCCAGCATGTCCTCAGACGCTCCCTGCGTGCTATGAAACACACGACCTTTTTTTCCAGATGGGGAAACATACTCGCGCGTCCATGTGCAGGGCATGGGTGGCTTTTTCGCATCCAATTCCGCCTTGGGATCCATCGAAACCATCGGTTGACTATTGGCCAGCACCGTGAAGTCCGCACCTGCCTTGCCCACATAAGCGCCGGCATGCACGAAGGCTCCGTCTTCCACCCCACACAAAATCGGATGATCTTTTTGCGAGGGAATCAGTTGAATACGCGTGCCTTGTTTGTGATTTTGGCCATAGTGTCCTACCCATGTGTTACCTAGCACCTGATGACCGAAACCGTTTTCGTAACCATACTCCTTCGAATCAAAACTGTATTTGGCCAATGAACTGTTCTTCGGGATCTTAAAAGCGTGCGACGAGGTGCGCAGACCCACTACTGGACCACCGCGACCGATGTAGTCGATGATCGGTTGCATTTGCTCCTGCGAGGGATTGAGAAAGCGTGCGAAGATGAAAAACAGGTCCGCGTCTTTCAGAGCATCAATACCGGGAATCGAAGAAGAACCAGCCTCGATATGCCCCGCCGCGTCCACGCCGAACACCACCGTGCACTTGAACCCATGATGCTTCGCCAAAATACGCGCCAGCGCCGGGCAAGTCTCCTCGCTACGGTATTCGTGATCAGAAGCCAAGAACACGATGTGCTTGCCCTTCCCTATCCCCTCTCCACCTTGATAGACTAGTTGGGCGGATGCCATGAGAGAGGAAAGACCTAGAGTGACGGTTATCAAGTATTTCATACTCTACGATATGTAACAGTCACGATTACTACGATAAAGGTAGTACTTTGGCCATTTTCTCCAGACCCTCCAGCATGCGCACACGGGGACAGCCGAAATTGAAACGCACATGCCCCGACATACCAAAAAAGGCTCCATCGGAGAGAAACAGCGCGGCCTCCTTCTCGAAATGTAGCGCCGGATTCTCCAGACCATAGCCACGGCAGTCGATCCAACTCAGATAAGTCGCCTCATTGCGATTCACCCCCAACAGCGGCGCATGCTCGGCAAGATAAGCATGCATCACTTGCTGGTTTTCCGCCAGATAGGCCAGCAGTTGCTGTCGCCACGGTTCCCCCAGTCGATAGGCCGCCTCAGCCGCATAATAGCCAAAGGTGTTGATTTCGGATTGCGTATGACCGCGGGCGGAAGTGAAACGACGTTTCAGCGAGTCATCGTTGATGATCGCATACGCGATGCCAATTCCCGCGATGTTGTAAGTCTTCGACGGCGAGAGCAATGTGATCAAGCGAGCGTGAAAAGAAGCAGGCAGGGCATGGCCACACACATGCGGCGTCTGCTCCTCGTGGAAAATCAGATCACAGTGAATCTCATCCGATACGAGGATCAAATCATGACGCTGGCAAAACTCCGCGAGCGCTACCATTTCCTCACGCGTGAATACCCGGCCTAACGGATTTTGCGGATTACTCAGCAAAAACAACCGCGTCTGCGGCGTGATGGCATCTTCCATCGCGGCAAAATCAAAAGTCCATCGCCCCTCCTGAAATCGATGTGGAATGCTGATGAGATGCACCTGACGAGCATCGTGATGCACATTGAGAAACGGCGGGTATGAGGGAGTGCAAGTCATAACGGCCTCTCCCGGTTGACAAAAGGCCTTCACCGCCAGCGACAAGGCTGGAACTAATCCGCCAAGCCAGACAATGTTTTCCGCTTTCGCCTCCACGCCATGACGCTTCTTCAGGTAGGCAAGGGTCGTCTCGATCAATCCAGCATGCGCCTGAGCATAACCGTAAATCGGATGCTTGGCACGCTCGATGATCGCGGCAGTGATTTCCGGTGCCGAGGCGAAATCCATGTCCGCCACCCAAAACGGATCCAATTCAGGACGTCGATCGTATTTGATGTTTCCCGTCCCACGGCGCGGAATGATGCTGTCAAAATCGTATGTCATAAAGATTGAGTGCACATTCTGGACCAGAAAAGCACAGAAATCCAGCCTATACTGATACGGACCTTCTTCACTGCCTGTCATACAAATTGACAGCGCTAAAAAATCCTGTCACTCTTGGCGCCACGTATGAAATTTGGAATAATTGGAGCAGGGATGATCGGACATTTTCATGCCAAGGCCATCGGTGCCATGGCGGATGGAGAATTGCACTCGGTGTTCGATTTACGAGCGGAGAGCGCACAGAAATTAGCAGATGAATACGGCTGCAAGGCATTTTCCAGCTTCGAGGATTTCCTGGCTGATCCAGAACTGGAAGTCGTGACGATCGGCACGCCTTCCGGCGCACATCGCGATCCAGCCATCGCCGCCCTACAAGCGGGTAAACACGTGATTTGCGAAAAACCGTTAGAGATCACCACCGAGCGCATCGATGAAATGATGGCCGCCGCCGCCGCTGCCGGAAAAACCCTCTCAGCTGTGCTGAACCGACGTTTCCAACCCGCGATCGAAGCATTTAAGAAAGCCAGCGAGGAACAGCGCTTTGGTAAAATCACCTCCGCCTCGGCTTACGTGAAATGGTGGCGCACCCAGGAATACTACGACTCCGGCGCATGGCGCGGGACATGGGCGCTCGATGGCGGCGGTGCGCTCATGAACCAAGGCGTGCACACGGTCGATCAATTGATCCACATCGCAGGACCGGTGATTGCTGTGACCGCATCCACGGCATTGCTCGCACACGAGCGCATCGAGGTGGAAGACGCCTGCGTAGCGATACTCGAATTTGCCAATGGCGCGCGTGGCGTGCTTGAGGCCTCCACCTGCTGTTGGTCGTCCACCGGACACCCAGCAGAAGTGCAGGTCTGCGGCACCAAGGGCTCGGTGTTTCTCGCCGATGAATCTTTCCGCGTCTGGGACTTCGCCGAGGCGAAAGAGGAGGATGCCACCATCCGTGAAACGCTGATGCAAGGTGCCGCAAAAGGTCTCGGCGCCAACGATCCCTCAGCGATCAACTACGAAGGACATCGTCGCAATTTCCAAGAAGTGGTCGACGCCATACGCGAGGGTCGCAATTGTGCCGTCGACGCCAGCGAAGCCCGCAAAGCCGTGGCTGTCATCAATGCCGTCTATCAATCCGCTCGCGAAGGTGGCAAGCGAATCACTCTCTAACTGATATTACCCATATGAAACTCACAGGATTTTCCGATGAAGCAGGTCGCCCGCTCACACGACAGATCGAGGCCACCAAGGAACTCGGTTGGACTCATCTCTCCGCGCGCGGCGTCGATGGGGTCAATTTCCACGAGGTGCCGGAAGACATCTTTGCCGCCTATGCCGACCAACTCGATGCCGCCAGCATACACATACCCGAATTCGGTTCATTGATCGGCAATTGGGGGAAAAAAATCAGCAGCGACTTCGCCATCACCATCGTCGAAATCGAGCGCGCTATCCCGCGTATGCATCGCCTCGGCACCAAGCTCATTCGCATCATGTCGTATGCGCAGGAGCCATGGGGTGATGACCAACAGGAAGAAGAACGCTTCCGCCGCCTGCGCGAAATCGTCCAACGATTTGCTGATGCCGGCATCACTGCAGCGCACGAAAACTGCATGAACTGGGGCGGCTTTTCCGCACAGCACACTCTGCGCCTGATCGAAGAAGTGCCTGGGTTGAAACTGGTATTCGATACAGGCAACCCGATTTTCCAAATCGACCGCTCCGCCGCCCAAGCTGGGCAGTGGCAGGACGCCATCTCCTTCTGGAAAGCCGTTCGCGACCACGTGGTGCACATCCATATTAAGGACTGCAAATACCCAGTCGCGGAAGGTGTCGAACCGGAATACACATGGCCCGGCGAAGGCGAGGCAAAGGTGAAAGAAATTCTGTTAGATGCAAAGGCTTTCGGCTACAATGGCTACATCGCCATCGAACCTCATGTCGCCACCGTCTTCCACGTTAAGGACCAGTCGCAGGTGGATTGGCAACAATGCTACGACTCCTACGTCACCTACGGTCGCAAACTCGAGGGCTTGTTGCGCGAGATCGATTGGTTGCCGGAATGAGCAAACAATTCCTCACCATGGGGGTCAGTGGCTGCGGTAAGACCACAGTGGGAAAACGATTGGCCTATGAGTTAGGCGCCCGTTTTTTCGATGCCGATGACTTTCACCCTGCAGCGAACCGCGACAAGATGTGTCGCGGCATCCCGCTCGATGAAGAAGATCGACAGCCTTGGCTAAAGTCAATTTGCGCAATCATCGCCGCTCATCCGCAATCCTTCGTCCTAGCCTGCTCCGCCCTGCGCGAGAGCTACCGGCAGCAACTCCTCGCCGCATGCCCTGAGATGAAAATCATCCACCTTCTCGGAAGTCGCGAACTTTTGTTAGAACGCTTGCAGCAACGCAAAGGTCATTTCATGCCGGCATCTCTGCTCGATAGCCAACTCGCCACGCTCGAAGCTCCTGCGGCAGCGCTGACGCTGAACGTGGAGCTCACCCCTGAGAAGCTTATCGAACTAATCGTATGACTGAGATACAGGCTCGACAGCTAGAGAGAAAATTTCTAGTTTTCCCTCGCGCAGTATCCTGCCACATTCACTTTTCATCACACCACATCCATGTCTGAATTTCTCGTTATCCCACGTCAACAACACGATGATCTTGTCGTAGCCGCTTATGTATCCCGTGGTTACGGTGCTGATGAAGCCGTCGAGGGCGCTCGTCTCGCGGCGGAAGCGGCGCGCCACGGCATCCGCACCCACCACGCGCTGAAGGCACTTCACCTCGATCACCTCTTCGGCTCAGCCACAGGTGGCTGCGTGCCCGGTGCGGACATTGAGATCCTGCCCTCGCGCTTCCCCGCATCCGAGACATGGAATGCGAACAAAAAACTCGGCCAAAGCGTCGCCTATCGTGCAATCGAACGCGGCATCGAACTCGCCGATCAATACGGCATCGCTCAGATTTCTATCGACAATGCTTTCCACTACCTCTGGGGCGGTGGCTACGTGATGGATGCAGCCGAGCGCGGCTACATCGCCTACACGAACTGCACCTCCACCCTCGCTGAGGTCGTGCCATTCGGTGGAAAATTTCCCACCCTCGGCACCAACCCTCACTCCTGGGGCATCCCCACGATGGCAGCATCGGGATTTCCCTTGGTCATCGATTGGGCCACCTCCACCGTCGCCATGGGCCGTGTGCAGGCCCTGAAACGCGAAGGAAAACAACTGCCACCGGGAGCAGCCGTGGACAAAGACGGCAACCCGACTACCGACCCGAATCAGGTATCTTCCCTGCTCCCCTTCGGCGCCCACAAGGGCTACGGCCTCTCGCTCATCAATGAGCTGATGGGCGCACTCATCGGCGGCTCCCTCCCCACCCATCGCGGCCGCCCCGTGCCGAGCGAAGGAGAAAAATCCACCTCCGCCTTCTATTTCCAAATCATCCACCCCGATGCCATCAGTGGAAAAAATTTCGCCAAAGGTCGCACACAGCTCGAAAACCTCAGCGCGGTAGTCCACGACATCCTAGGTCATGGCAACGACAACGCCATGCTTCCCGGCCAGCTCGAAGCCAATGCCCGCAAACAATCCGACTTGAATGGCGGTATCCTTTTCACGGCTGCTGAAGTCGCGGAGTTTAACGAACTCAACCGCGAACTCGGCCGTCCGGAATGGGATGTGGCTTCCTTGGCAATCGCGCAGTGATCCGACCGATATCCTCATTCGTGAAGATCTTTTTTGTCATGGTCCTTACCGCCTCGGCCCTGGCCCAAACACCCATTCGCGTACTGGTGTGGGACGAACAACAGCCAGAGCAAAAAAACGCGTATGGCGAAAAATTCCTCGGGCAGACCATCGCCGACCATTTGTCGACCAAGCCCGGATTGCAGGTGAAAACCGCAGCATTGTCCTCTCCCGATCAGGGCCTCGGTGCAGCTCAACTCGATGAGATCGATGTGTTGATTTTTTGGTCACACAAAAAAAACGCTGAATTTTCTGACAAACACGCCGAGGAAATCGCCCGGCGTGTCCAGGATGGAAAAATCGGCCTCATCACCTTGCACTCCGCGCATTGGTCGAAACCCTTCATCAAACTCATGCAGGCCCGTGCTATCGCCGATGCCCGCAAGCAACTCGGTAACGCGGTCTCGCTGCGCTATCGCTATGAAAATCCCATCGGCAAGGTGCCCAAATTCGACGATAGACTGACGCCGCATCTCACACAGCAGGAAGAATGTTGGGAACTCGCCCTACCCCTCTGCGTTTTTCCCAGTTGGCGCGCGGACGGAGCCGTATCGCATGTCACCACGCTCGCCCCCACCCACCCGATCGCCAAAGGCCTGCCCGCGCAATGGGACATCGCCCAGACGGAAATGTATGCCGAACCCTTCCATGTGCCGAAACCCGATGCGGTGATCTTCGAAGAAAAATGGGACAAGGGCGAAAGCTTTCGCAGCGGGTGCGTCTGGCACATTGGCAAAGGTGCGGTCTTTTACTTCCGTCCCGGCCACGAAACCTATCCCATCTTCCAACAAAAAGAGACTCTTCAAGTGCTTGAAAACGCCGTTCGCTGGCTAAATCCCGCCTCGTAAGCAAAAAATCACGGGAAAAAGCAGATAATTGATGATTTCTGCTTGACCTCACACCCTTTTCCCGCTTTTCTTCGCGCCCCCCATAACAGCAACTTTATCCAGCCATGTCACGCATTTGCAGTATCCGAGGTTCACATGTCCGCAGCGGTGGACGCATTCATCGTTCCGGTCTCGCCAAGAAAAAAGGCGGTATCGGTCGTCACGTCACCAAGGTGGTGAAGCGCAAAGTTTCACCGAACCTTCAGGACAAACGCATCTGGGTGCCTGAATTCGGCCACTACGTCAAACTTCGCCTTTCCTGCAAAGCGATCAAAACGATCAGCAAAAATGGTGCACTTAACACGCTCATCAAGGCTGGTTTGATCTAATCCATCATCGAGACTTTCGACAAAAAAACCCGCGAGCGAAAGGCCCGCGGGTTTTTTGTTTATGGAGCAGATGTTCCCCAATCACTTCTCCACCAAATCCGTCATCCATCCGCCACGAGCTGTCACCCATTTTCCTTTGCGTATGACTTTGGGGAAACCAAAGCCGTATTCGGCGGCAGTCGTGAAGACATCCCAGGCCTGACTGGCTAGGATGCCGGATATGACGATCTCGCCGCCTGGCTTGAGCAATGTTGCCATGACGGGAAACGCCTGGATCAGAATCGTACTGAAAAGGTTAGCCACCACTACATCGTATTTCTTGCGTGGCTTCCATTTCAGCACATCTTTTTCCTCGAGTGTCACGTCCGTCACGCCATTGCGCTCCAGATTGTCGGCAGTGGCTTTGACAGAAAAGGGATCGAAGTCACAGGCATAGGCCTCCCCTGCCCCGATTTTTTTCGCTGCGATCACCAACAAACCTGTGCCAGTGCCGAGGTCGGCAATAGACCAGCCAGACTTGCGATCGCGTCCGATATCCACCAGCATCCGCAAGCAAGTAGAGGTGGTGGCGTGATCACCGGTGCCGAAAGCCATCTCCGCGGGGATCGATAAAATGTCACGACCTGGATTCTGCTCGCGCAGTTTTTTGAGTTTCTTCGGATCTGCCTCTGTGGTGACACCGAAGACATCACGAATTTTCAACAAGGGCTGCACCGTGTTGACGGGATTGGTCCATTCCGAATGCTTTACGCGTCGGACAGAACCACCAAATTGTTCAACGATTCCTTTCGCTTCTTTTTCCGTAGCACAAAAGACCCGCACGCGGGCGGACTTACCGCCTTTGAGCACTTCAATCACAAAATTCGGATTGCCGTGAAAACGGTCCTCCCATGCATCCATCCACTTTACCCCTGACAACTTAGACCATTCAAACATAGCTAGGTGATTTCTTACATCAACGGCATGATTCTAGCAAATGGATATCCTGAGCATTGTGACAAAAAAGAAAGTGAGGCCGAAGCTCGCAAGGGCTCATCATGATTCTTTTAAAAAGGCTTACTTCTGATTGCTTCCGAGATAGGGCCGCGCGGTCCGAAGGCCTGACGATGCCCCCATTGATCCGGACGAGTGAGGTGGCCCCCATGAGAACAATGAACTAAAAGTCCTATCGGATGCTAGACGCTGTGTTATGAGGTCATGTCACTCGTGTCGACCTTCCCGCTCCTGTAGCGGCAGAAAAATGCCTGCGATAGTACCACCCCAAATCAAACTGCTGACAAAAATCAAAAGATTCTGCACGATGGCTGGTGCGTCAGTGATCGGAAGACTAATCATGGGCTGCGCAAGAATGGGCAAAATCTTCTGTCCAACAACCGGCGTCCCTTCAAGACCGAGTCCGAAAATCAGAAAAGCCAGGACCATCGCCACAGTATCGGCCTCTAGCCAGTCAATCAGCAAAAAAACTCAATGTTTCATCGCTCGTGCCAAATCGAGGGACGCGCTTTAGCCATGATTCTTTAGTGTAACGTGTCTTTGAATCTGTCGAGATAGTCCCGGTGTCAACGTAGCTAAACCTTACAACTGCGCATGGCAGAGTAGCGAATGCACTCAGGATGGTTCCAGGGATCACTTGGCGCGCAGCCTGATGGTGGCGCGTGCGGTGAAGTCACGGCGGATCCACACCAGCAGGTTGGTGCCGCTGAGGGCCGTGCGAAATTCCGATGGGCTGAGGGCGCTGTCGTTCACCAGCACGTCGATGTTGGCTCCTTTCCAGTTAGCGACGCGGAAGACAGGATTGAGCTGTTGATCGCCGTTGCTTTGGGGGTTAATTCTGAAGCTGCAGTCCGAAAGCGCAGAGGTGCTTGTATTTGTTAGATTTTGAGTTGCTGCCGTGGCATCGTAGGCACCAGCGGTGCAGCGCGTTGCGTTGCTAATGCTATAGGGGTAGAGCCAAGAATAAGTACGTTTTCCGATGCGATCGGGATTGGAGGGATTGTTGAGGCCGATGAGGGAGACCCATTCGCGTGCTTTGCGGCCACCGACGGTGATGGTGTCCTGTTCCCAGTTGGATTCGTAGCTGGAGAGATTTGCCAGCGATGCGTGGCTGGGGATCTCACGCCACATTTTTTGTGTAGCCTGGCTGGTGCTAAACCACTCGGAATACTTTTCCTTATTGATTGGCCAGTGACTGAAGTTCCAATTGATGTCGTGCCAACTGATCTTGGCCGAGAGGCGCGCAGACGACCCAGGGTTGGTAGTGTTCCAGGAGTGATCGGCCCATGAGGCGAAGGCATCGGGTGCCGACTTGAAATGGGCGACGAGCGATATTTCCCCGGTGCCGTTGATCTCGATCGGGTTTGACTTGAATTGACCGGTCGGGGAGTGGCTGACACGGCCGGAAGAATAGGGCCAGAGGCTCATCGAAGGCGTCGCAACATGCTCAGAGGGCAGCGTATTACGACCGGCGATGACGATGAGCTCGAGGAGCTCGTTCCACTTGCGATACGATGTATCGAGCTTCGGCAGAAAGCGGATGCGGCGTAGGATGTTACCGTCTGGGTAAATCGTGTAGGTTTCCCTCACTTCTGGGATCTGCGTGCCAACACCGAAGTCGGCGTGGCGGTAGTTTGGATCGACAAGGGCATAATCCCACTGGACCACCTTGCGCACAGCGTTGTCTTCGAGAATCTGGATTTTTGAGAAGCGCAGATTGCGGTCGGACATGGGTTCGAAGCAGCCGTTACTGCCGCCGTCCCATTGCTCGACGAATTGGTAGGTGAAAGCGAGGGAGTCGTTCAGGTGCCAGACTGGGACGTAGTTGTTTTGGGCGGCGAAAACGAACTTGCGCGCGGCACCGCCCTCAGCGAGCGTGGAATCGAAACTCACGACGACGGCATCCCCGCGGTATCCGGACCAAGTGTATTCCCGACTGATCGCCCGGAAGCCCGTGCTAGAGTCGTTCTGGTCGTCGAGTGGGAGGATCGTGGCTCGAAAGTTATCGAATGTGGCAGTGCCATTACGCGATAGGATGGCTGCGTAGAAGGCTCCGTCAAGCTGCGGCCAGCCACGCACTGGGGCAAGTTCCATCCAACCTGTTTTATTTTCGCCCAAGGCGGAAAAGCCGGAAATATCGCGCACCGCCCAGTAGAGATGAAAAAAGTTCTCACCAGCATGTCGCAGGATCCGAAGTTTCTTAGCGGTGGCGCGGTAAGGCACCGAGTAGGCGGCAAGGTTGTCCTTGTTCTGGTATCCAAGGAGTGGAACTCGGTAGCGTTCGCGAGCGGCTAAGCGGGAGTTGTCTAATACGTCGGCGACACCGTTTTGTCGGTCGCGCGCGCTAACTTCTACAGTGCCGTTCACTGTATTAACCTCAATGAGCACGTAATTGTTGAGATCAGGTTGGCCGTTGGCACCTTTGCGAAACAGAGCAAGGGCCACCCTGTCGTCTTGCACGAACTCGGTCTCGACCTCGAAGTGGCCGCTAAACGCAGCGGTGTGATAGAAGCCAGCCAGAGAAGCGTTGGCGGTGCTAACGACAAGTTTACCAGCGGAGGCATTTCCGGATGCGACGGTCCCGGTCACTGTCAGCGGCTGCCATGTAGGTTGTATGCTCTCAAATGTTTCCCAAATTGGCCCCGGCACGGTCAGCGAGGTTCCAAGATGGCTCTCCTCCCAGTCGGTGAAGCCGTCGCCATCGGTGTCGATATCGGCGACGAGGATACGCCAAAACTGACCAGCGGCCGCCACTGTGCCAGCGGGGCTCACGATCGGGCTAAGCTCGGTATCGGAACCGGAGTGAGTGCCGGGCAATGAGGTCCACGTTTTCAAATCGTTTGAGGATTCTATTCGATAGATTTTATGCGGCCGGGCGTTCCATCGGAGCATGAGGTTACCATTGAAATCGCGTGCCTGTGTGACGGTGAAGCGGCTCGAGGCAGAGAGTGGATCCGTATTAGCGATGGCCTCGGCACGGTTATTTGCGCCGTCGCCGTCGGGATCTGCGTCCGCTGCGCCAGCGGTGGGATACATGGCCGCCCAGACATCGGATACTCTGTCGTTGTTATGATCGACCATCGATAGCACGGGGGCTGATAAAAAGGCGAAGGTCAGGCCTGAGAAAAATGACAAACGAAAGTAACTCATGGCAAGATGTTCAGCATCATGGCGACGCAGGCTAACAGCTCAGGCAGCAGTTGTCAAGTTGACTGAAATTTCACCAATCCATTTCGGTTCAGAATGCAAAGTGATCGAGTTTGTAGTGGCTTCATTGTAAGGATAGTGAGGCCCTTTGGCGAGAGACCAAAGGGCGCCGCTATCGAGTCTAGGGAAGCCATTGCGGATAAAATACCGTTAGATCAAGTGGGTCGGCGTTTTTCTTTTGCCATGCGAGCAACTTGGCAAAGAGGCGTTTTTTAACGATCTCGCTATCGGGGGATTCAGTGATGGCATTTTTTTCTAAAGGATCTTTTTCTAGATCGAAGAGCAGAGCGACCCGATCCCTAGGGTAAAGAATCAGTTTGTCCTTGCCATCGATGACCGCGCGCTGGGAACCCATTTCATAGGCTCCGTAGATCGCGTCATAGTGTTTTTTTGCGTCTCCTTTCATCAGCGGGAGCAGGCTTTTAAAGTCGATGCCCTCGCGATCTGCTCCAGCGATGTCGAGGGATGTCGCCACCGCGTCTTGAAGGTAGATGCGCTCGTCAATGACCTTGCCCTGGGGGATATGGGGACCGCTCATGACAAAGGGCACGCGTAGCGAGTGCTCGTACATGCTTTGTTTACCCATGAGCCCGTGGCGGCCAATCGCCAGTCCATGATCGGAGGTGAACACGATCATGGTGTTGTTGGCCACACCAGCTTTTTCCAGCGCTTTGATGATGCGACCGATTTGTTCGTCGGTATGCGAAATCAGTGCGAAGTATTCCTTGCGATGGGTGCGGATGGCGAACTCGGTGCGGGGAAACGGAGCGAGTTGTTCATCGCGCAAGACACCAGAGCCATTGGCTTTTTCCATTCCCATGATAGCGCGATGGGGATTCAAGGGCAGGAAATTTTCTGGTATTGGAATTGTTTCGACTGGGTATTGATCCAGCCACGATTGAGGAGCTTGGCGCGGGTCGTGCGGCGCATTGAAGGCCAGATAAAGGAAAAAAGGCTTCTTCTCGCCAGCAGCCTGTTTCACAAAGGATTCCGCATCGTCCGCGAGGACCTCTGACCAGTGCTTGCCCCCAGTCCAAAGACCGCGTGTTTGGGGATCAGCGGGATTCCAGTTGTCTTTTTTGCCTTCCACGGGGCGTTTGTAGGATTCCGGCACCGTGGGTGCCATGCCCGGGCGAATGTTCGCGGTGTGATCGAAAATCTTTTTCGCATCTGCCTCGACGTGCCACTTGCCGCTCAGATAAGTGGTATAACCCGCTCGCTTCATGCGCTGCGACCACGTTTTTTCTCGCGCTAGCATATCGGAGAATTTCGACTTTTCCTGAGCTCGGGTATTCCAAACGAAACGCCCCGTCATCAGCATGGATCGGCTGGCCACGCAGACCGCGCCATGCCATGCGCCCATGTTGTAGGCTTGGCGGAACACCGTGCCGTTTTGATAGAGTCGATCAAGATGCGGTGTTTGCAGTCCGCTTGTTTCCGCACCCCACAACTTCGAGGCCGCCACGGCATCCGCCGACTGGTCATCAGTGATGATAAAAACGATATTCGGCTTCTCTGCCGCCGGCGATAACATCATCAGCACGCCACTCAAGAGCAGGGACAGGCGGCCTAACAAAAAAGATTTTTTCATACGATCCATTTACTTTCTTTTCGCCGCGCGACCATTGGTTTTTTGCGAATTGAATTGCGGATTGTTCTGAGGAAATTGGGCTCCCACGTCTTTTTGCCACTGCTGCAATTCCTTGGTCATTTGCGCAAGGCGAGCGGGCTCTTTTGTTGCCAAGTTTTCCTTTTCGCCGAGGTCCTTCGAGAGATCGAAAAGTTCCCTACTCCCGTCCTCATACCAGTGGATCAGCTTCCAGTTACCTCGACGGATGGCTGCGGCGGGAGAGCCCCCTTGGTTTCCGTAATGCGGGTAGTGCCAGAACAGAGCACGCTCGTTGTCGGGCTTTTTCTCTAACGAATGGCGCAAACTAATGCCGTCGACTGGAGCGGAGCTTTTGTTTTCGATATGAGCCGCATCCATGAGTGTGGGCATGAAGTCCGGACTAGTAACAGGCGTGTCAATGACACTGCCAGCTTGTGATACCCCGGGCCAGTAGACGATGAGCGGCTCGCGAATACCGCCCTCATACATCCAGCCCTTACCACCGCGCAGCGGAAGGTTGGAGGTGGGCCAGCCCTCGCTGGTCGACAGTCCGCCATTGTCACTGGTGAAAATAATGAGCGTTCGATCACGGAGTTTGAGCTCATCGAGTTTCGCGATGACCTTACCCACCGCCTGATCCATAGCCTCGACCATCGCGGCGTAAACCACGTGATCTTGAGTGAGCCGGACATCGCGTGGTTCCTCCCTACCCCATTTGTCCTGGAGCCCGAGCTTCCTGCGTTTTTCCTCGTATTTTTTGCGGAGATCCTCACGAGCCATGAGCGGCGTATGCACATCATAGAAGGAAAAATAGGCAAAAAATGGTTTCTCCCTTTGCTCTTCAATGAACTTTGTCATCTCCGTAGCCAATCGATCCGGTAAATGCTCACCAGTAGGACCATCACTCAGGCGAGGGTTGTTGTAAGGAGAAAAATAGCCCTTTCCACCGTAAGGGCCACCGCCTGAGTGACCGCCGAGATTGACATCGAATCCGAAATTTTCCGGCCAGTTCCCCTGCGGTCCCAGATGCCATTTTCCCGCAAAACATGTTGCGTAGCCATTCTTCTTTAATACGGATGCCAGTGTCGGAGTGCCCAGCGGGAGACGATCTGCATACGGGGCAGGGAGAAGTTTCGTGTTTCTCTTCCAATCTTGCGGCCCCAAAGGCGCACCAATGTAATCAGTCACTCCCGTCCGTTGCGGCCATTGCCCGCTCATGATGCTAGCCCGAGTGGGAGAACACACCGGACAAGCCGCATAGGCATCTGTGAAACGCGCACCAGCTTGCGCCAACCGATCGATGTTCGGCGTTTCATAAAACGTGCTGCCGTAACAACCGATGTCGCGCTGCCCTAGATCATCGACCAGAAAAAAAACGACGTTAAGAGGCGTTTGGACTGCCCAAATGGGAGAGAGCGTAACAAAAAAAAGTAGGCACCGCAGAGAGAACTTCATCCCGCATGATACCCAGACAGAAGGCAAAATCATTCAGCAAAATATCTAAATTGATCGATCCGCGCTCGTCAGATACGCATAGGACAGGGAATCTCTACCACCATCATACCTGCGGCGCGCGCGGCATCGATGCCTGCTGGCGCATCTTCCAAAGCAAGGCACTTCATGGGAGAAACTCCCAAGCGCCGCGCAGCTTCCAGATAAATGTCCGGAGCCGGTTTGCCATGGGTCACATCATCCGCGGTGATCACTTCATCAAACCAATCCGACACCCCCACGATCTGAAGGGTCTTTTCGATCACAAAACGTGAGCCTCCGGTAGCAATTCCCATCGGCACTTTTCCACGCAAGCTACGAGCGAATTCTGCCACTTCTTCGATGAGTTCCACCTGATCAAGCTTGCGCAAGAATGCCTCGCGCTTTGAAAGTGCGACCCGCGCCGGGTCCAGCTTCAGGCCATACTCCGCGTTGAGTTCGATCACAATGTCTTTCGTTGGGCGTCCGCCCATCGCATAAAACACATCCTCCGCCAGCACATTCGCCGCGCCATACTGGGCAAGCGCTTCACGCCAGGCATCGAAATGCGCAGGCATGGAGTCGACCAAGGTGCCGTCACAGTCAAAAATAACGGCCGAAAAATCAGAGCTGGGAAAGGAGATTGTTCCTACGGTGGACATGGCGGGCACGGGTGTAGCAGAGTTTTGCCCAATGACAAGTGTCTGATACAAAAAAATCCATTCTCAGATCGCGGAACCGAAGATGCCGATCCCATCCATCCGTTCTCCACCGTATCGGTCTGAGAGAATCATTTTTCTTTGTTGGTAAAATCGTATGGCTGCGCTACAACAATCGCGACATGCCAGAATCAGCCGACCCCAGCATCAAACGCAGCCGAGTCAATGTCCGCCGTCCCGACGTGATGGAACTGGTCACCGCCGAGGTCGCAAAACACTACAAATCCTCAATCGTCGAACGCCTACGCGATTTGCATGGTGAGTTGATCATTGGCGCGACCACGCTGCGCCTTGCTGAACAATTTGGGTTTTGCTATGGTGTCGAACGCGCCATCGACCTCGCCTATGCTTCTCGCAAGGTGTTTCCCGAGAGTCGCATTTTTCTGATCGGAGAAATTATCCACAATCCTGAAGTCAACCGTCAACTTGTGGACATGGGCATCGTTTCGCTTCCATGGCAGGAACTGAGCGCCGATTACGAAAACCTCACTGCCGATGATGTGGTGATTGTTCCCGCATTCGGTGCACCCACGAATTTCATGGATAAAATCGACGCCAAGGGCTGCTACATTGTCGACACCACCTGCGGCGATGTGATGAAAGTCTGGCGACGCGTGCGCTCCTATGCGAAGGAAGGTATCACCAGCATCATCCACGGCAAGGCCGGGCACGAGGAAACCCGTGCCACCGCTTCACGAGCGATGGGAGAGGATGGCAAGGGGCACTACCTGATCATACTGACGTTAGCGGACACCGATTACGTTTGTCGCTACATCACGGGTCAAGGCAATCGCGAGGATTTCCTCGCTACATTCAAAGACGCCGTCTCTCCTGGCTTCGACCCTGATTTACACCTAGCCCACGTGGGAGTTGCCAATCAGACGACGATGCTCAAAAGCGAAACCGAGGAAATCCAAAAACGCATCAAAGAGGCAATCCTCCAGCGCGATGGCCATGCGGATTGTTTTCAAATGTTCGATACCATCTGCGGCGCCACTCAAGAGCGCCAAGATGCGCTTTTCGATATGCTGCGCAAAACCATGGATGTTCTTTTTGTCGTGGGCGGCTACAACAGTTCGAACACCACCCACCTCGTCGAAATCGGCGAGCAGTCCCTGCCGACCTTCTTCATTCGCAATGCCGATTGCCTTGCCTCGCTGGAACAGATCATCCACTTCGACCTCCATGAAAAACAGGAAATCACCAGCACCTATCCGCAATTTCTGTTAGGCGACAATCCGGCAGTCATCGGCATCACCGCCGGCGCCTCCTGCCCGAACAACCTGATTGAGGATACCATCGTCAAGGTCTTCGCCATGCGCGGCATCAGTCTAACGCAAATTCACGATTCGTTAGGCATCACCGTATCGTAGTTTTTTTAGACTCAATATAGAAAAAAGAGTCATGAAAATCGTATGATAAGATTCTTTAGGATCTGTGCTCATAGATTGTTCATCTTTCTCATCTCCAGCGATAAACCATTTGCATCTGATCTTCATCAAACGTAACTTGCACTCATGAAATCCTTAGCAATTGAAACCATGGCTGTGATTGGGGAGGAATTGTGCCTCAATTTTAACGATGGAGTGGAGATTTATCTTCCTTTGCCCCTTCTTCGTCGCGCTTGTCCCTGCGCAGCCTGTCAGGGCGAACCAGATGCGATGGGTCGAGTCGTTCGTCCCAAGGTCGAACTGAAGGAAAACTCCACGCACTTGCACCAAATCACGCCAGTGGGATCCTATGCGTTACAGCTTTTTTGGCAGGACGGACACTCAACGGGCATTTACTCGCTGCCCTACATGCGCGAACTTTTTTCGCACGTCTAATGTAGCAATACGCGATGTGATCGCTTGACGGGAATCGATCTTAGCGATTTTCGAATCCCACTTGTCGAACGGCCTCATATAAAACAATCGCCACTGCTGTGGATAAGTTCAGGCTTCGCGTGCTACCCTGTTGCATCGGGATTTTCAAAGCTTGATCGCCCGCACCATACACCACCGATTCCGGCAGCCCGCGGCCCTCACATCCGAAGACCAAATAGTCGCCGTGAGCAAATGGCACTTCCCATAAGCCGCGCTTTGCCTTCGTGCTGAGATACCAGAAGCGCGCGTCCGCTCCCGCCGATTGCTGTAATTCTTCGAACGACTCCCATACCTGCAGATCGACGTCTTTCCAGTAATCGAGCCCCGTGCGGCGAACGTATTTATCTTCTAACGAAAAACCGAGAGGCTTGACGAGATGAAGTTTCGAGCCAGTGGCGAGAGCCAATCGACCTGCTGCGCCGGCGTTATGCGGAATCTCCGGAGCGACGAGAACGATAGAAAACATAACCGCGAATGGATTAGGCTTTCCGCTGAAGTAATGACTTGCCGGTCATTTCCGCTGGCTGTGACACACCTAACATGTCAAGCAAGGTCGGTGCCACATCAGCGAGGATACCATTTTTCAAATGGTATTGATCCGCATCAGCCGCGACATAAAGACAATGCACCAGATTCGTCGTATGCGCAGTGTGAGGGGAACCGTCGGGATTGCGCATCAACTCGCAGTTACCGTGATCGGCAGTAATCAACAACTTACCGCCGAGCGCCAGTGCGCGCTCCACCAGTAAGCGCACGCCGAGATCAATCGTCTCACAAGCATGAATGCCCGCTTCCACCACGCCAGTGTGACCGACCATGTCGGGATTGGCAAAGTTCACAATCACCAGATCGTAGTGTTCCATACGACGATATACCTCAAAGGCAACATCGGGACCACTCATCTGAGGTTTGAAATCATAGGTTGCCACCTCTTTCGGGCTGATGGCGAGGTAGCGATCTTCACCAGGATTAGGAGGCTCCACACCACCATTAAAGAAAAACGTTACGTGAGGATATTTCTCTGTTTCGGCACAGCGCAGCTGCGTGAGCCCAGCCTGAGCCACCGCCTCGCCAAGAATCATTTTAAGGGACTGTGGTTCGAAGATCACCGGGCAATCGTAATCGCCGTAGCGCGTCAGTGTGACGTAATGCACCTGCGGCGTGACCTCGCGATCGAAGCCATCGAAACCCTCATGCAGAAACGCATCGGTGAGCTGCCGCGTGCGGTCACTACGGTAATTGAACCACAAAAACACATCACCATCGCGAACGCGCTGCTCGTCGGCATGGGAGAAAATCAACGGTTGGAGAAATTCATCACCACGGGCATCCTGCGCATACGCAGCCTGCACAGCGGCAGACGGAGAAACGGAAGAAATTTCGCCGCGACCGAGCACAATCGCATCCCAAGCAAGCTTGTTTCTCTCCCATCGTTTATCACGATCCATCGCAAAATAACGACCTATCACAGTTGCAATTTTGGCGTCAGTGCCGATGAGACGTTTTTCCACATCATTCAAGTAGCCCGCACCGCTGGTAGGCGACGTATCGCGCCCATCGGTAATAGCATGGATCAGTGTGTCGGTGACTCCGGCACGTTTCGCCATTTCTGCAAGGGCAATGAGGTGATCCTGATGCGAATGCACACCACCATCGCTAACGAGCCCAATCAAATGCAGTCGGCTTTCTTTCGCCTTGGAAAAAGCTGCCTGCAGATTGGCATTTTGTTCCAGTTCACGATCGGCAATGGATTTATTGATCCGGGTCAGGTCCTGGTAAACGATGCGCCCGGCACCGAGATTCAGGTGACCGACCTCGCTATTACCCATTTGTCCATCCGGTAATCCCACATCCATCCCGCTCGCAGAAAGCCGACTCTGCGGGTAGTTTGCGTAGAGTTCATCGTGAAATGGCGTGTGCGCGAGCAAGGTGGCATTGCCGTCCTGTTGAGCCGTTTCCCTGCCACCGGGATTCACACCCCATCCATCGCGTATGATCAAAACTACTGGTTTCTTTGCCATGACGGGCGATCCATAAACGATCCCATCCGCAAAGTCCATGGCAAATGCATTCCAGTCCACGCGCAGAATGGATTCGTCGCCTTCGCCTGTTCGGTTCCTCACTTTCTCTCATCGATACCATTCGATCACCTTATCGTGCAGCATTTCTCCGATGTCACTCGCCAAACATCCGAAGAACCGTCCATCGACTCAATTATTCCGCATGAAGCTCTCTTCCCACGGTGCTTCTTTCGGCTCGCATGTCGCGGTTTGCAACACGACCTGCGCGGCGCCGCGTTCGACGGGAAATGTCACCACGCCAGAGACCTTGACCCAAGCGTTTTCTTCCAAAGTGGGTATCGTTGTGTCACCGAAATCGAGAATGATGGGCACGGCTCTTGCATCGGCGGCGCAGCAAGTGATGAAAAGACGATACAACCGCCGGCGCTTACCCGACTCGTTATTTTCTTTTTCCATGACCAGCCGACCCTCGGTCTCGACCTTCATCCCGTCGATCAATTTCTGCAACTCCGGATCACCGACTGCGAAATACAACTCCATCAGATTGAACTCATAACACCCCGACTCATTCTTGCGATGCGTTTTTTCTATTTCCTCGAGGGTCAGTGGCGGCAGATCCTGCGCGAGAAATACCGAATTGCTGAGTGGAGCATCAAACAAAGCCTTACGAGAAAGCGCTTGCACGGAGAATCCATCTTTGGTCGATGCCACCGCAAACAACAGCGGTGCGAGCATGAAACACATTGAGGTGAGAGGATGCATCTCACTTGCTTCATGATCATGTGGATCTCCCTCGCTATGATCATGGCCGCAACTGGCCGACTCGCCTGCTGTCAGCAAGACAAACAAGCCCATCACCGCCAAGCCCAGACCACCGTAGAGAGCCAGAGGCCGGAAATCCGGTGCGAGGTATTTCCCAATCCGACCAGTCGTAAAGAAATACAACATCACCGATGCCCAAATCAGCACGATGAGAGAAAACAAAATGCGTTGAAATTTCAGCTTCACGGCAACGTCAATTGATTGTTCAAATACCATTGAAAGCCCACAGCCGCCGCACCAATCACGACAAACAAGCCCAGCGCCATCCACACGATAAATTTCCGCCGCAGTACGGTCTGATAGAGAAACAGCAATTTCAAATCTAACATCGGTCCGAACACCAAAAACGCAAGTTTCGCTCCGTAAGTAAATTTATCGAGCGTGGCTGCGATGAAGGCATCCGAAGTGCTGCAGAGACTGAGGACAAACGCCAACGCCATGAGAGCGGCAGGTGCGATTACCTGTCGACTCGCGAGCGAATCCAGCCACGCCGCCCCTGGTGCGATACCAGTATTGAACAGCGCAGTGATCGCCACACCGATGGAGAAATACACACCCACATCGACAAAATCCTTGATCGCCGAGCGAAAGGCCGCGACTAGGCGAGGATTACCTGTAACAGCAACGCTCGTTTCGTGAACATGATCGTGCCCGCAACAGCCATCGTGCTTGTGCTTGTGATCGTGCTTGTGCGCATGTGATTTTTCCGACCCATGTGAGTGCCCGCAGCAGTCGTGATGATCGTGAGAATGCGATGGATCATGCGCGGCGTTAGTCGACTGAATTTCCTCCACCAGCTTCTTGCGCAAAATCCACATCAGCGGCAAGCGGGCCACCACCAGGCCTAACAACACCGCCACCACCAGTCCCAGCCCAAGCCGACTGCCTGTCATCACCACATGGGCCGCCATGGACTCGCCATGCACCATCATGACCGGACCAGTAAATGCCTTCCACGTGCTCAGTGCGGTGATCGGATTCACAATCGGTGCCGCCAGCATGTAGGTTAATGCACAGGAAACTGGCAGGCCCTTGCGCACCAAGCGACGGATCACCGGCACGACGGCGCATTCGCAAACTGGAAAGACCGCCCCCATCAAGCCCGCCATGATGACCGCCAAGGTCTTATTGCGCGGCAAAAAACGATCCATCATTCCCGGCGGCATGTAGATATCAATAAACCCGCTGATCAGTGTGCCTAGCAAAATGAACGGAGCGCCCTCAAAGAGAATGCTCAAAAACGCAAACGCAAAGTCTTGCCGTGCCTCACCAGTCATCTGCCCGCAAGCTACTGGCTTCACGTGGAATTCCAATCCAAAAATCATCTCATGGCTGATTAAGCGGTTGCCAATCATACACATGAAATTTCCTCGACAACTCCGCCTCAGACACCAAGATGTCGATCCAAAAAGATTTTTTATGAAATTTTCCTTTGCCCACACATGCGGACTGCTTGCCAGCAGTTCTCTCCTTTTGCTCAGCCAATGTGCGAATGAAAACACCTACACCCGCCTCGATGCCAATTCCGATGGCAAATGCACGCGCAAGGAATTCGATGTTTACATGAAACAAGGGTTTTTCCACCGTATTGACATCGACAATGACCGCTTGATCACTTTTTCAGAATGGCAGACTTTCCATCCTAAGGTTACCCAAGCGCAATTTCTCAACGCCGATCTCAACCGTGATGGCTTCATGAGTCGCGCCGAGTCGGACAAGCGATTCGATCGCGAAGGCAACCTAGCGAAACTTTTCCATGTCATCGATGTTGATAAAAATGGCACTCTTAGCACCGAAGAAGCGGCTGATTTTCGCAGCACGCTTAACACGACAAAAGCTGCCACCCCGATTGAACGACTGATCAAAGCCGCGCATTCTTACGAGTGACACATGTCCATTCTCTATGAAAAAGCCACCACTCCCCGCCGAGGAAACACACCATCGTTTCACCGATGCGATTCTTGAATTAATCGGTCGGATTCCCGAAACGAAGGAAGTTCCCATCACTGATACCGCCGCGCGCGCGCGTCAGATCGCCAATGCCGCAGCGGCAAAAGCCGCCACGACCGCTGGTGCCCTCGCCCTGCCTCCTGGTCCGCTCGGTTGGCTCACCATCATACCAGAACTCATGGCGGTGTGGCATATCCAGGGACAAATGGTCGCCGATCTCGCCGGACTTTACGGCAAGACCAGTTCGCTATCGCAAAGTCAAATGCTCTACTGCATCTTTCGCCACGGAGCCGCCATGGCAGTGCGCGATCTCGTGATACGAGTGGGCGACCGCTACCTCGTGAAAGAAGCCACTCAACACGCCTTGCAGCAAGTTGCCAAAAAAATCGGTCTCAAGCTAACACAAAAAGGCATCGCTAAAGGTGTCGCACGCTGGCTCCCACTCATAGGCGCCGTAGGTGTCGGCGGATACGCTTATTACGACACCGCCCAAGTCGCCAAAACTGCCATCGAGATGTTTCAAAAAGAGATCGATCTTCTGCCAGGAAATCCGCCACCGTTGCCGATCACTACAATCGATGTTTGATGGTCGCCTTCTTCAGCGCCTCCACTGCGAACACCAACTCTTCATCCGTAGCACACAAGGGCGGCATCAGCACGATCGTATCGCGGATCGGACGCGTCAGTAATCCGAATTCTCGCGCCGCCAGACAAACCCTCACCCCCGTTTTTTCTTCAGCAGGAAATGCCGAGCCATCCGCCCTGCGCAGCTCAATCCCCGCGATCATCCCGCAAACCCGGACCTGATGCCGCGGAAACGCCTCGTGCAGGATACGCGCGAAAAAATCTGCGCTGTGCGACAGTCGTTCGATCACTTTCTCCGCTGCAAACACATGGAGACTGGCCAAGGCTACCGCACAGCCTAAGGGATTCGCCGTGTAACTATGTCCATAGTAGAAAACATTTTCCGGCCCTTCAAACGCTCGGTAGATCGTCTCCGTGGTTATGGTGGCCGCCAATGGCAAATAGCCCCCCGTGAGGCCTTTGGCGAGACAGAGAAAATCCGGTACTACGCCCTCTCGCTCACACGCGAACATCGTCCCCGTCCTGCCGAAGCCTGTCATCACTTCGTCCAGAATCAAATGCACGCCGGTGGCATCGCACCATTCACGCAGCTCGCGCAACATGCCCGCTGGCCAAAGACGCATTTGATTAACGCCCTGGATTAGCGGCTCGATGATCACCGCAGCGATCTCGCGCGCGTCCAGCGCTCTGAGTTCTACTAAGTCTCGCACGAAACTCACAGGCATCCCGAATTTCCGAAATCGTTCGAAAAACAAACTCACGCCTCCTAACGAGGCAGCGCCCATGGTGTCGCCGTGATAGGCATTGTCAAACGCCACCAAGCGCGTGCGCTCGGACGCACCGGTTTGCATCCGGTACTGCAAGGCCATTTTCACCGCGCATTCTACAGCGGTGGAGCCATCGTCGGAAAAAAACACCCGAGTCAACGTGTCGGATGGGAAAAAACCGCACAACCGCGCCGCCAATTCGGAAGCACGCGGATTGGCGAATCCCAGATACGAGGTATGCGCCACCTCGGTCAATTGCGCATGCGCCGCGGCATTCAACACGGGATGCGCGTGACCGTGAATGTTCGTCCAGATCGAGGAATTGCCATCGAAGTAGCGCCGCCCCTCGGAATCCCACAACCACACGCCTTCGCCACGCACCAACATCAGTGGCTCAAAATCCGGATCGCACCAGTCGCGCTGATCCGTGAAGGGATGCCAGCAATGCCGTCTATCCCACGCAAGCCATTGCTGCGTTTGATCATTCATCGGCAGGCTCACTCTTGATGCCAAAATCCTTTTCGAGCAGCTTGTCGATCTTCTCGATGATGCTCCACGAGCCCCGCTTCCGCTGGTAGCGTTTCCATAAAATATCGCGCAAGGTCAGCCACAATTCGGCATCCGGATGCGGGATCTGCTCCCAGTCAGGATCCGTCTTGAGCGTTTTCTGAAATTTCCACGCCCCCGCATGATACGTCGCCCGAAAATAGCGTGTTCCCTCTTCCTTGCTCTTGACCCGCCATTCATGTGCCTCCATGCCGCCATCATGCCACGCAACTGGGGCTCATTGGCAATGAAAAAACACGACGATCTTCGGCACCCATCCCTTAGCCACCCGGACGCGGATACAAATTCCGCGAAACACTTATTGCGCTCTGTTCCCGCTTCACTACCATTTCCCGCAAGATGAATGGGAAAATTGCATTGGTAACAGGGGCAAGCAAGGGCATAGGCAGGGGCATCGCTTACGGTCTGGCGGATGCCGGATGGGATGTGGCGGTTCATTACCACTCGGATACCGCCGGTGCCGATGAAACGAAAAAAATCATCGAGGGTAAGGGCCGCCGCTGTCTCACCATCTCCGGCGATGTGGGAGAAAAGTCCGATGTCGAACGCATGGTTGCCGCCGTGATCGCCGAGTTCGGACAGCTCGATTGCCTCGTCAATAACGCCGGACGGCAAACGTGGTCATCGTTGTTAGAACTCGCGGAAGAGGACTGGGATAAAACCATCAAAACCAATCTGAAGGGCAGTTTTCTCTGCACTCAGGCGGCGGGAAAGATCATGAAAGATCAAGGTCGCGGTGGCTCCATCGTCAACATCGGCTCGGGTGCGAACAAAGAGCCTTTTCTCAACCTCGTCGATTATTGCGCGTCGAAAGGCGGGCTCGATCAACTCACCCGCGTGAGCGCCTGTGAACTGGGCCAGTATCGCATTCGAGTGAACTGCGTCGCCCCCGGAGCGATCGAGATCGAACGCACGCGCGAGGAATCGGCTGATTACGCCGGCACCTGGTCCGCCCTGACCCCCATGGGCCGCATCGGCCTGCCCGCGGACGTCGCCCGCATGGTCGTGATGCTGGCGGACGACGCCTCGGATTTCATCACCGGCCAGACCATCTACATCGACGGCGGCCTCTGGACCAAAACCCAGTGGCCGTATCAGACTGAGTAGCCCGATCCATTAAATTCACTCGGCCACCATTCCGTTAGTCACTTTCAGAGAGGCACCATCATTCCTTCAGCCTCTGCAAGCATGCGCTGATTTTTATCGAACGTCAGAAACTCCTTCGCACCTAACTCCAGAGCAGTCGCCACGTGCAGAATATCCATGGATCGATGCCCGCCAGCATCCGTATGTCGTTCGCTCAGTCGTTCGGCGGCCAGATGAATTTCCGGCCACGGAGCGGGCACCGTGACCACAGCACCGCTCACCAAGTCCGCTTTCAGATCTGCCAGCATGCAGTTTCCTTCCGCTTGGGTATATCCTTTGGAGGAGTCATGTCGATGCAGCCTGACTTGAAAACGCACCGCTTGCCGAAACTCATAAAGCAACAAGGTCGAAACTTCGAGCGGTCCTGGCATTTGCGCAAAATAGCTGGCAGCTATCGGGGAGTTCGCTTGCAGACGATACAAGGCACAAAGAAACGAAGTGTCGGGAAAAGCACTCATCAGCCCACATCACCCGCCAGTTCATCTTCACGCATCGCTTGCACCTCTTCCATCGTAAAGACCCGCTCGCCCCAGTTCTTGCGCAATCGAGCCATGATGTCCACTTTCGGCAAAGCATGTTGAGCTGATGCCGTCAGGGAAGCAGGCACCAACGTGGCAATCACCTTGCCCCGCTTGCTAATGCTCACGCATTCGCCCTCATGCACCCACGCCTCAATGCGCGGAAAATCATTGCGCAACTCTCTGACTGTCGCCGTTTTCATGTGAGATACTTTAAGTCTCACCAATGATTTTGTCAATCGATCGATTTGAGTTCCCAGCAAAGAAATCAGGAGAGGTGCGCCTGTCCAAATTGTAAGGAAGCACGACAAATCATACAAGCGAGTCACCAGCACCACACGAAAAACGCCCGCCCTCGTGAGAAGGCGGGCGTTTGGTGAGAGAATTCGGATTACGCGGTGATCGCGGATTCGTCTTCTTCGATCAGGTCGGTCTCGGGAGCGACGAAGATCGGCTCCGGTTCCTCTACGGTGAACTCGACTTCGACTTCGCGGTGGCGATTGAAGCCGGTGCCCGCAGGGATCAGGTGACCCATGATGACGTTTTCCTTGAAGCCGTTGAGGTAGTCCACTTTGCCCAAGGTCGAGGCCTCAGTGAGCACGCGGGTGGTGTCCTGGAACGAAGCGGCCGAAATGAACGATTCGGTTTCCAAGGATGCCTTCGTGATGCCCAACAGGACCGGCTCGCCTTCGGCAGGTTTGCCGCCGTTTGCGATGATCTGATCGTTGATGCGTTGGAAGGTGGTTTTCTCCACTTGGTCGCCCCAGAGGAAATCATCGGCATCGCCGGGATCGGTGATCTTCACTTTACGCAGCATCTGACGAACGATGACTTCAATGTGCTTGTCATTGATTTCCACGCCTTGCACACGATAGACCGATTGCACCTCGTTCACCAAGTGTTCTTGGAGTTCGCGAGCGCCGCAGGCTTCGAGCAAGTCTTCGGGAGAAACCGAACCTTCGGTCAAATGGTCACCGCGGGAAACGCGGTCGCCTTCGGTAACGATGATGTGTTTGCCCATCGGCACCAAGTGCTCCATTTCCTCGCCCGTCTGCGCATCGGTCACGATCACGCGCTTCTTGGCGCGGATGTTGTTGCCGAAGGAAACAATACCGTCGATCTTGGCAATGACGCAAGCGTCCTTCGGTTTGCGGGCTTCGAAAAGCTCGGCAACCCGCGGAAGACCACCGGTGATGTCCTTGGTGCGTGCCACTTTCCGTGGGGTCTTGGCCAGCATGGTGCCGCCTTTGACAGCTTCCCCTTCTTTGACCGAAAGGCGGGCGCCCACCGGAATCGAGTAGCTGGCGATGATCTCATCGGTCTTCGCATCGCGAATGACAACTTGCGGGTGCAGGTCTTCTTTGTGCTCGGTGACCAGCATCCCCTTCTTGCCCGTTTCCTTGTCGGTCTCGGTCTGGACGGTGATGCCCTTGATCATGTCGCGGAATTCCACTTTACCGGATTTCTCGGTGAGAATCGGAACGTTGTACGGATCCCATTTCGCCAGCACGTCGCCTTTTTTCACGTCCTCACCGTCTTGCACGGGGATGAACGAACCGATGACGATCGGATGGCTTTCGAGTTCAAGACCTTCTTTGTCGCGCACGGACACGCTGCCGTTTTTGTTCAGAGCGACCCAGCCTTCGGGCGAGTGCACCACACGCAGGTCTTTGTAAACCAAACGACCGGTGTTTTTCGCATTGATGATCGGCTGCTTGAAGGCCGACGATGCCACACCACCGACGTGGAACGTACGCATCGTCAACTGCGTGCCGGGCTCGCCGATGGACTGTGCGGCGATGATGCCGACCGCTTCACCGATCTTCGCAGGCTTACAGGAAGCGAGGTTCAGACCGTAGCACTTGATGCAGCAACCGCGTTTCGATTCGCAGGTGAGCACCGAACGGATGCGGAACTTGTCAAAGTTGAGATTTTCGATCGCTTTCGAGGCTTTTTCCGAAATGATTTCATCGATATCCACAATCGTTTGGCCGGTAACTGGATCCACGACTTTTTGCAGGGAAACGCGTCCGTAGATGCGCATCGCGAGTGTCGCCACTTCTTCGTCGCCATCATAAATCGGTGCCACGCTGATGCCGCTGACGGTGCCGCAATCCTCTTCGGTAACGATCACATCTTGGGCGACATCCACGAGCTTACGGGTCATGTATCCGGAGTCCGCCGTTTTCAGAGCGGTATCGGACAGACCTTTACGAGCACCGTGAGTGGAGATGAAATACTCGAGTACCGAGAGACCTTCGCGGAAATTCGCGGTGATCGGGCGTTCGATAATTTCGCCGGAGGGCTTGGCCATCAGACCGCGCATACCGCCGAGCTGTTTGATCTGGCTCTTGTTACCCCGCGCACCGGAGTCGACCATCATGAACAACGGCGAAATGCCTGCTTTGCCTTCGTTGTGCTCGATCTTGCGATAGAGGTGGTTAGCGATTTGGTCAGTGGCTTGCGTCCAGATGTCGATGACTTTCTGATAACGCTCGCCATCAGTAATGATACCGTTGCGATACTGCTTCGTGACTTTTTCGACTTCAACGTAGGCGTTGGCGATGATGGCCGGCTTTTCTTCCGGGATCACCATGTCCACGATACCGACGGAGCAACCCGAGCGGGAAGCTTCGCGGAAACCAAGATTTTTCAGAGCATCCAGTGTTTCCACTGTGCCACGTTGACCAGCGACTTGGTAGCAACGCCAGATGACGTCGGACATCTGCTTCTTACCAACGGTGTAGTTGATGAAGCCCATGCCGTCCGGCCAGATTTCGTTGAAACGCACGCGACCCGGAGTGGTCTCAATGATTTTCGCTTCCTTGTTGCCGTAGTGCGTGTCCTTACCGAAGTCTTTGTTGCGAATGCGGATCCACGAGTGATAAGCCACCTTGCGGGAAGCAATGGCGAACTCCACTTCATCCGTGCTTTCGAACAGAGGCAGGTGAACATTCTTATCGCGCTCACGATCCTTATCGGTGCGGATCGGCGCCCAAGTGAGGTAGTAGGAACCGAGAATGATGTCCTGCGAAGGAACCGTGATCGGACGACCGCTGGCGGGCGAGAAGATATTGTTTGGCGCCAACATGAGCTGACGGCACTCCATCTGCGCTTCCACCGAGAGCGGCACGTGAACGGCCATTTGGTCACCGTCGAAGTCAGCGTTGAACGCGGTACAAACGAGGGGATGGACGCGGATGGCTTCACCTTCGATGAGCTTCGGCTCGAAGCCTTGGATCGAAAGACGGTGCAGCGTGGGAGCGCGGTTGAGTAGGATCGGATGTCCTTTGGTGACTTCCGCCAGGATGTCCCAAACTTCCTTGGTCTTGCGATCGATCATCTTCTTCGCCGAGCGAACCGTGTGGCAATAGCCGAGTTCTTTTAGGCGGCGGATGATGAAAGGCTCGAACAGGGCGAGTGCCATTTTTTTCGGCAAACCGCACTGGTTGAGTTTGAGGTCGGGACCGATCACGATGACCGAACGACCGGAGTAGTCGACGCGTTTGCCGAGAAGGTTCTGACGGAAACGACCGCCTTTGCCCTTGAGCATGTCGGACAGCGACTTGAGCGGACGGTTGCCTGCGCCAGTGACCGCACGACCGTGACGCCCGTTGTCGAACAAGGCATCCACCGCTTCTTGCAGCATGCGTTTTTCGTTGCGGATGATCACGTCAGGAGTCTTCAATTGCAGAAGATTCTTCAGACGGTTGTTGCGGTTGATCACGCGGCGATAGAGATCGTTGAGGTCGGAAGTCGCAAAACGTCCGCCTTCGAGTGGCACCAGCGGACGAAGGTCCGGCGGGATCACGGGCAGCACGTTCAGCACCATCCATTCCGGACGCGAGCGCGAGCCGTGGAAGCCTTGGGTGATTTTCAGACGCTTGGCGAGCTTCTTGCGGTTCTGCTTGGAACGCGTGGCGGCCAATTGCTGCGTCAGGTCCACGATCAGCGATGGCAGATCGATTTGGCTAAGCAGGTCTTGGATCGCCTCGGCACCCATGCGAGCGCGGAAAGCCGTTTCGCCGTAGGCGTCCTCAGCTTCACGCAATTCGGTCTCGGTGAGCAACTGACCCAAGGTCAGGTTCGTGGTACCGACATCCGTAACGACGAAATCTTCATAATAAATGATGCGCTCGAGCTGACGGGCCGTGATGTCGAGCATCAGGCCGATGCGCGAAGGCATGCATTTGTAGAACCAGATGTGGGATACGGGCACGGCGAGCTCGATGTGGCCCATACGCTCACGACGCACGCGCGAGAGAGTCACCTCGACGCCGCAACGGTCGCAGACTACGCCCTTGTGTTTGATGCGCTTGTATTTGCCGCAAGCGCATTCCCAGTCACGGGTCGGTCCGAAAATCCGCTCACAAAACAAACCGCCTTTTTCCGGTTTGAAAGTGCGGTAGTTGATGGTTTCCGGGTTTTTCACCTCACCTTTCGACCAAGACCGGATGATGTCTGGTGCCGCCACGGTGATGGCGATTTGATCGAATTGTTCGGTCTTCTCCTCCACTCCAAAAAGTTCACGTAAGTTAGTTTCAACGCTCATAGAAAATAGATTGTTAGTAGTTCAGTTCGGGTTAGGGATTAGAGAGTGAGGTCATCGAGAGAGAAGTCATCCACGCCACCAGTGACGCCGGAACCCTGATTGCTGCCGCGTTTACCGGGGCGCACATCGAGTCCGAGGGATTGCATCTCCTTGATGAGAACGTTAAAGGACTCCGGAGTGCCGGCTTCCAAGTTATTATCGCCCTTGACGATCGCTTCGTAGATGCGGGTACGGCCCATGACATCGTCCGATTTGACCGTGAGCAATTCCTGCAGCGTGTAAGCGGCGCCGTAGGCTTCAAGCGCCCAGACCTCCATCTCACCGAAGCGCTGGCCACCGTATTGTGCTTTACCACCCAGCGGCTGCTGCGTGACAAGGCTGTAGGGACCAACGGCACGTGCGTGAATCTTATCGGCAACCAAGTGACCGAGTTTCAGCATGTAAATGTAGCCGACCACGACAGGGTTGTGGAAAGCATCGCCCGTGCGGCCATCATACAGTGTCGATTTGCCACCCATGGTGCCGTCCTTGCCATCGCCGATCCAAGTAAAGCCTCGACCTTCGGGCTCGCCCTTCTTACGCTCGCGGACTTTGCCTTTATCGCCAATCAATTTCACACCATCGACGCGCTTGGCCTCGGACATGAATTCCCAGATGCGCTCTTCCTTGATGCCGTCGAAAATCGGAGTCGCCACCGTGAACCCAAGCGCTTTTGCTGCCACACCGAGGTGGGTTTCGAGCACCTGACCGACGTTCATCCGCGAAGGCACGCCGAGTGGGTTCAGCACGATTTCCACCGGAGTGCCATCGTGAAGGAAAGGCATGTCTTCTTCAGGAACGATGGTCGCGACCACACCTTTGTTGCCGTGACGACCAGCCATCTTGTCACCGATGGAAAGCTTGCGCTTCGCAGCGATGAAGACTTTGACTTCCTTAATCAAACCGGACTCGACTTCGTCACCGGCTTCCATTTGATCGAGTCGACGCTCGCGCTCACTATCGACTTCGGCAAAGCGGGGCTCGAAAGAAGTAATGATCTCGATGATCTTGTTGCGGATCGGACTTGGATCGATCTCAATGTGATCAAAGACGGATGCCAACTTACGAAGCAGCGTCTTGGTGATCTTGCGGTTCGAAGGAATGATGATCTCGCCGGACTGAGCGTTGACGACGTCGAGCGGAATTTTTTCTCCTAGCAGGATGTCGGAAAGTTTTTCCGTCAACTGATCATAGAGCTGGTCTTTTTTCTTCTTGTGCTCGTCGTTGACCTTCTTGAGTTGCTTCTTGATTTCGTTAGGATCGACTTTGCTATCACGGCGGGCAGCGCTGCCATGACTCGAGACACGAACGTCCTGCACGATGCCCGTCACGCCCGAAGGAACACGTAGCGAGGTGTCTTTGACGTCGGCGGCTTTTTCACCGAAAATGGCGCGCAGGAGACGCTCTTCTGGGGCAAGTTCGGTCTCTGACTTTGGCGTGATTTTACCAACGAGAATATCACCAGGCTTAACCTCGGCACCGATGCGGATGATGCCATCGTGGTCGAGGTTTTTCAGCGCTTCTTCGCCGACGTTCGGGATGTCGCGAGTGATTTCCTCTGGTCCGAGCTTCGTATCGCGGGCGGCGACATCGAACTCGGAAATGTGGATCGAGGTGTAAATGTCCTCCTTCGCGACTTTTTCCGAAATGACGATGGCATCCTCGAAGTTGTAACCGTTCCACGGCATGAAGGCCACGAGAACGTTGCGGCCGATGGCGAGCTCACCATTGTCGGTGTTCGGGCCGTCGGCCAACACGTCGCCTTTCTTGATCTTCTGACCACGAGCCACGATGGGCTTCTGGTTGATGCAGGTGCTGGCGTTCGAGCGCATGAACTTGCGCAGCGGGTAGGCCATGATGCCTTTATCGACATTCGTTTTCACGCACTCCGCATCCGAGAGGAATTTCTCATCGGCAACTGGCAATTTGCCATCGAGAGTGGTGACAATGATTTCAGCCGTGGCAGCGGCGACAATACCGTCAAGCTCCGCAACCACCACCGCACGAGAATCGCGAGCAGCTTTGGCTTCCAGACCGGTGCCTACGAGTGGAGCTTCGGAAACGAGCAATGGCACGCCTTGGCGTTGCATGTTCGAGCCCATCAGCGCGCGGTTGGCGTCGTCGTGCTCCAGGAAAGGAATCAGACCGGCGGCCACCGAAACCAACTGCTTCGGCGAAACGTCCATGTATTCCACTTCCGTCGGGCCTACCTCAATGAACTCGCCGCCTTTTTCACGAGCGGTGATGCGTTCATTTTGGAACTTGCCAGATTTATCAATCGGGTTGTTCGCCTGTGCGATGTGGAATTTTTCTTCTTGGTCGGCGGAAAGGTATTCGATTTCGTTCGTGACCTTGCCGTTTTTCACCTTGCGGTAGGGAGTTTCGATGAAACCGAACTCGTTGATGCGAGCGTAGGTGCACATCGAGTTGATCAGACCGATGTTTGGACCTTCCGGAGTTTCAATCGGGCACATGCGGCCATAGTGAGACGGATGAACGTCACGCACCTCGAAGCCGGCGCGATCACGGTTGAGACCACCAGGTCCGAGAGCGGAGAGACGACGCTTGTGCGTCAACTCGGCCAGCGGGTTGGTTTGGTCCATAAACTGGGAAAGCTGGCTGCGGCCAAAGAAATCGCGCACCACAGCGCTGAGTGCTTTCGGATTGATGAGCTTCGAGGGCATCATGCCTTCGATGTTCACATCAAACAATGTCATGCGCTCCTTAACCAGACGCTCCGTACGGGCGAGACCGATGCGGCATTGATTGGCGAGCAATTCACCGACGGCCCGGACGCGACGCGAACCAAGGTGATCGATGTCATCGATAACGCCATCGCCTTTTTTCAGTTTGAGAATGTATTTCACCGCACCAAGGAAGTCCTCAGGTGCCATGATGCGGGTATCCCCTGCTACGTTGAGGTCAAGTTTCTGGTTGATCTTGTAGCGGCCCACGCGAGTGAGGTCGTATTTCTTGGGATCAAAAAACAGCCGCTTAAGCAAGGCCTTTGAGTTCGAGGCCGTCGGTGGATCACCAGGACGCAGCTTGCGATAGATATCTTTCAGCGCGCTGTCCTCATCGCGAGCGGGATCCTTGCGCAGAGATTTGATCAAAATTTCGTCCTCACGAGCATCGATTACTTCGACCGACTTGTGTCCCAGAGCGATCAGTTGACGCACGATGCCGATGGTGAGTGGCTCGTAAGCCTTGGCCACGACCAATTCACCGTCCATGATGTCCTCAAAGGGAACCTTATGACCGAGTTCATGCTCATCGAGGTTGTCATTGAGTTTGAGCGTTTCTGGAGTGTAAAATTCGCTGATAATTTCACGATCCGTAGAGTAGCCGAGAGCACGCAAGAAAGTAGTCGCTAGGAATTTGCGACGACGGCGGCGGCGATCGAGGTAAACATAAAGCAGGTCGTTGGTATCAAACTGCACTTCCAGCCAAGATCCGCGGTCTGGGATGATGCGAAACGAGTGCAGCGTTTTGCCATTCAAGTGCTGGGATGTTTCAAAGCAGATACCCGGAGAGCGGTGAAGTTGCGAGACGATCACGCGCTCGGCGCCGTTGATGATGAAAGTGCCGCGACGTGTCATCATAGGCAGTTCGCCCATGTAAACGCGTTCTTTTTTGCTGCCGGACTCGTCCTTGAGGCGGAACGTCACATAGAGTGCCGCGCTGAAGGTTTCGCCATGGCGCAGGGAATCGAGAGAAGTCACTTTCGGGTCTTCGATGTCGTAGCTCAGGAAATCCAGAGTGATCGACTCATCGTAGGACTTGATTGGAAACACCTCATGAAAGACGGCCTGCAAGCCCGTGTTGGTGCGCTCCGAGGCGGAGATCTCCTTTTGCATGAACTCCTCGTAGGAGCGACTTTGCACCTCGATCAAGTTGGGTGGTTCAATGACTTCCTCAAATTTTCCAAAATAGAGACGTTCAGACATAATAGTATTCAGTTGGTGGTGCTAGCAAGTTGAGCCCGATCCGGGATACGGTTCGGGCGAGGACAGGTTCAGGAGATTTTGTTTCGAATCGAGATCGGCGGGAATGGTCGCATGCAGAAGAGGGAAAATTCGTCAGGGGAGTGACAACTCGCGCCGGTTTCGGTTGGGGAAATTCCCCGTGGCCGCCGGAGCGACCACGAGGAGAAATCCGATGGTTGGAATTACTTGAGTTCGACTTTTGCGCCAGCTTCTTCGAGCTTTTTCTTGGCGGCATCGGCAGCGTCTTTGGCAACGCCTTCGAGCACCTTGGCAGGTGCGCTTTCCACCAATTTCTTGGCGTCGGCGAGACCGAGTCCGGGAGCCACTTCGCGCACTGCCTTAATGACAGCGATCTTGTTGGCGCCGCCGTCAGTGATGACGACATCGAATTCGGTTTTCTCTTCAGCAGCTTCTGCCACTGGACCAGCCGCAGCAACTGCGGTCGGTGCGGCAGCGGAAACGCCCCATGCTTCTTCCAATTTTTTAACGAGGTCAGCAGCTTCCAGAACGGAAAGCTTGCCGAGTTCTTCTACGAGTTTGTCTAGGTCAGCCATTGTATTGTGTTTGTGCGGTATCGTCGCACCCAGAAGCATCTGGGCATTTCAGACTGGCAGCCGCCAGCCCGACGAGGAACCATTTTCGTGTTCAAGGAGACTTGCCGAGGCGCCTCTCCCATCAGTTCAAAGGGATTCCGAGGGTGTTTAGTCTTCGGGGTTGAATTTTTTCTTGATGATGCGAGCGATGCGTGAGCCGGGCTCGTTGATCGTGCCGAGCAACTGGGACAGCACGGACTCGCGCGAAATGATGCTGGAAATTGCTTTCAGCTTTTCAGCATCGAGAACTTGCCCACCGAGCACTCCGACTTTCATCGAAGGCTTCTTGAACTCTTTCTCGAAATTGCTGATCGCTTTGGCAGCGGCGAAGATTTCACTTTGTCCGCTGATGAAAGCAGTCTGACCCACCAAGCTATCGCTGATGTCAGGCAGACCGGCTTCCGCCATGGCCTGACGTAGGTAGGTGTTCTTAGCGACGTGGCACTCGGCACCAGCAGCGCTGAGGCGGTTGCGCAGCTCGGAAAACTGCGGCACGGTCATGCCAGTGTAGTCGATGACGATGACGTAAGGAGAGTTGTTGACCTGCTCCTGCAATGCGTCGATGATGATTTTCTTATCGGGATTCATAATAAATTGCTAGGGCTGGGGGTTACGCAGTGACTTTAGAATAAACGGAGGATTCCAACTCGAGACCAGGAAGCATGGTCGCAGCGATGGTCACGCTGCGCATGTAGTTTCCTTTGGCAGTAGCTGGCTTGGCGCGCACGACGCTGTCGATAAAAGCACTGGCGTTTTCAGCGATGGCTTCGTTAGAGAACGAAAGTTTGCCAACCGAAGCAGCGATGTTGCCATTTTTGTCGAGTTTGTAGTCGATACGACCGGCCTTCACTTCCTTGATGGCCTTGGCGGTATCGTCGGTAACAGTGCCGGTTTTGGGATTCGGCATCAATCCGCGAGGACCAAGAACACGTGCGATTTTACGCACTTCGGTCATAGCGTCAGGAGTGGCGATGGCGACATCGAAGTCGGTAAAACCACCTTGCACCTTGGCGATCAGGTCTTCGTAACCGACGTGATCGGCGCCCGCTTCGAGAGCGGCTTTGGCGGCATCGCCTTGGGCGAAAACTGCCACGCGGACATTACGTCCCGTGCCATGAGGCAGCGCGACCGAGCCACGGACCATCTGGTCACTCTTGCGGGGATCTACACCGAGATGGATCGAAACCGTGACGGCGGGATCAAATTTGGGAGCGGGAAAACTTTTGATGGTTTCCACGGCGGCACTGAGGCCATACGGCTTTGATTTGTCGATCAAAGCCACAGCTTTTTGGTATCTTTTGCTACGTTGTTTGGACATGGTGTCTGTTGGTTGGCAGTGATGGCGGATCTGCGGAAGCAGACCCTCCTGCGGTGCCGGAGCGATGAAACCCCGGCGAGAGTATTACATTCCTTCGACCTCGATGCCCATCTGACGGGCAGTGCCAGCGAGAATGCGAGCAGCAGCTTCTGGATTCTTGGTATTGAGGTCGGGCATCTTGCGATTCACAACTTCCATCAATTTCTCCTTGGTGAGCTTGGCGACTTTAATTTTATGCGGCTCCTTCGATCCTGAAGCGATACCGGCGGCTTTTTTAAGCAAATTGCCAGCGGGTGGCTGCTTGGTGACGAAGCTGAATGATTTGTCTTTGTAGACCGTGATGACCACGGGCAGCACATCACCGGCTTGGGATTGAGTCGCTGCGTTGAACTCTTTGCAAAACGCCATGATGTTCACGCCGCGTTGACCGAGTGCTGGTCCGACGGGTGGAGATGGGTTAGCAGAGCCTGCGGGAATTTGCAATTTGATGAATCCGGTAATTTCTTTAGCCATGACTTGGGATGTGTGTGATTGTGAGTGAGTAAGACCGTTGATTTGCCGAAGCACCGGAACGGAACCGGCAGCGTTTCATCAGGCACGCTCGACCTGCCAGAATTCCAAATCCACCGGAGTGGAGCGGCCGAAGATGGTGACTGCCACGCGGAGCTTACCACGCTCTGGGTCAATTTCCTCGACAATGCCGTTTTGGCTTTCAAAAGGACCATCAGCCACACGCACGGTGTCGCCAACTTCAAAAATAATCGAAGGCCGGACGCTATCCTGGCGTTCGCGCATTTGTGCCAGCAGCGCCTCGACTTCGCGAGCACGCATGGGGACGGGACGATCTTTGGTGCCGGCGAAGCCGATCACGCCGTCCATCTCTTTAAGAAAATACCAGGTTTTTTCGATCAACTGGTTCGATTCATCGAACAAGTTCATATTGACGATGATGTAACCAGGGAAAAATTTGCGCCGCGACTCCGTTTTTTTGCCCTTGCGCACCTCGGAAACTGTCTCCATCGGCACAAGAGCGTCAAAGACAAAATCGCCGAGTTCCTGCTCCTTCGACTCACGCATGATGCGCTCACGCACCTTGGCCTCTTGGCCGGAAAGGACGTGGACGACATACCATTGGTTCTTATTGTTTGTGGCGGAGGACATGGAGATGGTAGAAAAAATCAGACAACTGAGAAACTGCGCTTCTGCGTCGCGGGGCGGAAAGTGTTACGATCCGAAGAAGGTAGTCAAGAAAGAAAGTGCTTTTGTCAAAAATAAATCCCAGAAATTGACGAATCCGGCCAACAGGACCATCGCAATGAGCACTACCACGGTGGAATCAACCAGCTCTTTGTATTTTTTGAGCCCCTTGATTTTCGGGTCGGACTCCCAAGGCCAACTGGCTTTCTTGAGTTCGCCGGTGACTTCGCTGATGAATTTGGAAATGTTCACGATAAAATGGAGGAAACGTTAAAAAAACGAGATTTTGCAGTGGCACGGCGGGAGGGACTCGAACCCCCAACACTCGGTTTTGGAGACCGATGCTCTACCAATTGAACTACCGCCGTAGGAATCACTGCTAGGATTTTAGCTGAATCGGAGGCACCCGGGAAATCGCTCCCAAGTGCCTCCTGACAAGCTCAACTTAGATGGGACTGCCGCCTAAGTAAAGCAGATCTTTTCAGATCAATCCAAGATGTCGGCCACACGACCGGCACCCACGGTGCGACCACCTTCACGGATCGCGAAACGCATGGTTTTCTCCAGGGCGATCGGCATGATCAGCTCGATGGTCAACTCAACGTTGTCACCAGGCATCACCATTTCCACGCCGTCTGGAAGCTTGATGCTGCCGGTTACGTCGGTGGTACGGAAGTAGAACTGAGGACGATAGTTCGAGAAGAACGGGGTGTGACGGCCACCTTCTTCTTTGGAGAGAACGTAGATCTCACCTTTGAAGTTTTTGTGACCTTTCACGGTGCCTGGCTTGGCGATCACCTGGCCACGCTCCACGTCGTTTTTCTTGAGACCACGAACGAGCAGTCCGACGTTGTCACCGGCACGACCTTCGTCGAGGAGTTTGCGGAACATTTCGATGTCGGTAACGGTGGTTTTCTGCGTGTCGCGGATACCAACGATTTCGACTTCTTCCATCTTCTTGATGATACCACGCTCGACACGGCCGGTGCAAACGGTTCCGCGACCTTCGATCGAGAACACGTCTTCCACGGGCATGAGGAAAGTTTTGTCAATCGGACGCTCAGGAAGCGGGATGTAGCTGTCCACAGCAGCCATCAGCTTGTTGATTGCCTCTTTGTAGGTGGCGTCACCTTCGAGAGCGCGCAGAGCGGAACCACGAACGACAGGAATGTCGTCACCGGGGAATTCGTAGGTCGAGAGCAGATCGCGCACTTCCATTTCCACGAGGTCGAGAAGTTCTTCGTCGTCCACCATGTCGCACTTGTTCATGAAAACAACAAGAGCAGGAACGCCCACCTGACGAGCGAGCAGGATGTGCTCACGAGTTTGTGGCATAGGGCCGTCTGCAGCGGAAACCACGAGGATGGCGCCGTCCATCTGGGCAGCACCCGTGATCATGTTCTTCACGTAGTCAGCGTGACCAGGGCAGTCAACGTGTGCGTAGTGACGGTTTTCGGTCTCATACTCCACGTGTGCGGTGTTGATGGTAATACCACGCTCACGTTCTTCGGGAGCGGCGTCGATGTCAGCATAACCTTTGGCCTGAGCGAAACCTTTCTCTGCGAGAGTGTTGGTGATCGCGGCGGTAAGGGTGGTTTTGCCGTGGTCGACGTGCCCAATAGTACCGATGTTAACGTGGGGCTTGTTGCGTTGGAATGCTTCTTTGGCCATAATAGTAGTTTGTTTCGCTTGAGGCTGTTTAGTGCTTGAGGCTGTTGTTAATAATGTTGATGTGGGCTGCTGAACTGCACTGCAGCGCTGGAGCTCGTGGGGGGAATTGAACCCCCGACCTCATCCTTACCAAGGATGCGCTCTACCCCTGAGCTACACGAGCAGCTCACGCTGCATGCCGATCCCCAGAGGTGCCAGAAAACTGTCAGCCGCCCGGGAAAAGCGGGCGGGAAATTAACAGTTATTTACGTTCTGTCAAAAAAAATATCACTTGTTTTCCGTTTTTTTTCAAATTCTCTCCTCCGCGGAAAAATCCGACAAAAATAGTGTCTCACGGACGTCTCTCGCACAACTTGCCGATTGCTGAAAACCATTCACCGGCATTGCGCGCTGCTTCGACCACTCCCCCTCTCTGCTTTCGTGGGCCTCCTTTAATCCAGCTTCAGCAAATCCGGACGGTTTTTTTGCGTACGGGCGAGCGCTTGTTCGCGCTGCCAGACGGCGATGTTTTTGTGATTTCCGGAGAGCAACACCTCCGGTACTTTCCACCCACGATATTCGGCAGGCTTGGTGTAGGCAGGCGCTTCCAGCAGTGTTTCGTCCGCAAAGGATTCTTCCACGCTGGAGCGCTCATCACCCAGTGCTCCGGGAATCAAGCGTATGATCGCATCGCTGACCACGGCGGCGGCAATGGCTCCATTGGTGAGCACGTAATCGCCGATCGAGAGCTCTAAATCGATGCAATGCTCGATCACACGGTGATCCACGCCCTCATAATGTCCGCAGACGAATAGCAAATGGGAATGCTGCGCCAGATCACGCGCTATGGCTTGTTTGAAGACTTTCCCCTGCGGCGTCATCAGCACCACCAGGGTATCCAGCCCGCGCAAAGCCTCGATTGCCGCAAAAAGCGGCTCGGGTTTCAACAACATCCCCGGCCCTCCGCCGCACAGGGTGTCGTCGGTCTTGTGGTGCTTGTCAGTCGCCCAATCGCGCAACTGATGCGCGCGAATTTCCACCAGTCCCGCCGCCTGCGCGCGTTTGATGATGCTCTCGCTAAGCGGAGCCAGAGCAATTTCGGGAAACAAGGTGAGGATGTCGATTTTCATGCAGGACGTGCAAAGCTAGCTGAAAGTAAAAGCAGTTGCAATGCCGACCTACCTCATAAGATCCGGGGAAAACTCGAATGACAAAACTATGAGATCAAATGAGAATTCCGCAACTTAAGTCACGTAACGATCACAATTCCCCACCACTTTTATGAAACTCCCATCATCATGGCCTTTACACCTCGTTTGGCTGATCGTTACACTCTCGTCCTTTCTCATTGGCTCGAAACAGCGCTCGGCATCGGAAATTTCCCAGGAGCAAGCATCCTTGTCATCGACTTCGTCTGCGAGAGCGGATGCTGCTTCGAGCGACTCCCTCGCCATGGCCCAGCGTAGCAAGCCTACGGGAAAAACGGCGGAACGGGAGAAATCTGACATGCTCACCCAGCGGCTGGGTACCAATCTCAATGTGAGCCTGGAATCCTTGGCGCGTCTGGCATTGCGTGATCCGAGCCATGTCACGCGGCGTCTGGCATTCGCACGATTGCTCGAATCGATGACCCCGGAAAATATCGAGCAAATCCGGCAACAAATGAACGATCTGGGTGCGGATGGAGAGCAATGGCGGGATTTTCAATACAGCTTGGGTGCGATTGCAGGAAAGGCCGCCTTCGAGGATCCGCTTAATAACAAGCGCGAGGGCGCCTTGGCGGAAATCCTGTCCGGTTGGACCGCCTCTCAGCCGCAGGAAGCCCTGGCCATGTGGGAAAATTTGCCCAAGGAACTTGAGGACAAACGAGATGAACTCACGCGCGGTCTTATTGGTGGACTAGCCGATACGAACCGCCCGATGGCGACCAATGTGGTACTGCGCCTGCAAGACCAAGGTTACAAAGATACGCCTCGTTTGATGGAGATGGTAGCTATCGAAACCCTGCGTGCCGATGGCGCCGAAGCGGCATCGATCTGGTCCGATCAATTGCCCGATGGTGCGATGAAAGGAACCGCGATGAACCGTATTGCGGGTGAATTCGCCCGCAGCAATCCCGAAGCAGCAGCGAAGTGGGTGTCGCGCTATGCCGATCAAGATTTCGCGGCCTCGACGATCGAACGTGTGACGCGACCATGGACTCAACAAAACCCACAAGCCGCAGTGAGTTGGCTGGAGTCCTTGCCGGCAGGGCGCGGACAAAACGCTGGTTTGCAGACCGCCTTCAACGATTGGGAAGACCGCGATCCCGCCGCAGCCACGAAGTATCTCTCGTCCATGCCGAACTCACCCCAGCGCGATACCTCCATCAGCGGCTTTGCTAGCGGCTATGCCTGGCAGAACCCACAAATGGCGGTTCAGTGGGCGGGCAGCATTTCAGATCCGAAATTGCGTCAACGCTCGATCACTCAGGCGGGACAAATCTATTTCCGTCAAAATCCCACCGAAGCCAAGACCTGGCTTCAAAACAGCGGTCTGCCACCAGAGGTGCAGCTACAAATCAGCAATCCTCCACGGCGTTGAGAAAACGACAAAAAAAATCGTTTGCTAATCAATGTACGCTCTCTACAGTAACGCATGACATTGATTGAGAGAGGCTCTTTGTGAGTCTAGCGAAACCGCTGCCAAGCATCGCATTTTTGGGAAATTATCCTCCTCGTCTTTGCGGGATCGCCACTTTCACCCGTGACCTTTGCGAAGCGATCGCTCGCGAGTCAAAGCATTCGGATTGTTTCGTTAGTTCCGTCAATGACCGCAAGGAAGGCTACCGCTATGCTCCGCTGGTGCGCTGCGAGTTGCAGGAAAAAGACCTAGATTCCTATCGTCGCGCCGCCGATTACCTGAATTTCAACAATGCCGATGTTCTCTCCGTGCAGCATGAATTCGGCATCTATGGCGGCATCTCAGGCAGTCACCTTCTTTCGCTTCTGAAAGAAGTGCGCATGCCTGTGGTGACCACGCTTCACACCGTTCTGGCAGAGCCGAACACAACGCAAAAAGCGGTCATGGAAGAGCTTTGCCGCCGCAGTGACCGGCTGATCGTGATGGCACAAAAAGGCGAGGAACTGCTGCGTGAAATCTATGCCGTAGAGACTCACAAGATCGATGTGATCCCGCATGGGATTCCCGATATGGAGTTTCTCTCCTCGGATTCCTACAAAGCGCAATTCGGCGTCGAAGGGAAAATGGTATTGCTCACCTTCGGTCTGCTAGGCCCGGGCAAAGGCATCGAGTATGCGATTCAGGCATTGCCGAAAATCATCGAGCAACATCCGAATGTAGTCTATCTGATTCTGGGAGCCACGCATCCGCATTTGATCGCGAGGGAGGGTGAGCGTTATCGGCTCAGCTTAAAAAGGCTCGCGGACGAGTGTGGCATCAAGAGTCATGTGATTTTTTACGATCAATTCGTTTCGGCATCGGATCTGAAGGAATTCATCGGAGCCACGGATGTCTATCTCACGCCCTATCTAAACGAGGCACAAATCACCTCCGGCACGCTCGCCCAAGTCTTCGGTGCCGGCAAGGCAGTGGTTTCCACTCCCTACTGGCATGCCAAGGAATTGTTAGGCGGCGGGCGCGGGGTGCTGGTGCCTATTCGCGATAGCGCTGCCATTGCGGAGGGCGTGTGCGCATTGATCGCCGATGGACCGCGCATGGAAACCATTCGCAGTCTTGCCTACGACCAAGGGAAATCCATGCGTTGGCCGGCCGTGGCCGCGCAATACCTCGAATCCTTCCAACACGCCTGTGCCGATCGCCGCGCGAAGGCCCGCAGCGCCTTTTCCGGGTGGACGCTGGGCAACCGTCCCTACACACTTCCGCCGCTGCAACTGAATCACATCCGCCAGATGAGCGATGGCACCGGGATCTTCCAGCACGCGATTTTCACCGTGCCAAATTTCCATGAGGGCTACTGCGTGGATGACAACGCGCGCGCTTATATTCTCTGCAATCTGTTAGATGATCTTGGCACGCACCTGAGTGTGGAAAGTTACGACAGGCTCTCCACCACCTACCTCGCCTTTCTCGCCGCAGCTCTGGATTACCAGAGCGGACGCTTCCGCAATTTCATGAGTCACAGTCGTCAATGGCTGGAAGAATATGGCAGCGAGGATAGCCATGCCCGCTCGCTGTGGGCCGTGGGAACCGGTGCTGGACGCTCGCGCAATGAAGGACGCCAACGTCTCGCGGCGCAGTTGTTCGATCGCGGGCTCCCAGTGGTCACGCAGTTCACATCTCCGCGCTCGTGGTGTTTTGTGCTGTTAGGCATTCATGAATACCTGCGCTATCGACCGGGGGCCGAGGAGGTCATTGCGCTGCGTGCTGAATTGACCGCGCGGTTGTTGGATTTATGGGACCGCTGCGCTACCGATCATTGGCCGTGGTTTGAATCATCGCTCTCCTACGATAACGCCCGCTTCTCCCAGGCACTGATCCTCAGTGGCGCATGGATGAAATGCCCGCGTTCCGCCGCAATCGGTCTCCGCTCGTTACGCTGGCTGGTTTCCATCCAAAAGACGCAGCAAGGAAACTTCCGCCCCATCGGCAACAATGGCTTTTACCAACGCGATGGCTACCGCGCCAACTTCGATCAGCAACCCGTCGAAGCGCAAGCCATGGTCTCGGCCTGTCTGGAGGCGTTTTACACGACCAAAGACCCGCAATGGCAGATCGAAGCGAAACGGGCCTTCGAGTGGTTTCTCGGTCGCAATGACGTGAACCTTCCCCTGTATGACTTCATCAGCGGCGGCTGTAGCGACGGCCTGCATGAAACGCACGTCAGCGAGAACCAAGGTGCCGAATCCACCCTGGCATTCCACCTCGCTCTCGCAGAAATGAACCAATCCGCCCACGTAATTTCCCACTCTCCATGAACTCTATCGTCCTCTGTCGCCATCAGGTGAACCTCGCGCCTGTGAGCTCCCGCGTCATCATTCGCCCTTTCATTCCCTCCGATATCCAGCGCATTACCACGATCATCGGTCGTGTGCTATCGCTGGAAGAAGGCGAAGTGCAAAACCAATTGAAACAAGTGCGCTCGGAGTTCGACGCCAGACACTTTGATATCGAGCCAATCCTCTACGCGCATTATCACAAGGTCCATCAGCACATTTTCACGCAACGTGTCCTGAGCAACGAGCGCAAAATGCTAATCGGCGCTTTGTTTTCCGGCGAGTATGCGCTGGAATCCGCCGCACTGTTCAATCCCTCGATGGTGCCGCATCCCGATCAAAGCCTCGCCCCCGAGGGCGGACTGCGTTTCATCATGAGCCTGCGCGCCACAGGTGAGGGACACATTTCCTCGATCGAGTTCCGCGCGGGCACCATCGATGCCGATAGTGTCATCACGCTGGATCCGATTTCACGGTTCGTCACCTCACCGCAAATCGTCCAAAATCCCACCTACAAGAAAAAGCGCTTTCTCATCAAGCTGTCCGAACTGGGATTTGATGATGAACATGTCGCCGCCGTTCTCGCCCCGCTGAATGATAGCTTCAGCCACAACGAATTGAAGAAAAGCGTCGCCAGCGTGCGCCTGGCCGCGCAACCGACATCGCGCGACATGAAACGCACTTTGGAGAGCATCCAGTGGCTGGCCGATTCCAACTACGAACTGCGCTTTTACGAAAAAATTGCCCTCAGTGAACGCATCATCTTTCCCGTTTCCCCGAACGAGTCAAATGGCATCGAGGATGCGCGTTTTGTTTTGTTCAAAGAAAACGATGGCACCCAAATGTATTACGCGACCTACACCGCCTACAATGGCCGCACCATCCTGCCGCAGTTGATCGAAACGGAAAACTTTCTCGATTTCCGTATCATGACCTTGAACGGCTCGGGCGTGGTCAACAAAGGCATGGCATTGTTTCCCCGCCGAATCAATGGCCAGTATGTGATGCTGTCACGGCAGGATGACGAGAACATCTCGATCATGTTTTCCGATAGCCCCCATCACTGGAGTGATCCGCAAGTGATCTTGCGACCATCAGAGCCATGGGAATCCGTGAAGATCGGCAACTGCGGCTCGCCGATCGAGACAGAAGTCGGATGGCTAGTGATCACTCACGGTGTCGGACCGATGAGGAAATACTGTATCTCCGCCGCGCTGCTGGATTTGGAAGATCCGACCAAAGTAATAGGCCGACTGAGCTTTCCCCTACTTTCGCCCGAGGGCAACGAACGCGAGGGCTACGTGCCGAATGTGGTCTATAGCTGCGGCTCACTGCTGCACAAACGCCGCCTGATTTTGCCCTATGCCATCAGCGACTGGGCCACCGCCATTGCCAGCGTCTCTCTCGATCAATTGCTCGATGCCATGCTGCCCGGTTGCGTTTGAAAAAATGCGGGATACAGTGCTTTACCAATGCACACAGTAACCGCCGCCGACATCGCTGCCATGGACAAACTAGTCCGTGTGCAATTCGCAACTTCCCTACCAGGGGCTAAACCAATCTCTTTGATCGGCACCATCGATGCCGCGGGGCAGACCAACCTCGCGCCTTTTTCGAGTGTGGTGCATCTTGGATCGAACCCCGCACTTCTCGGCATGATCAGTCGCCCAGATTTGGTGGAGCGTCACACCTTGTCGAACATTCTTGAGACGAAATGCTGGACCATTAACCACCTGCATCCGGACATTCTCGATGCCGCGCATCAATGTTCGGCTCGCTATCCGCGTGAGGTCTCGGAATTTTCCGCCACGGGTCTTACAGAACATTTCGCCGATGGATTTTCCGCACCCTTCGTGGCTGAGTCGCGCTTTCGTATCGGCATGACGTTGGAGCAAATCATCGACATCACCGCCAACGGCACGCAGATGATCATCGGACGCGTGACGCTGGTCCAGACCAGTGAGTCGATGCAAAGCGATGGATCACTGGATCTTCCCGCACTGGGCTGCTTGGCCTCTACGGCGCTCGATACCTACTTCACCCTGCAACCCGAAGCCCGCCTCGCCTACGCCAAAGCTGATCGAGCGCCACGTCGACTCTAACATGGAAGTCACCCTCATCTATCCGCATCAGCTCTTCGCCACGCATCCTGCGGTAGAAAGCGCGAGACCTGTATTGTTGCTCGAGGATTCTCTCTTTTTCGGCAACGATGAACGCTGGCCTTGCGGTATGCATCGGCAAAAGCTCTTGCTTCATCGCTTATCAATGCAAGCCTATGCCCGCAAGCTCGCGAGCGATGGCAGTAAGGTAACGCACATCAAGATGACCGATGCCACGCCGACCACCAGCGACAAGTTGTTAGAAAAACATCTACCGAAAAACGTCACAGTGATTCATGTGGTGGACCCAGTGGATGAAATGCTCAGCCGTCGACTGCAACGATTTGCCGCAGAGAAAAACATCGCTCTTCGAGTTTACGATTCATCGAATTTCCTCAGCCCACAAGAATTTCTCCAAGGCACTCTGGCTGGAAAAAAGAAGCCCTTCATGGCGCGCTTTTACGAAGCCCAGAGGAAGCGTATGAAAATTTTACTAGATAAAAACGATGGACCTTTAGGCGGGCAGTGGTCCTTCGATTCAGAAAATCGCGCCAAGCTGCCAAAACGCCATATCGTGCCGCGTGAACCACATGCACAACCGCACGAGTGGAAGGATGCCGCGCGCGAAATCGAAGCCGCATTTCCTGACAATCCCGGCAGTTTGAGCGACTTCCGCTGGCCAGTCACTCACGAGCAAGCGGAAGAATGGTTGCAGCAATTTGTCATAGAGCGCTTACACGACTTCGGCATCTACGAGGACGCCATCGCCGTCGATCACACTTTTCTCTACCACTCCGCCATCACCCCCGCGCTAAACATCGGGCTACTACATCCGCAACAAGTCATCGATGCCGTCATGGCGCATGCTGACCGCGTGCCGATCAATTCGTTAGAGGGATTTGTGCGTCAAGTCATCGGCTGGCGCGAGTTCATGCGAGGCATCTACCAATTCCACGGCAACACGATACGACGCAGAAATTTCTGGAACTTCACCCGCCGCATGCCGCAATCGTTTTACGACGGCACCACCGGTATTGCTCCCGTCGATCGCGTGATCCGCCTCCTCTTGAGCGAGGGCTACTGTCATCACATCGAACGCCTCATGGTCTTGGGGAATTTTTTCCTGCTCTGTCGCATTCATCCCGATGATGTCTATCGCTGGTTCATGGAGATGTTTGTCGATTCTTACGACTGGGTCATGGTGCCGAATGTCTATGGCATGTCGCAGTTCGCAGATGGCGGGACTTTTACGACGAAACCCTATCTCTCTGGATCGAACTATATCAAAAAGATGTCGAACGAAGAGAGTGGTCCCTGGTGTGAGATTTGGGATGGACTGTTTTGGTCATTCATCGACGAGCGGTCGTCTTTTTTCCTGAAAAACCCGCGCCTGTCGATGATGGTGCGCACCTGGGAAAAAATGCCAGCGGAAAAACGTGAACATCACCTGCTTGTCGCGCAGGAATTTTTACGAAAACTCTCGTGAGCCAGAGACATTTTAACATCACTCATCATCTCGCGGTGCGTGCACGTTGAACCGTGACAAAATTACGATAGATCACGTACGATTAGCAGAAATCTAAGCCGAATTGCACGTCACGCCAGAGAATGGTTTCGCCTTCAAAAAGAAAACGTCCCACAAAACTCTGCCCTGCGATCATTTGTGGGAGCCAGTAGATGTCATCAGCCCACATGCGGTCGTAGGGGATTTTTTCTAACGAAGTCCACATGGGAATCGCTTCATCGGTCTCGGTTGGCTCGCCCTCGATGCCATCGGCAATGAAAACATGGCAGTGAATGTCAGGGATATCGGACATGGCGAAACACAGCTCGCCGCGCTTTTGCACGTTGAGTGCCTTAACATGGAGCTCCTCCATGGTCTCGCGTATCGCGCATTCCATTGGCGTTTCGCCGGGATCGATCTTTCCACCAGGACCATTGACCTTACCCGCGCCGATACCTCGTTTTTTTTCAATCAATAAAATTTCCCCATCTCGGATCACAAAGAGCAGGGTGGCGAGAATTTCTCCCCGCCACTCTTGCCAATCCACGGGCGATGCTACGAGAGAACTCATGTGTATGACTCCACGCTGTCGCAGGTGCAGACCAGATTGCGGTCGCCGTGCACGTTATCGATGCGGCCCACGCTGGGCCAAAATTTGTGCTGTCGCAAATACGACAGCGGATAGGCCGCTTGCTCGCGTGAATATGAATGTTTCCAATCATCAGCAATGACAGCGGTGGCAGGGTGCGGTGCGTTTTTCAATACGTTGTCTTCGCGGTCGGCAGCCCCGTTGAGCACTTGCTGGATCTCGCCGTGAATGGCGATCATCGCTTCGCAAAAGCGATCGAGCTCGGCCTTCGATTCGGATTCGGTGGGCTCGATCATCAACGTGCCTGTGACCGGCCATGACATGGTCGGCGAGTGAAAACCGTAGTCCATGAGACGCTTCGCCACGTCCTCGACGGTGATACCGCTGGCATCGGAAAGCGGGCGGATGTCGATGATGCACTCGTGCGCCACAAGGCCTTTGTTGCCGGTGTAAAGAATCGGATAGAAGGGCGACAATCGTTTTGCGACATAGTTCGCATTGAGGATAGCAATTTCCGTGGCGGACTTTAGGCCTGCTGGCCCCATCATCGCGATATACATCCAAGAAATGGTATTGATCGAGGCGCTGCCGTAAGGAGCGGCGCAAACGGCGCCCTCTTTGTCCGCGAGGGCAGCATGACCGGGAAGATACGGCACCAATTGTGTTGCCACGCCGATGGGGCCTACGCCGGGACCACCACCGCCGTGCGGGATGCAGAATGTTTTATGCAAGTTCAAGTGGCAGACATCCGCCCCGATGTAGCCCGGGCTGGTGAGACCGACCTGCGCGTTCATATTCGCGCCATCCATGTAGACCTGACCACTGACGTCGTGGATCCATTGGCAAATGTCCTTGATTGTCTCTTCAAACACACCGTGCGTAGACGGATAGGTGATCATCAGCGCAGCGAGGTTGTCCTTGTGTTCGGCGATGCGCGCCTGCAAATCAGCACAATCGATATTGCCCTGATCATCGCATTTTACTCCTACCACTTTAAATCCGCACATCACGGCGGATGCCGGATTGGTGCCGTGAGCGGAAACCGGGATCAGGCAAATGTGTCGATGCCCCTCACCGTTCGCAAGATGGTAGCGTCGGATCGCGAGGAGCCCCGCATACTCGCCCTGCGATCCGGCATTCGGTTGCAGCGAGACAGCCGCGAAACCGGTGATTTCCGCGAGCCATTTTTCCAACTCTTCTAACATTTCCACATAGCCGACAGATTGATCAACTGGCACAAAGGGATGTAGCGAAGAAACTTCCGGCCAGCTCATCGGCATCATCTCCGCCGTGGCGTTGAGTTTCATCGTGCACGATCCCAGCGCGATCATCGATTCGTTCAAGGCAAGGTCTTTCGATTCCAGACGCTTCAGGTAGCGCAGCATCTCGGTTTCAGAATGATACTGATGAAAGACCGCCTGTGGCAAAATTTCTGACTGCCGCAGATGCGTCGATGGGATCGCCCACTCGTCATCCACGCTCACGAGAGACGCACCGAACAACAAAGCGATCGCCTGCACATCGGCATCGGTGGTGGTTTCATCAAAAGAAATGCCAATGCGGTCCGCATCGACCACTCGCAAATTGTATCCTGCCTCGACGGCAGCCACCGCGATGGCCTGCGCTTTGCCCGGAAGCGTCACGACTAGGGTATCGAAGTATGGCGCGCTATCGAGAGCAATGCCGACTTTTTGCAAAGATACGGCCAAGCGTCGCACGCGCAAGTGGACCTGTTTTGCCATGTGCTTCAGCCCGCGCGGACCGTGATAGACAGCATACATCGATGCCATCACCGCCAACAAAACCTGCGCGGTGCAGATATTCGATGTCGCCTTATCGCGGCGAATGTGTTGCTCTCGCGTTTGCAGCGAGAGGCGGAAGCCCTGCTTGCCATAGGAATCTAACGAAACGCCGATCAGTCGGCCCGGCATCTTGCGCTTGAGTGCATCGCGGCAAGACATGAAGGCCGCGTGTGGACCACCAAAGCCCATAGGCACACCAAAGCGTTGGGAGTTCCCCACGCAGATATCGGCGCCGAATTCGCCAGGTGCGCGCAGCACGGTCAAGGCCAACAGATCCGCAGCGACAATGCTCAATGCCCCCACGGCTCGCAACTGATCGAAGAAATGCGAAAAATCATCCACTCGTCCCAGGGTATCCGGATACTGCACCACCGCCGCGAACAAACCGTTGACGGATGCTGGATCAAAACTCGCATGATCTCCTACCAACACCTCGATGCCGAGCGGTTCAGCGCGCGTTTGCACTACGGCGATGGTTTGTGGGTGGCAGCGCTCCGAGACAAAAAGCACTTTGCCATTCGGCTTACCAGCCAGTGCGAGGCTCATCGCCTCGGCAGCGGCAGTGCCTTCGTCGAGCAAAGAAGCATTCGCTACATCCAGTCCGGTGAGGTTGGTGATCATGGTTTGGAAGTTCAGCAAAGCCTCCAAACGACCCTGTGCGATTTCCGCCTGATACGGAGTATATGCCGTATACCAACCAGGATTTTCTAAAATATTTCTTAGAATCACGTGTGGCGTATGAGTGCCGTAGTAGCCCTGACCCACAAACGATTTTTTCACCACGTTCTTCTTCATGATGCCGCCCAGACGAGCAAGTGCTTCCACTTCTGAAAGTGCCTCTGGCAAATCCAATGCCCGTGCGTTGCGAATCACGGCGGGCACGGCATCGGCGATCAGCGCCTCCATTTCCGAATACCCTAAGTCGCTCAACATCGCCTGACGATCCGCCCCGAGAACGCCCAAATGGCGACTGCTAAAATCTGTATGATTGTTCATTTCAACTGACTCACTGATGGTAAAAATAATGGACTGCTCCTGCATAGCGGATTTTCGTGCGACCGCAACTCGGACTTGCAAAAATCATGAATTTTTCCTTGATGCATCACGAGCCGCTGAGTCCATCTCCCGCCAAACCAGCACCGGCCCGGATGCGGCAAAAATCAAGGCCGCCAACTGCAGCAGCAGCTCAACGGATTTCTTCGGGTAATGGATGGTCGCATCCGATTTACCAAAGCATCCGCAGGAAATGTCGAGCCCGCGATGCCAAGCCCAGCCGATCACTCCACAGAAAAACAAAGTCATGAGTAGCGCGCTGAAGAGCGCCCCCTTGCGCATTACATCCAGCATCAGGCATAGGCCTGTCGCCACTTCCCACCACGGCATTAAATACGCTACCATAGGAACGAGCGAGGCGGGCAAGATCTGAAATTTTTCCACATCGCTCATGAACTGCACCACGCCGCTGACGAACAATTTTTGCCCTCCGGCATAGAGCAACAAGAGGCCGACAGCGACTTGGCAAAAAAGCCGCAAGCCCGGCAGAGAACTGGATGGATGATCCATGCCGCTAGTCTATCTGTCGCTCGTGTTTCCGCAAGCTAAAGACGAGACATGGCCCAATGCTCGCTTGCAATCCGCGCGAATCCGTCTACCGTGGGGTCGAGAGAGTCACATGAGGGGTTCATACAAAACACTGGTGGGACGCGTTCGCCTGGTCGGCGCGATCGAGGGCATTTCGTTTTTACTGCTCTTGGGGCTAGCGATGCCTCTGAAATACTATGCCGACATGCCTGAAGCCGTGAGCATCGTAGGCATGGTTCATGGTGTTTTGTTCCTGTTATTTAGTCTGGTGTTGTTGCATGCTTTTCTCAGCGAGCGCCTGAGTTTCCGCTGGGCGACGATCGCGTTCATCGCCACGCTGATTCCTTTCGGCCCCTTTGTGATCGATCAAAGGTTGCAACATTTCGATACCCCCTAAAGCATCTCAGCGACGACCTCGGTGATGCTCTCATCACTTTCGCATCCATATTTCCGCCATAGCAAACGAAGAAACACACCGCACGATCAGTGCCTTGGAGCCCCAAATACTCAGGCCTTCTCCATCATCTTGAGTATGACAGCAATACTGCCGCATTTCTGGCTTGCTAGTTTTCCCAATCTCATCTACTGTTCTCCCCCCTCTTTCATCATCCAACAACATGAGCAAATACGGACCACCTGAGAAACAAGGACTCTACGACCCGAGCAACGAACATGACGCCTGTGGCGTCGGTTTCATCTGCCAAATGAAAGGGAAACGGGCCCATGAAATCATCGGGCAGGCCCTTACGGTTCTGGTAAACATGGACCATCGCGGCGCTTGTGGTTGTGAAACAAATACGGGCGATGGCGCTGGTATCCTCATTCAGGTGCCACACAAGTTCTTGCAAAAAGCCACCGCAAACCTTGGATTCACTCTGCCCGAAGCGGGTCGATATGGTCTTGGCATGGCTTACCTCTCGCCCAATCCCCATGTGCGCAAGGCAAGCGAGGCATTGTTTGAACAAGTCGCTGCCGAACTGGGCCTCCGCGTGCTCGGTTGGCGCGATGTGCCGACGGATAACTCCTCGCTTGGCAAAACCGCTCTCGCTAGCGAGCCATTCATGCGCCAAGTCTTCCTCGCACGCGAGGAGAGTTGCACGGACGATCTCGCATTCGAGCGTCAACTTTTTTCCCTAAGGAAGATCAGCTACTTCCGCATCCGCAGTGCAAAAATCGACGATCACTGGTATTGCTCCAGCCTCTCCGCCCGCACGGCGATCTACAAAGGCATGCTCATGCCTGAGCAGGTAGGTAAGTATTTCCTCGACCTGCAAGATCCAGACATGGACACCGCATTGGCTCTCGTGCACTCGCGTTTTTCGACCAATACCTTCCCTAGCTGGGAGCGCGCGCATCCGTTCCGTTACATCGCACACAATGGAGAAATCAACACGCTGCGTGGCAATGTCAATTGGATGAATGCCCGCCAACCTCTTCTCGAGAGTTCACAGTTCGGTGAATTGATCAAAAAAATCCAACCAATCGTAAATGAACAAGGATCGGATTCAGCGAAGTTCGACAATGTGTTCGAGTTGCTCGTCATGGGTGGGCGTTCACTACCGCACGCGATGATGATGATGATTCCCGAGCCATGGTCAGGTCACGAGTCCATGAGTGAGGAGAAAAAAGCGTTTTATCAATACCACTCCTGCCTGATGGAACCATGGGATGGTCCGGCATCGGTCGCTTTTACCGACGGCACGATGATCGGGGCCACTCTTGACCGCAATGGTCTGCGTCCCTCGCGTTATTATGTCACCAAAGACGACTACGTCATCATGGCCTCGGAGGCTGGGGTCTTGCCCATCCCTCCAGAAAACATCGCCAGCAAAGGTCGCCTGCAACCCGGGCGCATGTTCCTCGTAGATATGACCGAGGGCCGCATCGTCGCAGATGAGGAGATCAAACAACGCATCGCCTCAGAACAACCCTATCGCCAATGGCTCGATGAAAATCTCATTCATCTTGCCGATGTGCAAGCAGCCCCCGCCGTCCCTAAGGCCGATCTGCGCACCCTCACCCAGCGCCAACATGCGTTTGGATACACTTTTGAAGACCAGCGGAAAATTTTGCTGCCAATGGCGAAGGACGGCGTCGAAGCCACTGGAGCCATGGGCACGGATATCCCTCTCGCCGTTCTATCCAATAAGTCGAAGTTGTTATACGATTATTTTAAGCAGCTGTTTGCACAAGTCACCAACCCGCCCATCGACTGCATCCGCGAGGAGATCGTGACTTCTTCGGTTACCACCATTGGTCCCGAGCGTAACCTGCTCGACCCGCAACCGGAAAGCGCTCATTTGATCGAGTTGCAAACGCCCATCCTTTCCAATGAGGAACTCGCGAAACTCAAGCACGTGGCTCAAGGAGAGTTCCGTTCGGTAACTTTGCCTATCCTCTTCGACCCGGCCAAAGGCACCAAAGGCCTCGAACAAGCATTTGATGAACTTTGTCTTCAGGCAAGCTTGCAGATCGACGCAGGAATGAATATTCTGATCCTGAGCGACCGTGGTGTCGATGACAACCACGCAGCGATGCCCGCGCTTCTGGCGGTTTCCGGCCTCCATCATTACCTGATCCGCGAAGGCAAGCGCACGAAAGTCGGCCTAGTGCTCGAATCTGGGGAGCCGCGCGAAGTGCACCATTTCTGCACCTTGGTCGGCTATGGCTGTGCGGCAATCAATCCGTATCTTGCCTTCGAAACGCTAGAAGACATGATCGCTCAAGGTCTGCTGGTCGGAGTCGATCACTACACCGCCTGCAAAAATTTCATCAAATCCGCGACCAAAGGCATCGTCAAAGTGGCATCGAAGATTGGCATTTCGACCATCCAAAGCTACCTCGGCGCGCAGATTTTTGAATGCGTCGGCCTGCAGCAGAAAGTGGTGGATCGCTTTTTCACTGGGACTGCCACTCGCATTGAAGGATCAGACCTCGAAGCGATTACAACCGAGTCCTTGGAGCGCCACCAACGCGCCTACTCCGAACAATCGGGACGAACCGAACCGCTGGAAGTCGGAGGCGACTACCAATGGCGTTCGGAAGGCGAAGCGCATTTGTTCAGCCCTCAAGTCATTCACTCGCTGCAAAGCGCAGTACGCAGCGGCAATTACAAAACGTTCAAGACCTATTCCAGCCTCGTCAACGAGCAGGACAAACAACGTTTCACCCTGCGTGGGATGCTCGATTTCAAAACCCGCACACCCATCCCCATCGAGGAAGTGGAGTCGGAGGAGGAAATCCTCAAGCGTTTCAAATCCGGTGCCATGAGCTACGGTTCGATCTCTGGCGAAGCGCACGAAGCGCTTGCCATCGCGATGAACCGCGTCGGAGGGAAATCGAACACGGGCGAAGGCGGCGAAGACCCCGATCGCTATACCTGGACTAACGAAAACGGCGACTCAAAAAACAGCGCGATCAAGCAAGTGGCTTCCGGACGATTCGGCGTGACTAGCCTTTATCTAACGCAAGCCCGCGAGCTGCAAATCAAACTGGCGCAGGGTGCGAAGCCCGGCGAAGGCGGTCAACTCCCCGGCGGAAAAGTCTATCCCTGGATCGCCAAGACGCGCCACTCCACCCCCGGCGTGGGACTCATTTCTCCCCCACCCCACCACGACATTTATTCGATCGAAGACCTCGCGGAATTGATCCATGACCTGAAAAATGCCAACCGCGCGGCGCGCGTCAGCGTCAAGCTGGTGAGCGAAGTGGGCGTTGGTACTATCGCTGCTGGTGTGGCAAAAGCACACGCCGATGTGGTGCTCATTTCTGGCTTCGATGGTGGCACAGGCGCTTCGCCGCAAACCTCCATCAAACACGCTGGTCTGCCTTGGGAACTCGGCCTCGCCGAAACGCACCAGACTCTCGTCTTGAATAACCTACGCTCGCGCATCGCCGTTGAGACCGATGGCCAGCTCAAAACTGGTCGCGATGTCGTAATCGCCGCGCTTCTCGGTGCCGAGGAATTTGGTTTCGCCACCGCGCCGCTGGTCAGCCTAGGCTGCATCATGATGCGTGTTTGCCACTTGAACACCTGCCCCGTTGGCGTCGCGACCCAAGACCCAGAGTTGCGTAAAAAATTCACCGGCGATCCCGAACACGCCGTGAATTTCATGAAGTTCATCGCTCAGGAAGTACGCGAAATTATGGCGGAACTCGGTTTCCGCAAACTTACCGACATGGTAGGTCGCACCGATGTGTTAGAGCCGAAAAAAGCGGTCGATCACTGGAAAGCGAAAGGCATCGATCTCTCGAAAATCCTCTACTCGCCCAACGTCGGACCTGAAGTCGGACGCTACTGCACGGAGACGCAGGATCACGGTTTGGAAAAATCGCTAGACCTCACCACCCTGCTCGATGCCTGCAAGCCAGCCATCGAAAAAGGTGAAAAAGTTTCGATCAAGCTGCCGATCAAAAACACCGACCGCGTCGTCGGCACCATCCTCGGCAACGAGATCACCAAGCGCCACTGGAACGGCCTGCCCGATGACACGGTGCAGATGCATTTCCGCGGCTCAGCCGGTCAGAGTATCGGCGCGTTTATCCCGAAAGGCATCACGATCGAAGTCGAGGGCGACGCCAACGACTACGTCGGCAAAGGCCTCAGCGGTGGACGCATCGCGATTTACCCCGATGCAAAAGCCACCTTCGCGGCAGAAGACAATATTATCATCGGCAACGTCGCGCTTTATGGGGCGACCAGCGGTGAGCTCTTCGTGCGCGGTGTCGCAGGCGAGCGTTTCGCAGTGCGGAACTCCGGCGTGCATGCCGTCGTTGAAGGCATAGGCGATCACGGTTGCGAATACATGACGGGCGGAAAAGTCGTCGTGCTCGGCACCACCGGCCGTAATTTCGCAGCAGGGATGAGTGGTGGCGTCGCTTACATCTACGATGAAAAAGGCGATTTCGCTACTCGCTGCAACAAAATGATGGTCGATCTCGAAAGCGTCGATGAAGACGACGCCGAGGTGCTCCGCACTTTAATACAAAAACACGCTGACATCACCCTCAGCAAGAAGGCTAACACCATCCTCGCTGACTGGAAAAATGCCGTGACCAAGTTCGTGCGCGTCATGCCGCGCGACTACAAACGCGTTCTGCAAGCCATCGCCAAAGCCGAAGCCGACGGCCTCAGCGGCGACGACGCTCTCAATGCGGCCTTTGAAGCCAATGCCAAAGACGTGGCGCGTTTGGGAGGCGGCTAAGCAAAAAATCGATCAGACCAATCCGTCTGATCCAACCAATCTGACTGATCACAATAGAAAAATAAAAAAATGGGCAAACCAACCGGATTCATGGAATACACCCGCGAGCTCCCCGCCGATCGCTCGCCACTCGAACGCATCAAGGACTGGAAAGAAATCCACCTTCACATGCCGGAGGAAAAACTGCGCACCCAAGGCTCACGCTGCATGGATTGCGGCGTACCGTTTTGCCACACCGGCAAGATCATCAGCGGCATGGCCAGCGGTTGCCCAATCAATAACCTGATCCCCGAGTGGAACGATCTCGTCTATCGTGGTCTGTGGCGTGATGCACTCGATCGCCTCCACAAGACCAACAATTTCCCCGAATTTACCGGTCGCGTCTGCCCCGCACCCTGCGAAGGCTCTTGCGTGCTGGGCATGAACAACCCACCCGTCACCATCAAAAACATCGAGGTCTCGATCATCGACAAAGGATGGGAAGAAGGCTGGGTCGTCGCCAAGCCACCCGCGAAGCGCACCGGCAAAAAAGTCGCTATCATCGGCTCGGGCCCCGCTGGACTCTCGGCTGCCGCTCAGCTCAATCAAGCAGGACACACCGTCACCGTATTCGAGCGTGCCGACCGCCCCGGCGGCTTGCTGATGTATGGCATCCCCAACATGAAGCTCGACAAAAAAGAAGTCGTGCTGCGCCGCATCGAACTGCTCGAAGACGAAGGCGTGAAATTCCGCTGTAACGTAAACATCGGCAAAGATATCACCCACGACCAGTTGCAAAAAGACTTCGATGCCGTCATCCTGTGCACCGGTGCTACAAAGCCACGTGACCTGCCCATTGCTGGTCGTGAACTGAAAGGCATCCACTTTGCCATGGAGTTTCTCACTGCTAACACCCAGGCTGTGCTCGATGGCAATTCGAACGATCACTTCATCACCGCCAAAGGAAAAAACGTTGTGATCATTGGTGGAGGCGATACCGGAACCGACTGCGTGGGCACCTCTCTGCGCCATGGTTGTGTTAGCGTTTGCCAACTCGAACTCCTGCCCAAGCCGCCCAACCAACGCGCCGCCAACAATCCGTGGCCAGAGTGGCCAAAAGTTTACAAAATGGACTATGGCCAAGAAGAAGCTGCCGCGGTCAATGGCAGTGACCCGCGCATCTACACCACCACCGCCACGCACTTTGAAGGAGATGAACACGGCCATGTCAAAGCTGTGCACACCGTGCAGGTGGAGTGGACTAAGAACGATCAAGGTCAGTTCATCCCTAAGAATATTCCTGGCACCGAAAAAATCATGCCCGCTGAATTAGTCTTGTTGGCGATGGGCTTCCTCGGCCCAGAGCAAGACTTGTTAGAGAGTATGAATCTCGACCGCGATGCCCGCAGCAACATCAACGCGCAACACGAAAAATATACCACCAACATCCCCGGCGTCTTCGCCGCCGGCGACTGCCGCCGTGGTCAATCGCTAGTTGTCTGGGCCTTCAACGAAGGCCGCGGCGCCGCGAGAGAATGCGACCGTTACCTCATGGGCACCACGAATTTGCCCTAACTTGGTAGCGCTATCCCAACGCCAAACCAAAAAATCATCATAACAAAACCCACGAATCTCCCTCGTGGGTTTTGTCGTTTGCATCTCACAACGCGGCATCAAAAGAATCGCGCCTAACACCTCCCCGTCGCAACGCAACGCATCTTACCTCGTCGCAACGCGACGACTCAATCGGGAGCCCACGATTTCAATCGTGGGTGAAAATCCACCAAAAATTCACACCTCATAGCGGGACGAGTCAACAATGCCTGATGCATTGTTCCTACCATGACAAAACCACTCGTCGCGCGCAGTATCTGCACATAACATGATGAAGCGCACCTCACTTTTGTTTTGGCTTTGCATCGTGGCGGGGATTGCGGCGTATTATTTGCGTCCGCGAACGGATGTGCCCGTACCGCCAGCCAATCCACCCGAACGAATCGCACCCGCTGCCGTGGTGGAAACTCCCGCGCCCGCCGCGCCGGTCTATGAGTTCCGCGATCCCACTCCTGATGGCATCGGCAAGTACTACATGGGGCGCGAAATCGCCCATGTCATGGGACATCCGGCGATTGGTTGGCTGGAGCGCGATGAGCGCGAGCGCGAGGAAGCGCCGAGCCGGGCCCTTGAAGCTATCGAACTCAGACCCTCCGATGTGATTGCGGACATCGGCGCGGGTTCCGGCTACTATGCATTCCGTCTCGCGGAAAAAGTGCCAAAGGGAAAGGTGATCGGCGTCGATATCCAACAGGAAATGCTCGAATTCCTTGCCAAACGATCTGCCGAGCTAAACATCACCAACGTTCAGGGCCACCTCGGTGCGATCGATGACATCAAGCTCCCGGTAAACTCTCTGGATGCCGCACTCATGGTCGATGCCTATCACGAATTTTCCCACCCTGCCGAAATGCTGCGCTCTCTGCACAAGGCGCTGAAGCCCGATGGTCGCATCATTTTGTTAGAGTTTCGCGCCGAGGATCCACTTGTGCCGATCAAGCCCTTGCACAAGATGACCGAAGAACAGGCACGCAAGGAGTTCGCTGTAGCAGGATTTTCGTTAGCTTCTAACAAGCGGCAGCTCCCATGGCAGCATTTCATGGTCTTTGTCAAAACACCTGCTAATCCCTAGATACAAGCCTTCTACTACCCATCGTAATAGATGAATCATTAAAAACGATGATTCTAGTAAGTCGAAGCAACATTCTTTCGAAGTAACGCCTCAGAGAGGCAATTCATATCCCCTGCCGCTCATGCCATCAAACCAGCGGATATACGCGGAGTTGACGGTGGCGTAGCCGCCGGGAGTAGGGTAGTTGCCAGTGAAATACCAGTCGCCGCAGGGGCCTTTGATAGAGGCGTGAAGGTTCTCGATGGTCTGGAAAATGATTTCTACCTCACCGTTCCAGTTCATATCCTCAGGATAAACCATGCGACTGATCTCGGCGGATATTTCTTCGTCGGTGAAGGCTTCATACACCATCTTCACGGCGTTCTGCATTTCGGCAACGGGCTTTTTCAATTCCTCACGACAACGTCTCGCGACTTCATCGAGCAAGGATTGACGACCAGCACGACGGTGCAAGGCTACTGCTGCCTGGAAGGCGATAAATTTGCCCATCTCTGACATATCGATGCCGTAGCAATCAGGATAGCGGATTTGCGGAGCGGTCGAACAAACCACCACCTTTTTGGGATTGGTTCGAGCGAGGATTTTGAGAATCGATTTCTTGAGCGTAGTACCGCGCACAATGGAATCATCAATGACGACGAGATGATCATTTTCTTTAACAACGCCGTAGGTGATATCGTATACGTGTGACACCAATTGTTCACGCCCTTTTTCTTGGGTAATAAAGGTGCGCATTTTGATGTCCTTGTGCGCGATCTTCTCTCCGCAGGGCCAGTTTTTCAAAATCAGCGAGTCGACTTTCTCCGGCGTGAGGGTTCCCTCGGCGAGACCTAACAGAATTTCCGAGCGCACTTGTTGTCGACGATACATGCGCAGCCCGTCCATCATACCGTAGTAGGCTGTTTCTGCAGTATTGGGAACGAAGGAAAAAACGGTGTTATCGAACGAGTGATCGATGCTTTTGACAATCTGATCAACCAAGGCCGCGCCCATCGCTTTGCGTTCTCGATAGATAGAAGGATCGTTGCCCCGCGAGAAATAGATTTTTTCGAACGAGCAGGGAGCGGGCTGCGCACCGGTGGCGAACTTGCTTTCGCGGATCGAGCCATCGGCCTTGATCACGATGAGCGAGCCTGGTTCCAGCACTCGCACCTCGGCAGCGCTGGCTTCGAATACCGTCATCAAGGGTACTCTCTCAGAAGCGAATGCGAGCACCTCCTCATTCATCAGCATGTGGCAAGGGCGGATGCCGTGCGGGTCGCGCATCACGAACATATCGCCATTACCGACGACACCAACGATGGCATAACCGCCATCCCAGGCCTGGGCACTGATTTGCACGATTTTTTCGACATCGAGCAGAGCGGAAATTTTTTCCGGGATATCGTGACCATCGCCGCCTTCATCGCGGAGGCGACGATATAGATCCGTGTGTGCCTCATCGAGGTGGAAGCCGATTTCTTCCAGCACCGTTTGCGTATCCGTGCCGAAGACCGGATGCTGGCCGCGCTCGATGAGCTTGCGGTTCAGTTCGCTGGTGTTGGTCATGTTAAAATTCCCCATCACCATGAGAGTGCGGGTTGGCCAGTTGCTGCGACGCAGGTAAGGGTGACAGGAGCCGGAATCGAACTCGCCAGAGGTACCGTAGCGGAGGTGACCGATCAGGATTTCCCCGCCGAAGTCGAAGTTTTCTTTGACGCTGCAAGGATTTTTTGGATCGAGTTTTTCTTTTCGAGTGAGTTTGTTGAACCACTTGATCTCATCGCGAAACAAGCTGGCGAGCGAATCCTTTTCCGCATCACGACGTCGGAAAATATAAGGCGAGCCCAGCGGCATATTGAGCTTGGCGCAACCGATGCCCACACCATCATGCCCGCGATTGTGCTGTTTTTCCATCAGCAGGAACAGCTTCTGGAATCCCCACAAACAGGTGCCGTAACGATCATAATAATAGGCTAGCGGCTTGCGCAGTCGCACAGCGGCGATTCCGCATTCGTGTGTCAAAAAATCACTCATGAAATCGTTAGGTTAACCAGCTAAGACCATCACTCGCCCGCGACCTTGACGTGGACACCGTCGCCCGCGCGCATAGTGCCAAGGATTACACCACCAGGACCGGCGGCGCAGGCTTTTTCCGCATCTTCCGGTGCAACGATCGCCACCCAGCCGATGCCCATGTTGAGCGTGTGGAAACGGTCTTCCGCGTCGATGTGTTCGTAAAGCTTGTGAATACCGGGAAGCTCCCAGGCTGGGATCGTGAGATCGGCACCGAGACCTTGGAACAAGCGCTCAAGGTTTTCCGGCAAACCACCACCGGTGATGTGTGCCATTGCGCGCGGCTTCACGCCTGCGGCTTTCAGTGCGCGGGTGACATCGTGATAGAGGCGCGTCGGCTTGAGCCAGTGTTGCAGTTCTTCCTCGGTAGCGACATCGGGATACTCGCGCAGCACGCGGCGGACGAGGCTCCAGCCATTGGCATGGATGCTATCGGATTTGTAACCGACGAGCACATCGCCGATAGACACCGTGGTGGGATCGATGAGATCGGTTTTCTCCGCGCAGCCGATGCAGAAGCCGGAAAGTTCGACCACGCCTTCAGGAACGATGCCAGGCATTTCCGCTGTTTCGCCACCGGCGAGAATGCAGCCGCAACTTTCCAAATGATCCGCCATGCCTGCGATGAGTCGCTCGATTTTTTCGCCATCGAGTGCGGGGATGCCGATGTAGTCGAGAAACATAAGCGGATCGCCGCCGGTGGTGAGGATGTCGTTCACGTTCATCGCGACGAGATCTTTTCCTGCGGTCTCATACATGCCGCGCTCTAACAGAAGATCGATCTTGGTGCCCACGCCATCGCAACCTGTCATGATCACGGGTGCTTGGTAAGCACTGAGGTCATAGCAAGCGGCGAACAAGCCGAAGGCTCCCCACAGCTGGCGCTCCTTTTGCGTGCGCTTCACATGGCTTTTGATGTCCCCGACAATCGCCGCGGCTTTCCGCGTATCGACCCCTGCTTGTTGATAAGTCAATTTTCCCGACATTGCTTCAGTGCCTCGCGGCGGAATGCTTGTGCCACCGCCACGCCTCTGAGTCACGCCTAAAAACGGAGAAGCTCCAGTTTTCTCAGAACACAAAAAAATCCCCATCGGAAAACCGACGGGGATGAGGAGTTTGAGTAGATCGCAGATCAATGCTCGCGGCAAAATGCCTCAAAGCGATCAAGGCCCTCGGCGAGCACATCGAGCGTGGTGCAGTAGCTGAGACGGATGCCGTCATCATAACCAAACGCAATGCCAGGCACCGCGGCCACTTTGTAGCGCGAGAGCAATTTATCGCAAAGATTCATCGACTTCAGCCCGAGCTTGCCGGTGTAAACGAAGAAATAAAAGGCACCCTTCGGCTCGACGACGCGGATGTTCGGAATCTGACGCAGACGGCCCAGCATGAATTGGCGACGCACGTCATACTCACCCACCATATCACTCACAAATGTCTGATCCCCAGTCAGCGCAGCAAGTGCACCGTATTGGGCGAACGAGCAGGCGTTCGACACCGTGTGATTTTGGATTTTCTCTATCGCTTCGGCCAATGGACGCGGAGCAGCAGTGTAGCCGAGGCGCCATCCGGTCATGGAGTAACCTTTGGAAAATCCGTTCACCGTGATGGTGATGTCGTAGAGTTCCTGACTGAGCGAAGCGATAGAAACGTGTTTTCCATCACCATAGACCAACTTCTCGTAAATTTCATCGGACAGAATGGTGATGTCTTCCGAGAGCGCGATCTCGCCCAGCGCCAGCAATTCCTCTTCGGTGTAAATCGCGCCGGTGGGGTTACCGGGGCTGTTGATAATGACCATCTTGGTGCGTGGGGTCATGGCTTCCTCGAATTGCTCCGGGGTCATTTTCCAGCCTGTCGATTCCGATGTTTCCACAATCACAGGCACGCCGCCCGCCATCAGAACCATATCGGGATAGCTGACCCAATACGGTGCTGGGATAATGACCTCATCACCTTCCTCCACCATTGCCAGTATGGCCATATAGCAGGCCATTTTCGCGCCGCCGGTGACGCAAATATCCTTGGCATCATAATGCAAATTGTTGTCCGCTTTGAGCTTGGCCGAGAGCGCCTCGCGCAATTCTGGGATACCTGCTGCGGCGGTGTATTTCGTAAAGCCAGCCATCAGAGCCGCGGCCCCCGCTTGCTTGACGTGCTCCGGGGTGTCCATGTCCGGCTCACCGCCCGCCAATCCGTATACTTCCTCACCGCGCGCTTTCATCGCCTTGGCTTGGTTGGTAATGGCAAGAGTGAGAGAGGGAGAAACTTTGTTGATTCGTGATGAGATGCTTTCCATGACTGCGCGGATTGGTGTTCGTAGCCCGGAGACGAGCCACGATACTGTGAGAACGAGCGTCGCCTGCGGTGCCGCGCACCTTTTGCCCATTCCCCCGTCGCAAGGCAAGCGCAATGCGCGGACAAAACGATTTTTTTCCAATTCAGCGCTCGTCTCCGCGCGAGAGGAAGGGGTGACTCTGCACGATGGCCAAAATCACCGGCCGAATTTGATACTGGTGTTTCACTAGTGTTTGATAGAGCTGTTCAATGACCGGCTCATCGTAGTATTCGAGCGGTCGTCCCAGCGAGTAGCCCAGAAGTTTCCGACAGAAATTTTTGCAAAAAAGCTCGTTCGATTCCACCAAGAGTTTTTTCAACTCGGCAGGCGTGGAAAATACGATATCGCCCGGCAAGGCAGCCACGGAATCGACCTTCTGGCCGTTCGCATCGTGACTGCGCCAGCGACCGATGGCATCGAAGTTCTCCAACCCGAAGCCGAGCGGGTCAATTTTTTCATGACATCCCGCACAATTGGGCTTCTGCCGATGCAGTTCGAGTTGCTTGCGAAACGAGAGTCCCTCGCTGGATTTGTCGTCCGCTGGCAGCTCCCCGGCATCGGGCGGGGGGGGCGGGGGGGGCGTGCCGAGAATGGTATCGAGGATCCACTTACCGCGCTTGACCGGACTGGTGCGCAGCGGCAAGGACGTGGCGGTCAGGATCGAGGCCTGGCCGATGACGCCCCCGCGCTGCGGATCGCTAATCGTCACCAACCTCATCTGCGGGCCAGTCACGCCTGACATGCCATAGTGCCGCGCGAGTTCCTCATTGACGAAGGTATATTTGCTGTCGAGCAACTCCGTAATGGGACGATTTTTGGTTTGGATGTGATGAAAAAAGTCCACCGACTCCCGATACATCGCGATGCGCAGGCTTTCCGTAAACATGGGAAAGCGCTTGGCATCGGGTGCGACGGATTCCCGCAGTTCATCAAAACCCAGCCACTGCCCAGCAAAGTAGCGCGCCAGCGTGTCGGAGCGCGGATCATCCAGCATGCGCATCACTTGTTGTTGCAAGATCTGAGGATCGGAGAGTTTTCCTTGATCGGCCAGTTGAAATAAGGTGCGATCCGGCATCGAGGCCCAGAGGAAATACGAGAGCCGCGTCGCCAACTCAAACGAGTCAACTTTCCACTCCTTCTGGCCTGCTTGATCTGCTTCCCAACGAAACAAAAAGGCCGGATGAATCAGCAAGGCACGAAGCGGCGCGCGAAAGGCGTTTTCATAGCTCTCGCCGCGCTTCAAGGCCTGCTGATAGAGCTCCATCAAATGCGCTACATCGCCCTCGCTCAGCCGCCGACGAAAGGCCAACGAGGCGTGTGACACTAGGACCACCCGCGCTGCGATCAGCGGGTCTTCTTTTTCCTGTGGCTTGCGAAAAATCACCCGCTTTTGTAACGCAGGCTGCGCATAAATGGCATCTACCACCTTGCGCGAGGACTGCACGTATTTTTCCATCAAGACCGGCGGGATGAAGAGCGAATCGCCCACGTTATCGAACCCTTCACCTCCCGCTCCATCCGCAGGAAATTCCTGCCCCGCGAGAAAGGAAATCCCAAACAAATCGCGCACAGTGTTGTTGTATTCATTGCGATTCAATCGACGCACGGTGGGCCGACCCGGCTTGCGCGGGAAGTCGCCTTTTTTCACATGCGCCATCACGCTCTCGATCTCACGCACCATCAGCGCTCGCTCTGCGGTAGTCGGCAGCTCGTCCACATCATCCTCCGGCGGCATGTCGCCGCTTTTGATTTGATCGGCCACATTCTTCAAAAAACGATGGTAGCGATAGGCATCCTCCGCTGTTTTGATCTGATGAAGTTCAATGCCGCCTTTCTGCTTTTTCTCACCATGACATCGATAGCAATGCTGATCCAGCAAGGGCACGACTCGATCGGAAAAGGAGTCCGCGCGACACGAAATCACCAAGCTGGCCATCAAAAAATAACGAAAAATCTCCATCGGATCGTCACGTGAGAATACGATATTCTCAACCAAAAGTTACACCAACTGCTCTTTTTCGCAACCACCACCTAGCTCACAATGACAAAACTTTTTCGGATTTCTCCTAAGGATTCGGACTGGCGAGGCGTTATCTGGATGATGCGTTGTGTATATTTTTTCATGTGGGCTCTGTTGCTTCTCTCCCTCGCTCGTGCGGAATCCCGCAAATGGATGAATAAGGATGGATCCAAGTTTATCATCGCTGATTACGTCAGCCACAATCAATTCACCGTCACAGTGAAACGAGTGGATGGTAAGATCGTCACACTCGGCCGCAATGACCTGCATCCCGACGATGTGAATTATGTCGCCAAGCTCCCGACGCCCAAAATGACACCGGGCAATTCCAGCACTACGGGCCCGACAAGCTCCGCTCCTGTGATGGAAGACAGCGCGGTATTCGACACCCTGAAGCTGGGAGATTCTCGCAAAGAAGTGCAGGACAAAATCAAAGCTAGCAAGATGTTAGAGTTAACAGTCGATGAACTCTATCTCGGCCGCCTCGGACTCAACGGATCCTATCGCACAAAACAAACCATAGGTGGGCTAAAATGCCTTTTGTATTTTGATTGGGATAGCAATGGCAACCTGAAAGAGTTGACCCTACAAACGCAACCGCAGCAGAGCAACACTTACGACGGACTGCTGAAGTCTACTTGGAGCGAGCTCAGTAAGCTGATGACCACTCTGCACGGTAGGCCCTTGCAAAATGCTGATTTCCCTGCCGCCTCCAGTCTCCAAAATGACATGTCGCTGAGCACACACCTCTGGCGTCTGGGCGGTGGTGGCAATGCACTGTTAGGCACCTCCAAATCCGTCGAGGGCTACATGGTAAGTGTTCGTTTCACCACAGAAAAAATCGAGCCCATCCGCATCGAAGAGTAATGGCAGGAACCACGGTAGCAGCGACTCACAGAGGCACCGTTTTGGTTTTCCCTAGGAATCTTCTATTGATGCAAATTCCTTCTTTCCCTCAGAAGAAAACTGAGGCAGATTAGCGCTGCCCACAATGGAGGAACGCTACGAAATTCGCGGAAAAATCGGCCAAGGCGGACTTGGCGCTGTGTATCGTGCCCACGACAATATTCTCAACCGAGAAGTCGCTATCAAACGTATCCTTCCTGAGGACAAAGACCATCCGGATAGCGAGGCTGCCGTGCAACTGGCAAAAGAAGCAGGGGCCCTCTCCGCCCTGCAGCATCCCCATATCGTGACCATTTATGATGTCGGCATCGATAAGGATGGCCCATTCGTCGTGATGGAGCTTCTTCACGGTAGGACCGTCGATGATGTCGTAGAAAAAGCCGTTTTCACCTGGAACGACTTTCGCGAGTTCGCCCTGCAAACCCAAGAAGCCCTGATCGCAGCTCAGGACATGAACCTCGTTCATCGCGATCTCAAGCCATCCAACATCATGCTGACTTGGCTACCCTCGGGGAAATTCCAAGTCAAGATTGTCGACTTCGGACTAGCAAAGTTCACCCCCAAACCTTCGCTGCAAACCATCGATCAAAAGGACTCGATCTTCGGCTCGATTTTTTTCATGGCACCCGAGCAATTCGAGCGCGTGGAGCTCGATGCGCGCACCGACCTCTACGCCATGGGCTGCGTTTATTACTTTGCCCTTACTGGAGTTCATCCCTTCGATGGCGAAACTGGTCCGCAAGTGATGTGCGCCCATCTCGATCACCGCGTTTTTCCTTTGCACGAAATCCGTCCCGATCTGCCGCGCTGGGTGTCGGACTGGATCATGTGGCACATCAACCGACTGCCGGAACACCGCCCGACCAAGGCACGTGAGTCCCTCGCACTGTTTTTGCAAAACGTTCAACTCGGGGATAAGGCAACCGTTGCAGCATCTGCTGCGCCTGCTCGTTCTAAGCCCATCCTACTCACCCCAGGCGCCCCAGTGCCCGCCGTCCAGCAATCGCCTGCTCCCCCGCTTACTTCGCTGCTCAAAACAGCACCGCAGCCCATTATGCCTCCGGAAAACTTTGGTCACGCCAGTGTTCATACATCGGCTCAACCTCCGATCGTCGAAACAAAAGAATTTACTCCCGCTCCCAACGCCCCCGCTCCGGCAGAAGTCGCAACTCCTCCGACAACTCCGGACGCCTCACCTACTCTTTCCCCGATTTCAGATACTGCTATGAGTGAAGAACTGACTCCCAAACCAAAGCCACGATTGATCATTCCTGGTGCGAAGCCAGTCGCTTCACCCACCCCTGTTGCTGTCACTCCTCTAGCGGATGCTCCATCCGCAGCGCCAACGACTCCCGTGGCAGTGCCAGTCGCTGTTCCCGTGGAAACTCCCGTCATTTCTGCCGTCAGTCCGCCCCCACCGCCCGTGATCGCACCGCCTCCTGTGGTCGCACCACCGCCGGTGATTTCGCCGCCAGCTTCCGCCACACCTCTTGCGATACCAGTCGTCCCATCGAAACCATCCCTCCAAGCAGGGGCATCTCCCATCCAACCGGCACGCTCTATCGCAACCACACAACATGCTTCGAGGACGCCCATCACAATGCCTTTGCAAACTGCCGCTCCTGCAACAGCCTCAGAGAAAATCGTCCCGATTGCCACCTCAAAAGTTGCCCAGCCATCTCCCGGAGCCACACAGCTCAGCACCTCCGGCCCTGCCAAAAACAAGGGAATGAGCAATGGTGCCAAAGCCGCTCTGGCCACCACCCTAGGCATCATAGTCATCGCGATCGCCGCCTTGTTGATCTCACGCAATGCCCAAGGCAAAATCAACAAACGCTACAATGAACTCGTGGAGCTGGCCGCGATGGCAAACACCAAGGAGCTCCCAGTAAACAAAAAGGATCTCGATATCTTGCTCAATGCTGCCACAAGCATCACAGCCTCGACCAGTCGCGAGACTGTTTACAAGGCACTCTATATTTCTCAGTCCAATGACGGCACGGACATCGATGAAACACTCGTGCAATATGCCACCACGGTGAACATGAATGAGGAAATCCGCATCAACCTGCTGCGACGCGTCATCGGCGGCCGTATCGTCGCCGGACACAAAGATGCCAAAACATCCAGTGCCCTGATTCAATTTATCAATTCCAATCCTAAGCCAGAAAGCGCAGGCGCAGCCATCGATGCACTCAAAGGAATGGCCACCGATGAGCATTTCACCCCCCTACTCAGCCTATTGCAATTCTCCGGCGATTCCAATATCCGCAAACGCTGTGAGGAAGTTGTCGTAGCAATCGTCAAACAATCCACCAGCCGCGCCACCCTCGATGAAACGGTCGAACCCGCATACGAGGCAGCGACGGTTCCAGAGATCAAGCAATCCCTTATGCGTGTTTTGGGTGCGATCGGCACACCCAAGGCAAAGGAAGTGCTCTTACGGAACCTCAAGGGCTCGGATAAGACGATGCAAATCGCCGCTGCCGATGCCTCGAAAAACTGGCCGGATGACTCTTTGCTCGAGCCCATGATGGATACGCTCGGCACGATGGAAGAGCCAACGTTGCGTTCACGGATTTTCCATTCCTGCCGCGAGTTTCTCCTCCTCGATTCCAAGCGCAGTGATGCGAAAAACGAAGAACTCTGGAAACTCCTCGCCAGCTCTGCGAGAGTCGATTCCGAACAGGAGGCGATCATCCGCGCCCTTGTCACTAATAGCTCGACCAATACCACCCAATGGGCCGTTGAAATCATCAGCACGCTAGAAAAAACAGGGGAAAGCGATCGAGTCATCGACCTGGCGGCAAAAGCACTCGACCGAATGAAGTCACGCACCGAGACTGAGGAAGACAAAAAACAGAAATAATCTTTTGCTTAAGAACGCCAACAAGCACACTCTCTCACACACATGCACGAAGAAATCATCCTCACCCGCGACGTGGACGCGATCCAGATCCCCAGCGGAGACAGTCTCACCCTACCGATCGGCACCGTCGTTTACATCACCCAGCGTCTCGGCGGCACCTACACGGTAGCCACCTCTTCAGGCCTCGCGCGGATTTCCTCCAAAGACGCCGATGCCCTCGGCATCAATCCTGAGGCTGAGCAGAAAAAAATCGAGGAGATCGAGCGACTAAAAGACGCACCACTCGAAGAACAAGTTTGGGCCCAGCTCAAGGGAGTCTATGATCCAGAAATCCCCGTGGACATTGTCAATCTCGGATTGGTCTATGACTGCTCACTGGAAAAACAAGATGACAAAACCGTGGCACTCGTGAAAATGACACTCACCGCACCGGGCTGCGGCATGGGTCCAGTGATCGCAGCCGATGCCCAAGCTCGCATCATGTCACTGCCAGAGATTGACGATGCACGCGTTGAACTCGTCTGGGATCCGGCCTGGAATCAGGACATGATCTCGGAGGAAGGTCGCATGATTCTTGGCATGGTCTAACATTTCCACCCTCATGATTACACGCCTGTCCCTGCTTGTTTGCCTCGCCCTAGTGCTCTCGCACTGTGCGGACAAGCCCGACAGCAGCCAAGCCGCCTCGGAAGCTTCCCAACCGCGCAGCATGAATGAGCGCTTCAACGCCCGCGGTAAAGAAGGCTACTATCAAGACACTGAGGGGAATTGGAAAATCAAGGATGACAAGCGCAGCTCCTTCGAATCCGTCGGCCGATCTCCACTCGAAAACCAGCAATACTCAGGTAAGGCCTACAAGCCCGGCACCGTGGAAAAACCATCGTGGTGGGGAAATACCCAATACCAGAAGCAATCCTACCTCGGCAATACCTCGGCCAATCAATACCAAACCACCGCCGCTGATGCCGGCAAAAGCGCGAACGAATCCGGTGCTGGCTCCGTTTTTTCCAGTAAGTCTGTGACCACTCGCAACATCAATCGCACCAGCGCTCTGGAGAGCAACAGATCCAACGCCATGCAGGGTGCCGATGCCGCGCGCGAAGCACAACGTGCTTATGCCCAACCGGATATCATCGATTGGCAGGAGCAACGCTCGCTGCAACTCAAGGACACGAAGTCTTGGCTCAACAAGTAGGTGATGATCTGTTAGAGCAGACCGTAGCGCTCGACCGACTGATAAGCCCACCACAGAACCACCGCAGCTGCAATCAGCAAAAGCAGGGTCATGCAGGAACTCCGTGCGAAATCCCTACGTGCATTCTTAACCTGACCCAACGCCACTTTGTTATCGAATTCATTACTGCGAATCATGTCTTCTAACATGTCAAACGGTGGCAAGGTAGTTCTCCGCTCTTCCTCTTCCTTGCGCAACAGATCCGGAAGACTTTCTTGCAGCGCGATCTCCTCTGCCACGGCAGCCCTCTTCCTCTGGACCTCGTCCAGCTCAGGGAGCGTATGGTTGATGGATCTTTTCATGCCTCAGCGGATGAGATACAAAATCATAACCAGCAATGCCAACGTAATCATCGGAAGATTGAAAGCAAAACCGCTTTTGAGCTGGGCCAGAAACTCACCGTCATCCGCATGCGGAGAGACTTGTTTGCGTCGTTTGCCCATGCCGAAAATCTCACCCGAACGCATCGTGGCAAAATGCCGCGCCGCCTCCTCGTATTCATCGGAAGCCTCATGAATCGTAGCGATGGCTTTATCCAAATTCGGCTTCAGATTCTCCCGCGTCCACGCTTCCGGATCATACTTGGCGATTTTTTTCAAGCGATTGTCAAACAAGTGCCGGCACTGTTCCAGTTCTTGTAGCTCGGTGCGCATCGCCAGTAATTCACGATCGATCAAGGTCACCGCATTCCCTAGTTTCTCGGTGATTTCTACCTGCCTGGAGAAGAACTCTTTTTTTTGCTCATTCAGTTCTTCCAGCTCACGCGCCAAACGCTCCAGCTCTTGCTGTTCTGCTTGCAATTGCTGCAAACGCGCTTGGGATTCTCGGATCTGATGCTCGTAGTCGTCCGACAAGACAGACTCTCCCACGCTCGTGTCATGAGACATTTCCATCTGCCGTGCACCGACTTTGATCTGATGTCGATAGAGAGTTTCTTCAGTCATAGTGTTTAAATTTGAGCCGATTCATAACAAAAACGACCCACTTTACCAGAAAAAAATTAATTTTTCTTGATTTTACGTAATTAATGGTAATCCGAGTTAACAAAATGTTATTTTAAAAAGTTTTCGTCTATGGAGAATGAACCCTCAGCGAGTGACAGAGAAATTCTGCATGATGCGCGAGAAGACTTGTCGCCATCGCACAAAACTGCTAGCTGTCGCGGGTGTTACCGCTGGAACGACAACAAAAAATTTTGCTGCACTTGCAGGAATCCGGCAACATCCGCACGATGGACGTAGCCGCATTGTTGAACGTGACCGATGAGACAGTGCGGAAAGATTTTGAGGCATTGGAAAAGCGCGGCTACCTGATCCGTGTGCACGGCGGTGCCACTCGCCCGCTGAAAATCCGTGAGGAAATTTCTCTAACGGAACGGCAGCTCACCAATCGCGAGGAGAAAACCGCCATCGCTCGTGAGGCCGCAAAACGCATCCAACCGAACGAAACCATCTTTCTCGATGCGTCATCGACGGTACTCACGCTAACGGAATTCCTGCCGGATTATCCGCTCACGATTCTGACCAACGCGCTCAATGTTTTCACCGCACTCGAAGGCCGACCGAACCTCGACTTAATCTGCACTGGTGGTCTGTACGACTCCCGCTCTCGCTCTTACATCGGCCTGATCGCCGAGCAGTCATTGCGACGCTTCAACATCCACCGCATGTTTTTTTCCGGCAGCGGACTGCACCTCACGCGTGGCATTTCAGAGACGAACAATCGCCAGGCCGTTTTCAAAGAACGTGTTGTCGCCTGCGCGGAGGACGTCGTTTTCCTCGCCGACCACACCAAGCTCGGCCAAAAAGCCGCGTTTTTCTTTGCGCAGGTAAGCGATCTTACCTGCCTCATCACCGATGCCAAAGCCGATAAAAAAATTCTCTCGGATCTGGCGGGATCGGGGGTTGAGGTGATCGAAGCACAGAAATGAATGATAGGCGCGGCATCACACCTCGATCTTCCAAGGCGCGCGCATTGGCTGATTCATGAGGGCGTTTGCTTCGGGCAGATCAAAGGTCATCGATTTCTGGTCAAACTTTAGGTTCTTGTTCAGGCGATGCGCCATGACTCCCATGTTTACCATCGTGCAAGACCAAAAGCCGTTTTGCTCGTTGAGTGCGAATTTTTTGCGTGAGCGTACGGACTCGTGGAAATCGACGATCTGCTCTGGAGGATCCGGCAAGGCCGCGAGTTTTTTGTCGAGATCAGGAATATCGCTGCGGAAGTTTTTGAAGATCTTGCCCTTGGGTCCTTCGATGTAGGCGGCATCCTTGTCTTTGTTCTGCCCGTCGAGGATGATTTTGCAGCCATCGGCATAGGTGAACTCAATGCGCCGCCAGGAACCGATCGCGTCGCTGTCCTGCGGATCGGCATCGATCTCCACCGAGATGGGAGCCTCCGCATCTTTGTTTAGCAGATACTGCACCGGATCCAAATAATGCTGCCCCATGTCACCCAAACCACCGCCATCATAGTCCCAGTAGCCGCGGAAAGTGGCATGCGTGCGATGCGCGTTATAGGGCTTCATCGGCGCAGGTCCCAGCCACATGTCATAGTTCAGCTCAGGTGGGACCGGCTGCACCGGCAAGTTCGTTTTGCCCGACCATCCGAATTTCCAGTCAAAGCCCGTCACTCCGGACACCGTCACCTTGAGCGGCCAGCCTAACAAGTCGTTCATCACGGCTTTTTTCAACTGCTTCACAGGTACGCCCATGCCATAGAAATTGTCCTTGAAGCGGAACCAAGTATTCAGACGGAAGACGCGATTGTATTTTTCCACGGCCTTCACCATCGCCAAGCCTTCGCCGATGGTGCGACTCATCGGTTTTTCACACCACACATCCTTGCCCGCCTTCGCAGCCTCGATCGCCATCAGCGCATGCCAATGCGGCGGCGTGGCGACGTGAATGATATCGATGTCCTTACGCGTCAGCATCTCACGGAAATCTTCATAGCCTTTGATGCCATTTTGCTCGGCCTTGACCTGCCCCATCCGGTTCGCGAGGTGCTTTTTGTCCACATCGCAGAGCGCCAGCAGTTTCCCGGGCATACCGAGGTGCGCCGAGCAAATGCCACCGCAGCCGATGATGCCGCGCGTCAGCTGATTCGAGGGTGCGGTCTGTCCACGCAATCCCAGCACGCTACCAGGCACAATTTGAATCGATGCATACGCTGCGATGGTCTTCAGGGCATTTCTGCGAGTAATTTGTGTCATACATGATCACATACGGCGCAGTCACATGAGACGTTTCAACAAATTCTATCGGACCTCATGAACGAGGGCGCCCCGCCGCGATCGGAGTGATTTTTGTTTTCGATGTTGGCGACCATCGATAGCCAATGATCGCTCCCGTGGTTGGATCGGCCGAAAATGCCATCTTCCCATGCCCTAACCCGCTCCGATTACCGCTCGCGGCGAGCACTTCGGCGCGCAGATCTTGCAGGCGTGAGTCATCACCGTGCGGCGAAGAAGTAGAATCATACACTTTTACGACCCACATTCCGTCTTGCTCCTCTTTTGCGACGTCCGCGATGATCACGGCATGACCGCTAGACCTTGCCGTTTTGTATTCCCAAGCCACCACATCCCCCGGCATCAGATCCTTCGCTTGATTCACCGCCTGCCATCCTTGCTGAGGTATTTTCGACAGGCTCTGAAAAAACGCTACATACTTCGGCGGACTCGGAATCCGCCCCGGCGCGATCTCTAAGGCATTGAAAGCCGAAGCCCGTGCCTGCGGTGCCGCCTGCTTGAGCGCATAGGCCACAAACCCCACACAGTCGTAGCGATAACTCTGCGCCTTTCCATCCACTTCAGTCTTATGTTGATAGCCCGTGCTCTTCATTTCGCGAAACTGCCTCTGCGCCTCGGCGAGCAACGGCCCTTCCACGATTGTTGGCTCCTCGCCAAAACCAATCCCAGCGAACACCAAGCATCCTAGAACACCCGCTATCACTCGCCTAAGAGCAGAAAAACTAAAATCAACTTTCTTCATTTCGTTACTATCTGTCCTACCATGCCACAAGGTAACATATCTTTCCATTACTTCCTTGTGTTCGATTCCTCACACGCCGGGAAACGGCGTCGCATTCGCTTTGCGCGCCCATCGTTGTTCGGCTGATTCGATTGGAACGGGTAAGTCGGCAAAATGGGTCGCTACGTCTCGAGGATCGTAAAAGCGCACGGGATGAGTAACGGGGGCTCCCCCGTCGGGAAAGAAATTTCACTGAGCGAGGGCTTTTTGGATTCGCTCGATGGCACCTATTCCTCCATGGCGTCCCACCATAGCAGCAAATGTCGCATCGTCGAGAGATAGTTGGAAGGATGCGCATCAGCGCCTCCCGCCACGCCACCGCAGCCGCACGTGGGATGATCAAATCCAAATCAAAGGTAGCGCGCGGGTGTCCCAAGGCTGTCACCGCATGGCCGCCAATCATCAACCCTGGGAGATTTTGATCTTCCATCAATTGCGCGACACGACTGAGCAAACCTTGCACATCAGAAACCTAGCGCGTCACGTTCCCAAGATCCAGCATCGATTCCACCCACTTCCCCACCAAGCGCTTGCAGACAAATTTTGTGCTCATTGCTCGAAAATCCGAGGATCGTGGGGAAAAATCGAAAAAAATCGGTCGCGCGACTCATTTTTTACTTGTCAAAACACGCGAGCCTTTTAGTTTCGCCGTCCCATGCCAGGTCCTTCAGGCACATCCAAAACAAGAAAAGCTGTCGCCAAACGATTCAAGATCACCGGCACAGGCAAAGTTCTACGTCGTAAACAAGGCAAGCGCCACATTCTTCAAAAGAAGAGTTCGAAGCGCAAGCGTGCTCTCGGGCGCGCTGGTCTGGTTTCCGATGCTGACATCAAAAATGTCAAAGAGAACCTGCCTTTCGGTTAATTGAATCGCAGTGACATCTGCGCACCCACCCGCGGTTCGGGTGGACTCCACATAGCCTACCCGGTCAAACGGGTCACTCGTCAGGCGAGACTGTGGGAGTTAAGAAAACAAACAGCCTGCCGATAGAAAACACACACACATGTCAAGAGCCACCAATTCCCCGGCCAGCCGCAAACGCCGCAAGCGTACGTTGCTCCGTGCGAAAGGTTTCCGCGGTTTCCGTTCGAAGCTTTTCCGCTACGCAAAAGACGCCGTTCGTAAGGCACAAACTTACGAATACCGCGACCGTAAGAAGCGCAAGGGTCAATTCCGTCGTCTGTGGATCGCGCGTATCAGCGCCGCCACCCGCAACGAAGGTCTTACCTACTCGCGTTTCATCGAGGGACTCAAGGCTGCCGGTATCGAAGCCGACCGCAAGATCCTCTCGGATCTGGCGATCACCGATGCCGCTGCTTTCAGTGCCATCGTTGCGCAAGTCAAGAAAGCTCTGGAAGACAAAGCCGCTGCCTAATCCGCAGACGCTCTCTTTCGAGTAACATAGCACTCAAACTAAAAACACCGCCCGGTTCGCCGAGCGGTGTTTTCCTTTGCTCATCGCCGAGGCATAGTATAATCACACGCCGCGCAGTCCCGTGGTGGCGTCGCCGAGTTTCGTGGATTTCACGCCCGCCGCTTCGAGCATGGTCAGCCACAGCGAGCACAGCGGAGTGCCAGGATCGCAGACCAGATGCCGACCCGTGCGCAGCTTGCCACTGGCTTTGCCGGCGACGACGATGGGAACGTTCTGCGGCGCATGGGCATTGCCATCGCGGATGGGGCTGCCAAAGGCGATCATCGAGTGATCGAGCAATGTCCCCTCTCCTTCGCGAATGCCTTTCATTCGATCGAGCATGTAGGCGTATTGCTGCACATGCCAGCGGTTGATGGCCTCATACTGATCAAGCTGATCCTTGTTGTTCTGGTGATGGGAAATCGAGTGATGCCCGCCATTGACGCCATCAAGGAAGGAAAAATTGCGATTGGTGACGTCGTTGCCAAACATGAAAGTGGAAACGCGGGTGGTGTCCGACCAGAAGGCGAGCACCATGATATCGAGCATGAGTTTCACGTGCTCGCTGAAATCGAAACGCGGTATGGCATTCAGCTCCTCCTCGCGCGAGGCCTTGCCCATGAGCTGGGAAATCCGTTTGTCGAGAGCATCCATTTCCTTCAGCACCTCGGGCGAGACATTGATCCCCGCGCCGAGCGACTGCGCTTCCTGCTCGATGCGACGCTCCACCTCGCGGATCGATTCGAGATACTGATCGAGTTTCTGCCGATCCGCCGAGCCGAGTGTAGCGTGCAGACGTTTCGCATCATCGCGCACCAGATCTAGGACCGATTGCTGGTCATCCTGCGTTTTCGGACCAGCGCCCGTTTTATTGCGGAACAAGCGATCAAAGGCCACACGCGGATTGATCTCACAGGGCAAGGGCACGGTGGGCGTTTTCCATGCGATGTGCGATGCGTAAAGGCGGGTGTAATTGACATTCGTATCCACCCCAGTAGCGGTGCGCTCGGTGCCGAGTTCCAGGGAGGGCAAACGGGTGAATTGCCCCAACTGCGCGGCGGCGATCTGGTCCATCGAAGTGCCACCGGCATTGATGTCCGAGCCCGTGGTTTTCGTAATCGTGGTGCCAGTGAGCCACCCCCCCGTTTTCACGTAATGGCCGTCACCGCTGAACGAAGCCTTGTTTTGCAAGCCGGTGAAAACTAACAAATCATCGCGATGTTTTTCCAGTGGACTCAGGATAGGCGAGAGCTTGAATCGACCACCATCACCCTCCGGAGTCCAACGATCCGGGCGCACCCCATTGGGCATGTAGAGAAACGCAATGCGCTGAGGCACGGAGGCGCCTACCGTGGCGGCCTTGGCCGGCATCATAGCCTCGAGCCAGGGCAGAGCGAGCGTGGCTCCGGTTCCCTTCAAAAATGATCGGCGCGGCAGTGGTTTCATAGTGAGAGTTGTAAAAAGAGTTATCAGAATTTAGACGCAGCGTGATTTTTCCGCAATGGGAATGTCTGGCATCCGGCCCTGCCGAGGATTCGGCCGTGGCCACGCCCGAGAGTAGCCATGGCGGAAGACGGGAGAAAATGGCACCGAGTGATAGACAGGTAACATACATACGATTCATCCGTTTGACTATTTCACATCTGAAGCGCATAAATGACTTTCGGCCTGAAAGACGGCAGCATCATTGCTCGTATTACTTATAGAGAGTTTAAACGTATGAATCCACAAACCAATCGCCGCTTGTTTCTCCGCACTGCCGCCGCCACTAGCTTGATGGCTGGCTTTCCTAACATCCTGCGAGCTCAGGGACAGACAGCCAAGTTGAAGATCGGACTCATCGGTTGCGGCGGTCGCGGCACGGGTGCCGCCGATCAAGCACTTTCTGCCGATCCTAATGTAGTTCTATGGTCCGTCGCGGATGCCTTCAGTGGCCAGATCACCAACAGCCTTGGTTATCTGTCGAAAAAATTCGGAGCCAAAGTCGAGGTGCCGGATGCGCGCCAATTCAGTGGTTTGGATGCCTATCAAAAACTGCTCGATAGCGGCGTGGACGTAGTCTTGCTCGCCACGCCTCCCGGTTTCCGCCCGCTTCACCTGCGCGCCGCAGTGGATGCCGGCAAGCATGTGTTTGCCGAAAAACCGATGGCCGTGGACGTCGCCGGCGTGAAGTCGGTGCTGGAGTCCGCTCGCATCGCGAAAGAAAAGAACCTCACGCTGCAGCATGGCTTTTGCTGGCGTTTCTCTCCCAATACCCGCGCCGGCTACGGCAAAGTGCACAGTGGTGAAATGGGACGCGTCATTTCCGTATACGGCACCTACATGGGCGGCGTGCCCAAGCCATCGACCGCCGTCAAAGACCGCGATCCCAAACTGGGCGACGTCGAATGGCAAGTCCGCAACTGGATGGCTCACGAGTGGCTCTCCGGTGGACCACTCCTCGAACAAGCGATCCACACCGTGGATAAAATCGCATGGGCCATGAATGATGTAGCTCCGATCGCTGCTCGTGGCGGTGGTGGTCGTGCCCAACGCTCGGATGATGGCAATGTCTGGGATCATTACGAAGTGACTTTTGAGTATCCGAACGAAGTTTTCTGCCACATCAATCAGCGACAGATGGCCCAATGCTTCAGCGAGGTGAAAGACCGTGTGCTCTGCGAAAAAGGAAGCATGGAAGCACCCGACCGCGTGCTCACCAAGGATCCCAGCGGCAAGGTCAACTGGGCCTATCGTGGAGATACCACTAACATGTATCAGGTTTGCCATAATGAATGGTTCGCCGCGATCCGCAAAGGCGAAGCGCTCAACACCGGCGAATACATGGCGAACAGCACCATGCTTGCCATCCTCGGTCGCGAGGCCGCGCATAGCGGTCAACGCGTCACTTGGGCTGATTTGTGGAACGCAAAACAAGACTTCGCTCCTGACTCCCTGCAAATGGGCGACAAGAATCCGACGCAGGAAGTCCCCGTGCCCGGAAAATACAAACTAATCTAACGAAACGAGGCATTGCCCCTTTCACCCCTTCTGTTTCGACTCTACACGCTCTCTATGCTACGATCCACTGCACTCCTGTTCACGTCCTGCCTCATCACCAACGCAGCGGAACCTCTCCCGAACGCGAATCTTCTCCCTACCACCAAAGCGATTTACGAATTGATTCGCAAAAAGGCAGACACCGACGCGAAGGAGATGAAGCCTTACACCGACCAAGTTCCGCTCGCGGAAAACGGTGAAATTTCGCTCATCCCCATCCCCGCTGGGGAGTTCACCATCGGCTCGCCCGAGAGCGAAGAAAAACGCGATGCCGATGAAGGCCCACAGCGTAAGCTGAAGGTCGATGCGTTCTGGATGGCAAAGGTGGAGACCACTTGGAACCTCTACCGTCCTTTTATGGAAAACGGCAAGAACCGCAACAAAGACGGTACGCTCAATCGCGATTCGAACCTCACCACGACCGAGGCACCCGAAATCAAAGAGGGCGAAACTTTGGTAGACACCGTCACGCAACCGACGCCACCCTACGTGCCCATGCATTTCTCGATGGGTGATGGATACTCCAAAGAATACCCCGCCGTAGGCGTCACCCAGCATGCCGCTAACCAGTTTTGCCAATGGCTTAGCGTGCAAACTGGACATTTCTACCGCCTCCCTACCGAAGCCGAGTGGGAACACGCTTGTCGAGCCGGCACCACCACCGCCTACTCATGGGGCAATGATCTCAGTCAAATCAATGACTACGCTTGGTATGCAGAAAACTCGGAATTCCAGTATCAGAAAGTCGGGGCGAAAAAACCCAATCCTTGGGGGCTCCACGATATGCATGGCAATGCCGCTGAGCTAGTGCTCGATCAATACCTCGCCAACGCCTACGAAGCATACAAAGAAGGCGCAAGCAATCCACTCACCTACCCCGCGAACCGCTACCCCACCACCGTGCGTGGCGGTCATTGGGACGCCGATGCCGATCAACTGCGCAGCGCTGCACGCCTCGGCAGCACGCCTGATTGGAAAGTGCGCGATCCCCAAATCCCGAAGTCGATCTGGTATTTCACTGATGCCCCCTTCCTTGGTTTCCGCGTAGTTCGCCCCATGAAAACGCCGACGCTAGAGGAAATGCACCGCTACTGGAACACCACACCCGGAGCTTCCGAGTAACCATTACCGCGCTTTCTAGTCGTCAGGCGATCAAGATGGCGACCATGGCATGGCGTTGGAGAAGGGATCACACAATCAGAAAAATCCCGTCATGCCTCGCTTCCCGCTTTGACAAGTGAGTCATCCCCTCACACAGTAGGTCACCACACTTATGCCTACTCCCAAACTTTTCATTCCTGGTCCGATCGATGTTTCTCCTGCCACCTACGCGGCGATGTCGCGTCCTATGATCGGCCACCGCGGTTCTGAATTCGAGGCTCTCTACGCCTCCACTCAGCCAGGCCTGCAACAACTCGCCGGCACCAAGCGCCCCGTTTTTCTCGCCACTTCCTCCGCTTGGGGCGTCATGGAAGCCGCACTTCGCAATCTAACGCATAAAAAAGTACTCACACTCTGCAATGGCGCTTTTTCGGACAAGTGGTTCGATGTCGCGAAAAAATGCGGTAAGGAAGTCGAAAAACTCCAATATGAATGGGGCCAACCGATCGACCCCGCCCAAGTGCGCACGAAACTTGCCGAGGGAGGATTCGATACCGTCACGTTTATCCACAACGAGACCTCTACCGGAGTGATGAGCGATCTCGCCGCGATTGCCGCCGTGGTGAAATCTTTCCCCGACGTGTTGCTCATCGTCGATACCGTTTCCTCTTTTTCCGCCGTGCCCCATGCCATGGATGATCTCGGCATCGATGTCTTGCTCGCTGGCGTACAAAAAGCCATGGCACTGCCACCAGGCCTAACGATTTTCGCCATTTCTGAGGCTGCACTGGAACGCTCGAAGACCAGCAGCGATCGCGGTTACTATTTCGACTTTGTCGAGTTCGAGAAGAATGCGGCTGCGAACAACACACCGTCCACTCCAGCGATCTCATTGATTTTCGGCCTGCAACACATCCTAGAAACCATCGCCGCAGAAGGCATGGAAAACCGCTTTGCTCGCCATCGCGCAAACAACCAACTCATTCACGCCTGGGCCGCGCGCCACGGCTTTGAACATTTTGCGCCTGAGGGATTCCGCTCTGTGTCGCTCAGCTGTTTCCATACACCCGAGGGCTTTGATCAATCCACATTCATTAAAAACCTCAAGAGCAAGCACAACTTCCTCATCAATGGCGGCTACGGCAAAATCAAAGGCATCACCTTCCGCATCTCGAACATGGGCAACGAAACCTCTGCCACCATGAACGAACTGATCGCCGCTATGGATGATGTGTTAGGCTAACAGATTTTTCGATCTGACAAATGAACATTCACATCTCGATCGATGACCAATGGCTCACTTTGTCTGATGGAGATGAAGTGATTCGCGAGTATCCCATTTCCTCTGGAGCGAAGGGCGTGGGCTTTACCAAGGACAGCTATCGCACACCGACAGGACAGTTTCGCATCTGTGAAAAAATCGGCTACGAGCAACCGCTCGGCACAATTTTTCAGAAGCGCGAACCCGTAGGACTCTGGAACCCAGACGATACCTCATCGCACGATCTAATCACTTCACGCATCCTCCGACTCGATGGCATGGACGCGCAAAACAAAAATACCTTGGATCGCTGTATCTACATCCATGGCACCAATCAGGAAGCGCTGATTGGCGTTCCCGCGAGTCATGGCTGCATTCGTCTGTCGAATATCGATATCGTCGAGCTCTTCGACCTTACGCCTCTCGATACCGAAGTTTTTATTGAACCACCCACCCGCAAGCGCGGGAAAATCGCATTTTTCGATTGCGATTCCACGTTGTCGAGCATCGAAGGCATTGATGAACTCGCACGGGAACGGGGTGAGGAGGTGTTTCAAGAAATTGTAGCACTGACGAATGCCGGCATGAATGGAACCGTCCCACTTCATGAAGTTTTTCCCCGCCGCATGGATATTCTGCGGCCGGACAAAGCCACCTGCGATGCCGTAGCACAGCGCTACATTGAGACCATTGTCCCCGGCGTGCGCGAGACTTTGCAGGCCTTGCGCGACGAAGACTGGACCATCGTGATTCTCAGTGGCGGCTTTGCTCCCCTGATCGAACCTTTGGCCCTCGACTTAGGCATTTCTTTCATCGAAGCCGTCCCCCTGCATCACGATGCGGAAGGAAACTACGCTGGCTACGGCTCGGATTATCCAACCACACGCAATGGCGGAAAACCACAAATCATCCGCGAGTGGAAACAAGCGATGCTTCCCAAAACTACCATCATGGTCGGCGATGGGATTTCCGATCTCGAGTCCTCCAGCGAAGTCGATCTCTTCATTGGCTTCGGCGGAGTCATCGCACGCGATGCCGTGAAACAAAAAGCCGCCCACTTCATCGAATCCTTTAGCGATCTTCTGCCACTCGCGAAACAAGCAGTGAAAAGAAGCTAACAGATCAAAGTACTAAGAAACAGAGTGGTGGGTATGGGCCCCGTCGTTCGCGTCCATCGCCTGATGCAACGACACCTAAGGTCAATGGCTACGGAGGACAAAAACTCTTGCGAGTTACCAAATGCTGAGCAGAACACTTTGTCAAAAAAGGAATGATGCTCCGGTCCTCATTCCTCCGCATTTCTCCTTTACCATCAGTATGGGCACGGCTATCAAAGGGGTGTCGTGCATTCTCTTCCCGTAGAACCTTCTCTCGAATCATTTCTCCGCCTATCGCAGTCGGGAAATGTCATCCCTGTCTACACGCAGCTGGCGGCGGACTTTGAAACACCTCTGTCCGCCTATCTGAAAATCCGCGATGGCGCGCATGCTTTTTTGTTAGAGAGTGCCGAAAGCACGGAAAAAGGCGGACGTTGGTCCATCGTCGGCAGCAAACCGCGCAGCACCTTTACGGCCCACGGGAAAACCATCACGATCACGCGCGATAGCCTCGTGCAGAAGATCAAGGTGGAGGATGATGTGCTCGCCGAATTGGAGCGCCAGATGTCCTGCTATCACCCCGTCAGTCACGGCGCAGTACCGCCGTTTTCGGGTGGAATGCTCGGTTACCTTTCCTACGATGCGGTGCGACAGTTCGAGCCTACCATTGGCACCGCCCCAAACGATGACCTGCAAATCCCTGATGCACTGTTTCTGTTAGCCGACACGATGCTGGTGTTCGACCATCGACTGCGCCGTCTACTGGTCATCGCCAATGCCTTCACCGACGAAGCCGGTTCTGCTGAAGAAGCCTATCATCAAGCGCGTGGTCGCGTCGCGGCGATGGTGGAAATTCTCAATCGCCCGCTGCACGTGCCAGCGCTGAATGGTCTCACGCCACCGCAAAGTGCCCCGGCGCAAAGCAATACCACGCAAGCCCAGTTCGAGGAAAATGTGCGCAAAGGAAAAGAATACATCGCCGCCGGTGACGTGTTCCAGTTTGTGCCGAGCCAGCGTTTCGAAACGCCGTTCAGCGGAGCACCTGTCGATCTCTATCGCGCCCTGCGCCACGTCAACCCGTCGCCCTACATGTTTTTGTTAGAGCTGGGCGACTTCGCCCTCGTCGGTAGTTCGCCGGAAGTTCATGTGCGTTCGATCAAGGGCCGCATCGACATCCGCCCCATCGCTGGCACACGTTGGAGAGGGAAAACACCCGAGGAAGACGATGCCCTCGCCGCCGATCTCCTCAACGATCCGAAAGAACGAGCCGAGCACCTCATGCTTATCGACCTCGCCCGCAATGACGTCGGACGCATCGCCAAACATGGTTCGGTGAAAGTCGATGACTTCATGATCATCGAACGCTACTCGCACGTCATGCACATCGTTTCCAACGTCACCGGCACGCTCGATCCCTCGCACAGCGCCTACGATGTGCTGCGCGCAACTTTTCCCGCCGGAACCGTGAGTGGGGCGCCCAAGATCCGCGCGATGCAGATCATCAACGAGCTGGAGCCCACCAAACGCTGCGCCTACGCCGGAGCCGTTGGCTATTTCGGCTTCGATGGCTCGCACGATTCCTGTATTACCTTGCGCACTTGTTTGGTGAAAAACGGCAAAGCCTACGTGCAGGCCGGAGCAGGCGTCGTCGCCGATTCGGATCCCACGTACGAATACCAAGAAACCTGCAACAAAGCCCAAGGCATGCTCAAGGCCATCGCCCTCGCCAACACCCTTTCCCACGAATCCTAAGCGCCATGTTGTTGATCATCGATAACTACGACTCCTTCACCTATAACCTCGTGCAATATTTCGGCGAGCTCGGTGCGGAAATGAAAATCATTCGCAATGATGCGATGGATCTCGCTGAGATCAAAGCGCTCAAGCCCAGCCGCATTTGCGTGTCGCCAGGTCCCTGCACGCCCAACGAAGCGGGCGTTTCCTGCGCCGTCATCGAGGCATTGGGTGCCACCACGCCCATCCTCGGCGTCTGCCTCGGCCACCAAAGCATTGGCCAAGTGTATGGTGGCGACGTCGTCCGCGCCGATCGCCTCATGCACGGCAAAACCTCGCCGATCCACCACAAAGGAACCAGTGTCTTCCGTGGGTTGTCAAACCCCTTCGAAGCCACGCGCTATCACAGTCTCATCGTCAAACGCGAGACCCTGCCCGATTGCCTCGACATCACCGCCTGGACCGAAGAAGGAGAAATCATGGGCCTCGCGCACAAACACCACCCCGTCCACGGCGTCCAGTTCCACCCCGAGTCCATCCTGACCCAGGAAGGAAAACAACTGCTGCAAAATTTCTTGGAGATTTAAGCGTGGCGGCGCTTTCCAAGCGCCAAGCCAATGATTTATTTTGATAGGCATGGCGGATGGAATCCGCTGCCACGGCTGAAATGCATTTACAAAAGCCCCATTTCTTCCAGTTGTCTGAGAAACTCTTCATCCGATTCCTCTCCCGGAATCAGGCCGAATAACTCTTTGTAGGGAAATACTCCGGGTTCCGTGACGCGCGCCAACGACTGATAGTCAATGGCACCGTCTTCATTTTTGTATGTCGTATTCTTTGTTTCGCCGCGCGAAATTAGGCGGAAACTCAGCGATTTGAGAAGCTTTTTCGGCATCGCAGCATGGCAACATTTCGCAGGCTGCTTCATCGATTCTGACGTATGATGGTTTTTGGCCGAGTGAGAGAAAATCAAGCGATAATAAGCCATTCGAGGAACTCTGGGCAATGAGCCTTGCGAATTTTTCTTAACTTTCGGAAAATTGGCGTTATGTTGTCTCTGTGAGCGATAAGGCACATACACTGTCATTCTCTCTCCACGATGAGGTGGAGGGGCGACCGCTTACGCCTGCGAACGTGGATTTGCTAACACTCCATCAATTCATGGGCGAGGTCATTGCGCTCATTCAGGGTGACAATCACCGCTCCGAGATTGGTCTTCCCTCTGTAGCGATTACGCCTGGTTCGGTTAAATTGGTTTCTCTCGTTCCGGCATTCATCGCGGCATCGCTGCATCAGGATGTGAACACCTTGCGGGAATCGGGTGATTTGGACTCCATTTCACCCAAGCGCGCCGAGGTCATTGAAAGTTGGCAATCGCGCTCGGCGAAAGAAGGCTCCAAAAGACGGTATGACCTCGTGGCTGCATTGGCAGATCATCCATCCGCCTATCTGCAGATTACTCCTGATACGCATTACCGTCATTTGCAGCAGGATTTTTGGGTGCGCGCCGAAAAATACCTCACGGGCCGCGTTGTGGATATGGGCGGCAAAACGAAGCCGAATTTGCATTTGGTGCTATCCTCGGGAGAATCCCTCAAAATGGACGCGACGGAATCTCTGCTCGAGGGCAAGGATTACCTCTATCGCACCATGACCGTTTATATTGTTGCACAGGAACACATTCACACAGGAGAAATCCGGAACGCGCGTCTGATCGAAGTTCTGAAACCTGTGCGCCAAGTGGATGAAGAAAAGCTGAAAAACCTTTGGCACAGAGGCCGAGAAGCATGGGCAGGAATCGCAAGCCCGACAGAGTGGGTGGAACAATTGAGGGAGTCGTAAGCAAATGGTTCCTATCTGCGTCGACACTTCGTTTTTGATCACATTCGCCGATCCTACTCGCCCGAATCACCGCACCGCCGTCGAATACTATCGCCACTGTCTGGAAGCAGGTCATCTGCTTTGCCTCTCGACTCTGGTAGTTGCGGAGTTCGAATGTGGGCAGTCGGTCACTGATCTTCCGCTTGCTTCCTTCCACATCGTTCCTTTCAATTTTCGGCATGCGATGGAATCCGCTAAATACCAAAAATTCCTCAAAAGCAATCCGGTTGAGAAGACGGAAAATCGAAACGTCGTGCGCAACGACCTCAAAATCCTCGCGCAGGCTCAATTGGAGCATTGCACGGTCATTCTCACCGAGGATGCGAACACACTCACCAAATGGGCTGAACGACTCCGCGCCGCAAATCTCTGCGGGATTTCAACGATTCTTCTCAAGGACGGCTTCCGTCCGGATGAGTTGACGAATCCCGATCAGAAAACGCTGGGGATATGACTTTGAAATCGTAAATCACCAAATTCTTTTCGAATTAGTGCGTCTGTTTCGTATGTCCAAATATGGGGAGATAGTTTTTTCGATTAATCAACCATTCTCGACCATCGAAACTTCTTCTGCGCTGAGGGCGTAGAGACTGTAGATGATGGCGTTTAGTTCTGATTCTTTTTGGGCGATGGTTTGGTCGAGGTGAGTGATTTGTTGGTCTAGGTGGAGGATGCGTTGACGCAAGGGCTCTTCGGTGGTGGTGCGTTGGGTGAGGAGGGGTTTTAGGAGTTTTTTGGCGTCGAAGGCTTCGGTGACGTTTTGGTCGCGGAGGGCGTGGCGCCATTGGGCGGCGATCCATTCGGTTTGGGGTTTGTCGTAGAGGTGGAGGGCTTCGCGGCCGGAGATGGTTAGGACGATCTCGTCATCGGTGTTGGTAATGGCGATGGTGGCACCGGGTTGGAGGAGGGCATCGAGGGTGTCGAGCTTTTGCTGGAGGGCATCGAGGTGTTGTTGTTTGGCCCAGGCGGTGAGATCGCGGGCACTGAGACCGGCGGGGGCGTTGAGGGATTGTTTCCATGAGGCAGGGGTGCCGACATCGGACCAGAGCCAATCGGGCTTGAGCTCGGGGCTGAGCGGGGCGGTTTGGGCGCTGAAGAGACGTTGATCGAGCTTGGCGATGGTGTCACGGCGTTGGGTGTGGAGCTCTTGCAACTCGCGGGCACGGGTGCCGATTTCCAAGCGTTGCTCCGGTGTGGCATCGGGGATAGGGAGCGGGGCGATGAATTGTTTGTTGGCTTCGTAGTAGCCGCCTTCTTTTGATTTCGCTGTTCGCCGGAATACGAAATCACAAACAGGAGCGTTCAAAACTCCAAGCAAAAACCAACCATCACCCTCTCCATCTGTTAGAATGCCGTTCACGCGGACATTATTGAGATAAAACGCTCCATGGGAATCATTACAAACTCTGAGAGATGGAACTGTTTGAGCGACAATCAGTTTCGCGGTTTCTTGCTTGTCGAGATTTTTGGGGTAGTTGTAACCCCACCAATTATTGTCATCGTTCATCTTATTTTTTTCCCGCCTGCGTAATTCGATTTCGTTGGATTTCAAATACGCCCATCCAAACGGGTAACGCGACTGCATTTCGCTTTCTGAAATAAGCCGCATTTTCTGATCGCTCGCCATCAAGTATGGAAAAAGCAAATAGGTTTCAGTTTGTGGGCTCAGATAACGTTTAGCCTCAGGTCCTGAAACGAGCGGATGCATCAAACCATCCTCTAACGTAAGCTCTATTCCACTACTCGTTTCGTAGCGATTAGCTGCAACGCGCTTGAGATGATAGATGTGATCAGCACTTGTTTGGATGCCTACGACTATTCCTTTTGAGCAATTTTGAAGCGTCTTGCAAGATGACTTCAAACGACCAATCAACGCCATTTCCGCCTTCGGCGCGAGTGTCCACGCTTCCTCCTCCGGCAGTTCCTCATACGGGATTTGGTCAGCTTTTTCCCAGACGATGGCGGCGGCGTTGCCATCGGGGGCGAAGGCGCAGGTGAGGGCGGGGACGGGTGAGCCGCGGAAGAATTGCAGCGAGGTGTAGGTGATGGCCTCGTCGAAGATTTGGTGGCTTTTGAAATCAAGCCAGCGATCGAGGCTGCGGGTGCGGCGGATCAGTTGGCGCAAGGGTTTGCCGTATTCATTGACCATCCAGACATTGGGCGCGATGTAGCCCATGCGGCCCTCGGGCTTGAGAATGCGAATGCCTTTTTCGATGAAGGGCAGATACATGTCGAAGTTGCCGCTCTGGGTGCTGGCATAGACGGGGCTGCCATCGGGGTTTTTCGCCTCGACGAGATACGCGGCGGTGTCGTCTTGGGCACGGCGGAAGTGCTGGAGCTTGATGTAAGGAGGATTGCCGATGACGCAATCGAAGCCGCCATGGGAGAAGACCTCGGGAAAAGCCGCCTGCCAATCAAAGGCATTGATGCGTTCGCGTTCATTCGGATCGACAGCGGCGAAGAGGGTCTCATGGCGTTGATCATAAAACGCGGCGAAGTCGGGACCGACGAGGCTATTGCCGCAGCGGATGTTGTGATCCAGCGAGCAGAGCGGTTGGCCGGGGGCGGCGGTGTGGAGCCAGAGGGCGAGCTTGGTGATTTCCACCGATTCCTGATTGATGTCCACGCCGTAGATGTTGTGGGAGAGGATGGAGCGGATGATGGAGTCCTGGTCAAAGAGTCCAGCATGGCCGGTGATGCGTTGCTCCTCGGCGACGACCCAGCGGTATTCCTCGACGAGTCGATTCAGCGCCTGAATCAAGAAAGCACCCGAGCCACAAGCGGGATCGACAATGCGGATTTGGCCGAGCTGAAAGCGGTATTTTTCAAAAAAGGCGATCCATTTTCCGGCGGTGGCAGCGGTGCGGCGTTTGTCCTTGAGGAAGGCGCGGTATTCATCAATCGCGGGCTGATCGAGCGGCGGCAGCGTGGCGAAACCAAGTTGGTTCTTGATGTCCTCCAGGCGCATGCCCAGCGTTTGCTCGACGATAGTGCTGACGGTCCACTCGGGGGTGTAGTAAACGCCATCGGTCTTGCGTTTGCTGAGTTTGTTAATGGAGATGCGGCCATCGGCTTCCGCCTCCATGATTTCCAGCTCGGTGATCGATTGCTCGAAAATGCGGCCGAGGGTGTAAAGCGAGATCGCGCGCTCGCCAGCGGCGGAGCTGAGGCCGAAGTTGTAAGCGGCGGAGAAATACAGCAGCGTGCGCGGGTGGGCAAGGAGGTTGGTGGCCTGATTCTGGGAGCAGAAGACCTTGGCGGGAATGTGGAGGGAATCGAGGAGTGGGTCTTGCTCGAAGAGGCCGCCGTTGAATTTATCGATGGCGTGAGTGCCGAAGTTTCCGCCATCGCGCATGGCACGGAAGAGCGAGCGCATTTGGTCCCAGGGACCGGAGCCCTCGGGGTCGTAGAATTTGCTCTGGCTGTTCTCGATGAGGATATCGCGCAGCAAGGCGGGCGGGTAGCGGAGGACGCGCCCCATGTCCTCGCAGAAGAGGATGAAAATGCAGCGATCGAGGAAGCGCTGAGTGAGCCGCACGAGCTGGCCCCGAGTGCCAGCAAACTGGGGATTCGCCTCGACGAGGGTGTGATAGACAAACTCGCGGTAATCGTGGTATTCGCGGTAAAAGTCCTTTTCGATGGCTTTCTCGCGCGTGACCTGATCGCGGAGGAGCTTGTCGAGCAAAGGAGCGCCGCGCTCGGCGAGCAGCATGTCTGGCTGGAGCATGCGCCAGAAGACAAAGCGGCGGAAAGCGGCGGCGGGGGTATCGGCGAGGAGCGTGGGCTCGGTGGGGCTGGCATTTCCCTGAATGACAAAGCGCTGGAACTGTCCGCGCCCGAGACGTCGTGCGTAGAGACGGAACTCATTCATGTCCGTGACGAGGGCGAAGAACGGCTCCGTGAGGGCATCGCGGTCGCGACCTTGCCAAGCGGACTGGAGGTAATCGAAGCATTGCTCGACGGGCGAGCGGGTATTGCCCTTGCGGGCTTGGCGGGCATCGAGCCCGGAGCGGATGTCCTTGAACTCGCAGAGCACCTGCGGCACGGCATCGCCACTGAAGTGGCCGAGTGCGAGGTCGGCAAAGCCCATACCGCCGCCTTGCCCGGCGCCGGCGAGTTCATACTGCGGGCGGCAATTGTAGGTGGCATCGTGCCCCTGCAAGTGATAGCCCCACGTTTCCACGAAAAAGCGCTGGATGAAAGCCGTTTCCGAGGCGCGTTCCGTGAGAAGATCGCGGCTCGCCCATGCCTGAAGGCGGGCAAGCAAGGCGGCGGAGGCGGGGCTGGCTTCAAAGGCTTCAAATTCCGCCGACCATTGAGCGCGGAGGTAAGGATCTTCAAAAAGGGGCAGGGCGGACATAATGATGCGAGAAAAAAGAGCTCTTGTTAAGGATGGCACGTATTTTTATACGCAATGCCGCGACCCGGCAAGGAGATTCCGGGGTATTTTTCGTGCAAATCCAAGAGGATCCTGACCCAGGAAGGAAAGCAACTGCTGCAGAATTTCCTGAAGATATGATTGTGGCTGAGGCATCTCGCCTCTGCCACGTGAGCTCACTGCGTGAAACCGACAGCCTTCATTTGTTTCTCCAACTCGGCGGCGAGTTCTTTGGCGAGCGGGGCGTCGGCGGGGAGGTTTTTCAATTCGTAGGGGTCGGCCTTGAGGTCGAAGACTTCGGTCCACTCGGGGTGTTTTGGATAGATCACCAGCTTGGCGTTTTCCGTGCGGATGCCGCGGCAGGTGGGGGTATCGCCCAGCTCTTTGCGGTAGTAGCATAAGAACGAGGTGCGCCAGTCCTTGGGTGTTTGACCGAGGGCGAGTTCTTTGAAACTGCGTCCGTCCATTTGCGGATGGGCGGGCAGGCCGGCCAGATCGAGCCAGGTCGGAGCCAAGTCCTGGTTGATGACAAGTTGGTCCACGACCTTGCCTTTCGGGAAAAGCTTGGGATAGCGGGCAATGAAAGGGATGCGGATCCCTTCTTCGTAGAGTGCTCGTTTATCACCAAGGCCACGTTCTCCGAGGAAATATCCGTTATCACTGGTGTAAACAATCACCGTATCATCCGTGAGTTTCAGTTCGGCAAGCGCGTCCAACAGGCGTCCGAGATTTTCATCGATTCCCTTGATGTGGCGAAGATAGTCGAGGTGGATGGTGTTATCGACGAGGCCGCGCCCCTGGCGTTTTTCGGGATGGGCGAAAGGCTTGTGATAGATGGCGGGGATGGCGCAGTTGGGAGTTTTCTGCGTTTTTTTCCCCGCATAAAGAGTGCGCAATCGTTCGGGCAAACTTTCTCCCCCGCGTTTGTTGTGCGGGCTTTTGAAACCGAGAACCAAGGAAAATGGTTTTTCCGCGTTTTGTTTCAGCCACTGGATGGCCATCTCGGTGGAGACATCATCGACCCAGCCTTTGGTAGGCGTGAGAGTGCCGTTGATTTCCATGGGGCAGTTCATGTATTGTCCTTGGCCGACAAAACTGGCCGAGTGGAGAAAGCCTGGGCGTTGGCCTTTTTGCGGGCCCATGTGCCATTTGCCAAAATAGGCGGTTTGGTAGCCAGCATCGCGCAGCAAACTGGCGTGCGTGATGGAATTCACGGGAAACGGCGTGTTATTGTCCATGATGCCATTTTTGTGAGTGTATTGGCCCGTGAGGAATCCTGCACGACCCGGCGAGCAGATCGAGTGGGTGATGAAGGCATTGCGAAAACGCACGCCCTCGGCGGCGAGGCGGTCCATGTTGGGTGTTTCGAACCATGGGTAGCGAGCCTTGTCGCCGTGTTCCTTTTGCACGACACCCATCGCATCCCAGCGTTGGTCATCAGCGATCACAAAAATGAAATTCGGCTTGCGCTCGGTGGCGTGGGTGAAGGAAGCCAAGAGCATGATGCTCGCCAGCAAAAGCCATGCAGAATGGAGGGATGGGAAACGCGTGGGTTGGTTCATAGTGATGCACCCATCTAGAGCGAAACATTTTACAATGCAACGGGAAAGGGCGGCATGGTCAGGGGGGATGCGCTTTCAAAATTCTCGTCCGTGCGTGGAATGTTATCAGATTGACAATTGATGCGTGATGCGTGATGTTGCTGGTATGCGAACAACCATCAACATCGAAGATGACATCCTGGAGGCGGTGAAAGCTGTAGCGGCACGTGACCAGAAACCATTGGGAGAGGTCGTCTCCGCGATGCTGCGCCGTGCGGTGGAGCCGAATCCTTCGTCGAGAAAAAAGACGCGCAATGGCATTCCTTTATTTCCCATCTCTGTCAATGCTAGGGCAGTTACGCCGCAGCAGATTAAAGAATTGCTGGAATCCGATATAGACGAACTGCTTGAGAAGCAATCATGACGACTTATCTTCTCGATGTGAATGCTCTGCTGGCCATGCTTGATCCCATGCATGTCCATCACGAGTCCGCGCACCGATGGTATGCCATGAGAAAAAAGCCACGACTTCTACTTTGTTCACACGTGGTGAATGGAGTCATCCGAGTGGCAAGTCAGCCAAGATATTCAAACCCCCTTGGCACTTGCAGTAGGGTGCGTGAGGTGCTGCATCACTTTGTGAAAAGTGTAGATGTCACTTTCTGCGAAAAAGAGGCAAATCTCTTGGATGACGTAATTTTGGTAAGCTCGGAAGAATTGACTCCTTCTCGCGTTGGGGATCTTTACCTATTGGCACGGGCTGTCGTGAACGGTGCATCATTCGCGACATTTGACACACGTATCCCAGCGCATGCAATATCTGGCGGAACGGAAGCGTTGGAAGTGATTCCTGTCTAAAACCATGCATCATCCCACCACAATCGTCTGCGCGCGATCTGGACCGACGCCGACGAAGGCCACGGGGGCACCGCAGAGCTCGGCGAAGCGGGTGAGGTAGGCTTTGGCGTTGGCGGGGAGCTCGTTGTAGTCGCGGCAAGCGGTGGTATCAACTTGCCAGCCGGGCAGTTCTTCGTAAATCGGCACGGCGCGGTCCCATGCATCGCGGTCGGCGGGAGGTAAGTCGACGACTTGACCATCGACATCATACGCCGTGCAAATTTTCAGTGTCGCGTATTCATCGAGACCATCGAGGTTAGTGACCGCCAGGCCTGTGACGCCATTGATCATGCAGGCGAAACGCAGCAACACGGTATCGAGCCAACCGCAGCCGCGGGGGCGTCCAGTGGTGGCACCGAACTCGCGTCCGAGGTCGTGCAAGTATTGCGAAAGCCCTTCATCGCCCGTAGGGAAAGGACCCGAGCCGACGCGAGTGGTGTAAGCCTTGCATACGCCGATGACGCGCTGAATCGATGTGGGTGGCAAACCAGAGCCTGTGCACGAACCGCCAGCAGTCGTATTCGATGATGTGACAAACGGATAAGTGCCAAAATCGACATCAAGCAAGCTGCCCTGCGCGCCTTCGAACAAAATGATTTTTTCTTCTTTCCATGCCTTGTGTAGCAGCGGAATCACATTCGTGATGTGTGGCGCGAGGCGGGCGAAAGCAGTGAGCACTTCCTCAGCCATGGCCTCAGCATTGAACTGGGGAAGATCGAACTGCGCGAGCACTTGGTTGGCATCAGCGACGCGGTGTTTCACCTGCTCACGGAAGTACGATGGACGTAGTAAATCCGCTGCACGGAAACCGCATCGGTTGATTTTATCTGCATAAGCCGGACCGATGCCACGTTTGGTGGTGCCGATCTTACGATCGCCCAGCGCGGCTTCGCGGGCGACATCGAGTTCCTTGTGAAAGGGTAATACGATGTGACAGCGATCAGAGATGAACAACTTGTCAGTGGTGACCTTCACGCCTTTCGCTTCGACTTTTTCGATTTCAGCGACCAGTCCGACGGGATCGAGCACCACGCCGTTGCCGATCACATTGAGTTTGCCATCCCAGAGGATGCCCGAGGGTAGTAAATGGAGCACGTATTTTTTACCGTGGGCGATCACCGTGTGACCGGCGTTGTTGCCGCCTTGCGAGCGTACGACCACATCGGCGTCCTCTGTGAGATAATCGACGATTTTTCCTTTGCCTTCATCGCCCCACTGCAAACCAGTAATAATGGTATTCATCAAATTTTTTTATGGATCAAAAAAGTTACTTGACCGTGTCAATCATCGCTGCGAATTCTTGGAAGAAATACGAAGCATCATTCGGACCCGGTGCGGCTTCGGGATGGTATTGCACGCTGAACACCGGATGTTCTTTATGGCGGATACCCTCCACCGTGTCGTCATTGAGATTAATGTGCGTGACTTCGACGTTGGAAGGCAACGAATCGGCATCAACCGCAAAGCCGTGGTTTTGCGAGGTGATGGAGATACGACCGCTACGCAGATCCTTTACGGGCTGATTTCCACCGCGATGGCCGAACTTCAGCTTGAAGGTTTTTCCACCGAAGGCATGACCGAGAATCTGATTGCCGAGGCAGATGCCGAAAATCGGTTTTTTACCGATGAGCTGTCGCATTTCCTCATGGATGTAACCAAGTGCTGCCGGATCACCGGGACCGTTCGAGAGGAAAATGCCATCGGGATTGCGCTTGAGAACCTCGGCGGCGCTGGTGCGCGCATTGAGCAGCTCGACCTCGAAACCGGCCTGACGCAGGCGGCGCAGGATGTTATACTTGATGCCGAAGTCAAACGCTACAATGCGATGGCGCACGGGAGCGAGCGGCATGTAGTGCGTTTCCTGACCAGTGCAGGCGTTCGGGATGGTCCACTCTCGCGACTCGGCGGTCCACAGGAAAGACTCGGGCGTGGAAACTTCTTTCACAAAGTCGCTGCCCTCCATCGGAGGCGATTGCTGGGCGTGCGCGATGGCGTCCTCCGCCGTCATTTCGGTAGTCAAGCAGGAACGCATAGCACCTCGCGAACGCAGGTGCTTAGTGAGAGCGCGGGTGTCGATATCCTCGATGCCGAGCACTCCGTGTTCTGAAAAATAATCGGCGAGCGATTTCGTGGCGCGCCAGTTCGAGGGAGCTTGGCACAGCTGTCCGATGACGAAACCTCGCACGTGAGGTGAGGCCGACTCACCATCGATCTCATTGATGCCGTAGTTTCCGATTTCCGGATACGTCATCGTCACGATTTGCCCGCGGTAAGAGGGATCGGTGATGACCTCCTGATAGCCCGTCATCGAGGTGTTAAAACAAATCTCTCCTGTGGTCGTTCCGGAGGCACCGAAGGAAATCCCTTCGAAGGTGCGACCGTCTTCAAGTGCTAAAATGGCTCTCATGTGCGTGGCGGGGAAAGGCTAGTGATTCGCGACGTGTGATGCAAGGGAAGAAAGAAATTCATGACATTTTCTGAGATCGCACTTTTTCCAAGAAGGAGAAATGTCAGGATTTCCCCACTGCAAAAACGCTCTCACCGAGGGAAACCGAAGATTTTTTCGTAGTATTCCGTGATAGCAAGGCGAGCCGGTAGAGAGAGATTCTGGGACTCAACCGCTAAAATCCATTTTCCCGATCGCGTTCAAAATCGATCCACCGCAAGGCGCTCCATCGGGAACCCCGGGTCAGCTTGATGCAACAAATCAGCAATGATTTTTCCCGTAATCGGAGCGAGACTCAGCCCCATCATCGCGTGACCGGTGGCAATCATTACGTTTTCATGGAGCGGCGCGCGGCCCATGTAAGGCATGCCATCAGGTGAAACCGGACGCAGTCCCGCCCAGGGAGTGACATCGGCAAAGTCCTCTTCCGAGAAAGCGGGGAAATACGGTTGCACCGCACGCACGATGCCTTTCACTCGCTGCGGGTTGATTTTGAGCGAAAGGTCGCCGACCTCCATAGTGCCGGCAAAACGCAGCGTGCCATTCATCGGAGTGATGGCCACCTTCGCCTCGCAGAAGATCGAACAAAGTTGCGGCAGTTGTTTCGGCCGAGTCAAGGTAAGCGAGTAGCCTTTTCCCGCTTGCAGCGGCAGATCAATGCCAAGATCGCGCAGGATTTCGGCAGACCACGAACCTCCGGCGATCACGATTTGATCGACGGCATGTCGTTCGCCGTGACTGTGGATCGCGGTCACTTTACCGTTGGCGTGTTCGATTTTTTCTAACGATTTTCCATAAAATATTTCACCTCCCGCCGCACGCACCCTCTCCCGCATCACGGCGGAGAATGCGTTAGGATTGAGATGGCAGTCATCAGGGAACCAGACTGAGCCCGCAACATTCATGGTGATGCTAGGATCCATCTTTGCCGTGGCAGCGGCATCTAGCACCTCAGCACGAGCACCGAGCGCGTGAGCCATGGCGGCAACTTCCGCTTCTTCCTCGAGACCATGCTGGGTTTTGCAAAGCATGAGCAAACCGCGCTGTTGGAAGTCAAAATCTGACTCTTTGGCCAATTCGGCAAACAGGGCTCGGCTACGCAAGTTGAGATCTAACAAAAGCTGCTTGCAGGCATCGACATGATCCGAATTAGCATGACGATAGAACAGCCATCCCCATCGCATGAGGGCGGGACTGAGGCGAGGCTTAACGTAGAAAGGACTCTGCGGATTGAGCATCCAGCGCAAGCCCTTGGACAACATGCCTGGAGCGGCGAGCGGAATAAAATGACTGGGCACCACCATCCCCGCATTGCCGAGCGAACAATTGTCTCCCAGTTCCATTTCTCTCTCCCAAACAGTCACTCGCATGCCATGCTGAAGCGCATAAAACGCAGAGCACAAACCGATAACACCACCACCGATGATAAAAACATGCCGATCCCGATTCATAATCATTTCTCAGCACGAAATTTGGCAGCGCCAAGAAGAAAAGACCAGCTTGATTTTTGCCAGAGAAGCCAGTGAACAGAAAAATACTAGGTCTTAACGGGTATACCTTCCAAACGCATTTTTCGAGTCAAAAAAATGGTGCGCGGTGCTGGTTTCGAACCAGCGACCCCCACCGTGTCGAGGTGGTGCTCTACCACTGAGCTAACCGCGCTGCTATTAGTAGCGGGCGAGAAATTACACCTCTGTCACCCCGGGTGGCAATCTTTTTTTTGTGCTTTTTGATTTTTGTGGGCGTAGTCGGAGGCAGCGACACAGGAAAAGGCATTGCGAAATGAGAGCGAATGCGATAACAAAACGCGTGATTGCAAATGTATTAGCGGAAAGATATGCCTCAGAGAGCATGCAGGCCATATGGTCTGCCGAGGGCCGAATTTTGTTAGAGCGCGAATTCTGGATCGCGGTGATGAAGGCGCAGAAAGATCTGGGACTAGATATTCCCGATGACGCCATCGCTGCCTACGAAAAGGTCAAGCATCAGATCGATGTCGCCTCCATCATGCGACGGGAACGCACGACCCGACATGACGTGAAAGCACGGATTGAGGAATACAACGACCTGGCTGGGCAGGAACACGTTCACAAGGGGATGACTTCCCGCGACCTCACCGAAAACGTGGAGCAGCTGCAAGTCTACAAGTCGCTCTTTGTCGTGCGCGACAAATGCATCGCCACACTGCATCGTTTCCGTAAGCACGCGGAAAGCACACGTCATCTGGTTCTGACAGCTCGCACGCACAATGTAGCCGCACAGCCCACGACTATGGGCAAACGCATGGCGATGTTTGGCGAGGAGTTTTTGCAAAGCTTGCGACAACTGGAATCAACCATTGAGCAATACCGCGTGCGTGGTCTGAAGGGCGCAGTGGGCACGCAGATGGATCAGCTTTCGCTGTTCGATGGCGATGCACAAAAAGTCGCTGATCTGGAGCGTCGGATCACGACCCATCTCGGCATGAAGGGAGTTTGGATCAACGTCGGACAAGTCTACCCGCGATCGCTCGATTTCCGCGTTGTATCTTGCCTAACAGATCTCGCTTCCGCTCCCTCCTCGTTTTGCAAAACGCTGCGTTTGATGGCAGGACACGAGACGGCCAGCGAGGGTTTCGCACCCGGACAAACTGGCTCCAGCGCGATGCCGCACAAGATGAATTCGCGCTCCTGTGAACGCGTGAACGGCTTTCATGTGATCCTCAAAGGCTACCTAGCGATGGCAGCGGGGCTTGCGGGCGACCAGTGGAACGAGGGCGATGTTTCCTGCTCCGTGGTGCGTCGAGTGATGCTACCCGATGCGTTTTTTGCGCTCGATGGTTTGTTGGAAACCTTGCTCACGATCCTTGATCAAATGGAAACCTATCCAGAAATGATTGCCGCTGAAACGCAACACTACCTGCCATTTCTCATGACTACCACGGTGATGATGGAGGCCGTGAAAAACGGCGTCGGTCGCGAAACCGCGCACAAGGTGATCAAGGAGCACGCCGTCGCCACAGTCCAGGATTTGCGACGGGGCAAAATCGAGCACAACAATCTCATCGAACGCCTCGCCTCCGATATACGTCTAGGCCTCAGCCGTAATACTCTCGACGCCATATTGAAAAAGGGCGAAAAGGAAACGGGGGCTGCTGACCCGCAAGTCGATTGGTTCTCGGAAGCGGTCATCGCTCTCGAAGAAGCCTTTCCTCAAGCCGCCAGCTACACGCCCGGTGCCATTCTCTAGTGATGTCCGCGACGCCATCCATCGTATTGCTGAGTGGCGGAATGGATTCCGTCACCGCGCTCTATCACGCCCATGCCTCTGGTCCGGTGAGCGTGGCGGTGAGTTTTGATTATGGCTCGAAGCACAATGCGAAGGAGCTACCGATGGCTCAGTGGCATTGTGAGCGACTAAGCATACGCCATGAAATCGTATGCTTGGATTTTTTTACGCAACTCTTTCAGAGCCATCTCCTCTCCGGCGGGGCAGATATTCCCGATGGCCATTACGCCGAGGAGACGATGAAACAAACTGTCGTGCCATTTCGCAACGGCATCATGCTTGCCATCGCGGCAGGTATTGCGGAGAATGCAGGCGCGGGGCATTTGGTGATCGCAGCACACGCGGGAGATCATGCGATCTATCCGGATTGCCGGGAATCGTTCATGCGAGGCATGGCAGAGGCCGTGTATGAAGGAACCTACGCGCGAGTGGAAATCAACAGACCATTCATCGCGCTTGATAAGGCGGCTATCGCTAGGCGTGGCCATGAGCTTGGAATTGATTTCCGACATACTTGGTCCTGCTACAAAGGCGGCAAAATTCACTGCGGCACCTGCGGAACATGTGTGGAAAGGCGCGAAGCGTTTTTGTTAGCCGGATTGCACGATCCCACCGATTACCTCGAAACCCCTCCCCTGCCAGAGGCGCCGCGTGGTGTCTCATTCCAAGCCCCAAGCCAAACCAAAATATCTTAAATGGCAAGGCTCTAGAAAAGCGCTGCCACGAATCCCATGCTTATCTCGGAAATTTTTCACTCGATCCAAGGCGAAGGATCTCTCGCTGGTGTGCCTAGTGTTTTTATACGCTCTTCGGGTTGCAACTTGCGCTGCGTTTGGTGCGATACTCCTTACGCCTCGTGGAACCCAACGGGCACTGAAATGACGGTCGATGAAATCCTCGAAGCGGTCACAGTATTTCCAACGAAACACGTCGTGCTCACCGGGGGCGAACCCATGGTTGCCAAAGGTATTCACGATCTCGCATACAAGCTGCAGGAGTTAGGTAAGCACATCACGATCGAAACTGCGGGTACTATCGCGCCAAATGGCATCGCCTGTGATCTCGCCTCTCTCAGTCCCAAGCTCGCACACTCCACTCCATCTCCCGAACTCGCAGGCGCTTGGTCTGCGCGACACGAACGCGACCGCTGGCAGCCAGAAGTGATCCGCGCCTGGTTGGATCACTACGACTGCCAAATGAAATTCGTCGTGCGTGAGCATAACGATGTTCTGGAAATCATTGATCTGTTAGAAAAAGAACAATTGTCGATTCCCGCGCACCAGATCTTGCTGATGCCCGAGGGAATCGAATCGACCGCTTTGCGACATGCCGCACAGCAGGTCGCCGAGTGGTGCAAGCAGTATGGTTTCCGCTTCACACCGCGTCTGCACATCGATCTGTATGGCAATACGATGGGTACGTGAACCTGCAGAGCCGATCAGCGACCTGTGTCGCTGATTAGTGATTAAAAAAAAATCGAAAAATAATTGCGATTCCCGCTTGCAATCTGTCTCGCATCCTAAGCAATCTCGCTGCGAAGCCAATCATTAGTAACCATGTCAGACCTGTTAGAAGAAGACGAACTGCAATCCGCACTGAAAAAATGCCCAGAATGGGAATACGAAAAAAAAGCCATCATCCGCATGGTGGAATTTGAGGAGTTCAATGACGCTATCGAGTTTGTCAACGGAGTAGCGGAAATCGTAGAGGAAGCTCAGCATCACCCTGAAATCAACATCCGTCACACGCATGTATTATTGAAACTCACTACCCGCGATGCCGGTGGCGTGACTGATGCCGATATCGAATTGGCACAACGCATCGATAACCTCATCGACTGAGATACCATTCATCCACCTCCCACGGAGCATGCCTCATCCGCATGCTCCGTTTTTTTATTGGCATCATTTCAAGGATGCCTCAAGGGCACGCATGCGTTGCAACATTCCCTGCACACGTTCGGGTTGCTCTGAGGCACGATCGTAGCGTTCACCTAAATCTTGTTCGACCTGGAAAAGCAGAGGTTTTTCAGAACTCGCACGGAAGCCGTAGCTATCGCCGGTCTGGCTGATCAGCGCGGTATGGATTTTCCACGCACCTTCGCGATAGGCGTTCGCATGATTTGTCGCCGCCGAATAGAGCAGCGCAAAGGTTTTCACCTGATGCGTAAAACGATCCGGCACAAGTAAGGGGCGAATGTCACGACCATCCATCTTGCTGTCTACCGATGCTCCGCACACAGCCAGAACAGTTGGCATCACATCGAGAGTGCTGGCGGGCTCCAACTGACGCTTCGGCGGAATCACTCCAGGCCAATAGAAAATCCCCGGCACTCGATGTCCACCCTCCCAATTCGAGCCTTTGCCATCGCGAAACGGCTGTGCGTAGCCAATGTGCATGCGCGCCTCGCCGTATTTCGGGTCTTTTGCACTATTTTGAAATCGAATCCACGGGCCATTGTCGGAAGAAAAAATCACCAGCGTATTGTCGCGCAGTCCAGCCGCCTCGATGGTCTTGAGAATCAGCTCGATCGAGTCATCCACTTCTGCCATCACATCCCCTAACAAGCCACGGCGCGATTTTCCGCGATATGCCTCGTCCACATACAGCCCGAGATGCGGTTGATTGTAGGCGATGTAGGTGAAAAATGGTTTCTCCTTGTGACGACCGATGAAGTCCACGGCGGCATCGGTGTAGCGTTTTGTGAGAGAGGTTGATGCCGCAGCATCCGAGGGCAGATTTTGGGCAATCATGCGATAACCGTCGATCGGTTCTTTGCCGGCGGGATCGGACTGGAGAAGCTGAGCATCGGCATAATCGTGCGAAACATTTGTGCCCAGCCATTCATCGAATCCATGCGCGAGCGGCAGTGTATCAGTGGACATCTGGTTTTTCTGATTCGGATGACCGAGATGCCATTTCCCGAACATCCCCGTGGCATAGCCCGCTTTTTTCAAGCCCTCGGCAATCGTCACCTCCTCCGAGCGCAGATGCATTTTACTATCCGGCCCAATCACCCAGGAGCCAAGTCCCGAACGAGCGGGATAGCGCCCGGTGAGTAAAGAGTAGCGCGAAGCACTGCAAGCGGGCGAGGTCACGTAAAATTGAGTGAAATCCACACCACCCGCGGCCAATCGATCGATGCACGGCGTTTCGATCACCGGATTGCCATGATACGAATAGTCGCCGTAGCCACTGTCATCCAAATAGATCAGAATCACGTTCGGTCGGTCCGTCGCCTCACGCGCCGATGCCATTCCCCCTAACAAAAACAGCAATCCGATCCAAGATTTCATGAGAATACTCCGTTAGCGGGGCAGCATCAGTTTTTCCTGATCCAGCCCAGTGATCGTACGCAGTCCGTGTAGCAGCCTCCACAGAGTAAAGCCAAGGAAAATCAATAGCGGCAGTCCGATCACCAAAAATCCCCAGCCGGTGATTTTTGCCACTTGACCGTTGTAAATCTCACGCGCATCAGCAGAGGTGTGATCGAGACTACCGAGGAAATGTAATGCCAAATAAAGATTCAGCGCCGTGCTGATGGCAAACGAACAAGCGAACAAAATCGTACTGCGCCACAAGAGCTTGTCGTATGCCACCTGAGCAGACTTCTCCGCTACCGTCTGCTCGATCAGCGGGATGTTGAAAATCGAGTCATTGTAGAGAAATGCCTGCAACAAGGGTGAACTCGTGCGGTGCGAGAATAGCACGGCAAAGCCTAACACAAACGGAATGCATGCTTCCTTGATCCCGAAAAGCAACGCGGCATTCGGCTTCACAGTGCCATCCTCATTCCACAGATAGATGGTCAGACCACCCGTGAGCGCTACAGAAATCAAACCTAGCAGAGAGAAAAAATTCGTCTTCTTCGTTTTGACAAAAAACCAGATGCCGTAGGCGAGTGGCGGAATCAGCGCGACACACATCGCCTTGGCGGCACCGATGTGCCAGATCTTGTCTCCTCCCTCCTTGCTCATGAAACTGAGCGCGAAGACGGGAATCAGAACGTTGATCAAGATGTTGTGCAGGGGATTTTCCTGCTCTTTTTTGGTGGTCATAGGAGAGACAAAAAAGGCGGACCGAGGCCCGCCTTTTGGTGAAATGTGTTAGACGGTGCCGTAAATGGTCTTGCCCGTGGAGAGCAAGTCATCGCAAGCCACCTTGAGGCGGTTGGCGAGACCAATCTCGGCTTTTTTCAGATAGGAACGCGGATCGTAGAGTTTCTTGTCGCCCACTTCCCCATCGATCTTGAGCACGCCCTCGATGTTCTGGCAAATGTGGGTGACGATGGGACGGGTGAAAGCGTATTGGGTATCGGTATCGATGTTCATTTTCACCACGCCGTAGCCCAGCGTCTCGCGAATGTCTTCCAGATCCGAGCCGGAGCCGCCGTGGAACACGAGATCCATTTCGGCAGCAGCGCCGTGTTTGTCGGTCACTGCTTTTTGGCCATCGCGCAGGATGGTGGGCTTCAATTTTACCGCGCCTGGCTTATAGGCACCGTGAACATTGCCGAAGGTAGCAGCGAAAAGGAAGCGTCCGATGGGACTGAGCGCCTCGTAGACATCCACCATATCCTCAGGAGTGGTGTAGAGTTTTTCCGCAGGCAGGCCCGAGGTATCGTGGCCATCTTCCTCACCACCAACGCAGCCTGCTTCGACTTCTAGGATGATGTCCAGTTCCGCGCACTCTTTCAGAAGCACTTTCGAAATGGCTAGGTTTTCTTCTAACGAAACGACCGAACCATCGAACATGTGGCTCTGGAACAGTGGTCCCTTGCCCTCGGCGATGCGTTCGCGAGAGGCTTGCAGCAGGGGCTTGAGGAAGGTGTCCACGGCAGCGGGATGGCAGTGGTCGGTGTGGAGAGCGATGAGAACATCGTATTTTTCCGCGAGGCGATGCGCGGCCTCGGCGAGAACGATCGCACCGAAGGCTTCGTTGCCAACACTGGTGCCGGAGGCGAACTTGCCACCGCCGGTAGAAACCTGGATGATGCCATCCGACTTGGATTCCGCGAACGCACGCAGCGCCCCGTTGATGGTGGTGATACTGGTGACGTTGATCGCGGGGTAGGCGTAACCGCCCTTTTGAGCGGCATCGAGCATGGCACGGTATTGAGCTGGTGTGGCGATAGGCATGACGGCACTTTCTAAACGAGCAGACTGGCGATGACAATCACAAAAAGTGCTGGCGCGGTCGTCAGGTGGAGATGCTGGCGGGTCGACATGTCACAGCACTCCAAAGCTGATACAGCGAACCAACGCAGCCCATTCAATCCCAGCTTCTCCCTGGCATGAACTCCGTTTGTTGCAGGCATTCATCGGACTGACCGTCGAATTCGCGCAGATGATAGCGTCGCGCAAAAGCCTCGATGCTGGGTGGCGGATCTTCGCCTACAATCACCATCATCCCCACGCAAAAATGGCAGGTGCTGTAATACCATTTTCCATTCGATCCTTTCGAGAGAAAGATGTCATTCACCAGCCGACGCGGTTTGGCGCCGGGTTTGGGTTTTTCCTTCGGACAGTGATTGCGATAGATCAGCCACTCGCCATTGGTCATGAGAATCATGCGATTCGACAACCATTCCTCGGCAAGGATTGCGGTATCACGGGATGCATCCGCGCTGGCGATATGCTCTTTTTCTTTTTGCACCCAGTCGTGATCGTTTGCAAAATGATGGATCACAGCAATCGCCTCCTCCTTCCAGTCACGCCGCGCCTGAAGGTGTTGGTGTTTTTGGAATAACGCCAAGCAGAACAACCCCACGATCAAAAAGATCGTTATCAATGCCGTGATGGTCCAAAATTTTTTGCGAGTTGTCATGATGGGATTATTTTAGAAGCCTCCTCCAAACTTTCAATTTGATTTGTACCGATCTGCTTTACGGCAACGCCGTTTCCTAATACAGACCAAGGTTGCACGCGGAGCGAGCCCCCCTTGGGGAAAGCCGTTGTGAATTTCCCAACCCCGCAGTGGATTGCCTATTGCCTCTGCATCGATGTGCGCACGGCATTCTTTAATCTGCAGGAGGTTAAAGAATGTTTTTGGCGCGCGTTTCCCTGGTTAGGCCGCTGCGCGTCCGGCCCCGGGCTGTAGGAGGAAACGACGTTGTCGGATGGGGAGAGTATGCACAAAAAAAGGCGGCTCAAAAGCCGCCTTTAGAGTGGGTATGGCTCTCAGGAGAGAGCCGCTCCTTATCCGATCACGTCGGGCCAATGGGTGTGGAAGAACTCGCCGCGCGGTTTGTCCGTGCGCTCGTAGGTGTGAGCGCCGAAGAAATCGCGCTGGGCTTGCAGTAGGTTCGCGGGAAGGACGGAACTACGATAACTATCGTAGTAGCCGAGCGACGCACTAAAGGCTGGCACGGGGATGCCATTGATGGTGGCTAGGGCCACGATTTCGCGCCAGTTTTGCTGGAACTCATTGAGCAGATTCTTGAAGAATGGAGCCAGCATCAGGTTGCTCAGTTCGGGATTGCTGCGATACGCATCCGTGATGTCGTTGAGGAAACGAGCGCGGATGATGCAACCACCGCGCCAGATGGCGGCGATTTTTCCGAGGTCGAGGTTCCACTGTTTCTCGGCGCCCATGGACTTAATGAGGTCGAGTCCTTGGGCGTAGGAAATGATCTTCGAGGCAAAGAGGGCATCGTGCACTTTTTTTACTAGCTCGGCTTTGTCGCCGGTGATGTTCGCAACCGGGCCTTGCAACTCCGCGCTGGCGGCCACGCGTTTTTCCTTCATCGAGGAAAGAATGCGGGCTTCCACGGCGGCGTTGATGGTGGAGATGACAACAGCATTTTCCACAGCGTTCATGATGGTCCACTTGCCCGTGCCTTTTTGGCCGGCGGTGTCGAGGATGACATCGACGAGGGCCTTACCCGATTCGGGGTCGTTTTGTTTGAAGATTTCCGCCGTGATCTGGATGAGATAGCTTTCGAGGTCGCCATTGTTCCAATCGGTGAAAACCTGGCCGAGCTCGGCCGCGGTGAAACCAGCGGCTTTGAAGATGTTGTAGGCCTCGCAGATGAGCTGCATGTCGCCGTATTCAATACCGTTGTGGATCATTTTCACGTAATGACCAGCGCCGCCGGGGCCGATGTGAGTGACGCAGGGCTCGCCATCGACTTTAGCAGAGATGGATTCGAAGATCGGCTTCATCACATCCCAAGTGGACAGCGGGCCGCCGGGCATGATGGAAGGGCCTTTGCGCGCGCCTTCTTCACCGCCGGAAACGCCTGCGCCGATGAAACGTAGACCTTTTTCCGTGAGATAGGCATCGCGGCGCTCGGTATCGGTGTAGAGGGAGTTGCCGCCATCGATGATGATATCGCCTTGGTCGAGAAGCGGGATGAGTTGCTCGATCACCGCGTCAACAGGGCCGCCTGCTTTGACCATGATTTGGATTTTGCGCGGGGTGGCGAGGGACTGCACGAACTCCTCGAGAGTCTTGGATCCGACGAGTTTTTTGCCGGGATGAGCCGCGATGAATTCATCGGTGGTGGCGGTGGTGCGGTTGTAGACGCTGACTTGGAAGCCACGAGATTCCACATTGAGAACGAGATTTTGGCCCATGACGGCCAGTCCGATAAGTCCGAAGTCGCTTTTGCTCATGATGATAAGTGTGATGGAGACGGCATTGCCATAAGGGAAAGCTGGCCTGCGCGCAACCCCTAGTTTCCCTCATGTCAAAGAAAATCGGTGAGTTGATGAAGCTGTCAGTAAGGACGACTCTCGCTAGTAGCAGACTCTCACGAAAAAAAAATCCCGCCTGGAGAGGATCACTCCAGGCGGGTAAGGGTGCCGTGGGGACGGAGCGCTCTACTTATGGCTGAGCGGGAATGTAGAGTTCGGAGTCCACGGCGAGAAGGGTCTGCGGGCTGAAGCTCCAGCCATTCAACGCATTGATTTTATCCGTGGTCGTGTTGTTCTCCTTCGCTACCTCAGCCAGAGTGAGCTCGCGGGTAGTTTTGATGAGTCGATAGGTGCTTGCCGCTGGTTGGGCAGCCGGTTCCGGTGTCGGATTGTTAACCGTTTGCGATGTCGCCACCGGCTCAGGAGTGACTTCCTTCACGGGTTCCTGCATCTCCGCAACAGTTGCAGGCTGTGGGGCGGGAGCGGGTTCCTCTTTCACTACCGGCGGCACGGACTGCTCAGCAGACTCCGCGCGCTCGATGGCAGCAGGAGCCGTTGACGTGCTGTAGGAGCTCGCCAAGGTAGCCGAGGATTCGCTCGCTGCAGCAGCCGATTCTGGCAACTGGATTTTCTGACCAATCGCGAGACGATGCGGATTGAGATTCGGGTTCGCTGCTTGGAGCTCGGCAAGTGTCGTGCCTTGTTGTTGCGCGATCTTGGAGAGGTTGTCACCCGCTTTCACCTCGTATGTGCCCGATGCGGCAGTGGAGGAAGATTGAGCAACGGGCGCCTCCGTCGTAGCGAGCGGGGCAGCAGCACGGCTCGTCGGAATTGTCAGCTTTTGGCCGATGCGCAGCGATTGCACACTCGCTCCGGGGTTGGCGCTCTGCAGCTGCTTCAAGGAAACGCCGTAGTTCCGTGCGATGCGATACAAGTTATCTCCCGATTTTACTACGTGCGTAGTAGCTCCAGCAAAGAATGCGGAGGACAACATGACGAGGACGAAGAGTAAGGTTTTGGTCTTCACAACGACCAAGGTAACAAATTTTTATGACGCTTCAAGAAAAAATTTAACTTTACTTGATATTTTTGGTTTTCCCAACATCGAGCTATGGTCGATCTTCATGATTTCGGGCTCGTGTCGGCAGCGTTGCCTTCCGATACGGCATCCACTGGTGTGGAGATGATTTCCACTTTCGCACCCTCCACTGCATACGTGAGTGATGACGTCGAGAGTTTCTCACCGGGTGTAAAGCCTTCTTGCACGATGATCTCGGTAGCGGTGGACCAGATGGGAACGATGGTGCGGCGCATCAACACGGGCGGATTCTGTTCCACCATATACACGCGATTGACCCCGCGCAGCGCTTTGCGCGGCAATACATATACTTTAGGGAGATTGACGCCCTCGATCTGTGCGCGCAAGGGTTGGCCGATCCGAAGTGGTGGCGATTTTTTTTCCCGACCGAAAGGATCATCGATGCGTGCGATGGCAAAAAGCTCGCGCGTCGCCTCATCCAGCGTGCCTTCCGTCCGGACGATGTGAGCGAGCCAAGAATGATCATTGATCACGCCACTCGCATCGGTAAGTCGCACAGGCACGGGAGCATCCGCTTCTTCCGCTGGTAGCTTAACAAAATTCAACTGCGAAGGCGAGATGGGTAGGCGGATCTCTGCGTAGTCCGATGCAAAGACCTCCCCGAGTGGTGAACTGGCGCCCACGGCCTGACCAAGACCGACATTGCGTATTTTGACGCGACCGGCAAAAGGCGCTTTGATTTTCGTCCGTTCCAGATTGCGGCGAGCTTGATCGAGATCGGCGGTAGCGGACTTGACCGAGGCCTCCGCTTCCTTGAGCTGAGGAATGCGTAGGACGAGGTCCGATGGCTCTTCGTCGTAGCCGATGTCCTCCCAGTTCAAGCGCGCCTGTTTTGCTCTGGCTTTTTCCTGCTGCAGAGCCGCTTCCGCGCGGGCGAGACGAGCTTCAGCCGACGCCTGAGCTGCTTCGAAGTCGGCGGGATCCAGCTCCGCAAGCACCTGGTCTTTTTCAAAAAACGCACCATCTTCAAAACAGGGATGCAATACCGTAACCGAGCCCGGTACGAGAGACGTGATCGTCGTCACATAGTGGGGGCGCACAGAACCTTGGCTCTCGATCTGCACTTGGTAATCACTCGGCGTCATCTCCTGTATCTCCGTCTTGATCAGCTGCTCAGGCAGAGAAATCGGTTTCGGCTTCTCGACCGGACGGCCCAAATAATACCATGCCCCACCACCGAGGGCGAGGATGGACAAGGGAACGATGACTCGACTGAAAAACATAAGATGACTACGCTGCAGCGTGGACGAAGCTAGCGTAAAATTCGGCAAATGCATGCTTTTTCTCCAAGTAATGACAGAATACGACAGCGATCCACCCACAAAAGAAATTTTTTGCGTGGTGAAGGTGTCGATGCTCTGCTACCACATTGCACCACGCACACAGCTCATCCATTGGCACAAATTTCCCAAGAGACCCGCATCAAAGTATTAGAGGCCACCGATATCGTGGACCTCATTTCCTCCTATATACCAGTCAAGCGGGCAGGCTCTTCGTACAAAGCAAACTGCCCATTTCACAACGAAAAAACGCCGTCGTTCCACATCAATCCGCAACGCCAATCATTCAAATGCTACGGGTGCGGAGAAGGCGGTGACGCCTTTTCCTTCGTCATGAAACACGAGGGGCTTTCGTTCGTGGATGCCGTGCGCAAACTCGCAGCCAAGGCGAATATTCCCATCGTGGAAGACGTCTTCGATGCCGAAGGCGAGCGCAATAAGCGCAAACGCGGGCGATTGTTGGACCTGCATCGCGAGGCCACACGCTTTATGCACGCACTGCTGCTCACCGACCCGCGTGCCAAACATGCCCGCGCCTATCTGAAATCACGTGGCTACGGCAAGGAAATGGCAGAGCGATGGATGGTCGGCTGGATGCCCGCGGACGGCAAAACGTTTCTGGATTGGGCTCGCGAAAAAAAATTCACCGGTCGCGAACTCGTCGATTCCGGCATCGCCGTGCAGCGCGAGCAAGGCGGTCTCTACATCCGCTTTCGCGACCGACTGATGTTTCCGATCGCTAACGACCAAGGTGACATCATCGCGTTTTCCGGACGACAAATCATCAACGATCCGAATTCCGGAAAATACATCAACTCGCCCGAGACCGCGCTATTTCTCAAATCAAAAACACTGTTCGCCTTCGACCGCGCGCGGAAGCCCATCATGAAGGAAAAAGCCGTATTGATCTGCGAAGGGCAACTCGACGCGTTGGCCTGCCACGAGCACGGCATCGATCAAGCCATCGCCACGCTTGGCACCGCCTGCACGCCGCAACACGCGAAAATTCTCAAGCGCTACACCGATACGGCCATCCTCTGTTTCGATGCTGACAATGCCGGTTACTCCGCTTGCGCAAGGGCCTTCCGCGAGCTATCCAGCGAAAGCATCCACGTTCGCGTTGTTTCCATGCCCGCAGGGGATGATCCAGATTCCTTTTTAAAACGCGAGGGGCCCGATGCATTCCGCCAACTGCTCGCCGATGCTCGGCCGTTTTTTGATTTCAAAATCGACCGCGCCCAAGTCGAGGGCGGACTCGCCAATGCCCAGGCGCGAGGCAATACTGCGCGCGAAGTCGCCGCATTGCTCGCATACATCGCCGATCCGGTATCGCGCGATTCCCTGCTGAACCATTGCGCGACGCGTCTGCAAATGAGCGCTCCGGACCTCCGCGCCGCCACCTCGCTGGCACGCAAAAAACAACAACGTGAGCAACGCAATCCGAAAGAAGAAACGCAGCCGAACACCGTGGAAATCAGCGCCATCGATTCCCTCATCGCCTTCCTCTGCAATCTCGCCCTCCACTCCGCCGAGGCCCGGCAGTATCTCGGAGAGCAATACGAGTGCCTTCACGATGCCGCGCGCTACGTTGAAGGAGTTCCCCTGTTAGAAACCATCCTCAGTGCTGAAATGGAGTCAGGGAATGCTGCGGCGATTAATACGTTTCTATCGTCTTTATCAGAGGGTGATCGGCGCGCGCTACAATTCGATCCCACCTTTCACCAGTCCATCTCTGCGCAGCCTTTGCGCGACGCCGAAGAAGCCTTGGCCAAGCTTTCCGAAAAAGCCCTCAATAAGCGATACGCTATCAATCAATCCGCGCTCAACCAAACAGGACTGAGTGCTGAGGCACTGATGCCTTTGCTGCAAGAAGCCACGGAGATCAATCAACTAATGGCTGCGCTCGGCAGGCGAACCGTTGCCGATGATCGCGCCAGTCTCGGAGAAACCGCACGCAAAAAACCAGCGTTCAAAAAACCTTGGACTCCGCGACCAAAACAGGATTAGTGCCGCAAGAGCAGCCCATTCAGAGTGAACTTGCAGATGCGATGGCGGGAATTTTCGGGGGGATTCAGCGGATCAAGAATACCAGAAGCGCGATCGAAAACAGCAGCGGATCATCGCAAAAGATTGGTATATCCCTCAACCCTTGCATAGAAATTCCTGCATGCATTCTACTCCAACTGATCCACCCTATGTGCGCTATGTGCATAGCTTTGAAGAACTTATTTCCACACCGATGTGCGATGAATTCAATGCACTGTGCCTGAGACGCACGATCGAAGGAGATTTTTCGGAAGTGATTCGTCACCTCAAAGCAGAGCGCGGCATCACCACCCTTGAACGCGCCCGATTGCTCTCCCTTCCTGTGAGCGCAGCAGGTAAAGTAGCCATCGACTTCATGCTCCGTGACCAAGAACAATTGCAATCATATGGCCTTGATCCAGAGATTGATTGCGTCAATGGATACATCGGCCATGATCAGCCATCGCTCATGCGCACGGATGTCTGTTCCTTTCACGCAGATCGCGCCACCGATGCAGCAGATACCTATCTTTGCACGTATTCAGGAGCATCGAGCCTAGGCGTGTGCCATCACGATGTCATCCCGCGCGCGCAGATTCCCGCCCTTCGCAAAGTCTTGCTCGCTGATTTCGGCGGCGAGGATGATGAGAACTTTCTCGAGTATTTGAGCGAGAATTTTTATGACCTCCACTATGAAGCACTACCCGGCGCTAGAACGTTCTGCTTCGGCGTGGGGCACCTGTGGCGCATCGCCATCGACTATCCAGGAAATCCGGTGCCACCCTGCATTCATCGCGCGCCGGATCCGACCGTGGGAGATCCACCGCGTCTGATTTTGATTGGCTGAGTCACTGAGATAGGCAACCAACCACAGTAATCATCGGTGACGCATTTTTTGCGCACCATCGAGGTGTGGACTGACAATTCATAGAATTTTCATCGTTGCTGCATCAGGCATTCATCAAGGGATGTGAGATTTCGTGTGCCTTCGGGCGCACCCTTATGAAAACAAATCGTAACTCACATCAGGAAAAATGGATCCGGCATTTTGAAAAAAACCGTCTCAATCGCAAAGAGCCGGATTGGGATATGCCTTTTGCTATGGAGGAGAAAAAACGCCGAGCTCTGGCGTGGTCCTTGGCAGAATACCAACTCGGCGATGGCGGTGGACCCTGCTGCTTGATCGCGCGCGATGCCGCCACCTACCGCGCGAGCTCAGAGAACACACAACGCGTCACGGATATGTGGTTTCGCGAGGAGGCGGAACACTCGCGCTTGTTGAGTGGAGCGGTGAAGCGATTGAACGGAACTTTTGTCACCGATACGTTTGCGTTTCGCCAGTTTCAGCGGGTGCGTCGTTTCATGGGTGCGCAGTTTGAGATGCTGGTGCTTTTGCAAGTGGAAATCATCAGCACGGTATACTATCGGATCATTCGCAAAAACTGCGGTGATAAACCGATTGCGGATATGTGCGGGTTGATTCTGCGTGATGAATCGGGTCATGTTTCCTATCACCGCGATCGCTTGTGCCATGATCATCCGCATGGATGGAATGTCGTGCAGCGCGCATGGTTTTATTTCCTCGGCTATGCTTGTGCGGCCGTGTTGTGGCTGGGACACGGGCGGGCGCTTCGTGCGATCGGCATGCGTGATGGTGATTTCATCGCACAGTCGCATCGTGGTCTGCGCGGCTTTGTGCGTTCAATCGCACGGCGCACAAACAGGAAAAGCGCGCCTGCCCAGTCAGGGCAGGTCGAGAGCCCCAAGCACTGGCAAACACAAAAATCGCTGACATGAGTCAATTCTACCCTTGCGCAAATGGTGTCGGCGCATAGGTTGTGTCCGATGAAACCTGTATCCCGTACCCTTGCGCTGCTAAGCGCATTATCTGCCACCTCGGCAACGGCGGCCACCAAAGTCTTCGAAGCCTTCGAGGGCGATGGATTCGGATCGTGGAAAGAGGAAGGAAGCGCCTTTGGCAAAGCTCCCATACCCGGCATCACCCGAGGCCTGACGGCTGAATTGACTGCGTATTCTGGCGAGAGCTTGGCTTGCTCCGCGCATGAGGGAGATGCCGCCACTGGCTCACTCACGTCGAGCGATTTTATCATTCAGGAACCTTACATCGTTTTTCTCATCGCAGGTGGCGAACATCCAGGCAAGACCTGCGTGCAGTTGCTCATCGATGGCAAGGTGGAAAAAGAAGCCACGGGCAAAAATTCCCTGCGCCTTGATAGCGTGACGTGGGACGTCGCAGCATTCAAAGGCAAAACTGCGAGCATCCGCGTGATCGATGACGAACGTGGAAAGTGGGGATTCATCGCAGCGGACCACTTTATCTTTACCGACTACGCCAACCAGAAATTCCCCCCAGTAACGAAAGGCAACAAGCCCTACACCAAGGGTCTGGTGGCCACACCGGTGCTGCCCGGCATAACCATTCCAGAAGGCGTGACCGCGAAGGTCATGGCGGATCACAAAACACAGAAAGTCACCTCACCGACAGCACTGTGTTTCGATGAAAAGGGCAACATCTACGTTTCCGAGACCCATCGTTTCCGTTTCGGCATCGAAGATGATCGAGATAATCTCTACTGGTATCTCGATGACCTCGCCGCGCAAAAAGTCGAGGACCGCCGCAAGCTTCATGAGAAGTGGAAAGACAAAAAATCCATTGCCAAGCTGACAGAAAAGTCAGAAATCGTTAGATTACTGGTGGACCAAGATGGAGATGGTGTCTGCGAGACCAGCAAGGTGTTTGCCGATGGTTTCAATGATGTTCTCGACGGCACGGCAGCTGGGGTTTTTGCGCTAGAAGGCACGATATATCTCGCCAGCATTCCCAACATCTGGACGCTCCGCGATACCAACGGCGATGGGGTTTCTGATGAAAAGAAAATTCTGCAAGGCGGCTTCGGCGTCCGCATTTCACTCAGTGGTCACGACCTCAACGGATTTGCGTTAGGGCCCGATGGCATGATCTACGGCACCGTGGGCGACCGCGCACTAAGCCTCACCACCAAAGAGGGAAAAACCTACCACTATCCCAACGAGGGCGCGGCTTTCCGCTTTGAGCCTGACGGCTCGCACTTCGAACTCATCCACACCGGCCTGCGCAATCCAAAGGAGATCGCCTTCGATGCGCAGGGCAATGCGATCAGTGTGGACAACAATTCTGACCAAGGAGATAAAGCACGCGTTGTTTACATCGTGCCAGGTGGCGATAGCGGGTGGCAGATGGAGCATCAGGCGATGCATACGTTCTATAAACAAATCGGCTTGGACTCTCACCCCGTGGGCCGATGGATGGTCGAGCGCATGTGGGAACCGCAGAACGCCGATCAACCTGCATTCATCGTGCCGCCCATGGCCAATCTCACCAGCGGACCATCTGGCCTTACTTATCACCCAGGTGCCGGATTTCTGGAGTCGGAAGCAGGGCGATTCCTGATCTGCGATTACCGTGGCGCCTCCGCCGCATCAGGCATTTATTCGTTTGCAGTGGCTCCTGAGGGCGCTGGCATGAAACTTGTGGATGCGCGCGAATTCAACTGGGGAGTGGCTGCCACCGATGTCGAATATTCATACGATGGAAAACTCATCGTGGCCGATTACAAAGGCGGCTGGACCTCGCATAATGATGGTCGCATTTATTCGCTTGATGCGGGAAAAACGATGTATCGTGCTGATGCTGTCAAACAAGTAACACAATGGTTTTCGGAGGGTTTCGCCAAACGGAGCAGCGTCGAGTTAGGCGGCATGCTTTCTCATCCAGACATGCGTGTGCGACTGCGTGCGCAAATCGAGCTGACTCGCCGCGCCGATGGCTATGCGGCGCTTGAAACGGGCTTGCAATCGAAAAATGACTTCGCACGACTGCACTCCCTCTGGGGCATGGGAATCATCGCACGCCGCGGCATTGTCGCCGCACCGGGAGTCGCTGGCGCGACGCCTATTTCTGATACGAGCAAGATGAAACCCGCGACGGCTCATCTCACCGCATTGTTGCAAGACTCCGATGCCGAAATCCGCACGCAAGCGCTAAAAATGTTGGCTGATGTCAAAGACCTGCCACTGCCCTCCTTGCCACTGGCGGAATTGTTGAAAGATGAATCCAAGCGTGTGGCATTTCACGCAGCGATCGTGGTTGCCAAACAAGGAGGAAAAATGTTGGTTCCGCAAATTGTGGAAATGATCAAAAACAACCAAGACAAAGACCCCTACCTGCGTCACGCTGGCTCCTTCGCGCTCTCGAAAATTCTGCCCGAGCCACAATTGAGTTCCCTGCGTGCGGAGAAAGATCCATCCGTTCGTCTGGCGGTGGTAGTAGCCCTGCGACGCCTCAAAAGCCCGTTGCTGCGAGACTTTGTCGCCGATGAAAATCCCCGCGTAGCCGATGAAGCGATACGCGCGATCCACGATCAGATGCTGGAAGAAAGCCGACCTTCGGTGGTGGCGCTTTTAGATCAATCCCCCGGAGTGAAGCGCACAGAAATGATGTGGCGTCGACTGCTGCACAGCGCTTTCCGCATTGGCGGGGCCGACAATGCCAAGCGCCTGCTCCATGCCGCGAGTGATCCGGAACTGGCGAAGCCCGTGCGCGAAGAGGCAATCAGACTACTGTCGCAGTGGCCCAAGCCATTTCCTGTGGAGCAATCGATCGGTTTCTGGGCTCCCTTACCCGAACGCAATGCCGATGAAATCAAGCCCGTTCTCAGCGCTGGCCTGCCCGCCCTAATTCGCAGCGGTGGTCCTGTTCTCGCCAAGGCGCTTGGCTTGGTCGACCAATATCAACTCACACTCGCCGGGCTAACACCTAAGGATTTGCAGAACATTGTCGATGACGCAGGGCTCGCCGGCGCAGCGCGTGCCAAAGCTCTCGAACTTTTCGCTCAGGCGAAAACGAACGATCTCGATCAATCACTGACACGTTGGGCCGGCGATACCGATGCCGTATTGGCTCTGGCTGCTCTGCGTGAAATGGTAAAGCGTCAGCCACAAGCCGCCCTCGTGCCCTTGCAACAACTCCTGTTACACCAAGATAAGTTTCTCGCCCAAGGCGCTTGGACGCTGATGGCGAAAGTGCCTGGCGAGGCTGCGGCGGCAGAGATTGCTAAGGGGCTGCGCTCCCTCATCCAGGCCAAGGGCGTGCTGCCTTATGCTATCGAGTTGTTAGAAACAGCGGAAGCGCGCGAAGAGGCATCAGTGAAGAAAGCACTGGTGGACTGGAAAGCATCCTTGTCAACGAGTGATCCTTTAGCTTCGTGGATGGTCGCGCTGGAAGGCGGCGATGCCAAACGAGGCGAGCAAATTTATCTCTCGCATCCAGCAGAATGCATGCGCTGCCACCGCGCCGGACAAGGGCATGAAGCGGGCGGTGAAGCCGGTCCGAATCTCGCAGGAGTGGGCACGCGCGGTGACAGGCACTTCATGATGGAATCCATGATGTCTCCCATGAGCAAAGTCGCAGCTGGCTACGGAGTGGTCTCGGTAACCTTGCGCAACGACAAAGTCATTGGCGGAATCATGGTGAAAGAAGACAAAGACTTCATCGACATCGATGCCGGAGAAACCGTCTCCCGCGTAAAACGCAAAGATATCAAGGAAATGTCGCCGCCTTTATCCGCCATGCCGCCGATGATGGGTCTGCTCAAACCGCGCGAGGCACGCGACTTGGTCGAATGGTTAGTCACTTTGAAAAAGAACGCACCTGCGCCGAAGAATCAGAAAAAAGTTGTGCCCGTGGAAGTAAGTTTCCATCGTGCCATTCCCAGCACTGATACCTCGTCGCTGATGCTGATTTCCACCGCAGAATCTGCCGAGCCAGCCACAGAGTCAGCCGGACCATCGGAGGAAGCAATGGCCATGGGTAAGACCCAGTATGCCGTGTGCCAGGCCTGTCATGGTGCGGATGGTGGCGGTGCAGCTGGCATCGGGCCGCCGCTTGCAGGATCCGAGTGGGTGTTAGGACCCGTAGAAAATTTGATCCGCATCCAACTGCGTGGTCTGATGGGACCGGTCAAGGTCAAGGGCACGGAATACAACCTCGTGATGCCTCCGCAAGCGCATCAAAACGATGAACAAATCGCTGGAGTTCTGACTTTCATCCGTAACAGTTTTGGCAATCAAGCCAGCCCAGTGACAGCCTCACAAGTAGCCGCTATGCGCAGCGAAGTGGGCAAGCCGATGTTGAATGCGAGCGAACTGATCCCGCCTCCCCTACCCGCTGCAGTCGCACCCGTGGATGCTGGTGAATTGCTCGAAGGAGATGGCGTATCGTTACCTCTCAGCGCACGCATCGGTCTGCCGCTCTGGGCCGTGGGATTGTTCGCACTGTGGATACTTTCTTGCATCGCAATTGCACTGCGGAAGCGCGACTGATTGTTTTTCATCAATGGGGTCTGCAGCGGGGTCGTTTGCACGCTGTGTCTTAGCCTAGCACCCAAAACGCGCCAAAAGCGATAATCCAAGGCAGAGTCAGTAGGCTAAGCAGTGTCGTCACCACGATGATCTGTGCCGCGATTCCCGGACGCCCCCCATACAACTTGGCAATCAGTAAAGGAGACATCGCTGCGGGCATGGCCGCCTGCACGATCAGCACCTGCTTTAATTCAAGCGAGAGCGGGAAATACTTCGCCACCGCCAGTATGATCATAGGGATCACGCCGAGCCGTAAAATGGAACCGACGACCGCAATGCGCAGAGAGGGCTTTTCCGCGCGCACCATGTCGATCATGATAGCTCCCGTAACCAACAAGGCTAAAGGAAAAGCACCGCTGCCCAGCCAACGCATCATTTCTCGCACTGGTCCGGTAAAATACACATCCAGCCTAAAAGCCACTAACAGAAGCCCGGCCACCACCGATATCGCTGGACCGTTGATCAACTTTTTCCATGGAATCTGTTTGTCGTTGGACATCACCATCACGCCAAAGGTCCAGATCGAAAGCTCCACGCCGAGGTTATGCACCATCAGCACCGAAACCGCCGCCGCGCCGTAGAGCGCATGCACGATAGGAATCGCAGTGAAGCCGAAATTCTGAATCCCCACAGAAAACGCAAAAGTCCTCAGGCCCGCCCCCTTTTGCAACTGAATCCAGCGGCCCGCCACGATGCCCACGGCCATCCCGACCAACAGTTCGCTGAATCCGATGCCCAGACTCCATCCTACCACCGAGCCCTGCTTCAGCGCATCACTGCCAAGAATTTTATCGAGGATGAAACACGGATACATGATACTATACACCGCATGCATCAGCGGTTCATCATGCTCCTTGCGTAAAATTCGCGACTTGCGCAATACCACACCCAGCACAATCAGCAAATAAGCCGGCAGTACGGCACTGATGATTTCATTCGCTGGAAGCACCCGCCCAGCATCCACATTTGCCCTACTTCCGCAAGCGCTTTGCGATGATGAAAGAATGAAATTTTTGTCTCCAATGGATCTTGAATCCGCGAAAGAACTCTTTTACCTCTCGCCCCAGAGAGACGCATCATGATGTCCCATAGAGCGATATTCGACATTGATTCCAGCATTTTCCGGCAAAGGCCCTGAGTGATCCGATGAGATGCCCCTCTCGGACGGAATGTTTTTCCACGGCAAATGACCCACAGATGCTCCATGGGTTCGTAGGATGCATCCCGGGCAAGCGCTGGATGAGCGCAATACCAAATCCTTTCAGGCATAGCTCTGGCAACCCTAGATTCACAGGCACGAGCGCAAAATCAAACTCGACACGGTGTGGGTCATTAGCGAGCATCGTGCTTATGAAAAAACAAACTACAGGGATCATCATGCTTGCTCTTGCCTCTGCCACGCTGACGTTTGCTGCTCCTGAGGTCGTTTCGGTTTGGCCCAGCGGCAAGATGCCGGGAAATGGTGCGAAGGAAGCGGAGAAGGAAGCTCCCAGCAAGGGCGATGGGGTCGTTCGTTTGACCAATGTCAGCGAGCCCACCATGACGGTTTATCCCGCACCCTCAGCACAAAAGCACGCACCCGCCGTGATCATCTGTCCCGGTGGTGGCTATCAGATTTTAGCGATTCATAAAGAAGGCAGCGATGTTGCCGCTTGGCTGAACACTCTTGGTATCACAGGCATCGTGCTGAAATACCGCGTGCCCCAGAATCGCGAGGGTGCCTTGCAGGACCTACAGCGTGCCGTGCGGCTGGCGCGTGCAAAACACATCGATTGGAATATTGATACTACACGCATCGGTGTCATGGGGTTCTCAGCAGGAGGCCATCTGTGTGCGCGCCTTGCCACCAATCACGGGACTAGTTTTTATCAGTCTATCGACGATACCGACAAACTCTCCGATCGTCCGGACTTCGCCGTATTGGTCTATCCTGCCTATCTTGATAAAAACAACCGTCTCGCCGCTGAATTACCAGTAAGCAAGCAGATTCCTACTACGTATATAGTACACACAGAAGATGACAAAAACTATATATCTGGCAGCAAGTTTTTCGCTCAAGCACTTGAGAATGCCGGAGTGAAGCATGAATTCACACTCTATCCGACAGGTGGTCACGGCTATGGATTGCATTCGAAAGGTGAAGCCAAAGTATGGCCGGAGCGCTGTGCGGAATGGCTGGAGCGCGTGCAAATCAGATCGAAGTGAACCGAACGCCTATTCCTATGGTTACGTAAAGCGGGATACTTGTGGATTGACCCGCGTGTTTCCGCCATTATGATGGTTTCATGCGCACGGCAGTTTATGCGGGATCATTCGATCCACCCACCAATGGTCACATTTGGATGATCCAGCGAGGCTTGGAATTGTTCGATCGTCTCATCGTGGCAATTGGCAACAATCCGCAAAAGTCCTACAGCTACAGTGTCGAGCAGCGCATGGATTTCCTGCGGGCCTCCACCCACTCGTGCGAGCGTCTAACAATCGCGCATTTCGATAACCGTTATCTGGTCGATTATGCCAAGCGTATGAATGCCACCTACATCCTGCGCGGAATTCGTTCACCTCACGACTACGAATACGAGCGTGTGATGCGGCACATCAATTCAGACATGGCACCAGAAATTGATACGGTCTTCCTAATGCCGCCTCGCGATATCGCCGAGCTTTCCTCTTCCATGATCAAAAGCCTCATCGGTCCCGCAGGTTGGGAGGACATAGTGCGGCGTTATGTGCCTGCGCCAGTGTTTGATGCGTTGTCTCAGGAGCAATGATTTTTTCGTGCGCGCTTTCTCCTCCGTACAAGCCACCATGCCGATATGACGATTAAGCTCGCGATTGCAGGCCAAGCCCAAGAGGGAATGGGAATCGGTGCGATAAAATTCGTCTCCACGGGCTGCTTCATGGCATCGGCCAGCTCATACCTCCACACCAGCGTTCGTCCTTGATTGAGTGTTTCATGCGCATTGGAATATTCCACAACGGTGGGCAAGTGCATAATGTATTGCAATTGATAGCCTTTCATCTGCGACTGCGAGGGACTGATGAAACCATCGGCAAAGACCTGCCGTGGGTCGATCCGACGTTGGAAATCTACTGTCAAGCCGACGCGCTTGACAGCTATCTCACCTAACAATTTCACCATAGGCTCTGGCAATGCCGGCTCGTTCGAGCCAGGAGCAGGCTTTTCTAATAGCTTGGCTAATTGTAGCACGGATTCGAAGCCCGCACTGAGGGAGAGGATCGCTTGTGACCCGCGGCGTTCGAGCGAAAACTTGTCTAGGCTCACGCCAGGTTCTTTGGTGAAATAATTCGTCACGATTTCACGCAATTTCTCCTCACCTCCCAGCGAGGTGATGGCAAACATGGGCAATTGATACTCAGCCTGCAGCCGGCCACTGCCATTTCGCTCGAACCAAAACTCCTCTCGCCCGCCGAGACAAGAACCGAGCAGTAGCAACGTGATTGCGGCGCAAATGCGTAGGTAACATTGTTTCATGTATGCAGCCTTTCCAATACCCAACGGTATTCCGCCGCGAGGTGTTCTTCCATGGGACGCTGCAAATCGCTAGGTAGCACGCCCCACGTGTACGTTTCTATCTCGAAGTGTCGACAAAAGTCCGGATGCAAGTTCCAGTAGGCTAACAATTCCGCCGCATGCGCGCGTGTAGACTTGAGTGGCGGCATCGGATCCGCATCAAGAGGGATGTGAAAATGCACCCGCGCCTCATCCGCTTGAGCGGCCAGAGCGGGGTCGGCAGCAAAAAATTCGGGAAGATCTCTGAAGCGGGTAATGGATTGATCAGAGTAGCGCAACAATACCTGGTGAAGGTAAGTCGGCTCATTGAAATTCCGCAACGATTGAAGAGCCTCAGGATCGCGTGGATCTAGTGCCAGTGCGGCAGACAAGTGCACTTTCGATATGCGAATACCCGCTTGCCGAAATGCCTCCAGTGAATTGACGCAGTCCTCATATTCTAAGGCAAAGTGGCAGGTGTCGTAATTGACGCCGATGCGTCGACGCAGGATCTCCGTCTCCGGTGCGTAGTCCCAGAGTCGCTGGAAAAACGCCAGCGTTTCGCGCGTGTTCTCAAAGTGGCCAAGAGGCTCTGGCTCCAGTCCCAAATGCAGATCGCAACCGCTGGCGACTGACATTTCCTCGAGACGTGTGGCGCATTCCATCAGGTGATCGAATATCTTATTTTCGTCAGCCTGAAATTCTTTGAACGAGCCGGGCAAGGTCGAGACCGAACCTTCTTCCCCCACCTGCAAAAAGGGCAGCAGGATCTGAAATAACTGCATCGTATAGTCCAGACGAATGCGCTCGGACCAGTCAGGCCGATACACATTTTCTTTCACCCGCGTACCGTGAAAGGCTCCGAAAGGGAAGCCATTGATGGTGAATACGCAGCATCCATTTTCCTTCACCCACGTGACAAACGCAGCGAGGTGATCCGCTTCCAGCAACTCGGCGGCCGCACGGGCGGAAAGTCGCGGTGCCAGAGGAAAGGGGTCTAACAGCTTCGATTCTCCCTGGACAATTTCCTTCAACCGCATGGCGTATGTTTGCAATGCGGCGAATGTCTCCTGCCACGATTCCGCAGGATGGATGTTGGTGCAGTAAGACAAAAACACACCCCATCCTTGCGCGGGATAGCAAATTTGCAAACCAAATTCGCTATGCGCTTGCCATTGCAAACATCGTGGCTTGTCATTCATTCGCGCATCCCCTACTCTACCCCACACAACCTACTAACGACTTTTGAACACATTCTCCGCACTCGGCATTCGCGACGACTATTGTCAGGCTCTTACTGAAATGGGCATCGTTTCCCCGACTCCCATCCAAACACAGACCATTCCTCTGTTGATCGAAAAAAACACGGATCTGGTCGCGCAAGCGCAAACGGGAACAGGCAAGACGGCCGCTTTCGGCTTGCCTTTGCTCGCAAAAATCGACCCTAGCCAACCACGCATCCAGGGCCTAGTCATCGCCCCCACGCGCGAGCTCGCCAAACAAATCGGCAAACAACTCTTCCGCTACACAAAATACAGCGCAAAGGTATTTGTAGAGGTTCTTGCGGGAGGCGATAAGATCGACCGCCAAGTCACGGCGCTCCAACGCCCCACTCATATCATCGTGGTCACGCCCGGGCGTCTCATCGATCTTCTGAAACGCCGCGCCCTCACTTTGGAGCACGTGCGGCATCTGATTCTGGATGAAGCCGACGAAATGCTTAGCATGGGCTTCCGCAAAGAATTACAAGAGATCCTGCGCCAACTTCCACAGCGTCGCACCACTTGGTTATTCTCCGCTACCATTCCCGAAGGCATCGCGCAACTGATCCGCGAGCACATGGCAGCCAACGCCCCTGTCTTGAAGATCGATCGACGCCACATTGTCAACCGGCAGATCGAACACGAGTGCATCGTGGTCACACGCGATGAAAAGCTAGAGCGCATTTGTGAATTTCTCGAAACCCACAGCGAAGATCGCGGCCTAATCTTTTGCCGCACACGCGAGATCGCCATCAAAGTCGCGCAACAACTCCGCAGTCGGGGTCACGCTGTCGATGTCCTCCACGGCGACCTGATGCAGACCGAGCGCGACAAGGTGATGCGTGGCTTCAAAAAGCTGCGTGTGCGCGTACTCGTCACCACCGATGTTTCCGCGCGCGGCATTGATGTGCCAGACCTAGCTTTTGTCATTCACCATCAGCTACCTGACCAGTTCGACTACTACACTCATCGTAGCGGTCGGACCGCACGAGCAGGGAAAACAGGATTGTCACTGGTGCTGATCGACCCCCGGGAGCGTCACAAGATTCGCGAAATGGAGCAGGAGCTCTCCATTGAGTTTCGCGAGCACCGTTAATCATGCGCCACATCGGGAGGGCTCCACGTTTTTCCACGCTGCCGCCGCCAGTCCCGAAACGCTGCCGACTGCTCGCGTTTGCTAAGCATTCTGCGTCCACCATCCTCGCGCAAAAATTCCTCATATTCGGACTTTTTCCTTTTACCGACCTCATAGTTACTCGGCACTGACTCTGTCGCACCGCTGTGGTTTTCCCGCAGAAGTTGCTCGATACGGCGCAAGCGCGAGGCGATGCGAATGACGATCAGAAACACGACGAATACGAGCAACAACAGCACGGGTAGCAGAATCGTCAGTAGAATCGAGATCGATGAATCGTTGTCAGGCATGTGATCAATCAAGACGAGGAGTCGCTCCTTTTCAATGGCAAAACGGTTTTCGCCCATTTTTTTCGAACAAAACCCCGTCATCGCATCGTTTATTACATCAAACTGACATCTCGATTTCACAGCGGCACTGGACTCAAACTTTGCAGCGTAAATGAATCGCACCACACCCGTATGAAAGCTAAAATCCTACCTGCCGCCCTAACCGTGATCGTTGGCACGATCGGATTTATGATTGGACGCAGCTCTCCTTCCTCTGTCAGCAACAACACGGAAACCAATCCTGAACGCCTTTCTTCCTTCCGCGGTAGTAACATGGAAAGTGGTGCCGTTAGCGACCTGAGACGGACCAGTGCCACGCCACGGCAGGGAATGGAAAAGCCTAACGCAAGCGGTAGTAACTCCGACCCCATGGCGCGCTTGCAGGAAATCAAAAATATCGCCGATCCACTGGAGCATGCACGACTTTGGCTGCAACTCGTCGAATCTCTCTCTCCGGAACAATTTGAAGAATTTGTCGCCGCTTACCGCGCTGAGGGCATCCCTCCAGAGCGTATGGGAGATTACGCCATGTTACTCACCGCATGGGCGAAAACCAACCCGCAAGCGGCCCTCGACTACGCTTCGAAAAACACAAACAATCCCTTCGCGCGCCAAACCATCCTCGCCGCATGGGCCGGCTACGATCCAGATTCAGCCATCTCTTGGGCGAAAGCGAATCACAAAGGAGAGGGTGCCAATCCATTTATGGTAGGCGTGATCAAAGGCCTCGCTTTTCAAAATCCAGAACTGGCCTCCTCGTTGCTTCAAGAAATGCCACGCTCTACGGAACGTGGTGAAGCACTCGACAACCTTTTGCCCTCACTACTTCAGCAAAAAGGTCTTGCTGGGGCTCGTGATTGGGTGAATTCACTCACCGACCCTTCGCTCAGAGACGGATCGATCACCCGAATCGCCGAGCGCACTCTCAAACAAGACCCAGAAGGAACAGCTGATTGGCTCATTGCAAATCCCACGGAAAATTCAGGTCGACTGATCGATGACGCCCTCTTCGCCATGGCCAGCAAAGACCAGACGACAGCGCTCGCCTATTTCAGCAAATTGCCCGCAGGCGAAGTTCGCTCGAATGCACTGCGCGGGATCATCAACGCCACAGCATCAGAAAATCCACAACAAGCCGTAGCTCTCATGGACGCCCATAGCAGTGATGTAACCAATCGTGTGGTAGAGCAATTTGTTTGGCACTCTTTTCGGCAAGATCCACAAACAGCCGTCTCCAGCATCTCCCGACTGACCAATAACGAAGAGCAAGAGAGGATGTATAGCCGCACTCTCGAATGGTGGATGGAGCGCGACCAACAAGCTGCGATCAATTGGGCCAACAACAACACACTGCCTCCCAAAGTCGTGGAGCGCCTCAACCGGAATTTGAAAAGCCAACAAGAGCGCAGCAACTAAAGTCCTGCCAAGCGCGGAATGCCTGCTGACAATTTCCCGCAAATTATCCGTGTCTTTCCGGCTGATTTCTCTCATAGTCCGGGCATGAAATTTGCCATTTGCAATGAAACTTTCGGGGCGATTCCACTCGTTGAGGCCGCGCGGATGGCGCGTGAGTATGGTTACTCAGGTCTGGAAATCGCGCCCTTCACCCTTGCCGAGGCCCCGGAGCATATTTCGCTCGAACAAGCCAAGCAGTGGGGCAAGGATATACGCAATGAAGGCATTGAGGTAGTGGGTCTGCACTGGCTGTTGGTCAAACCCTCTGGCTTGCATTTGACCACGCCAGATGCGGCCGTCCGACAAAAGACTCTCGACTTCAGCAGACACCTAGCGGATGTGTGCCACGCTCTGGGCGGCACCATCATGGTCTGGGGCTCACCAAAACAGCGGAATATCGAGACAGAGTGGGATCGGGCTGATGCAACGCATCGCGCCGTAGACCTTTTCCGCAGTGTGGCAGAACACTGTGCTCCCTTGGGCGTCACGCTGGCACTGGAACCCCTCGGCGCTGTAGAAACCAATTTTCTCACCAGTGCAGCGGAGACAATCCAGGTCATTGAGCAAGTCGGACATCCACATTGTCGACTGCACCTCGATGTCAAAGCAATGAGCTACGAAAGCAGTCCCATCGCAGAAGTGATCCGCAACAGCCAGGACTATACCGTGCATTTTCACGCAAACGATCCGAACCTGCGAGGTCCCGGCATGGGCCAAGTCGACTACGAACCGATCGTCGCAGCTCTGCGCCAAACCAACTATCGGGGTTGGGTGAGCGTTGAAGTATTTGATTACTCCCCATCTCCCGAGGCAATCGCGCGCGACTCTCGGGAAAACTTGCGTCGTTTTTTCGGCTGCTGACGCCCGCAGGCACCGTCATGCGAGTGGTGGAAGCCTTATGAGACCGTTTCTCAAAATCATTTTCGCATTGGATCTACTATCCTAAAGCTGATTACGTGGGCACATTCGCCAAAACGTGATGGGTGCTGTCAATCCTGATAATGGGCAACTGGCATCATATCCGCCCCATTGACCTGGCAGTCTGACTCACAAGAAAAGGCGAAGAGTCATGCCAGAGACTCTTCGATTCCCTGAGGGACATGATGTGTGATGCGGAAAAAATCAGATCGGTTTGCACACCAAAAACTCTTTGATCACCAACGAACATTTGAGAACCGATCTATACAAAAAAAACAGCCCTGGCGAACCAGGGCTGATGGGTTAGTGATGAATGATGGCTATCTGATTACTTGAGACCACCTTTGAGGCTGCTGGAAGCTTTGAATCCGACAGACTTAGAAGCGGCGATTTTCATCGACTCTCCGGTCTTAGGATTGCGGCCCATGCGAGAGGCGCGCTTCTTCACAGTGAACGTACCGAATCCGATAAGTTGCACTTTACTTGTCTTCTTGATCCCGACGGCAATCGCTTCGAGAACGTTGTTCACGGCATCTTCGGCGGCACGTTTGGTCGCTTCTTTGCCCATAGCTTTTTGCACTGCTTCAATTAGTTCGGCTTTATTCATGGCGGCGACCGTTTTGACGAAAAGACCCCTGTGTATGCAAGATAAAATCAACGGAGTGCGGAAATATTTTTTCCCATAAACTCAACATATTCTTGACAATTTCCGAGTGGTTCTTCTGTTCCAGAGCCTGACAGACTCGGGACAAAGCACGAACCTCTGAGGAATTTATCTAACAAAAAACATAAGCTTGCCATCCGATCGAATCCAAGCAGCATCAATTGTCGACATGCCACAGACGGACATTACCCTATCGCGTGCGCTGCGCAGCGTGGAATCTGCTGCGCTCGGCATTCCCTCGCGTGCCAGCCTAAGCGAGGAGCTCATGATCGTGAACAAGGCTCAGGAGCGTGGCTGGTTTACTCCTGACGAAGATGAGCGCGTTCGCCTACACTACGCCCAATATCTCAGCGCGCGCATGGCGCTCTTGGCTACGCTGCAACAGATCGAGACCATGCTCAAAGGGATGAAGCGTGAGTGGTCGGAGAACCTACCGTATTTTGCCACCGCCTTTGCCGCCGCCTGCCTGATGGTCCGCGGATCCTCGTTCATCATCGATCTCGCCCGCACCAGACCAGTGGTGTGGAAAAAACTCGATGAACCAGAGCAGCGCTTCGGCTTACCACGATACACCTTTTCCTCTCTGCACAAGGCCGCCACCGACCGCAAGCGGCGACATCAATTTCAAGATGCCGTAGCCTTCTACCGCGCTCATCGCGCGGAAATTCTAGCACTCGCGCACCAAGAGATCTTTGTTGGGTTGATCAAGATTCTGCGGGAAGAAGAAATGCATTTGTCCAGAGCGGAGCAGCGCATCTGGCGTGGACGCATGTGGTATCGGTGGTTTTCTTTTTTAAGTAGCCACCGCGCAGGATACCGGAGAGTGATGTTTCATCTCTTCCGCTGGTCCGGCTCCGCGATCGCAGAACTACGGCAACCTGGTATCAAACCCTCAGGCTCAGCGAAGCGCATCACCTCGCGGCAGCGCGCCGAATTGATGCAGTTGGCAAGGCCGGGCGATGTATTTATCACCCGACACGACGATGCCATGTCGAACTTGTTCCTGCCAGGTTTCTGGCCTCATGCGGCGCTGTATACGGGATCAAAAGAGCAACTGGAAGCAGTGATGGGCACCTTACCCGCATCGCTGCGAGTCCGTTACCGCGATACCACTCGATTTCTCGAGGCAAAAAAAGACGGTGTGCGCTTGCGGGATGGGGAGGAAACGCTGGCAGTCGATGCCTGTCTCATCTTGCGCCCACCTCTGGCTGAGGGCTCCCTGGGAGAATCACTTGCACGCGCGCTGACCCATGAGGGCAAACTTTATGATTTTCTTTTCGACTTCCGTACTGCTGATCGATTGGCCTGCACCGAGGTGATCTATCGGGCCTATCACGGCTTTGCTCAGGTCAGCTTTCAACTGATTCAAACGTCGGGGCGAGCCTGCATTCCAGCGGAGGAAATGATCGATCAGGCTATGGCCTGTGGATTTACTTTAGTGGCTATCTGTAATGTCGAAGACGGCACCATTCATTTTGCGGAACAGGCGCTTGCGGATCTGCAGCGCTCACGCAAGGGTTGAAATCATCCGCCAAACAGAGGCCAAAGCGCTCGCCCCGACATTCTGCGTTTCATCAACCAGCCGCCGAGCGAGGCGAAAACCACCACAGGCAACGATGCGGCAAGGAACGGGGACATATTGCCAGATTCACCCAATGCCAGAGCAACGGAGGTGAACAGCACCAAATGAATCGCCAATACGATCGTCAGGGCCATCGTTCCACCATGAGCCCGACGCGTGACAAACAACGAGAGCGGCACCGCGAACATCACATACACCAAACAAGTCGTGGGCAAAGCCATGCGGTAATACCACTGCGTCGCATAGCGAGAACTATCCTGTCTCAACCACTCCGCATTTACCTCCGCACGCATCATGCCGCTGATATCCGGCATCCCGAGATGCCTCACATCCAGGCCCTGCTGGACGATTTGCGCTGGAGTCTCTGTCCAAGAAGTTTTCACATAGGGATCGGGCGGACTGACGAAGACCGGAGCCTGATTTTTGTGATGATCTGTCAGTTCCACATCAACGAAATGCCAAGAGCGATCCGCCTCTACCCACGTTGCCTCCTTCGCATACAGACGCGACGCGAGGGAACCATCCTCGTTTAACGAAGTCACCTCGACTCCCCGCAGGGGGACACCCCGGTCGTAGGCACGAGGAAATTCCGTGACCATCCACATGCGCCGTCCTTTCGAATAATAAAACACCGTGTGATTCATCAATTTTCCGGTCTTACCACGCGCCTCATCCATGTTAGCAGACTTCGTTCCCTCCGCCATCGGCGCCCAATGAAAATTACAGCCCAGATAAAAAAGCGATCCCAATAAGCCGCAGACATATAAGGGAGCCATGATACGCAATAGGCTGCGTCCACTTTGCAATGCCGCCACCACTTCGCGGGAGCGCGATACCCGGACTGCGCAATACATCACGGAAAACAGGATCCCAAACGGTAACAGCAAGGTCACGATGGCAGGAGCCAGTCGCGAATAATACATCCAAGTGCCGACTCCGAGATTACCACCTTCCCCAAGGCGCGCGGCGTTGCCTGAGAAATCGATAAGAAAATAAATCAGCAAAATACCACCGTAGCACACGAGCATCGCCTGCAGAAATTCACGCGTTAACCAGCGCGCCATGATTCCTGCGAAGGCATATAGCAAGGCACCAAAAAACGGCAGAAAAAATACCATTGCCATGACATAAGGGCGAAGACCATGCATGAAATGATCGGTGTCAGGAAACCCTCGCAGATGATCTCTCACCTCGGCCTGCTCCCTCGGCACGAGCCACCAACACAACCCCAAGCCGACCAGCAGTGTAAAAACCACTAGCAACGCTCGACCACTTGTTGATACACCCTTAAGCAACGCGGGATCTTGATAAACAGAAATGCCCTTTCTGGCAACTCCGCATTCAGAGCAATGCATCATTCGCGACCAAGCCGTCACAAAATTTCACGTTTCTTTCCCCATGCTCTCATGCTATCATGCGGGAACGAACCGATGGAACATCGCCTACAAGGAGCTTGGAAAGCACAGCGAGTATTTGTCAAAAAATCGGCAGCGGCACTCGCGCAGCAGCATGAACTGCCCACTTCGCACAAGGCCAGCACTCGCTTGCTGGTAGGCCGTCACGAATGGATCGGACTACCCCTGCTGGGATCATTGCCGTGGATTGCCAAAACAGATACCGGCGCGCGCACTTCCACCCTTCATGCTACTGAGATCCATGTCGACGCTTCGGTCGCAGTGGTCCATTTCCGCACCATCGACAGTCAAGGTGGCACTATCGATTGCCAGGCTCCACTCTCTCGCTACAAAAGCATCCGCAACTCGACCGGCAGCGCGCAGCATCGCGTCATCATCCGAACCAATGCTGTTTTTGCCGGGGGCTTATCATTTCCGATAGAATTGACACTCGCCGACCGCAGCCACATGAAATGCCCCGTTCTGCTTGGCCGTCGCGCCATGGCTGGCTATTTTCTTGTCGATCCGCAGTCGGACTACTTGCTCGGCGACCACAATGATTTTCTCAACACTTCGCCTACCCCAATCTCGTGAATCTCCTCATCCTCTCTCGCAATAGCGCTCTTTACAGCACCGATGCCCTGGTCCAAGCCGCGATCGCGCGCGGGCACTCCGTCCGCGTGGTAGACTACCTGCGCTGCTACATGAATATCACCTCAAGCAAGCCTCGTATCTATTTGGAGGGCGAGGAACTCAGGGCTGATGCCATCATTCCTCGGATCGCTGTCCAACACACCTCGTATGGCAATGCGGTGGTGCGACAATTTGAAATGATGGGCGTTCTCACACTCAATGACAGCGTCGCCATTTCACGCTCGCGGGATAAACTGCGCAGTTTGCAACTTTTGGCAAAAAAAGGTGTAGGGCTGCCCGTCACCGGCTTCGCGCACTCCATCGATGCCACCAACGAACTGATCTCCATGTGCGGCGGCGCGCCTCTCGTCGTCAAACTGCTGCAAGGCACACAAGGTATGGGCGTCGTTCTGGCCGAAACCAAAAAAGCTGCCGAATCGGTGATCGAAGCCTTCAAGGAAGTGCGCGCGGATATATTGGTGCAGGAATACATTGCCGAATCAAAAGGAGCGGACATCCGCTGCATTGTGTTAGGAAAAAAAGTCATCGCCGCCATGGAGCGTCAGGGCATCGATGGGGAATTCCGCTCGAACCTGCACCGCGGCGGCAAGGCGAAAAAAATCTCCATCACGCCCGAGGAACGGAAGACCGCGATCAAAGCCGCAAAAATCATGGGCCTGAATCTCGCGGGAGTGGATCTTCTGCGCTCCGCACGCGGACCTCTGGTCATAGAAGTCAATTCCTCGCCGGGCTTGGAAGGGATCGAGAACGCTACTAACAAAAACTGCGCGGATGCTATCATCCAGTTTTTGGAAAATTCGCTCAAAGAGAAAAAAACCAAGTCGATCGACGGCAAGTGAAGTCGTGACGGAAAACTGAGCGCTACTCGCTCATTCTACAGAAGAAAAAAGGCCACACGCAATCGTGTGGCCTTTGTATCTTGAGACAGATCCGTTAGAATCAGAACTTCACTTTCAGCTTGCCGCCGAAGACGGCTTCTTCGCCAAGCTCTTCTTCAATGCGCAGCAGTTGATTGTATTTTGCAATCCTGTCCGAGCGACTCATCGATCCGGTCTTGATCTGCCCCGCGTTGGTCGCCACGGCGATGTCAGCAATGGTTGCGTCCTCGGTTTCACCAGAGCGGTGAGAGATCACGGAGGTGTAGTTGTTTTCTTTGGCCAGCTCTACTGCATCGAAGGTCTCTGTCAAGGAGCCGATCTGATTGACCTTGACGAGGATGGAGTTGGCCACGCCGAGCTTGATCCCCTTCGCAAGGAAATCCACATTGGTCACAAACAAGTCATCACCCACGAGCTGCGTGGTGGAAGCCAGTTTGTCGGTGAGCAATTTCCAACCGTCCCAGTCGTTTTCGGCACAGCCGTCTTCGATAGAAATGATGGGGAAACGCTTCTTCAGGTCAGCGTAAAAGTCCACCAACTCAGCCGCACTACGCACAGACTTATCAGACTTTTTAAATACATATGCATTTTTTGATGCATCGTAAAACTCAGAGGATGCTACATCGAGAGCGATGCAGATGTCCTTGCCCAGTTCATAACCAGCGGCTTCGATGGCTTTGGCGATGACACCGAGAGCATCCTCGGCACTGTCAAGTTTGGGAGCGAAGCCACCTTCGTCACCCACGGCAGTCGAGAGGCCACGGTCGTGCAGCACTTTTTTCAAGGCATGGAACACTTCCGCGCCATAGCGAAGCGACTCGCGGAAAGTAGGAGCGCCCACAGGCATGATCATGAACTCCTGGAAGTCGATCGGCGCGTCCGAGTGGGCACCGCCATTGATCACATTCATCATAGGCACGGGAAGCACCTTCGCATTTGGTCCGCCGAGATACTTGTAGAGAGGTATTCCCAATTGCGAAGCAGCGGCTTTTGCGACAGCCATCGAGACGCCAAGAATGGCATTCGCGCCGAGAACCTTCTTGTTGGCACTGCCATCGAGCCCGCGCATGATTTTATCAATCGCCGCTTGTTGAGTCGCATCCACGCCGAACAAGGCAGGAGCGATTTTCTCATTTACATTCGCCACGGCACCGAGAACCCCTTTACCAAGGAAGCGCGCCTTGTCGCCATCGCGCAGCTCACACGCTTCGTGCTCACCGGTGGAAGCTCCGGAAGGCACTGAGGCGCGGCCCACGGCACCACCTTCGAGTGTTACGTCCACTTCCACAGTCGGATTGCCGCGCGAGTCAATCACTTCGCGGCCACGAATTTCTACAATACTGGTATATTCAATCATATCAAGATGCGTTAATGCGCGGACGGTATGACATCTTTGCCGGTGGCTGGCAATGCAGAAAAATCAATAATTGACGGCGATTTTGTCACGCATCACTCGTGATATGTTTTCCCGTTTCCACGAAGATAGCAAAATTAACTGAAATATTGGCTTGCATCAGAAATTTTAACGGCAAACGCAATGGCATGAGGTAAACAGCATCAAAAGTTTTTAGAATTTTCAAAAAGAAAGGGGATGGAGATGAACTCACAGCCCACTTTCCTTTTGATGGTCAAGATGCTACATACTGTTTCCTCGTCCAAA
>CAMDAD010000001.1 GCA_945888515.1 Akkermansia muciniphila | reverse complement strand
TAACCGTTGGCACCGGTGATGTTGATAGTCTCGCCAACAGGGGCATAAATAGAACTGGGGGCTGAGATGAAGCCTCCTAAAGCAATCGTGCTGCCGGTCTGCGTGCTGCTGGCGTTATTCCCGCCGTTGCCCGTGCTGTTGTTGCCAACAAAGATGTAGGCATTCGCGGTATTGTCACCTCTGTTTTCGGCCACAAAGGTCCAAGAATTGTTCAGACTGATTAGCCCGGCGCTGTCGTCCAGAAACACAAGTCTCGAGGTGGAGCCGGAGTTTTGTCCAGTTTGGAATGTGGTGTTAGGCGATACGGCCTGTTTGCCCTGAAAGATCAACTGGCCTGGACTCGGGAAGGCTAATCCGACTGTTGTCTTCCCGCTATAGGTGTTGGTGCCGGAGAGTGCCCAGTTGCCGACGCCGGTCTTGGTCAGGGCGATGGTCCCGGTGGCACCATCAATGATGTTGCCGGAAATCGTGTTGATGCCAGTGTTAACTGCGCCTAGCGTCAGGGTCTTGGCACCTGCGGCGGTGGACGAGATGCCGCCGCCGAAGGTCATGGTGTAGGCATTCGAGCTCGCGGTATTGGGGTTGTTGATCGTCGCACCGCCTGAGCCATTCAGTTCGATCGGACGGGTAGGCAAGCTCAGCGCGGCTGTGACACCAGCACCGGTTCCTAGCTCAAGGGTGCCGTTATTGATGCGAATGGGATTCGCGTTGTCGGTGATGTCACCTGTGTAGTTGAGAATCAGCTTGGCGAAGCTGCTCACTACCACGTTGGCACTTCCGATGGATCCAGCCGCGTCGGCGCTAACAGATCCAGATGACGATCCTCCACTGATATTCAACGTCGAAACACTGTTGGCAGCAGATAACGAGCTGTTGGCGGTTGCTCCGTTCCCGGATTGGGTTACCAAGTTGAAGGTGTAGGGCCCGGTGATGCTCCGAAATGTCGCCCCCGCACTGTTCTGAGCAGATTCACCCAAGCTCACAGTGGCATCGCCGAGAAGCAAGATATCAGGGATGGTAGGCGTGCCGCCATTACGTGTGGCGATTGAAGACCCACTGCCCATGTGGATGATGGTGGATCCAGGGGTGCCGAACGCGTTGTCGGCAGACACGACCCTTGTGGTGTTGCCAATTTTCAATTGGACACCGGGGGTGATCATGAGATCGCCAATATAGGAAGGAGTAGCTGCACCGGTAACCTGGACAGCCTGAGTGCCCGTGGGAGCCAGAGTTACATTCGTAGAACCCGACGGCACAGCAGCGGTATTCCAGTTGGCGCCGGTATTCCACCCGTCGCTGCCAAGCGTGCCGCTGCCGGCACCGGTGTAAGTGGCGGTGCCCGCGAGCCCGCCCGCTCCCACGGTCAACTGCACAAGTCCGGCGCTGACACTCAATGTCGCGTTCCCCTTGGTGTTGCTGCCATTGGAAAAGACCAAGGAACCGTCCCCGGTATGTGCGCCGGTGAAGGTCATCAGGTCGTAGGTGCCAGGCAGGACTCCCGTGGTCGGGGTCTGGAGAAGGACGGTGTTTGTTCCGGTGAGCACCAAGCCGCCGCCACCCGTGACGACGACCTGGTCGGGGGTGGTGACCAAGGCAGGCAGGTCAAAAATGGACGTGCTGCCATTGAGGGTCAGCGCGCTGGCGCTGGCGTTGTTGATCGTGAGCTGCCCGATGGCACCGTGGGATGCGCCCGGTGAGATCACGCCGCCGGAGGCAACTGAAGAAAGTCCGGCGAAGCTGCTATTGCTGAGCAAGGACCCATTGGACACACTCAGGCCGCCGACGAGAGTGTTGCCGGTGAGCTGGAGAAAGCCGCCATTGACGAACGTCGTGCCGGTGTAACTGTGTGCTGTGGTAAGGATCTGGGTACCTGAGCCCGTCTTGGTCAGGGTCATGCCGGTCGCGCCGTCTACAATCGCACCGGTGTAGGTGTGGGTCGCGCTTGCGGCCGTGTTCAAGGTTAGGTTGGTCAGGCCTTCATATCCGCCCTGACCGGTTGCATTCAATGGGCCACCCGTAGCAGTGGTGAATCGGCCTTTCAGAGGGTTGGCTCCAGTGAGTCCACCCAAGGTCAAGGTGGTCGTGGTGGTTCTCAAGCCGATGGATCCAGTGCCCAAAGTGCTGGCCGTGTTAAAGGGGCTGTTTTGCAGGGCCGTGGCGCTGGTCAAGTTAAGAATGCCTGCGGTGACGGTGGTCTGCTGGGTGAATGTGCTGGGGCCGGAAATGGTCCAGGTGCCGGCGCCTGTTTTTGACAGACCGGTAGTATTTATCGACCCCGTTATACCGTTTACCTGACCGTTGCCTGCTCCGGTTAGAACGAGGCTACCAGTGCCGCCGCTGGAACCCGCTGTGAACGGACTGGTGAAATTCAACAGACCCCCGCCCGAAGCCGAAATTGTTTGTGTGGAATTTCCGTTCCATGCCACGGCCACCACGCGGTCGGTCGTCTCGCCCCCACCCGTGTAATTCAGGGTGATACCTGCCTGAGAGTTGCCGCCGATGTTAATGGTGCCGTCGGCCACGGTGGTGGGCATACCGAGGGAGCTGCCCGTCAAGTGGCCGGCCCAGTCGCCGCTCGTGACGTAGTTGAAGGATGAAACATTCACCGTGAAGCCGCTGGTGTTCTGCGGGATGAACTGGGATTTGCCGGTGTAGGTATTGGCACCAGAGAGTGTGAGCGCGCCGCCGTAACTCTTATTGATCACACCCGAACCGCTGATGATCCCGCTAATTTCTTGGCTGGAGGAGCTCCAAAGCCGCAAGGTGCCACCAGTCCCGGTGGAGATGTTACCAGAGTAGTTCCCTGCGTTGAACGAGGTGGCAGTATTGTTGCCGATTTGGAGGATGCCACCCGAGTTGACCGTCATGGAACCCGAGGCAGGGTTGCGGTTGGCTGTCAAGATCAGCGTGCCGCCATTGACCGTCATCGTAGAGGCATTAATGGTGCTGTTCGTCAGAGTCAGCTGACCGGCACTGACCGTCACGGCACCTGAGATCGAAAGGGCACCGTTGATGGTCACAATGCTGCTGCCGGACTTGAGGATGCTGCCGCCGCCAGCCTGCAGTTCCGAGATGCTGCCGCCGATGTTGTATGTGGTGGTTGACGGAGATGAGCCGTCGCCGCTGCCGGTGAGGGTGAGCGCGGATGCGCTGCTGGCCGTGCCGAGCTGGATGTTGTTGTTGACGTTGTAATTGATGACGGGGTCAGTCGCGGGAGAAGTGTTTTTGCGGCTATTGAAGCTGATCGTGCCGGTGAGCCCAGAGAAGTTCAGGGCATCGCCCTGAAGGGTCATCGTGAGAAGGGCACCAGACGTCGTGCTACCGAAGCCGTTAAGCTCCAGAGTGCCCAACTGGAATGCCGAGCCGCCGTTGTTGAGATTGACCACCTGGGTGGCCAGGGTCGTGTTCGTGTTCGGCAGCGAGGTGGAGGTATCTGCGAAAAACTTGATGACGGTGTCGGAGGCGCTGACCGGAACGACGAGGCCGGTCCAGAGACCTAGCGAGTTGCTTCCGCCGGTGAACCAGTCGAGAGTGGCAACGGGCGTGCCGGTGACGTTGGAGTTGTCCCAGATGTATGTGCTCTGCGCGTTTGCGGAGGACATCGCGAGCAGCGCGCTGGAGGCGAGGGCGAGGAATGCACGGAAGATGGGTTTTGGTTTCATGGAGATAGAAGTTTGAAGGTCGAAAGGTCGGTAGAAGATGATGGGTTGGGCGTCTGGAAAATCAGGGGTTCAGGGATTAGGAGGCAGTAGTCGGGGATGAGATTGGCTTCAGATTTTTTCACCAATATCCAACGGCTATAATTACATGCTGATGCAAGCCGTCGGTGGCTGCAAATTATTTTTTCCTAGCTACCAGCACCTTTTTGGGTCTAGTCAAAGATTCCTGCTATCGCGCGCGGATGGTGCGCTCTCTGCCGTGTGATTTTCACGCGAACCCACTGGTGCTGCGGCGGGATCTTTTTCTCTCGACACCAAACGCCCTTAGGGTCTAGTTGATGCGTGAAGCCGTTCGTTCCGAAATCCGTCGCCGAGCAAGTGGAGGCCCATCTCCGCAGTGAAATTTTACGAGGGGGGCTGCGGGATGAAATACCCGGCTACCGGCTCCTGGCCGAGCGCCTGGGAGTGAACCACAAGACGATGCGTGCCGCGCTGAGTTTGCTGGAAAAAAGCGAGTTCCTTGTGTCACATGGCAGCGGGAGATGCTGTAAAGCACAACTGCCCGAGCAGCAGAATCCCGCCGGTTTCCGAGTAACGATCCTGCCTTTCGAGGAAGACGACCGGAGTGTTTCTTACCATCGCGACATTCTCGACCAACTCGAGATCAACGGGCATGCCGTGGCCTTCGCAACTAAGACGCTTATGGACCTCGACTTCGACCTGAACCGTCTGAAGCGCTACGTGCGCGACCATCCTTCGGATGCTTGGTTGGTGATTGCGGGATCACGCCCCGTGCTCGAGTGGTTCGCGCAGGGTGATGTTCCTGCTTTCGCGCTGGCAGGCCGGTCGGCGGGGCTCCCGCTTGCAGGAGCCACCATCCGCAAGTCGCCCGCGATCACCAACGCGGTGAATCGGCTGGTTAATCTTGGGCACAGTCGCATGGTCATGCTGGTGCGCGAAGACCGCAGGAAGCCCCTACCGGGCGGCCAGGAACAGGCCTTTCTTGATGGACTCGAAGCCCACGGCATCCGCACAGGTTCCTACAATCTGCCCGATTGGGAGGATACGATCGATGATTTTCACCGCTGCCTCGATTCACTCTTCGGCCGGACGCCGCCGACTGCGCTGATCATTGATGAGGCATCGCTTTTTTACGCGGTGTTACAGTTTCTTGCGCAACGCGGGCTGTCCGCGCCACGGAATGTCTCCTTAGTCTGCATGGATCCCAACCCGTGCTTCACATGGAGCCGGCCTGGCATCGCGCACATCCATTGGCATCCGCGCACGCTGGTCGCCCGCGTCGTCCGCTGGGTTTACAACGTGGCGCGTGGCAAAGACGACCGCCGAAATACCTCCATCAAGGCGGAGTTCATCGAAGGAGGAACCATCGGTCCAGCGCCATAGTCAACGAGTGGGTCGAAGGGGGCATGACTGCCATTGTGGGGTGATGACTGTCTAGCCAATCGTCTCACTACTCTGGATGCAATGGAATTATTTCCGAGCCAACGAACGATACTGAATCGCTTCGAGGATTCAAAGGAACAGAAACAATAGATGCATGCTCTAACATCATATTCGCAGATGATTCAAGGGGATTTGTGAAACTGGGTCAGCGTGCGCATCTGTAGGGAGTTTCGGGCTTGTGATCCGTGCGTGAACTTCGCGCATTCTGCGATTCGGTGTTCGCTTACGAAACGTAGCTTTTGCTTCAGGACAAAAAACGCTCCACGACCGGTAGGGCCGTGGAGCGCTGAAATGATTCCGTTTACTGAGCGGGAGGTGCGCCTTCGCCTGTTGGCTTGCTAGGCTTGCGTGGTCCGCCGGGGCCACCTTTGCCGGGTCTGTGCGGGGGGCGGTGGCTCTTGAACTCTTCGAGGCTCAGCTCGCCGTTGCCGTCTTTGTCGATTTTCTTGAACATCTCCTCGGCTTTTTCGGGATTCTCTTTGGCACGGGGGCTGGCTTTGAATTCCTCCAAGCTGACGGAGTCGCTGCTATCGGCATCGAGCTTTTTGAAGATTTCTTCAGGGGCGGGATGACCTTTGCCGGGCGGCTTCGGACCTTTCGGAGCGTCTTGGGCGCATGCGAGCGAGGTGGCGATAGCCATTGCACTGATGATGTTCAGGTATGATTTCATATAAGTTGTTTTTTGGTTGGTATGTTTTTACTGTAAGGTGCGGATTCACGTAGCGATCCGCTACACCCGATCAAACTCCGACGTCTCATGGAAGTTTCGCGCAGTTTTGTTAAGAGTTCGTAAAGATCATGCTGCGGTGCGTTTGAGGCGAATCGGCGGCCGATCTTCACTTCATCAAGTTAGCTCGTTTTTTACGATGCAAACGATTTTTACGACTTAAGCGACTCGATAGTGTGGTACGTTATTTTACCGTAATCACTCCATTCATTTCTCCGAAGTGTCCGGGGAAAGTGCAGAGGAATGGATATTCGCCGGCTTCCTTGGGAGTGAATTTGATCACATGCATTTCGCCGGGCCCTAACTGCGGTGCATAGGCGACGATAGCAGTCTTGGTCTCGGCATCGGTGGCGATGTAGTTGTTGTCCTTAGCCTGACCGCATTTTGCCGATACCATCGCTACCATCGAGCCTGGTTTCAGGATCACGAGATTGTGGGACATGCTGGCTTTGGGGATTTTGCCGACATGCTTGACAGTGATTTCCATGGGGACACCGACTTTGGCATCGAGTTTTTTCGTGCTGAAGCGGATCTGGTCGTTGACGGTGACTTCCACCTTGATGGGCGGTGGAGCCGCATGCAGGGACGTGAGCATGGCTGTGAGCACGATCGGCAAGAAAGTTTTCATACGGCACTCAATGAAGCAAAAATTCGCTCTCACGCAATCAAAACTTCACAGGGATATTTGTGCACCCAGTTCGACCACGCGAGAGGCAGGAAGGGAAAAATAAGCGGTCGCTGGTGTGGCATTGCGCGTCATCCAAGCGAAAATGACCAAGCGGAATCTCTCCCAAGCATTCAGGTTGCGACTGACCGCATAGGTTTCGCGGCCGAGAAAGAATGTCGAGCGATTCGGTTCGTATTTGATGTCTCCCGTCATGCATTCCTTGAGTGCGGCGGGCACGTTAGGCGTTTCGCTAAAGCCGAAACGCAGGTGCAACAAGCTGAATCCCTGACCCAGTTCTTGCAGGTCGGATCGTTCTTCTGGGACGGCATGCGAAGCATCCAGCGTTTCCACATGCAGCAGGATCACTCGCTCGTGAAGAACTTGATTGTGTTTGAGATTGTGGAGCAAGGCCAGGGGAATGCCTCCCGTTTTGCCGCACATGTAAAAGGCAGTGCCCGCGACCCGATGAACGTTTTTGCGCGTGAGGTCATCGATCAGTATCTGTGCAGGGATCGAGGTTTTCTCCATGCGTTTGCCCAAGCGCGCGCGCCCCCAGCGCCAGGTGGTCATCAGGAAAATGATCACGAATGCCACCGCCAATGGCATCCATCCACCGTTGAGAATTTTTGCACTATTGGCGAATAGGAATCCAAGATCAATCAGCAAAAACGCTCCAGTCACCAGTTTACTCTTCCAGGGTGCCCAGTGCCACACGGTGCGCGAGGCTTGATAAAACAACAGAGTCGTCACGGTCATGGTCAGTGATATAGCAATGCCATACGCAGCTGCGAGATTGCCGGATCTTTCAAACTTCGTAACCAGGAACAAACACGCCAGCATGAGGAACCAATTCACGGGCGGCAGGTAGACCTGTCCTTTTTCCGTCTCGGATGTGTAAAGCATGCGCAGACGCGGCAGGCAGCCCAACTGGATCGCCTGGGAGGTGAGCGAAAATGCCCCAGAAATCAATGCCTGACTGGCGATGATCGCGGCAGCAGTGGCGAGAATCGTGAGCGGAAGAATGCCTGATTCCGATACCAAATTGTAGAACGAGTGGGTCGATTCCGGACGCACCTGCATCAGGGCGGCCTGACCGAGGTAATTCAGCGCAAGTCCGGGAAAGGCCACGAAATACCAAGCACGTCGAATGGCCGCAGCAGAAAAATGCCCGAGATCCGCATAGAGTGCCTCACCGCCGGTAACTGAGAGAAATACCGCCGCTAAAATCGGTATGGCATGCGTGTATTCATGATACAAAAATCGTATGCCATTGATCGGGTTCAACGACCACAGGACCGAAGGGCAGGCGATGATCCATCGCAGGCCGAGAACGCCGAGAGTGACAAACCAGAGCAAAATGATAGGACCAAACAGCACGCCTACCTTGCCCGTGCCATGACGTTGAATCGCAAAAATTCCGACAATAATACCCAGAGCGATAGGCACGACCGAACCTGCCAGGTTGGGTGCCTTCACCGTTAGCCCTTCTACCGCCGAGAGAACGGAAATGGCCGGGGTGATCATGCCGTCGGTATAAATGAGCGCTCCGCCTAACAAGCCCACAGCGAACACCCAAGGACGATCGCGCAGCCCCTGCGCCATTCGACTGCCACGCACCAATGCGGAGAGAGATAAAATGCCGCCCTCGCCTTTGTTGTCGAGCTGCAGGATCAAGGTCACGTATTTGAAGGAAACGATCGTGATCAAGGACCACAGCATCAGCGAGGCGGCACCGCATAAGTTTTGCGCGGTAGAGTCTACGTGATCGGCAAAACACTCGCGAAACGCGTAGAGTGGGCTGGTGCCGATGTCACCAAACACGATTCCCAAAGCAGCGAGCGCCAGTTTCCATTGTGCCGATTTTTTCTGAATAGTGCTGTGACCCATAATGACCCTTGAGAAGGACGCTGCGCGCTAGTTTTAGCAACTGCAGAAGGATTGGCGAGGATAAAATCTTTTACGCCGCGGGCATTAGGATGGCGATATTTCTCCTATAGCCACGGAGTGATGGGAGACAGATCCGAGCATGGTAAGGATCGCGGGAGCGGTTGCGCTTACTCTTTGAGAAGCGCTTGCAATTCCCAAGTGGCTTTTTGCTTAGGAGTCGCGGGGCCGTTGTAACCGAGTAGGCGATACCGTGCGAGTGTGAGTTTTTTCTCCGCGAGTGCGGCATCGATGGCAGCTTTGGCTTTAGCGACGTTTTCTTTGCTATCGAGGCCTTGCCAAGTGTAGCTCAGCACATCGGTTTTAGGCACGTCCTTGACCTCCACAGCACCGGCCACGCCAGCCTTACCCACCTGATCGTTCTGGTAAAGAAAAGCCATGGATGCCATTTCGAGGTTGGTGTCATTTTCCGTCATGCTCATTTCCACGGGTGAAGTCATGGGAATCTTGTTTTTCTGAATATGAAGGAACAGCGTCCAGAACGAGGTGCCGCGGCCACCAGCTTTGGCAAAAGCCGCGCGGTAGGCGGGAAGGGTCTTGGTGGTGACCTGATCGTAGGGCCCAGGCGCTGGCCATCCTTCAGGAAGCGGTGCCTCGCTGACATAGGCTGGCACCGTGGCGGGATTGGCCTGACCATGCGAAACGCAGGAGCTCAGCAGGACGACACAAGGAAGCAGGAGAATCAGGTGTTTCATTTGCTGATAATGAACCAGCAACTCCCGCATACGCAAGCTAATGTGGAGAGATTTTTGAAAAACAAGGAGCCCGAGGGGAGTAGGGTAGGCGTGAATCAGAACGATGACAGGGAAAGGCTTGCGATGCAGCGTGAGTTTTTTTTGCGTGTTCACGATGCCAGCCAGTTGCTGCAATTGGTGGATGCGTTGCATGGCATTCATTTTTTTGTGAAAGATCAGCTCTGCCGTCACATCGCGGTGAGTCAGAAATTCGCCGAACGCCTCGGCCTGCAAAGCGCGAGTGAGATGATAGGCCGCACGAACTATGATTTTTATCCGAAGCTGATCGCGGATAAATTTGCCATTGATGATGAACGCATTCTCTCCTCGGGTGAGCCCTTGTTGAATCTTGTGGAGATGCTGCCATCGGCTTGTGGTGGTTTTGATTGGATCACGACCAACAAGATGCCAGTGTTTGATAAGAGCGGCTGTGTGATCGGAATTATGGGGACCTTGCAATCGCACGGTGATTATTTTCGACCGTGGGCGGAGGGCGCCGGCGTGGGGAAGGCGGCTGAATACATCCAACGCCATTTCCATGAGGCGGTGGATCTGGATGAACTGACGAAGGCGGCCGGTCTATCGCAGCGCCATCTCAATCGCAAGTTTCACGAGGTTTTCGGAATGTCGGCTCAGGAGTTTTGGATCAATACGCGCATCCAGCGTTCTTGCGATGCCTTGACGGGAACTTCTAAAAACATCGCCGCCATTGCCGAGGAGTTCGGGTTTTGTGATCAGAGCGCTTTTTCCCGTCAGTTCCGACAGCGCACAGGGCTCTCGCCGATGGAGTATCGCCGTCGTTACGCCCCTCCGCGCCGTGGCTGAATAGTTCCGATAATTGGCAGTCGCGACTCTGGTCAAGCAGATCCGTTGTGCTATATTCTGAATTGTTTTCCTGCCCTAAAACCTTATGATGCTGCCGTTGTTCCGTCGATCTTTTTCGTTCTTCCACATGTGGTGGATCGCGCCATTGAGCTTGGGCTTGAGAGCCAGTGCGCAAAGTCCAGAAGACGTGGCGTTTTTTCGCGACCGCGTAAAGCCGATCCTAGAGGAGCATTGCATCGAGTGCCATGGCGGTAGTGATGGCAAAGGCGGCTATAAGATCAAAGGCGGTCTGCAGCTCATCAGTCGCAAAGGCCTGCTCATAGGCGGGGAGCATGGATCGGCCTACGATGAAAAAAAGCCGGCGCAGAGTTTGTTGCTGGAAGTAATTTCCTATCGTAATGACGACCTGCAGATGCCGCCGAAAAACAAGCTCTCGGAGGAAAAGATCGCTTTGGTTGCCGAGTGGTTGCAGAATGGTGCGGCGTGGACGCCGGAGGATGCGGATTTGATGCGCGAGGTGCACGAGTCGATGTCCGATGTAACGACGGTCAATGAGAAGACAAAGGCGCACTGGTCCTACAAGCCGATGGCGCGACCAACGGTGCCTGCGGTGGCGGGATTGGCGCATCCGATCGACCGATTTCTCGAAGCTCAGCGTCAGCAGCACGGTCTGGTCGCGAATCCGCCAGCCAGCAAGGCGGAGTTGTTGCGCCGCGCCGCAATGGATCTCACAGGTTTGGCCCCTAGTCTCCCACAGATCAAAGATTTTGAAAATGACAAGAGCCCAGATGCGTGGGGCAAGCAGATTGACCGACTCTTGGCGATGCCGCAGTATGGAGAAAAATGGGGCCGCCATTGGCTTGATTTGGTGCGCTATTCCGAGTCACAGGGATTCGAGCGCGATACGAATAAGTCGATGGTGTGGCGCTACCGAGATTACGTAATTGACGCCTTCAATCAGGATAAACCGTACGATCGCTTTTTGTTAGAACAGCTTGCTGGGGATGAGATCGCCGAGCCGACGCGCGACTCGATCATTGCTACGGGCTATCACCGCTTGATGCAGTGGGATGACGAACCCGCGGATCGCTTGCAGCATTCCTTTGATATCATCGATGACAATCTCCGCGTGACCACGGAGACGATGCTCGGCATGACCGTCGGTTGTGCCCGCTGCCATGATCACAAGGGCGACCCGATCCCGCAGAAAGATTACTACCAGCTCGCTGCATTTTTCCGCAACATCAGTCCCATGGGCAATGGCGAGGCAAACCTTCGCCCAGTGCCCGCACCGCACGCGCAAGGGCCGGAACAAATCAAGCAGTGGAAGGCGGAAAAAGAAAAAGTCATCGAGCAAATTTCGCGGGCCGAGCAGGAATATCGTCGTCGAACGGATGCCGCAGGTATCACGGGTCCCACGGCGGATGTCTCCTTGATTTCCGATGCGCGGCAACGCCCTTGGAAATGGCATTACACCTTTGACAAACCCGCTGCCGACTGGAATGCGGTGGGCTTCCGCGCGGAAACACAGGGCTGGAAAGAAGGGCTCGCTGGATTCGGCACCTCGGTGCCCGATGCCAAGGCCAAGACTCCCTGGAACGGCAAGAACATCTGGCTACAAACGACGTTTTTGTTAGAGGCTATCCCGACATCTCTGATCATGTCTCTGTATCACGACGAGGATATTGAAATTTACTGCAATGGCCAGTTAGTGCATCGGAAAGAAAAGTATCTCATCGCTTACGATACCATCGAGGCATCGGATGCCTTCATCGCTGCCTTGCAGACGGGACGCAACGTGATTGCCGTTCATGTCAAACAAACAGGTGGCGGGCAATACTTCGATATGGGTTTGACCATTAAGGGACGTTCTCTGCGCCGGGAAATGATGGCAAATGACAACCCGCAATTCGCGGCGGCGGAGCGGGAGGAATTCCGCAAGTTGTTAGATCAACTTGCGGCACTCGATGCCAAATTGGACCAACCAGAGGAAATGACACTCGCAGTCGCGGAAAATGGGGCCCAGTCGCCGGCTACCTTCATCCATCTGCGCGGCAGTGCCCACGCTGAGGGCGAGGAAGTGCAGCCAGCGTTTCCCGCGATCTTCGGGGGCGAAATCGCGAAAATCGAAGCACCTGCCTCGCGTCAAAGCTCCGGGCGGCGGCTGGCACTGGCCCAGTGGATCACCCGACCGGACAACCCGCGCACATCACGCGTGATGATGAACCGGTTGTGGCAACATCACTTCGGTCGCGGGCTGTCTTCTTCGCCTAACGACTTCGGCTTTCTCGGCACCACTGCGACCCATCCACAATTGTTAGATTGGCTCGCCACGGAGTTCGTCGAAAAAGGCTGGAGTCTGAAAGCCATGCACCGACTCATCATGAACTCGGCGGCCTATCAGATGTCGAACCGCAGAAACGATGCGAACCTTGCCAAAGATCCCGCCCATGAGCAGTGGTGGCGTTTCCTCCCACGGCGCATGACATCTGAAGAATTGCGCGATAACATCCTCGCCGTAACGGGTGAACTCAATCTGCAGTTGGGCGGGCCTAGCATCTTTGTGCCGATCCCGGAAGAAGTGCTCGCCACTTCCTCCACCAAGGGCAGCAAGTGGGGCAAGAGCGCACCCGATCAAGTCAATCGCCGCACTGTTTACGCCGTAAGCAAGCGCTCCCTCTCCGTGCCCATGCTCACCGAACACGATCAGGCGGATACCGACAATCCTTGCCCCGTGCGTTTCGCGACCATCGTGCCCACTCAGGCCCTGGGCATGATTCACAGTGATTTTATCCACGAAAAAGCCCTCGCTTTCTCGCAACGTCTGCTGCGTGAGGGCGGCGCGGATCCTGCCGCGCAAGTGCGTTTGGCATTTCAACTCGCCCTCCAACGCGACCCGCAGGAAGGGGAGGTTAAACGCGCTCTCGCGTTTCTCGATCTCATGCAGCAACAGGAAAAACTGCCGCCAGATGTCGCGCTGCAACGATTCTGCCTCGCCGTATTCAGCTTCAACGAATTCATTTTCATCGACTAAACATTTCACTACCAGAGCCATGATCCATGTTCCCAATTTCTGCGGTCAAATTCGCAAGCGTGAATTCCTCCATCAGCTCGGTGGTGGCTTCACCTCACTCGCGCTCACCGGCTTGTTAGGGCAGAGCGGATTTTTTTCCCAGGGCGAGGCTGCGGAAATGATGACCAATCCGCTGGCACCGCGCACACCGCAATTGCCTGCCAAGGCGAAGTCCGTCATCTTTCTCTTCATGTACGGCGGGCCCAGCCACATGGATACGTTCGATTACAAGCCGAAACTCTATCCGCTCGATGGCAAAACGATCCCGATCAAAACGTTCGGCCGCGGTGGCAAAAAAAACCAAGGCCGCGTGGTCGGACCCAAGTGGAAATTCCAACAATACGGGCAATGCGGCAAGTATGTGTCCGATCTTTTCCCGCACACCGCGCAATGCGTGGATGACATCGCGTTCGTCCATTCGATGACAGCGGACTCGCCCATCCATGGCTCGGCGATGCTCATGATGAACAGTGGCTCGCTGCTCAGTGGCAAGCCTTCGTTAGGGTCTTGGCTGAACTACGGGCTCGGTTCGGTGAACGAAAACTTGCCCGGCTATGTGGTCATGCTCGATAAAACCGGTGGCCCGATTTCCGGCGCGAAAAATTGGTCCTCCGGCTACATGCCCGCGTCGTATCAAGGCGTGGTCTTTCGCTCGCAGGGCGATCCGATCCTCAACCTCGCTGACAAAAACGGTATGAACCGCGTGCAGCAGCGCTCTCTGTTAGATTACCTTGGCGATGCCAATCACGCTCACTTGAAAGGTCGCGAGGACCACAGCGATCTGGCATCGCGCATCGCCAGTTACGAGCTGGCCTTCCGCATGCAAACGACCGCGCCAGAGGCCATTGATGTGGACCGCGAGCCAGAGCACATCAAGGCGCTCTATGGCATGGACCAGCCGCGCACCGAGGACTTTGGCCGCAAGTGCCTTCTCGCGCGTCGATTGGTCGAGCGCGGCGTGCGTTTCATCCAAATCTACTCTGGCGGCGCGCACAACGATGATAACTGGGACGCGCATGGCGACTTAGAAAAAAATCACAACTTCCATGCGGGCAATACCGATAAGGCGATCGCGGGACTGCTCAAGGATCTGAAACAGCGCGGGTTGTTAGATGAAACCTTGGTCGTTTGGGGTGGTGAATTCGGACGTCAACCCACGGCCGAGTATGCCGCCGGCACAGGGCGCGATCACAACTCCTACGGTTTCACGATGTGGATGGCAGGCGGAGGCATCAAGGGCGGCATCAGCTACGGCGAAACCGATGAACTCGGCTCACAAGCTGTGGTCAATCGTTGCCAAGTGAAACACCTGCACGCCACGATCCTCCAACAGATGGGCATCGATCCGAACAAGCTGAGTTTTTTCTACAACGGCCTCGATCAGAAATTGGTCGGTGTAGAGGAAATCGAGCCGATCCGTGAGATCATCGCGTAAATGTTAGGGAGAGGAAGTTGCTCTTCCTCTCTTCTTTATCACTTGTTGTAGCCCTTGTGATTCATGAATTCCCAGATGCGTCCCATCCAGGTGTAACTGCCCGTCTCGGGAGATGCAGCTCTTTGGAAACAATGACTTCGCGTGGCCAGCGTGTGAAGATCAGATTGGATTCCCATGCGGCGGAGCTGTTCCCAGCATTTCACCGAATTCATCGCTGCCCATCCATCGGAGTCGCCATGGATGAATAGCATCGGACAAGTCGCAAGATCAAATGCGAATTCTGGGGCGAGCCGAGAGTCATCCTCGTTGCCGCCTTTGGCGTTGCCGGATTCGATGCCGTCGGTCAGGGCATAGGCCGGATAGATCGCTACGGCCCATTGAACGCTGCAGGAAATCTTGTCGATGGCATCAATCGCGGCATAGGAGCGGGATCTTGAACTGGTAGCGCCCATCAGTGCGAGATGACCGCCCGCGGAGGAACCCATGATACCGATGCGCTCGGGATTCAGCCCTTTCGCCGTTGCCTCGCTTCTTACAAGACGGATGCAGCGCTGTAAGTCCTGCCAAGCGGTGGTGTGTTTCCCCAAGCCGCCTTGTGGTCGGGGCGTGCGATATTTCATCGTCACGACTGCCATGCCTTTTTCATTGAGATAGCGCCGCGCGGGTGCGACTTCGAACTCGTCGGGGTTATTGCCATTGTAGGACCCTCCCGAGAAAATGATTTGCACGGCCTTGGTCTTGAGTTGTTTCGGCATGTGCCACTCTAGGTAAGGCTGCACTTGTTTGGCCTGAGCATCGGGCATTTTCCCTTCCGGCCAGAGCGGCACCTTGCGGTAGTCTCCGCGGGCATCATCACTCGCGTAGCGTTGCATGAGCGGGACCTCCGCGCCGAGCTGCCCATCGTAATTCATCTGACGGAGAAACTCGGTGACGCGATCGAACCAGTGATCGTAGGCGGTGCCATCTTCGCGCTTCTCCGGATCGCCCATGAAACCGTGGGGTCGGTCCGCGAAGAGATGGAGCTCGGCAGGGATTTTCATGCGGCGGAGTTGGCGATAAATCTGCGTAGAGCCAAGAGGAGAATAGACATCAGTCCCGCCGTGAAAGAGCGCCATGGGACAGGTTTTGGCATCGAACTGGAATGCCTGTGAGAGCTTCACATCCGGAGCATCGCCCTCGCGGGTGTTAGGCCCAGTGAGGCCATCGGTAAGAGCGTAGGCGGTGAAGACCGGCACCGCCCAGTTGATGTGGCAGGGTAGCTTGTCGAGGTCATCCATGGCCGCGTAGGCCGGTGTGAGCGCGCTGGTCCCGAGCAAAACGCTAAGATGCGAGCCCGCGGAAAAACCGAGCATACCGATCTTTTCCGCATCATACCCACGCTTCGATGCCTCATGACGAATGTGGCGGATGGCGCGCTGCCCATCCTCCCATGCACTCTGATAGATTGGCAGGTTTTTTGGCCGCGGTGTGCGATAGGTGAGATTCACGCAAACATAACCGAGCTGCGTGAGTTGTTTCGCCGCCCGGTCTACCGATACGCCATCGACGCAGCGTTCATAGCCGCCGCCAGAAATCAGCAACATGCAGGCGCCGTTTTTCTTCACGGGCGCTTCATACCAATTCAGGTGCGGCATGGTATGCTCCGCCGCATTGAATCCTGGAACCTTGGTCTCGCTACTGGTCGCGGCGATTTGCTGCGCTTGGAAATGGGGAATCCTTCCCTCCGGCCAAAGCGCGACGCGCTCTTCGGCTGAGCCTTGCCATGCCATCATCCACCAAAAACCAAGAACAAGGATTTTTTTCATACAAAGGAGGTCGCCCCCCAATTTGCCAAGGGACTGCTGATTATGTTCGATGCAAGGTCCTCTGCGCAAGTCGAATTGCACCATGACCACACGACCCTCGCCGATGGCGAGGAAGCGGAAATACGCATCAATGGCTGCGGCGATTCAAGTGGCGGGTGAATGCAGGTCGGATACAAAGAATCGTTGATGCTTAGTCACTCGGCGGAAAAGCAGGGTGATGCCTTGTGGTTTCTCAGGGAATGGTGAGTGCAATAATGGAGATGATGAGTCGGGACGCATCCATCTGAAATCTCGGATATGTCGTAAATTTAGCAACTTTTTTCTTGAGTGTATCAAGTAATTAGTCATACTTCGGAATATGAGTTTCTCAGAGCAAATGTCTACAGCAGCGGATTCGATTCTGCCACTTTCGCCGCGCATGGAAGTACTTCTAAACGAGGCCGCTCAGCAAACTGGGAGAAGTCGGGAAGAAATTCTGCATTTTTGCCTGAAACACGGCATCGAGAGAATCTTGGCAGAGGCAGAAAACACCGATTCCGTGTGATCGAGCGCAAGCAGTGCGAGGCGGTTTAGGTCATCGGCGTGGAAAGGGGATGAGGCCGAGTTGCGCAATGGCGGCTAAGCGGTTGCAATGCTTTCTGTCACGAAGGACTTTGTGTCGTGATTTTTTCATTTTTTTTCTTTCTTTTGTAGCTGAATTAGTTACACAGAGCTTGTGGATGGACCCCCGCCAACTTCCGAACTTCATCCGGTCTCGGTATCGGAAGAGGTCGAGCGTCTCCTGAACGAGGCCGCGGAAAAAACCGGCAAACCACAGGAAGAGATCCTCCAGTTCTGCTTGGAACATGGAATTCACAAAATTTTGGAGGGAGCGGAATCAGTCGATTCCAACGGAGAGCAACAGACCGAGTGATCAGGGGCTAGACAATTGATTTTGAGCCTTGCTCACTCCCCATCTTCCAGAAGTTAGTCATCGCAGGTAAGGGTCGTGATACCGCGACGCGGCGGGTGGCATCGATGGGGGAAGTAACCCCTTCTTCTGTTTCAGGTGTCCTATCAAGCGACTCACGTTGAACTTCGGATCTCGGATAGGCTCAGCTTTGCAACGAAGGCACGGCGACGTTCGGGTCGGTGTCGGCTTCGTAGTTGACGCCGGCGAGGCCGAAGCCGAAGAGGCGGAGGAAGCTGGTTTGGTAGCCTTCGAAGTCGGCGAGCTCGGCGAGATTGTCGGTGGAGACAGTCTTCCAGCGCTCGGCGACGAGGGCCTGCACGGCTGATGCCATTTCCCAGTCGTCCACGCGGATGCGGCCGGCTTCATCGGGCTGCGGGTTGCCACTATACATGCGATCGCGGAAGAGGCGGTCCATTTGTTCGATGGTGTCCTCGTGTGTTCCCTCGGCTTTCATGACTTTGTAGAGCAGGGAAATGTAGAGCGGCACCACGGGAATGGCGGAGCTGGCTTGGGTGACGAGCGCTTTGTTCACGGAGACCCAGGCCTTACCGCCGAGCGGGGCGAGTTTTTCATCGAGGGCACGCTGGGCGCGTTCCACGTCTTCCTTCGCCGCACCGATGGTGCCGTTTTTGTAGATGGGCCAGGTGAGCTCGGGGCCGATGTAGGAATAGGCGACCGTCTGTGTGCCGGGGGCGATGAGGTTCTCAGCGAGCAGGGCATCGATCCACATTTCCCAGTCCTCACCGCCCATCACGGCCACGGTGTTTTTGATATCGTCGCCCTCGGCGGGGGTGATGGTCACTTCATCGACCACGCCACTGGTGGTATTGAGATTTTTGTTCGTGTAGGGCTCGCCGATGGACTTGAGCACGGACTTGTAGACCTCGCCGGTTTTCGGATCGGTGCGGCGGGGAGAGGCGAGGCTGTAAATGATGCAATCGACTTGACCGAGATCGGCTTTGATCGCGGCGCAGACTTCCGCTTTCATGGCATCGGAAAAGGCATCACCATTGAAGGATCGGGCGTAGAGGCCCTCGGCGGCGGCGGCTTTTTCAAAGGCGGCGGAGTTATACCAACCGGCGGTGCCGCAGCGGTCGGCCTCGGCGGGTTTTTCGAAAAACACCCCCATGGTGGCAGCACCGGAGCCAAAGGCGGCGGCGATGCGTGAAGACAGGCCGTAGCCCGTGGACGAACCGATCACGAGCACTTTTTGGGGACCCGTAGCGATGGCGCCGCGGCTTTTGACGACGGCGATTTGTTCGGCAACGTGAGCGGCGCAGCCCTTGGGATGAGCGGTGGTGCAAATGAATCCACGGATTTTCGGAGCGATGATCATGACGGAGGCACTGTGAAGATTTCGCGACTTGCTGGCAATCCTGAACTGGCGTTTTTTCTGTGCGATACTTCTGTGAAATCATTCTTCGCTTCTCATCGTATTATGACCTATCGTCTCAATTTGCTGGTGATCTGCAGGTGATGTCAGAGGGATTGAACGGGCACGGTAGGGAAAGTTGTTATAACGCATATTTTTTGCATTTTTTTCTTCCATATGCAAATCAATTGCGTTAAGACAATTCCGATGAAAGTCACTTGCACAAACTCCTTCCTATCAGTTTTGGCCATTTCGCTCACATGGGTTCATTCGGCGGAGCAGCCAGAAGAAGCCACGATTCCGTCGGAAATTCTCGATCAAGTAGTGGTTACCGCGAACCGCTCGGACCAGACACTCTACGAGCAAATTCTCCCAGCGAATGTGCTCTCGGATGATCGCCTGCTCCTCCGCATCGAGCCAACGCTTGGCGAAACTCTCAATCGTCTTCCCGGCGTGAGTTCCACGTATTTTGCCCCCGGTTCTAGTCGTCCGGTGTTGCGCGGCATGGGTGACGATCGCGTTCGGATGTTGCAGAATGGCACATCGTTGATCGATGTCTCGAATGTCAGTCCAGACCATGCGGTCACAGTCGATCCGCTTTCAGTGCAGTCCATCGAGGTGGTGCGCGGACCTGCCACACTAATCTATGGCCCAAACACTCTCGGCGGTGTTGTGAATGTGATCGACAATCGCATCGCGGAAGAGCGCTTCAGCGGCACTCATCCGAAAGGTCGGATCGATTTCATGGGCGGCACGGCGGACAATTCGCTTTCGCAAAGTGCGGAGTTCAACTGGGGCCAAGGTCCTTGGGTTTTCCACTTGGATCTATTCAATCGTGAAACGGAAAATATCGACATACCCGGCTTTGCCCGTTCCTCGGCGCAGCGCGCACTCGATGACCCCAGCGTTCCACAACCTTATGGCACCTTGCCTAACAGCTTTACCAACTCGGAAGGGCTCGGGCTGGGCGCATCGCACATTTTTGAAAATGGCTATCTAGGTTTTTCCTTTTCTGGAATGAACTCGGACTACGGCACAGTGGGGGAGCCGGATGTTACGATCGATCTGGAGCAGCGCCGCTGGGATATGCGTGGCGCGGTCTATGAGCCGCTGAATTTTCTGCGCGAGATCCGTTTTAACTTCGGTTACTCGGATTACACTCACACGGAGTTTGAGGGCAGCGAGGTGGGCACGGTGTTTGATACCGAGGGATTCAACGGTCGTGTGGAGTTCATGCACAAAGCCGTCGCCGGATATGAGGGAACCTTTGGTTATGAAATTCAGTTCACGGATTTCGCTGCAGCTGGTGAAGAGGCCTTCCTTCCGGGTGTGGACACGCAGCGCCACGCACTATTTTTCTTTGAAGAAAAAGAATGGGGCAGAGCGCGATTCCAGTTTGGTGCCCGCTATGATCATCACAGCAACGAAAGCCTGAGTAGTGATCGTTTTGGTCCCGGACAGGATGTCGATATGGGTGCCTTCAGCGCTTCCACGGGAGTGATTTATGAGATCACCGAGGACTATGCAGCGTCCTTCTCTCTTGCCTACACCCAGCGACCTCCGACATACGTTGAGCTGTTTGCCAATGGTCCGCATAAGGCTACGAGTACTGTTGAAATCGGCGATGTGGATTTGGATCGCGAAGAATCCTTTTCAGCGGATTTCAGCATCCGTAAAAAGAATGGATGGGTTACGGGAAGTGCCGGTGCGTTTTTCTATCGCTTCAATGATTACATCAATCTCTCCGACACCGGTGACACGGATCCCGATGAAGAATTGCCCATTTTTGTGTTTGATCCCATCAACGCCGACTTCTATGGATTCGAGCTCGAAACCATTTTCCATTTGCTTGGTCCAGTGACCGCCGCGAAAGATGATGAACAAACGGTTGCTGTGAGCGAACGTGAGCAACGCCTCGATTTGATTCTGCGCGCCGACTGTGTGCATGCGGAAAATCGTGATTCCGGCGACGCGCTGCCTCGCATTCCTCCCTTTCGCATCGGCACTACCTTCGAATACGAAAAAGGACCGCTCACAGCCAGCATCGAGGGCCAGTATGCCGCTGAGCAAAATCGAACTGCTGATTTCGAGCTGCCGACGGACAGTTATTTCCTGATCAATGCTGGCATCAGTTACCGCACGGAGATCGCGGGGATGGATTCTACCTGTTACGTTCGCGGTGTGAATCTCACCGATGAGGAAGCGCGACTCAGCACTTCTTTCCTGAAAGACGTGGCTCCTCTCGCAGGCCGCGGCGTCATCGCAGGGATACGTGTGGCGTTCTAACGGCACACGATTTTTTTATGGCAGTCATGGCACTCAATCACTCTCATTGTGTCTACTTTCCCATTGCGGGTGAGGCGGTGGGGTGATTGAATGCCGTGTCATGATTCTCGATGTCCGCAATCTGAGCACCCGTTTTCACACGCGCAATGGCATCGTCCACGCCGTGGAAAATGTTTCGTTTTCGCTAGAAAAGGGCAAGACGATGGGCATTGTTGGCGAATCGGGATCAGGGAAATCAGTGACCTGCTATTCGTTGTTAGGTTTGATCCCGCAGCCACCGGGGCGCATCCACTCGGGCACGGCGCTGTTTGATGGCATCGATCTGCTGAAAGCCACGCCCCAGCAAATGGCGGGCATTCGCGGCAAGCGCATCAGCATGATCTTCCAGGATCCGATGACTTCGCTCAATCCCTATCTCAAAATTTCCACCCAGCTCATCGAACCGCTGCAACAGCACCTCGGCATGAACGCGAAGGACGCGCTGAAACGCGCGATCGAGTCGCTCGAGGAAGTGGGGATTCACGATCCCGAGCAGCGCGTGCACAGCTATCCGCACGAGTTTTCCGGCGGCATGCGGCAGCGCGTGATGATCGCCATGGCTCTGATCACGCGGCCGGAATTGTTAGTTTGCGATGAGCCCACCACTGCCTTGGATGTGACCGTGCAAAAACAGGTGCTCGATCTGATCCGCGACCGCCAGCGCGATCTCGGAAGCGCGGTGATTTTCATCACGCACGATCTCGCCGTGGTCTCGGAAATGTGCGATCAGATCAACGTGATGTATGCGGGCCGCATCGTCGAATCCGCCCCGCGCGACCTGCTTTTCGCGAATCCGCGCCATGCCTACACGCGGGCCTTGCTGGCGAGCATTCCCTCGATCAAGCCGAAAAACGAACTGCTTCACACCATTCCTGGGCTGCCGCCGAATCTAACGAATCCGCCGCGCGGCTGCGCCTTTCGTGAGCGTAATACCATGGGCCAACGCGATCTCTGTCTCACCGACAGCGTGCCTGAGTTGATCGAAGTCGCGCCCGGGCATTTGGTGCAAAACTGCCCCGGTTGCCTGGCAAATCCAGCGCATCAGCAAGAACCCGCAGCGTAACGGATTTTTATGTCACATGGCGAAGCATACACTGCGATCAAGGGAAGCATTCCTGAGTCAGAGAAAAAACGGCAGCTTTATCAGCAAGCGTCCGATGCTCTCAACGCTATGCTTGCGGGTGAGACGGATCGCGTATTGATGATGAGCACCATCGTCGCGGTGCTGCATCAGAGCATGCCGCATTACTTTTGGACCGGCTTCTATCGGGTCGTCGGCGATGCCCTACTCGTAGGCCCTTACCAAGGCACACCTGCCTGCCTCCGCATCGCCCACGGGCGCGGAGTCTGCGGCAGTGCTTGGGCCGAGGCGCGCACCATGCTGGTCAAGGACGTGCACGCGTTTCCCGGTCACATCGCCTGTGATGCTCGTTCGGCCAGTGAGATTGTGGTGCCCTGGCGCGATGCCAGCGGCGAGGTGGTGGCAGTGTTCGATGTGGATTCCGATCAAACAGCTGCTTTTGATTTGATCGATCATGAGTCCCTTGAGGAGATTGCGCAGCGATTTCCTTTGTGAAAAAACGAAGTATCATCGACTGGCTCTGATGATGTTGATTCCTACGATCACTTGAGGGGAAGACGCATGCGTGAGATGATCCGCAGTGGAGAGAGGCACCTTTTAAGCCGGCACGCGAAATCTCTGTAAATCACAGGGAGACTTGTTCATTTCCTACGATTTGGATCTACGTAAAAAATGATGTGTTTTATTATAATCAATCGTTTTTTATTATGGTATTTTATAAGATGATGGTTAATCAATAACTTCCCATGGATCAATCGGATTTTACATGATCGATAGCCCAGCGTCTTGTGCGATGATGTCGATAGCGGAACAGCGCCATGAGGTAGAGTCTGACTCCGATGGCAGAGATAAGATTTCCCCACCAAGAACGCCCCCACTGATAGGTGATCGTGTCGTGCATCACGCAGGTGTTTTCGTCTTGCTTATCGAAACGGTGTTCATGAACAAACAAGGAAAAGGGACCTTGCACCATTTCATCCACGAGTCTCTGCGGTGGCTGGACCGTCTTCCAGCGACAGACCCAATGCATTGGAATGACACCCCAATCGCGACAGTGAATTTCAATCAGACCGCCCTCTCGCGCCGGCACTTCCGTTTCCAGTTTGGTCACAGTCATCGTCGGTGGCATGACGTATCCGAGGTTGTGCGGATCGCTGTGAAAGGCGAACATCGTCGCAGCGCTAGCAGCTAACGGCGTGCTCGTATGGTAGGTGTGGGGCATGAGTGTTTTATATAAATAATCCGATCAGCATGAGCGCCAGTAAGAGTAGCGCTACCGCATACCAATACCAGGTGATGCCGATCTTCCGGTGCGGAGCGTGACCGAATTCTCTGGCAACAAAGTCATCGTAATCAAAATCCTCATCGGGCAGATCCAGTCCGTCTGCCGATGGCTCTTGTTCCCAGGATTTTCGCGCTGCCTTTCGCCTAGGTTTTTTTTTGATGCATCTAGGGCAGTGAGAGCCCACCGCCACCTCGCGATCACAGGTAGGGCACAAGTATTTCATTACCCGCGGCTGCGGAATTTGAATATGCCGTCGGCGATTCCATCAGCCACTGCTTGGCGATAGTAAGCCTTGCGCATTTTATCACGTTCGTTCTGGTTGCTCACAAAGCCGCACTCGACAAGAATGGAAGGCATTTTCGTATTACGAATGACATAGTAGCGCGCGAATTTCACACCCCGATTGACGCCACGCACGCGCTTGAGCATGCCTTCCTGAACGTAGGATGCCAGTGGTTTGCTTTCTGCCGAGTGATAAAAGGTCTCGATGCCGCTTGCTTCCTGTCGCCATGTGAAATTGTAGTGCACGCTCACAAAAATCGCGTTTCTGTATTTTGCTGCCATGGACACGCGCTGTGGCAGCGAAATGAAGTAGTCACTTCGTCGCAAGACCGCAGTGCGGTATCCCTTGCTGCGAAGGGTGTTTTCCAGACGCAGTGAGGTATCGAGGCAGAGGTGCTTTTCATACACCCGGCCCCACTGGCAGCCTTTATCGTGACCACCGTGACCAGGGTCGATCACCACAGTGCTGAAATAACGCGCTTGCGCGGGGCCCACCAAGAGCCAACCGACCAAACAGGCAAACAAATATCGGGAAAAACGATTCATTGGTAAGGCAAATAAGCAAAAATTGAGCAACTTTACAATGAAATTTTATCATTATTGATGATCTCGGTAAATTTAATTGTATGTGTAGGTCGGTCGTTCAGAAATTTTACGGATCTTTCCACGGGCTTCGGCTTCCGCTTTCTGATCGTAGAGAATGGATCCCGCTACCTTGACCGCGCCATCGGCAAAGGTCATCAGGCGCGGATCGCCACTGGCGCCGCGCTTGTGAAGATCACGACCGAGGAAACGTCCATTCACATCAATACGGGCGTGCACATAAAAATCAGGTGTGGCGAGGTAGAGGATGTTAAGAGTTTGCGAGCGATCGACCGCTGCCTGCGGTTTGCGGAAAAGCAGCGCCTCGCCCAGACACAGCGTCTGTAAGGAGAGTCCCGTTTTGCAGTCCACTACTTGTGCATAAAGGAGAGACTTTTGCGAGTTGGTAAAATTCGTCACTCGGAATTCATGATTTTTTCCTGGTTGGCCGGGCACACCCACCTTTTGGCTCCAGTCGGGTCGGACGTTGGCGCAGCTGAAGAGCAGTCGGTTCGAAATAAAACCATTAGTGTCCGCGCCGCTGCGCACGAGTGCCGATACGGAGTAGGACCCCGGCTCACGCAGGTTGTAGAGGGCGGCAATGTCAATCGTCTTGGTCATGGTCTGGCCCGAGGCGATTTTCATTGCGCCGAAATTGGCCTTGCCTAGTGCCGATGCTGGCTCGCCACTGCCACGTTTGACCACCATGTCCAGCCAGGGTGTGCGACCGTTGTTTGCCAAAATGAGGTCACTCCCTGTGTGGTTGGTGATGGTTACCGCTACCAATACGGCTTCTCCAGCCAGGAGCTGAGATTGATTCATGCGGATGTTCACGCCGAGCTGCGCCGAGGCACTGGCCCAGGTTGCCACCACCGCGACCATGCGCCACAACATCACTAAGCTACAATTCATGCGCTTATCGTAGTCGAATCGCCAGGATGGTCAAGTCGGCATTTGAAAATTCCCCGTTCTGCTTTTCCAACAAAAAACCGCCCGCCTGCGAACAGACGGACGGAAAAAATGAAAAACAACACACAGAAAATTTACTTCGCAGCCGCTGTGCGAGCCTTGCGGATGATCGACTTTACCGTCTCCGATGGCTTCGCGCCGGTGCCGAGCCATTTATCCGCCGCAGCGAGATCGATCTCGTAGTTGACACCCTCTTTCATGGGATCATAGGTGCCGAGTTGTTCGATGAAACGTCCATCACGACGCACGCGGCTATCCACGGCAATGATTTTGTAGTAGGGACGGTCAGCGGATCCCTGGCGAGTAAGACGTAATGCAACGGCCATAATAAAGTGATAAGTTGAGTGAAGTTGGTGCCAGCCATGCTTTTAAGAGCGGGCGGGGGCGGAAAATGCAAAAATCCCACCCACTTGGCAAGAAGAATCTTCGTTTTTTCAAAAAAATTCGCGAGGACCACGATGCCATGCTTGCCAGCGCGCGCCGACCGCGCTAGGGAGACGCATGCGTTTGTATGATACTCTGGCACGGAAAATCAAGGATTTGACGCCCATCGATGGGCAGACGTTCCGGTTTTACTGCTGCGGCCCTACCGTTTATGGCCCCGCCCATATCGGCAATTTCCGCACTTTCGTGCTCCAGGATGTCTTCCGCCGCACGCTGGAAACCGGCGGCCTGCGCACTCTGCACGTCCGCAACCTCACCGATGTGGACGATAAAACGATCCGCGAATCGCAGCGCGCTGGTCAATCCCTCACGGAGTTCACCCGCTTCTGGACGGAAAAATTCCATCACGACTGCGACCTCCTCCAGTGCCTGCCACCCCATATCGAGCCCGGTGCCGTGGAGCACATCCCCCAGCAAGTCGCGATGATCGAGCAACTCGTCGAAAAAGGCCACGCCTACGCCTCTGAGGACGGCTCGGTGTATTTTAACATCGCCTCGTTTCCCGAATACGGCCAGCTATCCCACCTCGATGAACGCGAGCTGGAGCTCGGCCGCACGCAGACACAGCGCGCCAATGCCGATGAATACGAAAAACAAAGCGTCAGCGACTTCGTGCTCTGGAAGTCCCGCCGCCCCGAGGATGGCGAAAATTTCTGGCCCTCCCCCTGGGGCGAAGGCCGACCCGGCTGGCACCTCGAGTGTTCCGCAATGATTCGCGAATACCTCGGCGAAACCTTCGACCTCCACAGCGGCGGTGTCGATCTCGTCTTCCCGCACCACGAAAACGAAATCGCCCAGAGCCGCTGCGCCTGCGGCGGGCATTTTGCCGCGACCTGGTTCCACATCGCGCACTTGATGGTCGATGGCGGAAAAATGTCTAAGTCGCTCGGCAATCTCTACACCCTCGAAGACCTCGCGAAACACGGCTGGACCGCCATGGAGGTGCGCTACGTCCTGCTCAGCGGCCACTACCGCAAGCCGCTCAATTTCACCTTCGACAGCCTCCACGCCGCCCGCGAAGCCATGAACAAAATGGCCAAAGCCGCGCAACAACTCGCCGCGAAGTCTCCGGAAAACGCCGTGCTCACCAGCATCGAGTTCGGCCCTTTCCAAGCCTCGTGGGATTCCCTCAACGACGACCTCAACACCGCCGGCGCCCTCGGTGCCATCTTCACCGGCCTGCGCGAGGCCGTGAAATGCGAAGGCCTCGATGCAGCAAAGGCGTTGGCGGCATTTCATCGCATCCTCCGCGCCCTCGGACTCACCCTGCCGGAAACGGAAAAGGAAATCGAAGTCCCCGCCGAGATCCGCTCCCTCGCCGAGCAACGCCTCGCCGTCCGCCAAGCGAAAGACTGGGCGCAATCCGACGTCCTGCGCGACCAACTCGCCGCCCTAGGCTGGACCATCAAGGACAGCAAAGACGGCTATGAATTGAGCCCTAAATAATCACCACCATGAACCTTCCCATCCGTCCCCGCCGCAACCGCCGCACCGCCGCCATCCGCGCGTTGGTGCGTGAAACCGTGCTCAGCCCCGGCGACTTTGTGCAGCCGCTCTTCGTCCAGGAAGGCAGCCAAAACGACGCTATCGCCTCCATGCCCGGCGTCACCCGGTGGTGCGAAAAAGACGTGGTATCCGAAGTGCTCGCTCTTCACGCTGTCGGCGTCCCCGCCGTGGTGCTGTTTCCGAAAACCGACGACTCCCTCAAAACCTCCGATGCCGCCGAGTGCTACAACCCCGATGGCCTCATCCCTCGCCTCATCCGTGCCATCAAGGCCGCCTGCCCGGAGATGTGCGTCATCACCGACATCGCCCTCGATCCCTACAACGCCGATGGCCACGACGGTCTCGTTGAAACACAGCCCGACGGCTCCCTCCACATCCTCAACGATGAAACCGTGGACGTTCTCTGCCAACAAGCCCTCTGCCACGCCGCCGCCGGAGCGGACATCGTTTCGCCTAGCGACATGATGGACGGCCGCGTCGCCGCCCTGCGCAGCGCACTCGATGCCGCCGGTCACACCGATGTCTCCATTCTCAGCTACTCCGCCAAATACGCCTCCGCCTACTACGGCCCCTTCCGTGGCGCGCTCGATTCCGCCCCCAAAGCCGGCGACAAAAAAACCTATCAAATGGACTACGCCAACGCCCGCGAAGCCGTGCGCGAAATTTTGTTAGACGAAGCCGAAGGCGCGGATATGGTCATGGTCAAGCCCGCCGGAGCCTACCTCGACATCATTGCCAGCGTCCGACAGCTCACGACCCTGCCCGTGGCGGCCTATCAAGTCAGCGGCGAATACCTCATGATCGAAAGCGCCGCCGCAGCCGGTTGGCTGGATAGAAAAGCCATCATCCTGGAATCCCTCACCGCCATCAAACGCGCCGGCGCCGACATCATCCTCACCTACTACGCCAAAGAAGCCGCGCAGTGGCTGCGAGCCTAGGACAGGCATCTTGCCGTGTGAGTAGAATTAATTCTGCCATCAACCCCCGCCCATCAAACCCTCAATCGACATATTCTCAGCGATGACGTCGTGAGGAATCAACCCATAGATCCACGGCTTGCCTCCGTGTTTTGCATTGTAGTTGGTAGCGTTGAAACACCACTTCTTCGCCGCATCTTTTTTGGCAATGACCTCAGGATCATCCATTTTATTGCGGGCTTTGGGCTCCAGCATGTAAATCGCATCCTTTGTTTCAGCGACAAAGTCGGGCTGGTATTCAGGATGTTCGGCTCCGAGTTTGTAGTAGATTTGAAACTGCCCTTTCGCTGGCTTAAACCATTTTTCTGCATCGCGATCTAGGATCACAGCAAGGATTCGTTCCGCTTCTGAATCAAATTTCTGATAGGGATAGAGGCAACGCTTGAAGCCTCCAAAAAGGTACTTCGCCATGTTACTTTTATCCTGAGGCGAAATCTTGAAATCGAGCGGATCCTCCGTCGCAGAAGAGGTGTAGGCGCTGGATTTTAGTTCGGTGAATCCTTTGCTGATGACGACTTCATATTCCACCTGATCATCCTCCCAGAAATGCTGCTGCATTTGCGCATGGATGAAGGCAGCTATCTCTTTCTGATGCCTGCACAGCACTTTCGCAGCTTCTTCTTCCGTAAGATAGCTCTTAAAGTGGTTCACGGTTTGTGTGGCAAGATCGTAGAGCAGGTCCGCGTGTTTCTCATAGTCGATGTCATCGTAATCGACTAGCCCACTCACCACGTAGTTTTCGAGGCGTTTTTCTTTGATGCCGCCTTTACCGACTCCGATGACTTCCGTGATGCCTGTGCGCAGAAACTGTACCCACAGCTCCTCGGATATCGGTTGGAAACTCAACCCGAAAACTTCCAGTTGAAACGCATGAAACCCTGATGCCACCTCGCCCTTGGGCACGACCAAAATACGAGGAATCGCAATCGTTTGCTGCACCACCATTTCAGTCGTTTTTTTGACAATCGCTGCAATGTCTGGCTTCTCGATCACGCCTTCCATTTCCATCTGGCTAGGCGCGAGGTAGGCGGAGACTTCTTGCACCAGAGCGGTTTGGATTTCCGGGCTGGCAAGATAGCTGGTGATAGGCACCCGCCCCGGCTGGCTCTCCAGTTGTCGAATCGCGGCATACGCGGCTTGGGCCACTTTTTGCTCAGTCGGGGTGAAAACAGGTAGCGTTTGTTTCGTCTCAGCGCCAGGCGCAGCACCCGTGGATGGCGCAGTTTCTGTTCCTAGCTGACTTGCCAAAGTACTCTGAGAAATGACTGTCTTTGTCTTTTTCTCCAGATCGTCCGGGTCGAGAACCACGGTCTGCATGCGGATCGCAGAGTCAGGACGATTCGCCTCATCGACGATTTCTTGAAACTTATCGTGTGCCACGATGTTCAGACGATCCACTGCTGCCACGCCCACGCGTTTTCCGTATGGCAGACGCAAGCCGCGTCCAATCGATTGCTCGATGAGAATCCGCGCATTCGCCGCGCGCAGCGGGACGATGGTGTAAAGATTCGTGACGTCCCAACCCTCTTTCAGCATGTTCACGTGGATCACGATTTCCGTGGGATTATTGGCATGTTCTACCGTGAGCAGGCGGTTGATCATTTCTTCTTCCTCAGCTCCCGTTTTGCTGGAATCCACCTGGATGACTTTATCGCGGTAGCGGCCATCGAAAAAGGCCTCGGATTCGATCAAGCTCTTGAGTTGCGCGGCATGAGTCGTATCCCGAGCGATGACGAGCACGAAGGGTTTGACGATTTCACGATTCGTTTCGCGGGCGTAGGTTTCGAGCTGCACCTTGGTTTGTTCATGAAGCCGTACGCCATCGGAGAGTTTCAGTTCCTCGATGGCCTCTTTGCTCATTCCATTGGGATTGAAATTCTTCCGCGTCACCACGGCAGGCTCTTTAACAAATCCATCGCTAATGGCGCGACCTAACGCATAATCGTAGATCACATTGTTAAACGGAAGCGCTCCTTTGTTCGTCTCGACAAAAGGGGTAGCCGTGAGTTCCAGTCCCAGAATCGGCTTCAGTTCATTGATGGCCCGCAGGCCCGCCTTGGCGCGGTAGCGGTGAGATTCATCCATGAGCAGCACCAAATCAGGCAACGCAGAGAGGTAATCAAAGTAACTCTCCCCAATGTATTCCGAAAGCCTCTTGATTTTGGGCGCTTTACCGCCACGCACTTCGGAATCGATCTTGCTGATGTTGAAAATATTGATGGTTACTTTGGTAAATCCCGGCATTAGACTCTGATCCACCAAGCTCTTTTGCTCATAGTTATCACCTGTGATGAGTTCCGGTGCTTCCTGAGCAAACTCCGCAATGCCTTTGAAAACATACTTCGGCGTGTTCGGGGTAAAGTCTGTGATGAGTTTGTTGTAAATCGTCAGATTCGGCGCGAGTACGAAAAAATTGTTAATGCCGTGAGCGAGGTGCAGATACGTCACAAATGCCCCCATCAACCGCGTTTTACCCACACCCGTAGCAAGCGCGAAACAGAGGGAGGGAAACTCGCGCTCAAAGTCGGTAACTGAGGGAAATTCGCTTTGAATGATCTCCAATGCCTCCGCCGCTGCCATCGTCTTATTCAGAGGCACGATTTCGGTAATGCGCGCGAGGATTTCGAGCGACTGCCGTTGCGGCGCGCGCAGACTGAGACGTCCAGAGATAGCGTTGATGTGTCGATTCATGACTGTGTTAGGTAAAATGGGAAACGAGTCTCATGGAGAATCCTCAGAGTGTCGTTGCTTGGTCCTGATGCACAGGCAAAAAAACACCTCCCGAATTACGCATGCATGTAGAGGCGCGGGAGGTTTGCTGGAAGGACCAGACCATTCTTGATTGAATCAAGCAAGTAAAATGTTTGCAGTATATGTCCATTCTAACGTATTTTTAATGAGTTACATGATTTGAGGATGAGCCACAGAGCTCACAAAGAGCACAAAAGGGGAGACTGATTCATTTGTAAAAATGGGAAGAGTGTTGCTATGCATAGCGGGTTAGTGTGGGAGCGTTACATGGCATATTTTTTGATTTCGAAGCGATAGGATCCGAAGTTGATGAGTAAGCCGTGTTTGAGGCGAGCGGACTTGAGATAGCCCATGATTTGAGCGATGTGTTCGTTTGCTAGCATTTTGACTGCCTTGAGTTCCAATATCAACCAACCATCTACCAACAGATCTGCGTAGTATTCGCCGATAACAGTTCCATCCTCATCATAAACAGTGATCGGTTCCTGTTGTTTTACGGTCAGCCCCATTTTAGTTAGCCGATGAGCGAGGGCATTCTCATAGACCTTCTCCAAATGCCCATGGCCGTGGTATGCGTGAATCTCATAACTTGTCTGGCGCACAAGATCGCATAGCACTTTCACCTCTTCATCAGTTTTCATGTTAATAATCGTAATGGTAAAATTGAGTGACACCACAGAGAGCGCAAAAAACAATCAACTCCATTTTTCAACTTTTGTGTTCTTTGAGTTCTTTGTGGTTAAAATAGCTCTTGCTGACCAGGCTTTGGCGGGGCCTTGGGAAGGTTTTCCACGCGGAGACTGTAGTCGTCCTTGCCCCATTCACAGCGGTTCAGCACCGTTTTGGGAATTTTCTTCACCGTGAGGTTCGGGTAGCCGTCCTTACTGCCACGGAACGAGGTGCAGACGACCAGCAAGCTGCGCTCGGGGCCGACTTCATCGCTGAGTTGCTGGAGCTGCGCGTGGGTGAGGCTGGCGGTGGTGGAGTAGATAAAATCTTGCTCGGTGGAGTAGCCGTGCTGCCAGTAGAGGCTGTCACTGGGGGCATAAACAAAACCTTCCAGCTTGCAAACGGCCTCGGCCAGCATCGCGGCGTTGTATTCCTTGCTGATCACCCAGTTGTCCCACTTGTCTTTTTCTAACAAGGAGGGCGCGAGCTTGAAGTAGCGGAAGCCTCCGCCGCCTTTCCACTCAACCGACTTGGTGATGCCACCGGGGTCTTCGCCATTGATGACTTTTTGCAAACGGGGGAGGCAGTGCGTGTGGCAATGCTCGCCCAGTTCGATTCCAATCCACTGCCGCCCCATCTTGTGAGCCACCGCAGCTGTCGTGCCCGAACCGAGAAAGGAGTCGAGCACGAGATCGCCGGGGTTGGTGGCGATATGCAAAACCCTATGAATCAAACGCTCGGGTTTAGGCGTATCAAAAATATCTACGCTGTTATGCGCAATAGTCTCCTTTTTTGCTTCTTGGGTATTCCCGACGGATTCGTGCAGCCAAATCGATTGTGGAATAACACCACTTTTTACTTCGCTCAAAAATCTTTTGATTCTTGGAACTCCATTACCATCTGATCCGAACCATAACCGGTTATCAGCTATTAATTTAGGAACATCTTCTTTGTTAAATCGCCATGAACTTCCGGGCGGTGGTATAACTTTGCGACCACCAGGTGTGGTTATTTCATAGTATGCGTATTCTCTATACTCACGTCTTAGAGAATCACCGGACGTCCACGGGCCACGTGGATCATTGTCAGGATTTTTGTAGCGCGAGTCCATTTCAGTCGTACGCGGCAAGAGATTCATGTCTAATGCATTAACGTCTTTCGCATAAATCAAAATATGGTCATGGTTGTTATCCAAAAACTTAGCATCGTTTTGCGGTGAAAATTTCTTCTGCCAAATTCCATTAGAAATAAAATTCTTTCTTCCGAATAATTCATCACATAGAACTTTAAGATAATGTGCTTCGTTATCATCAATAGTAATCCATATTGAGCCAGTTTCGCTCATTAAACGCCTCAAAATTTCTAATCTCTCACGAATCAGACTCAACCAAATCGAATGCTCCACCCCATCATCATAATGCTCAAACGCGGAACCCGTATTGTAAGGCGGATCGATGAACACACATTTCACCTTCCCCGCATACTCCTGCTCCAACGCTTTCAGCGCGAGAAGGTTATCGCCAAAGATCATCTTGTTATCAAAAAAATCATTCTCCCCCACACGATGTGGCGCATGATAGGATTTCTCCGGATCTTCCACCAGAATCCGCGGCTCCAGCTTCGGCCGGTTCTCCTTCCCAATCCAAGTGAGTTCAAGTTTTTGTTTTTTCGATGACATGGTGTGTTTAGATTCCGGTCCAGTGAATATCGATTTGATGTTTGAGATGATTGAAAAGCCCGGGGGGCACGAGTTTCTCACGATGTTGCAGACGCCCGAGTGGGATGCTGGGAGCGATGCCGATTTTTTTGGCAAAAGCTGAGATGTAAGAGACGCTTGGCTTAGGCGGCAATGAGGCGATGAAGGTTTTCCACTCTATAGGAGGAATGAGGAAGTCCCCCGCCCATTGATTGGCCTCCCGTTCTTTCGGGGAATCCGCGCCTCGTTTTTCTAGGAATACATCGCGTTTGCCATGGAGCAGGATGTGCGCCGCCTCATGAAAGAAGGTGAACCAGAGCATATCGTCTGATTTGTAGCGGAGACTGAGCTGGATAATAGCTTTGTGAGGAGTGAGCCAGCGAGTGAACCCGAAAACATGGGTCTTGGGTAGCTCAGGTACCAGAACTAGAGCAACACCGCTAGCCGCGCAGAGTTCACGCACCTCCGGCCAAGCCTCGGCGGGGCTTTTTCTGGTTAGCGCACGGATTTTTTGCAAAGAGGAGAGAAAGCACTCGCGATCGTACGGTTCACAGTTGCAATCGCGCGCTTTTAGCTCCCCCGCCCGCAACCATGCGCTCAAATCGCCTAGATCGGTCTCATAGGCAGTAGACTCGCGCGCTGCTCCACAAAGCTGTCCATAGGTGGATTCCCACTGGGTAGGCGATGCAACACCGAAGTAATGAAGCAGAGCCTCGACGCGACCTACTTTAGAGGGTGTCTCGGGTAACAGATGAAGGGCGACCATTTTGGCAAACGAGAACCGAGAAACCCAATCGATTTGACTATCGCGGGCGCGTTGCTCTTCCTGCCGGGCCAGTGCCTCCCGATATTGCGCCTCGGCCGTATTCCAAAAGGAAGCCGGAACGCCCGTGACCTTCTCCAATTGCAAGGCGGTTTCGGGCATAATCTGAGCGGTGCCTTTGATGATTTGATTGATCGTTTTGATGGGCCGACCCATGCGCTGGGCCAGTTCTTTCTGCGTGAGATCCAGCGTTTCGATGGTCTCAAGCAAGGTTTCACCCGGCGCAATCGCGTAGTTTGGCTCGTATTGGTAGGTGGATTTCATATTCTTCAATGCGTGTCTGTAATTTCTAGGATGAGGACGGAGGTGATCCGAAGCCAATCAAGCCCGCCGTCTTCTTTGCGAGGCATTTCTTCGTGGTGGGCTGTAATGATGAGGCGGTAGGGATGCTTTACATCGATCGAAAGTTGTTCGTCACGGTTCGCTACAAGCTGATGGAGGCGAATTTGGGGCAATGCGGCGAGCTCTTGCAAATTCGCAGCAGCGGCAATTTGAGAGAGACGCATGAGAATGCGTCTGCCGTTGTCTGACCCGTATTTCTTGAGAGTTTCCTTTTCATCATTGAGCAGCTTGGCGAGTTTTTTGTTGGCGAAGGAAATTTCCATGGAAATCGGGGGATGTCAATAAATGATTAACGGCATGGGTTAATTCAATTGCCAACGAATCGTAAAAAGAACTTCCTCGGAAGAATCGGATTTGAGTTTCCCCTCGATCTTTTCGATGAGGTGCTCGCGATTTTTGTCGATCTCGTCTTGGGCATCGAAGAGTGAACGGCGACGTTCCTTGCGGTGAGATTCCAGTGCCTTGATCTGTTTCTGACCAGCGAGTTTTTCTTCCAGCGACAGTGCCACGGAAGCCGCCCGGCGGGCTTCCTTGATCTGACGGTCGATATCCTTGATCTCGCGTTCGAGCCCGACTTTCAAGTCGTCAGCCCAGTTATCGAGTTTGCTGGCCTCTGCTTCAAAGAAGACGGCATTGCGTTCAGAAATGATGCGTCCTATGCGCGTCTGATGGCTGTTCGTAATGTCATCGAGCGCGTCAGGCGCCGCGTCATCAAGATCTTGCTCACAGGTAGCGGGCAACGTGAGTAGGCGGCGTGCAGTTTCTTCGTCGAGCACATGACCAGAGTCTGTTTGTGCTGCCAAAATCAGGTAGTCTTCCGCCTGATCGAGCGAATGAACGGAATACCGCGTCACAGAAAGCCAACCGGATTGGCCGATGTATGGCTCAAGAATGCTGATTTTTCCTTCGTGATCGTCATAGCGGAAGGTAATTGCAGCGTCGGGCAGGGAACGTTCTTTTGCGGCTTTGATCACGGCATCTGCTAGCGGATGGCCAATGCGATAGAGATGCGCCTCGCCTGTGCGGCGTGGTAACTCATAAAGCCCCAGTGGTATTTTCGCAGCAATATCGGGATAAGGAATGTTTAGAAGTCGGAATGAATCGCCTTTTTCAAAGGCCGCATGCTCTTTCAATTCATGCCGTGTAACGCGCATCAGTTGACGCTCAAATTGACCAAGGATCTCTTTCGAATCATGATCCCGGATTTTGAGTTTTTCCCTTACCTCGTCATCGAAGTGCTCCAGCAAATTCTTGCGCGTGGTGGTCATGGCCTCGTTGATTTCAAAGCTGAGTTCTCTTTGCAGCGTATCGAAAGCTTCTTGAATTTCCTCGGCTCGGCGGCATTGTTGATAGATCGTGGCGATGCGTTTCTCGAAATCGACACCGGAACCGATCGCCCCCAGCACTTCATCGCTGGCCCCGAAAACGCCCTCAAACAGATGGAACTTCTCGGCTAGGAGCTGATAAACGCGCTGGTCGGCAGCATTTTTTTTGTTCAGGAAATTTACTACGACCACATCGTGCTTCTGTCCATAGCGGTGGCATCGGCCAATTCGCTGCTCCACTCGCTGGGGATTCCAGGGAAGATCGTAATTGATGACCAGCGAGCAGAACTGGAGGTTGATACCCTCTGCACCCGCTTCGGTAGCGATCATGATGCGGCCCTCATCGCGGAAATAATCCACTAAAGCGGAACGCATGTCGGCCGTGCGAGATCCAGTGACGCGGTCACTGCCAGCGTGTCGGATTTTCCAGGCTTCATAAATTTCCTTAGAGCGGTCATCCGTGTTGCTGCCGTTAAAAAGAACAATGCCCTCGCTCCAAGCACTATTGGCGAGCAATCTCAGCAAGTAATCCTGCGTTTTGCGCGACTCGGTGAAAATGATGGCCTTTTCGGCAGCTTTCAGGCCAATGACCTTGTCAAAAGCGACTTTCAATGCCCGCAGAAGAGCCTGACCTTTGGCATTATTCGTGATCGAGACGGCGAGGTCGGCAAAACGCTTGAGTTCGGCAATCTCGGCGGTCAGGGCAAGGCGATCCTCATAGGATAGTGGCTCTGTTGATTCATCCTCCGGCCACTCCTCGGTCGTTTCATCGAGTGCTTCGTAATCCTCATCAAACTCATCAACTAGTGAGTTGTTTTTCTGTTCCTCCAGATCACGTTCCAAACGCCGCGCCATGGTTTGCAAAGCCCCAGCAATCGCAAAGGTAGAAGAAGCCAAAAGTTTACGCAGCACCAAGGTCATGAGGGTGCGCTGGGCAGGAGGTAGGGCGAATAGGTTATCCCGGCTAAGATAATCGGAAACGAGCTGATAGAGCTGCGTTTCGCTTTGTTCAGGGGTAAACTCTTCGACGATGGCGTGCCGCGCTGTGTAAGGGACATATTGCGTCACCTGTCGGCGCAGTGTGCGATGACAAAGGGGCGCGAGGCGGGCTTTCAGTGTGTCGTATGTTTCACTTTGGCTGAGATTTGCGAATTGTTGCCGGAAGCTTTTCAAATCGCCAAAGGCGTGTTCATCAATAAAAGAAACAAGACCATACAGCTCTAGAAGGGAATTTTGCAGAGGAGTCGCTGTCAGCAGGATCTTCGGTCGATCTTTGAGTGCGCTCTTCAAAGTGTTGGCGATGACATTGGAGGATCTGTAAACATTGCGAAGGCGATGCGCTTCATCAATCACCACAAGGTCCCAGGGTGTAGCGACGATGTCCTCCGCCTTATTGCGGGCGAAGTGATACGAGCAAATAATGAGCCGTGGCTCAGTAGGCTGGAAGGGTGAAGAGTTACCCGCCTTAATTTCCTGCTGATAGGACCGGGCTTCCAAAATCGTGGCAGGGAGAAAAAACTTTTCCGCAAGCTCCTGATGCCACTGTTTCCGCAAATTTGAGGGTGTAATGATGAGAATTTTTCGTTTCCGCTCGGCCCATCGCTGAGAGAGAAGGATACCGGCCTCAATCGTCTTGCCGAGGCCCACTTCATCGGCCAGCAAAGCACCATTGGAGAACGGTGATTTGAAAGCAAATAGCGCGGCATCCACTTGATGAGGATTCAGATCTACCTGAGCCCCTGCCACAGCCGCCGCCAGCTTTCCTACACTGTCAGACGACCAACGGCGGGTTAGCTCATAAGCAAAGAATTTGGCTTGGTGGTCGGTGAACAGCATGCAAATTTGCGTGTTTTGCTAGAATATTATTATTCGGAATCTCTTCTAGCGGCAAAGTCGCAAAGCATCAAGGAAAATCTCTAATCATTGTGCTATAAACTAGATGCATCGTATTTATCAGATAATATGATTACAAAAAATACACTAACACGGGATTGGAAATCAGCATGAGCAGCGCCCAGAGAGCGACTTGGCGTTTGTGGGGGGTGTCGAGGTGATCGATGGTCATGCGCTGATGGTAGCATACAGTGCGTCAGAATGTGTCGCATGCAAAAGAACTGCGCCATGACCATCGCACTGTTCTGGCTGACCGTCATCGTGCTGCGCAAATTCGGCAACGATCTCATGCCAAAGTGATCGCAGGCAATGACGGCTCAACGCCAGGAATCATACCACGCATCAAACTCCGAGGGCCTGACGCGGTATCTTGCGAAATTTCCCTCGTGGATGCCGGCGAGAGTTTCTTCCGCCGCCGCGACAAAACGCTTGCGATCGCGCTCCACGATCGAATGCTCCGCCCACTCGCGCAATTTTGCCACCGCGGCACGCCGATCACAGCGCGAACGGATGATCGCCGCCACTTGCTCGATGAGAACCTGGCGGTATTTCACCCGGAACTGATCCGGTTCGCCAATCGCCCCACGGATGACCGTGTAGCGTTGGGCGGACCGCTCGCAGGCTTGCACAAAGACCTCGCGCAAAAGACTCACATCATTCAGTTCGTAAATCGCCAGCATGCCATCGGTGTAGTCGGTTTCCGAGACATCGATGAACGACAGCGGGGCCAGATTCTGCTGAAACAGCGGAAGGTTCGCCGCCAGTCGTGACACGCGTTTGTTACCATCCAGAAATGGCTGCAAGTAGGGTAGATGCACCATCGCAAAAAACGCCTGCTCATACGGATCCCGGATCACGCGGGCCTTAGCGAGGATCTCGTCAAATACCGTCTCGATCAGCGCTGGAATCGCCGTGGGCAGATAAACGGATCGCCCGATGCCCACCGGCACCGTGCGCAGCGCACCTTCCGCTGCCGGATCGCGCAACAAATCCGCCGTCAGCAAGGCATGCAGGTTGAAAATCGTGCGCCGGTCAAAGGTTGCCTCCGATGCCGATTCTAACAAAAACTCGATTGCTGCCTTGTGATTGAGAATCATGATGGCCTCGTTCGACAAAGAAGTATCCGCCTCATCACCTTGCTGCAGCAATTGCTCCGTTTCCAGCAGCGAAAAAGTATTTCCCTCCAGGCGGCTGGAGTTCCACGACAGATCGATGAGCAGGCGTTGGCAAATATGGCGCGCGTAGGTCCCGGCGGGAGCGGCTTCCATGCCCGTCTGCGAGCCGATCTTGCGCAATTCCCGCCGCGTGGATTCCGGCAAGTAGTGCGTCCGATTCGGCACATAGGCATCGAGAAACGCCCGGTTGTATCCCACCGGACGGCGTTCCTGGACGGGCCGGCGCAGAATGACGCGCGGGTCTTCTGCGACGATCGAGGTCGGAGCCTCGACTTCATCGTAGCGGGTCAAGACCATATCAGGGCGCAAACCGGCCAAGGCCCTGCGACCCATGATCGTGAGTAGATAGATCGTGGCGCGGGTCTCCCCTTGTTGTTCTACATACCCGGCCTGACGTAGGCGATTGAGCCGATTGAGCGCGGTGCGGCGCGGCAGTTGCGGGGAAAAAGAATCTTCGTAACCCTGCGCGCTGAGGATTTCATGATGGCGGAAAGGTTCGAGCCATGTGAGGTTCGCTGGCGATTTCATGGCGTGAATATGGCGAATAAAAATGCAAATGGGAAGAAAATTAGCGATTAAATGGCGAATAATTTGTTTTCAGGCATAAAATGGCGAGAAATGTGGCGAGAAACGGCGTGATGAGGGGGAAGAATGTCTATCTTCCGGGGGGGATGGCGTTCATCATCACGGCGAGGGCTTTGGCGCCTAAGAGTAATTCTTCTTACTCTATCGCATAGGGCCTCTCTCTCGGTGGCTCCAAAACTCGGTTCCGAGTCGGCGGATTTCTTTTCGCAGGTCGCCGCTGTCGCTGAGACGTTGCGCGGGGATACGCCCTTTCTTTTCATGAGTCAACGGCACTCTCACAATCACTGCAAGGTATGTAGTCGGTGTCCGCTTCAAAAAGGCAATACGTTCGCTGGAATACTTGCGCATTTTGCTTTTCCCCAGTAGGAAAATGACGTATGGTTCATGCATGAGAATTTTCATATGTTGGATGGTCATGGTAGCCGCTGCTGTGGGACAGGACGTCGCGTTGCAAGGGCAACTCGAAAAAGTCTATGCCTACTGGCGTAATGCGATGGTTCAGAAGGAATACGCGACATGGACCAAAGCTACCGCTGCGCATCGCCAAATGATCGTGAAAAATCGACTCCATTCCGAGCGTCGACTGTTTCCGCAAGGTGTCTTCGATGTGCCCGCAGCGCCTCCCACTCTTGCGGGACTCAAAAACGTTCAGTCCAAGCGCAATGGTCGGACAGCGAAGCTGGTTTACTTTGGAAAGATCGACTTCGGCGTGGGCGGAGACCCGACAGAAAATTTGTTAGTGGTCGATTTTGTTCAGGAAAACACAGGTTGGAAGTATGATATGGCCGAATTTGTCAGCCTGTCGGCCTTGCCTGAAGTGCGCGAAGAAATGACCAAGGGCGATTACAGCTATGTGGCGAAAACGAGGGAACTGGCGCCGACGGGCGTAGTGCCGCCTATCCCTATGGCGATTCCTGTGGCAAAATACATCGCCAAAGTCTATGTCTTTTGCCCTGGCCGCGTGGTGGACGTCACCGTGAATCGGATTAGCAAGCACCGGTTCGGCAATGCCAAGGAGGCGGAGCTGGTCATGGGTGGCGTGGTCGATCGGAAAAATCATATCAGTTACTCGGTCAAAGGCTTACCAGGCGGCACGGGTAAGGAGGCGCTTTCCATCCGAGTTTATGTCTTTTCGCAGATCGACGGCGTGAAGCCGTTAAAGGTTTACGAGTATCAGATTTTGGAAGGCGAGACACTCAAGGGGGCGGGTGATACGACCTTCGATTTTGATGCAGTGATGGCGGCGAAAGTGATGGGGAAATGAAATGCAAACTCGGGTGATCTTGGCTTCTTCTTCGCCTCGGCGTATTGAACTCCTGCGAAAAGCCGGAGTGGCCGTGGAGGTGATCCCATCGACTGCGGAGGAACTGCACGATACTTCGTTGGATTATCGTGTGCTTTGCGAAATCAATGCGGAGCGTAAGGCGCGCGATGTGGCATCACAGCATCCCGGTGCTTGGGTAATCGGTGCCGACACGTTGGTCTGTCTCGATGGTCAACCCTTGGGCAAACCATCTGATTTGTCTGCTGCGCGGGTTATGTTGCAGGCGCTGAGCGGAAGAGTGAATCGGGTTTGCACGGGGGTGTGCGTCATCGATGCGGCAGGAAGAGCAAACGTTTTTCACGAGATAACGGAGGTGGAGTTTCTTCCGCTGAGCGATGAGGTCATCGATGATTACATGTCGAAAGTCGACACACTCGACAAAGCGGGAGCTTATGCCGCGCAGGAGCATGGTGAGCAAATCATCGCTGAGGTGCGCGGGGATTTTTCTAACGTAGTTGGTCTTCCGATAAAAAAGTTGTTAGATTATCTTACTAATTATTGTGAGGGCTTCCCTTGATCGGACAGGTAGGGATGGAAGCAGAAAGCACCGATTTCTCGATTACTGAAATTGTGTTTTCGTTGGCTGAAATGCGCTACTTGAGGGAAGCGAAATTGTGGATTGTTTTTTCCGAATCGATTGCGTAGTTAAGGACTGTGCGAAGCAGTCGTTTTCAGATCGAAGAAATAGTATCGCAGGATGCGCACGGCGCCGTATTTTTGGCAATGGATGCGGAGTCGGGATGCGAAGTATTGTTGCAGCGTTTTTTCCCGTTCGGCGCGGGAGAAGGAGGCTTGGAAGGTGATGAACTATCTTCTTACGATCAGGCGATTTTGCGCATGAGAGAGCTGGAACACCCGAACCTACGCCGTGTGATTTGCGGTGGTTGCGATCCCGTGGATGGGATCCCTTTCATGGTGACGCAGACACGTTCTGCCATGAGCCTACGGGAATTCCTCCCGCATGGCGTTCTCAATGCCTCGCAGGGGCTGCTTTTGGCGGAATCGGCTCTAGAGTTACTCATCTGGCTGGAGCAGACGTTTGGTCATCCGGCGGATTGGCTTGCCTTACAAACATCGGACGTTGAGATGATTGGTGAGGGTGTATCATTTCGATTTTGTGTGGATCCAATGAAATGGTTAGGTCTGCGTTTGGGATCGGGTGCCGTGAAGGAATTGGCCGCGTTGGTGGAAGAGTGCATGGGGTGGCGTGGTCGAGTGGTGACGGGCAGTACTGCTGGCATGCTCAGCGGGTGGGTTCGTCTGGCCAAAACCCGCGACATGACGTTTGAGCAAGCACTCACGGCATTACGCGGTGGTCAGATCGAGCCGTGCGTTCCGACTCCAGCGATCAATCCGCTTCTTGCTCCAGCTCCTGTAGCAACCGCAGTGGCAAGTGATTCGTATCGGTCTCCTACGATGTCAGCACGCGCGGGTAGTCATGCCCTGTGGTATGTTTTTGGATCCTTGGTGGTAGCGGCTGCGATGTCTCTAGTCGGCATCAAGTGGTATCAAGTCAGTCATTCCAAAAGCAATGCGGATGCTGTGGCCGCAGCAGCCGATCAGAAGACAAGCACACGCAGAAAAAAAGCGACGAATCCATCGAGTCCAGTGGCGGTAGCCGTGCCGGTGGAGAAGACGAGATCGAGTGCATCAGACGAGCAAAAGGTGCGTGCGCAGATCGAGCAGCGCGCGCGCGAGTTACAGAAGGGCACCTCGGCCACTTCGGTGAAGTCGAAAGATACCGATAAAAAAGTCCCCAAACGTGAGGGTGATTACAGCCCAGAGGAGCACAAGGCCATAGGCGAACAAGTTGGCGAGAAAATTTCGGTCAAAGAGCGCGTTGCTCAGGTCCGACTCAGCAACTCAGGAAAATCGCTCTATATCGAATTTAGGGGGGATGCCGGTGCATCTCAGAGCGCATGCGGCCGTTATTTCACGAATCTCGGAGTGCCAGGAATGTCGGTGAGTGAGCTAAGCGGACTGCAAGGAAAGACGGTGCGCATCCAAGGAGTGGTGGGAGTGGAATTCGGCACCAACCGTTTGATCATCGATCTTACGTCACGGGAGCAAATTACGCTACTCGATGCTCCCTAATCCACAGAAATCCGCTCAGCAAAAGTGTTGAATGCTGTCGTTTCTCATGCATGGTGGGGCATGCACATCGAGATCATCAACACAGGCACTGAATTATTGTTAGGCAATGTACAGAATACTCACGGTGCTTGGCTGGGGCGTGAATTATTCCGGCTTGGCTTGCGTGTGGCTCGGCAAATCACGATTCCTGATGGAGCGGTGATCGAGTCCACCTTGGGAGAATCGGTGCGACGCAGTGATGTAGTAATCGTTACTGGAGGACTGGGGCCGACAAGTGACGACATCACGCGTGAAGCTACGGCTGCGGTGCTAGGTTGTGAATTGATCGAGGATGAAGCGGCGCTTCGTTCGTTAGAAAACTTTTTTGCCATACGCAAAAAGGTCATGGCGCCCACCAATCGCAAGCAGGCACAGGCACCGGTGGGAGCAGATGTGCTGCCAAATGGCAACGGAACGGCGCCGGGAATCTATGTGCCACCACGACTCAACCCGGTGCGGCCCTGCGCGATTTTTCTCTTGCCTGGGCCGCCGCGCGAGCTCTATCCGATGTTTCATGCCGAGGTCGAGCCGCGCTTACGTGCCCTCGCTGGTGTGGCAGCGGATCGTGGCATGCTCGAGTTGAAGTTCACTGGCGTGGGCGAAAGTGATTTTCATCAAGCCATCGACGATAAGCTCGCGGCGATCGAGGGGATGGAGTATGGCTACTGCGCACGCATTTCCGAAGTCGATTTGCGATTGATCGGAAGTGCTGCTGCGGTGGCGCAGGGTCGCGCGGTGGCGGTGGCGGCGTTTGGTGGATACTTGATTAGTGAAGACGGTAATTCTCTTGAGTCGGTTGTCATTGGCATGTTGCGAAAGGCGCATCTTACGCTGGCTACAGCCGAAAGCTGCACCGGCGGCCTTGTGGCCTCTCGCTTGACCGATGTCCCCGGCGCGAGTGAGGTCTTTACCCATGGATTTGTCACCTATGCGAATCGGGCGAAATCCGAGCAACTGGGAGTGAAAGAATCAGACTTGCAACAGCACGGTGCGGTTAGCGAGGAGGTGGCACGGCAGATGGCCGAGGGAGCCTTGCGTGTTACGGCGGTCGATGTCGCGGTTTCGGTGACTGGCATCGCGGGTCCAACCGGCGGCACGCCCGAAAAACCGGTAGGCACGGCGTGGCTGGCACTGGCGCGCAAAGGGCATGACACCGTCACGGAAAAAGTGTTTCATCTGCGTGATCGAAACGGTTTCAAAAAAGCAGTGAGTCAGTCGGTCTTGGATTTGATACGCCGTCATATCGCGACCGATACCTAAGTTTTTTGATTTCTGATTTGAGCTTTGGCACCGAATCGCGGACACTGGCTTGGTAATGAAACAGTATTTCGTCCTTTTGTTCCTGTGTCTGGCATCCTGCGTTTCCGATCCCATGGGATTGACGGTGAAGCAGTATCATTTGCGCGAGAACATGTTTGATGAAAACAACGATTTGATGGTTCGCGGCGAAGTGCAGCGATTTCTTCATGGCGCGGTGACGCAGGAGGAGCGCTTGCAAAAAGTGGGACAATACTATCACCTGATCTGGAAGCAGCGGGCAGACAAAGCGCGCAATGTGGAATTCCTCTTCGAATACTTGCAAGCGGGCAGCGGCAGCAGTGTCAAACGCATGACGCAAAAGGGAACTGTCATATCGCAGGCCGATGCTTATTTCACAATCACTGGACATGACTATCAGAAAAATGGCCGTGTGCTGGCGTGGCGGGCTAGCGTGATGCGAGAGGGAAAAGTCATTGCTACAAAGCGCTCGTATCTTTGGCGATGAGGGGATGCGACGCACCCCGCCGAAAGATTGCGGGGGAGTTCCTTCTAGATTTCACTCCGTATCGACTTCGTGATGGATTCGTAAATAGAAAAGAGTTAAAAATAACGATATATCGAATAAAACGACTCAGTAGAGAAATACGAATTAACTCTGAAAGCGTTGTACGATGGGCATGCGGCGTCCGCTGCCGAAGGCTTTGCTGGTGACGCGTAGGCCTGGTGCTGCCTGTTGTCGTTTCCATTCGTTCAGGTCGATGCGGCGCTGGACCCAGCGCACTATCGTTTCTTCGAAGCCGGCGGCGATGACTTGCTCGGGATCTTCTTGGAGTTCGATAAGCCGATGCAGCAGCGCGTCCAGCAGGTCGTAGGGCGGTAGCGTATCTTGGTCTTTCTGATCCGGGCGCAGCTCCGCGCTGGGGGCTTTTTCGATCGTGTTCCAAGGAATGATTTCGCGACTCCGATTGATCCAGCGCGCGACCTCGTATACCTTGGTTTTTGGAAGATCGGAAATAACAGCTAGGCCGCCGCACATGTCGCCGTAGATCGTGCAATAGCCGACGGCGAGTTCGCTCTTGTTCCCCGTAGTGAGAAGCAGGTGACCGCATTTATTAGAAAACGACATGAGGTAAAGACCTCTGATACGTGCTTGCATGTTTTCCTCGGTAACATCTTCTTTTTTCCCAGAAAAAAGTTCGGACAGGCTCTCCTTAACCGCGGTGAATGATGCTGCGATCGGCACCTCGGTGCAGGAAATGCCCAGTGCGGTGGCTAGTTGAAAGGAATCATCCACGCTGCCGCGTGAGGAAAACGGGCTGGGCATGGTCAGGCCAAAAACGTTTTCCGCGCCCAGCGCTTCGGCGGCGATGACGGCGGTCAGCGCGCTATCGATGCCACCACTCAGCCCGAGACAGACGCTATGAAAGCCGCACTTGTGAGCGTAATCGCGAGTGCCTAAGACTAGTGCTTGATAGAGTTGTTCCGCTTCCTCTGATTCGGAGAAATCTGAGGGAATGGCATCCAGAGAAATGGTGCGAACCTCTTCCGCAAAGCCACTCATCTGCCAAACGTTATTGTCGGGTGTCGCCACGATCGAATGTCCATCAAACACCAACTCGTCATTGCCGCCGTAGGCATTGCAATACACTACCGGAGCCTTGATTTCTTTCGCTACACTTGTGATCAATTCACGCCGCTGCGCGGCCTTGCCAATATGGAAGGGGGAAGCACTGAGATTGAGTAGCAGGTCGATCTTTTGCGCGGTCAGTTCCGCCACAGGGTCGCGATCATAAAGCGGGCGCGGCAGGAACTCTTCATTCCAAATATCTTCGCAGATGGTGATGCCGATGCGATGACCGCGCCACACAATGGCCTCGCAGCATTCGCCGGGTTCGAAATAGCGCATCTCGTCAAAGACATCGTATGTGGGAAGAAGGGTTTTCCAAATTTTGTGAAGGACGCGTCCCTTTTCCAGCCAAGCCGCTGCGTTGCGAAACGGACGTCCCGGAGCCGTATTTGTGTTGAGATCGACGTAGCCTACGATCAGCGGAATGGCTTTGATTTCCTCTGACAGATAATCAAGAGCTTGCAGGCACTTTGGAACAAACTGCGACTTCTGCACCAGATCGCGCGGGGGATAGCCGACCAACGAAAGCTCCGGTGTGATGACTAAATCCGCGCCTTGATCTAAGCACTCGCGATAGGCGGCGAGGATTTTTTTCGCGTTTCCGGGAAAGTCTCCCACGGTGCCATTGATCTGCGCGATTCCGATCCGTAAGCCTTGCTGCATCGGAAAAACCATAGCACGCGACTCTGTCGCGACAAGGTGATTCAGCAACTCGTGGATTTTTTCCTGCGGTCTGAAGAACTTTATGAAAAGAAATCTGCTTGCCGGAGGGAGTGACTTTTAACGAGTCAAGAAGGATCACGCACATGAGTGGCACCTGATCATGCGGGATACATCCGTGGATCAGGAAGCAAACGGCTCGATCTTGGTAACGTTCCAGTTCATTTGCTGCTGGTTGTCGTGATCGCGCAGTTGCACTAGATCGCCGACTTTCGCGTGAAGAAGGGCGGCTCCTGCTTCCGATAGATAGGAAACCCAGCGTTTTTCCGGGTCGCTGTCCCAAGCACCGAGAACAGAGACCTGATAGGTTTCGCCTTTGTCATTGGAGAGACTCACGATGGTGCCGATGTTCACCATACCGCAATCAACGCCCTTGAAATCGGTGCCACGGGCGCGCGAGACATCGCGCTCTAGGTCGCGTCGGCGGCTGTTGAGGTATTTCTCCATGTCCTTGGCGGACTTGTATTCGAAGTTCTCGCGCAGGTCGCCGTAAGAGCGTGCGATTTTGACATCCTCACGGTTCTGAGGGATGCGCACCGAGACGAGTTCCTGGAGTTCCGCGCGGCGGGCTTCGAGGCTAGTCCATGATACGAGCAACTCTTCTTCCTTACCTTTGTCCTCGCCGCTGACCAGCACTTCCGTTTCGGGGCGGGCCTTGATCACGCGGGCCATTAGCGATTTTTTATCGAGCTCATTGAAAACTGGACATTCCATCAAACGGCGGCCGAAGTTACGAGCTTCATTGACATCCATCAGGCTCACGAGGTCGGACAGCAGTTCCTTGTCCTCACCGAGAAGCGATTGCAGGCGCTGTGATTTACGCGGCCCATCGGCAATGAAATCTGACTCAAGCTGGTTGAGAATCGCGGCACCGACATCCGCGCTGAAGACGCGTGCTCCGCTGGCTTCGCGCTCGCGGCAGACCCAGATGAGCGCTTCGTGACCGAGGGAACGTCGGGTGATCGCGCGTCGGAGATAATCTTCCAGTGCCGCGAGTTCACCACGTGCTTCGAAAATTTTAGCGATTTCGCCAAGGCCGCGGGCACCAGCTTTTTCTACGACGCCCATGAGTTTTTCGACCCATTGTCCGCCGAAAGCGGAGGGGAAAGCATCATAGATTTCGCGTTGGCGCACGGCGCTCATGCCGGCGATGGCTTCTGATACGCGAGTGTATTCCGATCGTATCACTTCCGAGAGTCGGGTGGCTTCTTCGGCAATCTGCACCTTCGAACTGCCAGCCATTTGATCGCGGATGAGGAGGAGCTCAAATACATTGCCTAGGTGAAGACGGGTGCCGCGTTTGACTTCCGCTTCGATATCATCGTAGAGGCGGTGCAAAGTATCTTCGTCATCCGCAAACAAATGCACTTCGGCAGCGATGGCTTCCAGCGTCTTCGCTTTGACCTTGAGGTCGCGCGCTGCTTCAAAGTCGGCAACGAGCGCTTGAGCCGGTGTCATACCTCCGGTACGCAGCACGATCATGTCGGTGCGACGCGGCGGCACGACCACGCGCTTGCTGGCAGACATGAGTTTTTTCGCGTTGTCCCACCATTTTTTAAAATCAGCCGCGGGAATGACGGGACCATTGAGCTCCTTCTCGAAAGCATCGAGTGTCATGCTATTGCCGTGGCTCACCAGAACATGCGCTGCGAGTTCAACGGGGTCGGACTTGGCGAGATGGCGGAGTTCCTCGATCTGTTCGATTTTCTTCGCACGGAAGTCATCGGCTTGCAGAGGTTCGGTTTTTTGCATGACGAATTGCAAGTCCATTTCTTGGGCTGACTTATCCGCGAAATCGACAACTACTTTTTTATCGCGCAGGCTCCAGGAAACGATCTTGCCTGCGCCCCAGGATTTGCTGAGTAGGTAGCAGCCTGGCGCGACTTGCGAGAGCCGCTCGCCGACGGCTGCATTGATTCGACCTGCTTCTACCAATTTTGCCACTTCAGGATGCATATGCACAAACTTGTGGGCATTTGCAAAAAATTGCAAGGTAACTCTCGGGGAAAATCACTCTCGCGCCGTTCATCGGCATGAGCTTATCGCAACCAGTAACGACTTCACCACAGCCCATATTTGCCATACGCCATGATGTAGCAGCCCATGAGAAAATTGGCGGTGGCGTGCATGACGACGCAGGCGCCAAGATTTTTGCTCCATACGCATAGTAGATAAGTCAGCGTGCCATAGACCAATGCTCCAGCATAATCGATGGGCGCATGAGCTATCGTAAATGCAAGAGTGCAGACCACATAGGACAGCCAGTTGTGCTTGCCGAAGGGGACTTTCCAGTAATCGCCATCGCGATTTGCGAGAAAGCGCATGAGAAAACCACGCCAGAAAATTTCCTCAATCAATGCCACGACCACGGTAGCGCGCAGGAAGCGCATCACTAACGAAAATCCATACGCAGCCGGATTCGTAAACACGCCCGGGTCAAATCCCACTTTGCGTTCTTGAATGCCAAGCCACTTCATCCAGTCGGTGGTTTCGCCCTCCAATTCCCATCGATCATACAGCGTCGTCGGCAGCAACCAGCAGGCGATGCCCGACACGCCGAATATCGCGCCGACTAAAGCCCAGCGAAAGTTCCAGTGAAACTCGTAATATCGCCAGTGGCGCAGCAGATAGCCCAAGCAAATCAGCGTTTGCAACGGATAAACCCACTGCTCGGGCCAACGCCGCCACCATGATGCCGCTGGATGATCCCATTGAAAAAAATCACCGGTAAACTGCAACAGCAGCAGGATGCCCATGAACAGCACAAAGGGTCTTACATGGGCATTCACCCAGCCCCTGGGATCATACAAGCGCAGGGACTGGCTGCGATCACTCATGAACTCACAGCTTGGAAATGAAGCGTTCGATTTTATCCATCGCTAACTTCAAGTCATCGAAACCAGTCGCATAACAGCAGCGCAGGAATCCTTCGCCGCAGGAACCGAATGCCGTGCCCGGTACCGCTGCCACGCTTTCCTGTTCTAACAATTTCATCGCGAATTCCTTGCTGGACAGTCCAAACTTGCTGATGTCGGGAAACACATAAAACGCTCCGCCGGGGGTGTGGCACTCGATGCCCATTTCGTTCAGACGCTTCACCACGTAGTCGCGACGCTGGTGATAGCTATCGCGCATTTTTTCCATCGATGGCGTGCCGTTTTCGAGTGCTTCGATAGCGGCGTTCTGGCTCATGATCGGCGCACAGAGCATGGCGTATTGGTGGATTTTCATCATGGCCTCGATGATGGGCTGCGGCGCGCATGCGTAGCCGAGTCGGAAGCCTGTCATGGCAAAAGCCTTGGAAAATCCATGCAACAAAATGGTGCGTTCGCGCATACCCGGCAAAGCCGCAATGCTCAGGTGCTCTTCGCCATCGTAGCGCAACTCGCTGTAAATCTCATCGGTCATCACGATCAGATCATGCTCAACGCACAGTTTCGCGATTCCTTCCAAGTCCTCACGCGTAGCGCAGGCACCCGTGGGATTGGTAGGAAAATTCAGCATGAGCATGCGTGTGCGTGGTGTGATCGCAGCAGCGACGGCTTCGGGCTTCAGTGAGAAGCCGTCTTCTTTTTTCGTGACGACTGTCACCGGCTTACCATAGGCCATGACAATGCTCGGGCTGTAGGAAACGTAGCACGGTTCGTGATAGATTACCTCGTCGCCGGGGTTCAGCAGAGCGCGAAGGGCAAGATCGATCGCCTCACTGACGCCGACCGTTACCAACACTTCTTTTTCCGCATCATAATCAACATGGAAAAAACGGCTGACGTATTTCGCGATCGATTTGCGCAGGGAGAGCAGCCCGAGGTTCGACGTGTAGCTCGTCTGACCTTTTTCTAACGAATAAATTGCTGCCTCACGGATGTGCCATGGGGTGGAGAAATCCGGCTCGCCGACGCCGAGGGAGATCACATCGTCACGCCCCTGAACCAGTTCAAAAAAGTCGCGTATGCCGGAGCGTGGAATGGAAGCGATGTGTTTCGCAATGATGTTGGAATAATCCATAATTCAATAATCTAACAAGGTTTCACGGGCTCACAGCGAGACGTTCCACACTTCCCTCGCCCTCGAAAAGGAAGCCGTATTGTTTGTAGGTTTTCAGCAGGAAATGAGTGGCGGTGGAAAGGACGCCATCCAAGGTGCTGAGTCGTTCGGATACGAAACGCGCGACCTCGCGCAGGTCGGTGCCCTCCACCACGACCATTAGGTCATAGCCGCCACTGGCGAGATAACAGCTTACCACTTGGTCGAAGCGAGCGATGCGCAGCGCCAGTCGGTCAAAGCCGCCACCGCGTTCGGGCGTGACTTTCACCTCGATGAATGCCTGCACGTTCAGGTCACCAGCGCGCTCGCCATTGACGACCGCATGATAGCCGAGGATGGTGCCATCTTTTTCCCACGCTGCGATTTTCGCTCGCACTTCCGACTCGCTCATCGCGAGCAACTCGGCAAGTTCTTCGTGTGTGTGGCGGGCTTTCGAACGCAGCAGTTCCAGTAATGGGTCGGTGGACATGGCACGGGATTCAAGCAGATTCCCGAGTCCATGGAAACACCGAATTCATCAATCTCCGAAACAAATTCCGATGGCTCTTCCTGCCTGCACCATCTCGCCCGTTGGATTGACAAGGCGCAATTGATCGACAGCTTCCTCGATCGGCACGGAATCGACGTGGTAGGATTGATAGCTCACCATACGACCGAAACGGCCTTCCGCTGCAAGTTTTACCGCCATCACACCGAAGCGAACGCCGAGAATGCGGTCCAGCGATGTGGGCGCACCGCCCCGTTGCAAATGACCGAGAGTGCAGGCCCGTGTTTCCTTCCCGGTGAGTTTCTCGATTTGTTGCGCCACGTATTCGCCCATGCCGCCGAGGCGCACTTCGCCGCCGCAATTTTCGTCGATGCTCATCACATGACCATCCGGCAGGCGCGCGCCTTCCGCCACAACCACCAGCGTACTGTGGCATCCTGCGGCTTCGCGCGCTTTGATGTGTGCGGCCACTTTCTCCATATCAAAGGGAATTTCTGGCAGCAACACCACGTTCGCTCCGCCTGCCATGCCTCCCCACAACGCGATCCAGCCGGCATGACGGCCCATCACTTCCAGAACCATCACGCGCTTGTGACTGGCTGCTGTGGTGTGAAGGCGGTCGAGCCCATCCACCACTGTGCTGACAGCGCTATCGAAGCCGAATGTCATCGCGGTCGCTTGCAAGTCATTATCGATCGTTTTGGGCACGCCGATGATGGGCCAGCCCTCACGATAGAGTTGTAAGCCGGTGGTGAGAGAGCCATCGCCGCCGACAACGACCAGCGCGCCGATGCCCATTTGCTCCATGGTCCGCTTGGCTTTGGCGACGATCTCCTTGGGCACTCCGCTGACTTCGCCGACGCCTACTTTTGCAGCGAAATGACCTTTATTTGTTGTGCCCAAAATCGTGCCGCCGAGCTTTAAAATCCCCACCGTATCTTCAGGGCGCAGCATCATGAAATCGCCTGGAGGCAGGAGACCCTCGAAGCCATCGCGAAACCCGACGACTTCCCAGCCGAGTTCCGAAGCCGCTCCGACCACACCGTGAATCACCGCATTCAATCCCGGGCAATCGCCCCCACTATTCAAAATTCCGATTTTCATATTGTCTCGTTTGTTTCAAAGTAAATCCGTGCATCGCTCAAAATTTTGGCACGGGTAAAATTTCTCGATTGCGATCCTGGATTAGCGCGCCTTCCGTAATCCATTGATCGTAGCCAAGCCAGCCCGAATGCAGCAAACTGCGCGTGCGCCCGAAGCGATCAGGGCTATTGAGCAGCACCACAATCATCCGCCGCGGCGTAGCGCCTTTGGTGCCATCGGGCTTGGTGCGGATCAGAGGATCTTTTTCCATCGATGTAGCCAAGCACGGTCCCGAAGGCGTGGTTTGTCCGGTTTTGATTCCTAGAATCCCTGCCTCTCCGACCAATTGATTGGTATTCGTGAGCTGGTATGATTTTCCTGCCACCGTGATACTGCGCGACTTCTGACGAACAAAAAACGCGAAGGCTGGTCGGCGCATCGCGTAGATTGAGAGTTTTGCCATATCAGCGGCGGTGGAGTAGCCTTCTTGCTTGTGTAGCTCAAGACCGTGCGGGTTGAGAAAGCGCGTGCTTTTCATGCCAAGCGTGCGGGCAAGTTCATTCATTTCTCTCACAAAATGCCATACGGGATCTTCCTGCTTGCCGCGACGATTGCTCATATCGCGACCAATGTGATCGGCGATCGTCATCGCCGCGAGATTGTCTGAGCCTAACAGAGCCGCATACAACGCGTCCGACAGACTGATTTGTTGACCAGGTTGCAAATGGAGCGGATTCGCACCGCCCACGCGCATGATCGACTCCGGCACGGTGGCCATAACTTTTTTCAAATCCTGATTTGTCGCCAGTGCCCAATCCGTGGCCACCACTCCGGTGCAAATTTTCGTTAGACTCGCAACGGGACGTTTCACCTGGGAATTTTGCGCGAGCAGCACTTTGCCTGAGTGAGCCTCCACGACCATGTATGCCTCCTGCGCCGACGCGACTCCCGTCAAGCATCCTAGAAACAGCAGAATTCCATGTTTCAGTCCTTGTATCGTCACGCGCGCACTCTAGTCAGACATCGGGAAAACTCAACCACAATCCATGAGATTTTCTTCTTTCCTTGCGTCATGCCTGCGCGCACGCTTGTGCCATGACCATCTTGTTTGACATCGGCAACGTGTTGCTGCGCTTCGATTACAAAGAAGCGCTCCATGCCCTGATCCCCGCTGAGTTGGGTGATGCGGCGGAGCGACTGCGCTTGCTCGACGTAAAACGCGATGATCTGGAGAGTGGTCGCATCGATGCCGCTTCCTTCACCGCATGGGCGCTCGAAACATTGGGCAGTCGTGCCAGTGCTGCGGAATTCATCGACGCCTGGCGCTCGATCTTCACTCCGATCCCGGAGACCTGGCAACTTGCGGAAAAATGGGCGGCGGATGGTCATCGCTTGATTTTGTTCTCCAACATCAATCCCATCCATCATCCGTGGATTTATGAGGCTTATCCCGTCTTTGCCCACTTTCATGGCGCTGTGATGTCGCATGAAATCGGCTGCATGAAACCGCTTGATAGTTTCTACCAAACCGCGATCGAAGCATACCAGTTGGTGCCTGAGGAAACCTTTTACATCGATGATCTGCCTGCCAACATCGAGGCGGGGCGGCGCTACGGTTTCCATTGCCACCAATACGATCATCAGGATCATGAAGCACTGGAAACCAGTGTGGCAGCGCTTGGGCTTTGATTTTCATTCACCAACTGTGGGTAGATGAGTTTAACAGGTTAGAATTTTATGAATATTCTTCATGTGTTGATGCATTAAGATGCGCAGATTCTTGATGCTGGCAACTCACCTGCCTGCACACGACGTAGTTTAGCGCGGTTATTTTTCAGTAGTCAGGAAAAGTTGGCACGCACCCTGCTACAATCTCTTGCAACATCAAAACGAGAAGAGAATTCTCTGATTGATCCAACCCGACCAATGAATATGACTAAACGATCCTATCTAACCATGCCGGCAAAATTTCTTTTGCTTGGCTCCGCGATATTGGGCCTGCTATCACCCGTAGTGAACGCCCAAGAACCTGCGCCCGCTGCTACCACAGCAGAGAGCGCTCCCACACCTCCCGCAACCGAGGTTGCTGCGCCTACTACCGAGGACCGCATTGCAGACTTGGAAGCTTACTTCAACAACGTCGCTCCGGCGCATCAATTGAAGGACATCGCGGGACCCGGTCATAACGGCTTCATCATGATCTGCGCAGCATTGGTGTTGTTCATGACCTTGCCCGGCTTGGCCTTGTTTTACGGTGGTCTTGTCCGCAGCAAAAACGTCTTATCAATTTGTGCGCAGTGCGCCGGAATCGCCGGTATTGTCGCCATTCTCTGGTGGGCCGTGGGTTATAGCTTAGTCTTTGGATCGAGCTTCAATTCACCCTTTCTTGGAGGCACTGAATACTTCTTCCTCAAAGGCGTGGGCGCCGCTCCTAACACCACTTACGCAGGCTGGATTTCTCAGAGCGTTTTTTGTATGTTTCAGATGATGTTCGCCATTATCACCCCCGCGCTGATCATTGGTGCTGTTGCGGAACGTATGAAGTTCAAAGCCATCATGCTATTCGTGTTCTTCTGGATGCTAGTGGTATACTTCCCTATGGCACACATGGTATGGGGTGGCACTGGACTCATGAACGGAGTCTGGAATGGTGATGCAAAAGTCACTGCGATCGACTTTGCTGGAGGTACCGTAGTTCACATGACTTCCGGTTGGTCCGCGCTGATTCTTTGCATACTACTCGGCAAACGCAGCGGTTTTGGGAAAGAAAAAATGTCCCCCCACAGCATGGTGCTCTGCTTTGTAGGCACGGGCATGCTCTGGGTTGGTTGGTACGGTTTCAATGCTGGTTCTGCCCTGGCAGCTGATGGTGTTGGTGCGAACGCATTCATGACCACCACCCTGGCAGCTGCCACCGCTGGTTTTGTATGGGCTCTCATCGAAGGCTTGCATCGTGGTAAGCCCTCGGTTCTCGGTTTCTGCTCGGGGATTGTAGGCGGTTTGGTGGTAGTTACTCCCGCTTGCGGATTCATTGATGCCAATGGTGCCATGCTAATCGGCTTGCTTGCCGGTGTTGTTCCCTACATCTTCGTGGCAATCATCAAGTCCAAACTGGGCTATGACGATGCGCTAGACACCTTTGGCGTCCACGCTGTGGGAGGCACGCTGGGTGCCGTTCTGACTGGTGTATTGGCAACTAGCGATGCAAATGCCAACCTGCTGTTGGCAGATTATGCCGGTAAAAATGGTCTTGCTAAAGCCGCTGCCGATGGAACTTTCACACTTGATAAGAGTGCTCTGATGACTGGTCAGCTGACAGCGATCGGTATCACTCTCGTTCTTTCTATAGTCGCCACCATCGTCATTGCTTTCATCGTGAAAGCGCTTGTCGGCCTGCGTTCTACACCAGAAGATGAGCGTGAAGGCCTGGACATAGCCGATCACGGCGAGCAAGGTTACGAGCACTGATCTGCAAGATGATCTTCGGCATCCGCGTCAGCGAAGAAGAAGAACTCAAAGGTCTCGACTTGGAAGAGCACGGATCGCCCGCTTACCATTTCGGCACCGATGCCAGCGACTTAGGCTGATTTCCCCCCAACATTCCCCCCAATCCCGATCGAGACATTCTCGATCGGGATTTTTTTTGGATCAATTCGGAAACGAGGGAATCTACCGGTAATCGACCGATTTCTCCGCGTGCGTAGGACTCGATTTGCTGTGCTTTTGTTCGATGATTCAGATAAAATTATATCTATATGATATTACGTGTATCACGTTTTATTATAATGACGTGACGTGGTTATTTACATAGTGTTTTTAGATGGTATTGAAAAGAAGACTCATCAAAATATGATGAGGAAAAATTGTATCTGTGATGCTCAAAGGCAGCATGATGATCAGCAAATCGCGTTATCCCCCGGGCACGGATCGTTTCGGTTCCACTAGGATGAGAGCGGGCAGGGGGCCTAGATTTGATCTTTCCGGATGCGGCGAACGGGCGGGGGAATCGATTGACTTGGGAGTGTTGTTGCGCTAGAAGCGCACATGCAGTTGGCGGTAATGGAAGTGAGTGGCATTGTCGAGCAGGGTGGACCGATCGTCTGGATTCAGATGGGCTTGGCTGTATTTGGGGCCATTTTTATCGTGGAGCGGATGTTTTTTTTCCATCGTGCGCGTGTCAACGTGGCGGACTTATTGATTGGTCTGGGGAATCACGTGAAAAAAAAGGCGTTCGCGGAAGCACGGCATGAGGCGGCGCGTGCTCCTGGGCCAGTGGCACGTGTGGCGCATGCGGTGCTGTTGCGTGCTGATTTGCCGCGCGCTGATCTGCGAGATATCGCGCAGGAGGCGGGACAGCTTGAGGTGCCACGATTGGAGCGCAATGTGCGTGCCATTTTGGGGGTTGCATTGCTGGCTCCGTTGATGGGGATGCTGGGGACGATCCTGGGGCTGATTGATGTGTTCCAAAAGATGAATGAACGAGGTGGTTTTGCCGGACCGGCGGAACTCTCGGGCGGGGTGTTCCAGTCGCTCATCACCACGGCACTGGGCTTGGTGATCGCGATCGTGATGTATCTGTTTTACCTCTACTTTTTGGGTCGTGCGCGGCGCTTGATCCACCGATTGGAGCGCGCGGGGATAGAGACGGTGAACCTGATTTGTGACGCCCGCTGGGAGTCTCAGCGTGCGGCAGAGGAGGAGAAGGAGGGCAAGGGATGAAATTGCATAGCACATTACCCGAAGGCGTGGGCTTTCTGCATGCGGTGCCGTTGTTCAATCTATTTGGCGTATTGCTGATGTGCTATGCTCTGGGGCCCAAGCTGGAAGAGAAGACGGGTGTATCGATTCAAATGCCCGCCTCTTTGTTCCAGTTGGAGCGTTACGAAGAGGCGGCGGTCATAACCATGACGGCGGATGGCATGCAGGATCTCTACATCGGTGCGCAGCGCATCGACATCTCTGAGCTGGATGCGCAGTTGGAGGAGCAATTGAAACATTCCTCTGGTGCTAATCGTGCGATCGTCATCATGGCGGACCGCCTGGTCACCTCAGAACGCCTGAGGCAAGTGGCAGAAATTTGTTTGCGCAAGGGTCTTCGGGTGGTGATGGCGGGGGCGGGACGCGGTAAGCCGGGAGATATAGAAAAGCCATGACGGTGGAGCTACGAGACTCGGAAAAATCAGCCATGCGCGCGAGCGTGTGGATTTTCCCATGGCGCAGGAGTTTCCGACGCAGGTGGAGCTTGCTCTTGGCTGCGATGATCGTTCTGCCAGTGTTGGCCTTGTTACTGACGACGGTGCGAGTGAGAGTATTCCTCAATCCGCCGGCGCTCAATCGCTCGGGAGAGATGGTTTTGGTGCCTGGGACAATGGAGAATCGGCAGTGGTTAGAGAAGATCGTGCAGGAAACGCCTTTTCCCGATGCCGGTCGTGATGATTCGATCGAGGTGTGGAGCGACGCTTCATTGCGTGCGGAACTGCGGGTGGGCGTGCTTTCTGGTCAGCAATTGCGCAATGTGACTGTGCCAGCAAGTGATCCAGTGTTTGAAGAAAACGGGTGGCTCCCACCGGGGCGGACATCGGCGAATGTAGTGGCGGTGCCATCACCAAGCGAGGGTAAGGTATGGCAACCGCGTCCGCGATGGCTTTCTCGGATCCGCCCTGAGCAAGCGCCAGTAGTATGGCCGTATTACGCGGGTCCGATGACGGGAGCGGCGGGAGGGAAGTATTTGTTAGAAGTGAACCGCGAAGGGCGTGTGGTGTCTTGCGTGGTTGCGGGGAAAGAATCGGACACCCGCGTGGTGGCGCTCGAGAACTGGCTGCGCAGGCTGCGCTTTCCAGAAAGCAAACAAGGTCTCGGCTGGCTAGCCTGTGAGATCGATTGGCAATACGAGCATGATTGAGCTGAGTTTCATGGAGTATTGCATGGTGATCGTGATCGGATCATTCGTGCTGGTCGGACTCTTCGGGTGGATCTCGCGCTTCGCGCATTTCAATGACGAGAGACGCGGTAGGCGTTCGCGCTTTGTTTGTGATCTGTGCCTCACCACCTGGGAGGATCGTGGTAAGGAAAAAATCGCGATTTGTCCGCACTGTGGGCGTTCTTGCCAACGTCCTCGCTGAGGAAAAAACCCGCAAGTTTGATGATGGTAAGGCTTGCGCGCGGGAAGGGGACTGTGTAGGAACGGTCAGCTACAAGCCACAAACAGGGTTATGAACGAAAGACGCGTTGTGATTACAGGAATCGGCTGCATCAGCCCGATGGGAAATGATTTGGCTTCGACTTGGGATGCCATGAAGGCCGGACGCAGTGGTATTGATCGCATCACTTCCATGGACACGAGCGCCTATACCACGCACATCGCGGGCGAGGTAAAGAACTTCGATGCATCGCCTTTTTTTAACAATGCCAAGGACTGCCGCCGTGCGGATCGCTACGTGCAATTGGCCGTGGCTGCCGCGCGCATGGCCCTGGTGGACTCGGGTCTTGATCTCGAAAAGGTCGATAAAAATCAAGTCGGCGTGATGGTGAGCAGCGGCATCGGTGGACTGGGCACGCTGGAGGAAGAGCATACGAAGCTGCTCCAGCGCGGGCCTGGGCGTGTCTCGCCGTTTCTGATTCCCATGATGATCGCCAACATCGCCAGTGGCATTATTTCCATGGAGTATGGCTTTGGCGGACCGAACATGGCCATCGTGACGGCCTGCGCCACCTCGAATCATTCGATCGGCGAGGCCTGGCGTATTATCAAGTTTGGCGATGCTGATGCCTTTCTCTGCGGTGGTGGAGAATCCAGCATTCTGCCCTGCGGACTGGCGGGATTCGGTAATATGAAGGCTCTCAGCACCCGAAATGATGAACCGCAACGGGCCTCACGCCCGTTCGATGTGGGTCGCGATGGTTTCGTGATGGGCGAGGGAGCTGGTGTCCTGATGATCGAGGAGCTAGAGCACGCGAAAAAACGCGGTGCTACGATTTACGCCGAGCTCATTGGCTACGGCCTGAGTGCGGACGCCTATCACATGACCTCGCCGCATCCCGAAGGCGAAGGTGCCGCGCGCTGCATGGACATGGCACTGCGCCACGGCAAGATCAATCCGGAACAGGTCAGCTACGTCAATGCCCACGGCACCTCCACCGGCCTAGGCGATGTGTGCGAAACAAAGGCCATCAAAAAAACCTTCGGCGCGCATGCGAAAAACGGTCTCCTCGTGAGCTCCACCAAATCGATGACTGGCCACTTGCTCGGAGCCGCCGGCGGTGTGGAGATCGCCGCTTGCCTGATGGCGATGAAGGAAAACATCATCCCCCCCACCATCAACCTCGATGAACAAGACCCCGAGTGCGATCTCGACTACGTGCCGCACGTCGCCCGCGAGGCGCAGGTGGATGTGGCGCTCAGCAACAGCTTCGGTTTCGGCGGTCACAATGCCTCGCTATTGATCAAACGCCTTGCCTAACTTTTTTCCATGTCTGCCACGTCCATCGATCTCGTTGCCGAAATCAAGCGTCTCAAACACGAGCGCAATGCTGTTATTCTCGCGCACAATTACCAGACCGGCGACATCCAGGATGTGGCGGACTACGTCGGCGACTCGCTCGGCCTGGCCTATCACGCGAAGGAAACGCAGGCGGATGTGATTGTTTTTTGCGGCGTGCACTTCATGGCGGAGACGGCGAAGATCGTCAATCCGAGCAAAATCGTGGTGTTGCCGGACAAGGATGCCGGCTGTTCGTTAGAGCAATCTTGCCCCGGTCCCGCATTGGAGAAATTTCTCCAGGAGCATGCGGAGAAAAACTATTATGTCATCGCCTACATCAACTGCTCAGCGCACGTCAAAGCTCTTTGCGATGTGATTTGCACCTCGGGCAATGCGGTGAAAATTGTCAACAAAGCGCCGCAGGATCGGCCCATTCTGTTCGTGCCCGATCAAAACCTCGGGGCCTGGGTGATGGAGCAGACCGGTCGCAAAATGGACCTGTGGCAGGGCTCCTGCTACGTTCACGTCGAGTTCACTCGCGATTCCATCCGCAAGATCAAGGAGGAATATCCCGAGGCCCTCGTCGTCGCCCACCCCGAGTGCACGCAAGCGGTGCGTTTGCTGGCGGATGAGGTTTGTTCGACGGAAAAAATGGTGACGTATTGCAAAAACGCGCCCGTAAACGACATCATCGTCGTCACGGAAAGCGGCATGCTGCATCGTTTACGCCGCGAATGTCCGGAGAAAAATCTTATTCCTGGTCCCACCGATCGCTGTGCCTGCGCGGATTGCCGTTACATGAAGATGAACACCTTGCAAAAGCTGCACGACTGCCTGCGCGATCTCAGCCCTCGCGTGGAGCTGCCCGAAGACATGCGCGCGCGCGCCGAGGCTCCCTTGTTGCTGATGCTGGAGCAGTCTCGTTAGATACGGGGTGACAAAGCGTTTTCGCAGACGATGGCATTCATCATGAAGTCATGAGTTTCCGTGGGAATATCATCTAACAAAAACGCTGCGAAGGTCACGCCGATGCAACAAGGTGGCGTCGGCTGAAGCGGGGCGAGGTAGCGGTCGTAGAAACCACCGCCTTTACCGAGACGCTTGCCGGCGCGGGTGAATGCCATACCAGGGCATAGAATGAGGTCGAGGTCTTGTGGTAGAATTTCTGGCAGAGAAGGCGATGGCTCGCGTAGCCCCCAAGCGCCCGAGAGCAGTTGCGTCTCGGCATCGGTCACCCGATGAAAAGTCATTTCCTGCCCCGTCACCCGCGGATAGAAAAACGCGCGCTCGGGAAAAAGCGCTGGTAGGGTGAGAAGATCGGGTTCGCGTGGTAGGGCGGCGAACAACGCGATGCGTTGCCATTCGGGATGTGCCTGCAACAAATGCGTTAGGTTATCGACGATCCTAAGCGATGCCAGATGGGAATCTGGAACGGAAATGCGGCGGCATTGACGTCGCAAAAGATCTTTGTTTGCCGATGGGATCGGATTTGGCACTTGAAAATTTTTGAGTTCGCCGGATGCTACTGCTTGTGAAGCGTGTAATGCAAGGAATGTTTGGACTCTGGCTCATCTGCCCGGTGATACTGGTCGCGGAGGAGAAAAAAATCGAATACAAGCCGCCTGTGGTGGGATCTGGTTTGTTTTCCGATAAGCTCGCGATGATGGACAAGGAGCGCGAGGAGTATGCGATCAACATAGCAAATTACGCGGGCAATCAGATTGCCGATGCCAAGGGTTCGTCAGCCTCACTGATGCAGGCGCGTCGACTGCTCGCGTTGTCCTTGCATCTCTCGCCGCGCAACCGTAAGGCTGTAGTGATGAATTATCAATTGGAGAAGGGCATCCTACCGCATAAGGTGGAGGGCGATTACAGTGCTGAGGTGCTGGCGCGGTTGCTTCTCACGCGGGGGCAATTGCTCATCAAGCAGACTGCGGAAGAGGATGTATTGTTAGGGCGCTGTTTCATCGAGGTGGCAGCGGAAATGGATCCGCGTAATGAGGATGCGGTCTACGCTTCGGAGTTGCTGCGGCTCGACAATCAAAAAATTTCGTGGGATCACCTCACGGATGTAATCGTGAAGCCCTTGGTTTTGCCAACCACGAATGCCACTCACAAAAAGGAGGCGCGGCCATGAGCATCATTACCAAACGCGGCGATGAGGGTGAAACGGACTTACTCTTCAGTCGACGCATCCGCAAAACTTCGCTACGTGTGCAGGCGCTGGGGGCGGTGGATGAATTAAACACGGCGCTCGGGCTTGCTCGTGCGGCCGGCTTGCGGGCGGACATCGAGACTATCATCGATCGCGTGCAGGAAAAACTCGTGGCGGCGATGGGCCAGCTTGCCACTTTACCCGAGGACCGTGAGCGCTACACGTATGCGGCGATCACAGCAGAAGATGTCACATGGGTTGAGGAAACAGCGAAGGAAATGGAAGGGCGTGGTGTGCGTTTCACAGGCTGGGCGCGTCCGGGTGCCGAGGGCGCCATCGCTTCCGCCACGCTCGATATGGCCCGCGCGGTGGCGCGTCGCGCGGAGCGGCAATCCTGGGAATTGCACGAATCGGGCGGCGAGGTCAGTCACGACGTGTTGTTGTTTCTCAACCGCATCTCGGATCTGTTGTGGATCTTGGCCCGCGTGAGTGCCTGATCTTTGATGATTTGATTTTTATGATATATCATAGTAACTATGACCATCTATTATAACGACTATAATAACATTAGGAAAAAAATACGATGAGTTAAGTTGGGGTAAGCAACGGTGAAGCTCAGGTAATTAAGACCGTCGATAGATTGCGCGGAGAGGGAGTGTCCTGGATCAGGGAACCGCGGCTTGTTCCAAGGCTGCTTGGATCAGCAGTTGAACTTCGGAGCTGTCTTCGAGCTGCATGCGGTGGCGCATTACGGCGGGGAAGAGGGCCTGCACATGATCGGGGTGGACTTCTTTATGATTGTCCAGAAAGGCGCGGGCTCTTGCGGCCTGCATGAGATTGAGCAGGGCGCGGATCGATACGCATTGCTCGGCACCAGCGAGACGGCGCAGCGCATCACCCAGCGAGGTGATGTAGGCGGCTACCGAGGGGTGGAGATAAATGGCATCGACTTCTTGTTGCAATTGGAGAATCTGTCCGCGCGTCAGCAGCTCTGTGGTGTCGTTTCCGTTGATACTGCCTTGAGCATGGGCGAGCAGGATGGAGGTCTGCACATCGTTATCCGGTAGCTCCATGCGGATCGATAACAGGAAGCGATCGAGCTGCGGCTCAGGCAAGGGAAAAGTGCCGCTGGTGTGCACGTCATTTTGCGTCGCAATGACGAGGAAGGGTGAGGGCAGATGGTGCGTCACACCATCGAGCGTGACCTGCTGTTCGCTCATGCACTCGAGCAGGGCGGACTGTACGCGCGGCGAGGTGCGGTTGATCTCATCGGCCAGGACACAATGCGCGAACACGGGGCCGGGGATGAACTGGAAGTCGCCTTGATTGATCCGATAGAGAGAATAGCCTAACAAATCAGCGGGCAGCAGATCCGGGGTGAACTGGATGCGCTTGAAATCACCACCGATGGATTTTGCTAGAGTCGAGGCCAGCGAGGTCTTGCCTATGCCCGGCGCCCCTTCGATGAGTGCATGGCCGCGTGCGAGCAAAGCGATGAGCAGCAATTCCGCAGCATCTTCCGAGCCGAGAACGGTATGATGCAGGCGCGAGCGAAGGGCTTCGAGAGACATGGCGTTAGTGAAGTCGGAGACTGACGGGGCAATGGTCGGAACCATAAACGTGTGGCAAAATTTCCGCTGCGGCAATGCGGTCGCGAATGATGTGGGATGTAAGGAAATAATCGAGACGCCATCCCACGTTGCGCTCGCGGGCACCGCCCCGATAGGACCACCACGAGTAAGCATCGCGCTTGTCTGGATAGAGGTGGCGGAAGGTGTCGGTGAAACCCGCTTCTAACATGTTCGAGAATCCTCGACGCTCCTCATCGGTGAAGCCGGGATTTTTACGGTTTTCGCGCGGGCGAGCGAGGTCGATTTCCTGATGCGAAACGTTGAGGTCGCCACAGAAGATGACTGGCTTCTTTTTTTCGACTTCTAGCAGTTTGATGAAAGCGAGAAAATCCCTGTCCCATTGCACGCGGTAGTCGAGCCGGCGAAGCTCATCTTGTGAGTTCGGCGTGTAGACGGTGACTAACGTGAAGGTTGTGAACTCTGCTGTGATGACGCGACCCTCTGTGTCGTGATGGTCATGACGGATGCCGTATTCGATCGACAGCGGCGCTGTTTTCGAAAAAATCGCCGTGCCGGAATAACCAGGTTTTTGGGCGGAATTCCAGTAGCGTTTGTAGCCGGAAAATTCGAATGGCAGATCGACCTGTTCCTCGCGCGCCTTGGTTTCCTGCAGGCACAGCACGTCGGGGTTTTCCGCACTGACAAAGTCCGCCATGCCCTTGGTGAGCGCGGCGCGGATGCCATTCACGTTCCAGGAAATCAGTAGCATGATCTTAACTCAAACGTTTCATCACGGCCTGCGAGAGTGTGCGGCCATCGGCTCGACCATCGACGAGTTCTTGCAGAACTTTCATCACCTTGCCCATGTCTGCCTTGCTGGTGGCTCCTGTTTCAGCGATGGCTTTTTCTAACAACTCGGCGACCTCGCTCTCGCTGAGCGCGGCCGGGAGAAATTTTTGTAGAATGGTCAACTCGGCTTTTTCATTATCCGCGAGTTCCGCGCGCCCGGCCTTTTCAAACTGCTCGATGGAGTCCTGGCGCTGTTTGATCTGCTTGCGCACGATGGCGAGGCACTCGGCTTCTTCTAGTGGCGTGCCGAGGCCGCCTTTTTCGATAGAAGCGTTCGTCAGTGCGCTCTTCAGGGCGCGCAGGGTATTGAGAGCCACGCTATCTTTGGCTCGCATGGCGTTTTTGATGTCTTCTGAGAGATTTTCCACAAATGTGCTCATGCCGCCAACATGCCTCAATACTAGTGTGCGAACAAGGATGATTTTTCCCAAGCTCTCGATCATGACACCGAGCGATCGGGGGGCCATGTGTGTGAAGTGATGCAGGGGTGAGAGAAGGGGATCATTTTTTTACAAAAGGATTCGAGCGGAATTCAGGCTGCCTTTTCTCGTAAAACGATCGCATGTGAGCCTATTTTTTGCGTTTTTTCCTTGGATAGAGAATGGTTTTACAAAAGATTATCGCAAAAAATCACCCAAAATTGCTTGATAAATCAAGGATTTCGGAAAAATCTCAAAAAATTTCAAATTGGTGCTTGCGCTAAAGTCGAAAATAGAGAGAATCCGCGCCCCACATCGCGCCACGCGAATGACTTTTGAGTCAAACGCCGCGCTTCAACTAACTTTTGCTATCGGGTGCAGCTCCGGAAAACAGGCTCCTGCGAAGAATTTCGCGGCCTGCGGAATGTCCCCTGATGGCAGACATCTAACCAACAATCGCAGGAATCTCATGCCGACCATCAACCAACTAGTTCGCAAAGGGCGTAAAACACCCGTGGACAAGTCCAAATCTCCCGCCCTCGCCAACTGCCCGGCCCGCCGTGGTGTTTGTTTGCAGGTGATGACCCGTACGCCTAAGAAGCCCAACTCCGCGTTGCGTAAAGTGGCCAAAGTGCGTCTCACTAACGGTTTCGAAGTCATCGCCTACATCGGCGGCGAAGGTCACAATCTTCAAGAGCACTCCATCGTTCTGGTGCGCGGTGGTCGTGTGAAGGACCTTCCCGGTGTTCGTTACCACATCGTTCGCGGCGCTCTCGATACCCTCGGTGTCGATAAACGTCGTCAAAGCCGTTCGAAATACGGCGCCAAACGTCCGAAGCCCGGCGCGGCGGCAGCTCCTGCCAAGGGCAAGGGCGGTAAAAAATAATCTCAACTGACCCAACTTAACTTTTTTCCATTATGTCACGTCGTAAGCGAGTATTCCACAAGCCCGAAAAACGCGATCCCCGCTATGATAGCGCGCTCGTGGGCAATCTGATTTCTAAAGTCATGGTCGATGGCAAACGCGCGCTCGCCGAGCGCATCGTCTATGCCGCGATCGACCGCGCCAGCGAAGGCACCGAGACCATTGATCCTTTGGAAGTGGTCACCCGCGCCATCGAAAACGCCAAGCCACGCGTGGAAGTGAAATCCCGCCGCGTTGGTGGCGCTACGTATCAGGTGCCGCTCGAAGTGCCAGTCGCTCGCTCGGAAGCTCTCGCGATGCGTTGGATCATCAACTACGCCCGCAACCGCAAAGGAACTCCCATGCACGTGGCCCTTGCCAACGAACTGAAAGACGCCGCGAACAACCAAGGCAACGCCGTCCGCAAGCGCGACGACGTGCACAAGATGGCTCAGGCGAACCGCGCCTTCGCTCACTTCCGCTTCTAATTTTTTTTCCTGAACGAAATTTTTCCTCTTTCATGTCGTCCGACCCCAATAGCCCTGATCGCCACTATCCGCTGCAACGCACGCGGAATATCGGCATCTGTGCGCACATTGATGCGGGCAAGACGACCTTGACGGAGCGGATTTTGTTCTACACCGGCATGATCCATAAGATCGGCGAAGTGCACGATGGTGCGGCTACGACCGACTGGATGGAGCAGGAAAAAGAGCGCGGCATCACGATTACCTCCGCCGCCGTCACTACCGAGTGGTGGCAGCGCAAGGAAGAAGGCGTGACCAAGCTCTACACGGAGGAAAAAATGCGCGTCAATATCATCGACACCCCTGGTCACGTGGACTTCACGGCCGAGGTGGAGCGCTCGCTCCGAGTGCTCGATGGAGCGATCGTCGTCTTTTGTGGCGTCGCCGGGGTGCAGCCGCAAACGGAAACCGTATGGCGCCAGGCGACAAAATACAATGTTCCGCGCCTCGTGTTCGTCAACAAGATGGACCGCACCGGTGCCAACTTCCAAAGTGTCTTTGAGGAAGTAAAAGAAAAACTCGGCGCGAATGCCGTGCGCATCCTGATCCCGATCGGTGCGGAAGACCAGCTCAAGGGACAAATCGACGTCGTTAACCAGAAAGCTGTTTACTACAATGACGACGACAAATTTGGCTCGACCTACACGGTTAAGGACCTCGACGAAGAGCAAAGCCTGATCGCTCAAGAAGCATATGCGGAGCTGCTCGATGCCGTCGCCAGTGTCGATGAGCATGTCGGTGAAAAATTCCTAATGGAAGAGCCGATCAGCAAGGAAGACCTGAAACAAGGCATCCGCCGCGCTACGATCGCTAACCTCCTCATTCCCGTTGCTGGTGGCTCCGCTTTCAAGAACAAAGGCGTGCAGTATCTCCTCGATGCCGTCGCCGATTACCTGCCCAACCCGCTCGATATCCCTTCCGCCATCGGCATGGATCCAGACAATGAAGAGCGCAAGATCGAGGTCATCACGGACGACAACCAAAAGTTCGTCTCGCTCGCCTTCAAACTCTGGGCTGACAAATTCGTCGGCAAGCTCGTTTTCTTCCGCGTCTATTCTGGCAAAATCAAAAAAGGCGACACGGTGTATAACCCGCGCACCAGACGCTCCGAGCGCGTCGGCCGCCTGATCCGCATCCAGTCAAACACCCACACCGATGTGGATGTTTGTTATTCCGGTGACATCGCTGCAATGGTGGGCATCAAGAACGTCACCACAGGCGACACCCTCGCCGCCGAAAACCACGATGTGGTGCTCGAGCCTCCCACTTTCCCGGAACCCGTCATCTCGATGGCAGTGGAACCCAAAACCAAAGCTGACCAAGAAAAACTGGCCCTCGCGCTTGGTCGCCTGTCGGAAGAAGACCCGACCTTCATGGTGAAGACCGATGAAGAAACTGGCCAGACCATTATTTCCGGCATGGGCGAACTCCACTTGGAGATCATCGTCGATCGCCTCAAGCGCGAGTTCAAAGTCGAGGCCAATACCGGTGCTCCGCAAATCGCGTATCGCGAAACGATTACTTCCCCCGCCGCTGCCGAAGGCAAGCTGGTCAAGCAATCCGGCGGTCGCGGCCAATACGGACATGTTCGTCTCACCGTAGCCCCTAACGAAAAAGGCAAGGGGTTGACGATCGAAAACAAAATTGTCGGTGGAGAAATCCCCAAAGAATATGTCAACGCCGTTTACAAGGGCGTCAATGAGTCGATGTCGAATGGCATCATCGCCGGCTACCCCGTGATCGATGTGCATGTGGACATCCTCGGTGGTTCTTACCACGATGTGGACTCGAACGAAAACGCCTTCACCATGGCGGCGATTTTCGGCATGAAAGAAGCTTTCAAGAAAGCCAAGCCGATCTTGCTCGAACCCATCATGGCCGTGGAAGTTTCCACTCCGGAAGACTACCAGGGCGATGTCATGGGCGACCTCAACCGTCGTCGCGGTCAAATCACCAGCATCGATACCAAAGGCAAACTCGCCGTGGTCCGCTGCGCCGTTCCTCTCAAGGAAATGTTCGGCTACTCCACAGCCGTTCGCACACTCTCCTCCGGTCGCGCCTCCTACTCGATGACACCTTCCCACTTCGAACAAGTGCCCAACAACATTGTCGATGAAATCGTCAGTGAACGCGGCGGCACCGCTCGTTACTAATATCCTCGCTAACCAACCAATCCTCACCTTCTCCTCGTTATGGAAAATCAGAAAATACGCATCCGACTCCGCGCTTTCGATCATCGCGCCGTGGACAAATCCGCCGCCGAAATCGTCGAAACCGCAAAACGCACTGGCGCCAAAGTCTCCGGACCGATCCCGCTTCCGACCCGCATTGAAAAGTTTAGCGTCAACCGCTCGGTTCACGTGAACAAAAAGTCGGCTGAACAATTCGAAATCCGCACGCACAAGCGCTTGCTTGACATCGTAGATCCTACCGCCCGCACGGTTGATGAGTTGAAAAAACTCAATCTTCCCGCCGGTGTGGACATTTCCATCCGCATCTAACTCATTTTTCAACTCTATCTAATTTAACGTTATGCCACTAGGACTTATCGGCAAGAAACTCGGAATGACCCGTCTGTTTGACGAGGCCACGCAAGCAATGATCCCCGTGACCGTTGTGGACGTGCAAGGCAACACCTACCTGCAGCACAAAACTGCGGAGAAGGAAGGTTACAAAGCGGTGCAATGCGGCTTTGACGACCAGAAAAAAGTGCAGCGCGTCAACAAAGCGGACATGGGCCATTTCACCAAGGCTGGCTCCACGCCGAAGCGCAAGATACAAGAATTCCGCCTCCGCGGTAGCGAGACGATCCCCGACACCCATCCCGGTGCGGATCTTTTCACCGCCGGTCAATTCGTTGACGTCATCGGCACCAGCAAAGGTCACGGCTTCACTGGCGTTGTGAAACGCTACAAGTTCGGCGGTCTGCGCATGACCCACGGTTCGATGATGCACCGCAGAACAGGTGCCATCGGTTGCCGCTCCACTCCCGGTCGCGTTTGGAAAAACCAAAAGATGCCTGGTCAGGACGGTAACAAACAACGCACCGTGCAGAACCTGAAAGTCGTCGCCGTGCGCGCGGAAGATGGCGTTTTGCTCATCTCCGGAGCGATCCCTGGCGCCAAAGGCAGCTACGTCACCGTCCGTCCCGCCAAGAAAAAGTCTGCGTAAGTAGCTTGAATCGAACCACGAACCATCATTTCACGTCATGTCTTCCCACACTCTTACCGTAGAAGCCGCCGAGGCCGCCCACATGCTCCTCGCGCCCGCCGATAAAGGCACCCAGGCTGTTCACGACCTCATCACGGCGTATCGTGCCAACCGTCGCACCGGTTCCGCACATACCAAAACCCGTGGCGAAGTGTCCGGCAACAACAAGAAAATCTATAAGCAAAAAGGCACTGGTGGCGCCCGCCACGGTGACAAACGCGCGCCGATTTTTGTCGGCGGTGGCGTAGTCTTCGGCCCTCGCGCTTGCGATTACACCAAAAAAGTCAGCAAAACCACACGCAAGTTGGCCCTGCGCCGCGTGCTGGGTGATAACATCCGCGCTGGATCGATTAAGACGATTGAGTCGTTTGAAATTACGGATGGTAAAACGAAGTCTTTCGTTGCCGCCGTCGCCGCGCTTTCCTCGGCTCGCCGCATTTTGATCATTGCTGATTCATTCACGGAACAAACTTACCTCGCCGGTCGCAATGTGCAAAACGTGCTGTTGATGACCTCTGCGGAAGTGAATGTAGAACACATCATGCTCCACAACGATATTTTCGTCGTCGGCAGCGCCCTCACAACCCTCGCCAAACGTACCGCTTAATTGTTATGAAAGATCTTTTCCACGTCATTAAAAACGTCCGCATGAGCGAGAAGGCCACTTACCTGAACGAACTCAACAATGAGATCGTACTCGATGTGGATCCCCACGCGAACAAACTCGAAATCAAGCAAGCGGTGGAGACACTCCTTGGCAAGAAGGTCGCCGATGTGCGCACCCTCAACTGCCGGGGCAAAGCCAAGCGCCGCCGCCGTGCCGACGAAGGACGCACCAACCACATCAAAAAAGCGATCGTGCGCCTGAAAGAAGGCGAGAAACTCGACCTCGTGTAATTTCACCCAACCTTTCCGAACACTCAACCACACTCTGAGTCATGGCCTTAAAAGTTTTCAAACCACACACTCCATCCGGGCGCTACAAGCAACACCCTACCTTTGATGAGATCACTAAAACGACTCCTGAAAAGTCGTTGCTTTCTCCCATCAAACGCAGCGGTGGTCGTAACAACACCGGTCGCATCACCATGCGCCACGTCGGCGGCGGCGCAAAGCGTCACTATCGTCTTGTTGACTTCAAGCGCAACAAAACGGATATGCCCGCTACCGTGCTCGGCATCGAATACGATCCGAACCGCACTTGCCGCATCGCTTTGATCCAATACACCGATGGCACCAAGAGCTACATTTTGGCACCTGTCGGTCTGGAAGTCGGCGCATCTGTCATCTCTACGGTCAAAGCCGATCCCAAACCCGGCAACGCGATGCCGCTGAAGAGCGTTCCCTTAGGAACCGTGATTCACAATATCGAGCTGCTCCCCGGTTCGGGCGGCAAAGTGGCTCGTGCCGCTGGCCAGCAAGCCATCCTTTCCAACCGCGAAGCTGGTTATGGCCTGGTGAAAATGCCTTCCGGTGAAATTCGTCGATTTAACGAAAACTGCCTCTGCACGATTGGTCAGGTCGGCAATCGTGAGCACATGAACGAAGTATCTGGCAAAGCAGGTCGCACGCGCTGGATGGGCGTTCGTCCTACCGTCCGCGGTATGACCATGAACCCAGTCGACCACCCGAACGGTGGTGGTGAAGGCCGCTCGAAATCGGGTGGTGGTCGTAAGCACCTTCTCAGTCCTTGGGGTCATGCCAAAGGTCAGAAGACTCGCAACAAGAAGAAAGCCAGCTCGATCTTCATCGTCTCGGCCCGTCCCAAGAAGTAATCCCATTTCATTTTAACTCACTCATTCTATGCCTCGCTCATTGAAAAAAGGTCCCTTCGTTGACCAAAAGCTCCTCGCCAAGATTGACGCCGTCGCCGCCACTGGTGAATACAAGGCGATCAAAACTTGGAGCCGTAAGTCCATGATCACTCCCGATTTCGTCGGTCACAACTTTGCCGTTCACAATGGCAAAACTTTCGTGCCTGTCTTCGTGACAGAAAACATGGTCGGCCACAAGCTCGGTGAGTTTTCGCCCACCCGCATCTTCAAAGCTCACGGCGGCATCGGTAAGAAATAATCCATTCTCGCACAAACATCATGTTCCTCGCCACATCCATGCGTTTCCTCGCTTTCGCCACCTTCGGGTTGGGCGCGGGGATTGCTGTGGCCACGGCACAGGATGTCCGCGAGGGAGTTACTCTTTCCGAAGTCGATGCGCTGCGCCACGAGATCGCCAAACTGCGCAAGCAGAACGAGATCCTCGCGACCACCGTAATCGAAGCCAAACGTGGTGAACAGGAAGCCGTGCAGCAACTGTCGCAAATCAAGCAACGCCTTGAAGCCCTCGGCAAGAATTTGCTCGATGGTGGCGATGACCGCCTCGTCCAAGCCGCTGCCGAACAGCAACTGCTGCAAGAGCGCCTGGAAGTAACGGAAAAAGCCGCGATGGGACTAGCCTCTCACACCCAAGACTTCGTGCGTCAAGCCGTCGTCTCGGATCCGGACGCTCGCCTGCGCCTTGAAACTTCGCTCCGCGAGCTTGACGCCGCCCTCGGACTGCGCCATAAACCGCGCCCCGATCTCAAAACTGGCTCGCTTCAACGCGCTCAGGTAGTGAGCATCGACGCGGAAAGTGGTCTGCTGGTCGTTAACGTCGGCCAAAGTCAAGACTGCCGTATCGGTATGACCTACACCATCATGCGCGGCGAGCGCCCCTACGGCAAGGCCATCATCGCTGACGTTCGTAAGAATGTCGCCGGTGCCTTCGTCGAACAACTTGATCCTTCTAACGAAACCGTCCGCCTCGGCGACACCATCCTTCTCGAAACACAACCACAACGATAAGCCTTACGGCACATCACAAGATCCTACGACCATGGAAGTCAAAAGCACATCAAAATACGTTCGTCTCTCGCCCAAGAAAGCGCGCGACGTCGCCCGCGAAATTCAAGGCCTGCCCGCGAGCAGCGCCATGGATATCCTCAACTTCACGCCAAAAAAAGCGGCGATGTTGATCGGCAAAACTCTCAAGACAGCCATGGCTGATGCTGAGCACAATTTCAAACTAGATGCCGAATCATTGACGATCAAGGAAGCTACCATCGGCATCGGCCCCGCGCTCAAGCGTTTCAAACCCCGTGCCAAGGGCTCCGCTGGTGCGATCCGCCGCCCCACCAGCCACATTTTCATCACTCTTACCGACGCACCGGCTCCTGCGAAAAAAGCAAAAGCCGCTAAAACCGCCAAAGCTGCCGAATAAGCACAATCACTTCTAACTTCATTCAATTATGGGACAAAAAGTCAATCCGATCGCCTTCCGCCTCGCCGTCAATAAGGACTGGCGCTCCAAGTGGTTTGCCACTGGCAAAGATTACGCCAATAAACTTCACGAAGACCTCGCCGTGCGCGAATACGTGAAGAAGAACCTCCAGTTTGCTGCGATTGCTAAGGTCGTCATCGAGCGTGCCTGGAACTCGGTGCGTGTGACTCTGCACTCGGCACGCCCAGGACTCATCATCGGTCGCAAAGGCAGCGAGATCGAGAGAATGACCAACGAGATCTCCAAGATCTGCGGTGGTGCTCAAGTCAAAATTGACATTCTCGAAATTCGCAAGCCTGAGCTGGAGCCACAACTTGTTGCCGAAAACATCGCCCAGCAATTGGAGCGTCGTGTTTCTTTCCGCCGCGCCATGAAGCGCTGCCTGCAAACCGCCATGGAATTCGGTGCCGAAGGCATTCGCGTTCGCTGCGCCGGTCGTTTGGGCGGTGCCGATATCGCCCGTGCCGAGTGGTATCGTGAAGGCAAAGTGCCTCTCCAAACACTCCGCGTGCCGATCGAATACGGTTTCGCCGAGGCCCGCACTCTTTATGGCATCATCGGTGTCAAGTGCTGGATCAACCGCAAGGAAGACGATGGTCGTCCGGGCGCTGGTGGTCCTCCACGCGAACGCCGCGAACGCCGTGACAACAACAATCGCGGTGGTGATCGCCGTGACAACAATCGTGGTGGCGAGCGTCGCTAATCGATTTCATCCTTTTTCACACAACACAATTCACACACACTTTAGGAGGACACTGCTATGCCTTTGATGCCCAAACGAACCAAGTTCCGCAAATCTTTCCGCGGCTCCCGCGCAGGAAATGCGACTTCCGGAACCACCGTAGCTTTCGGCGACTTCGGTCTCCAGGCTCTTGACCGCGGCTGGATGACCAACCGTCAGATTGAAGCCTGCCGTATCGCGATCAACCGTTTCCTGAAACGGAAAGGAAAAGTCTGGATCCGGATTTTCCCCCACAAATCGATCACCGCACGTCCCCCCGAAACCCGGATGGGTAAAGGCAAGGGCTCCGTGGAAGCATGGGTCGCCGTGCTACGCCCCGGTAACATGCTTTTTGAGATCGCCGGCGTGCCGGAATCCCAAGCCCGCGAAGCCATGCGCCTCGCTTCCTACAAACTCGGCATTCCTACCCGTTTTGTCGTTCGCAACCCACACGCATAATTTTACCTCATCACCCATATGGCCACTACCAAAGCAAAAGATCTTCGCGAACTGTCCGTGGACGAAATCAACCGCCGCATTCGCGATCTGAAACTTGAGGGCATTAACCTGAAGTTGCAAAAAGCCACCGGTGCCCTAGAAAATCCCGCACGCGTCCGTGAGATCCGTCGTGAAAACGCACGCCTGGTCACCCTCCTCGCCGAGCGCAAAGCTAAGGCATAATTCTTCCACCACTGACTTTCTTTTTTTATGAGCGATTCCGCCACTAACACTCCTGCCACCAAACGCAAAACCCGCGTCGGCCTCGTCGTTTCCGACAAGATGGATAAAACCATCGTCGTCGAATACGTCGCCCGCGTTCCGCACCCACGCTTCAACAAAATCATCAAGCAGACGAAGAAATTCTATGTGCACGATGAAAAAAGTGAGGCCAAAGTCGGCGACAAAGTTCGTATCGTGGAATCACGCCCTACCTCAAAATTAAAGCGTTGGGCGCTTGACTCCATCCTCACTCACTAATACACATCCGCCCGTTCGTTCACCACCACACACTTTATTGACTCATGCTCCAAATGGAATCTTCCGTAGTCGTTGCCGATAACACCGGCGCGAAAAGCGCCAAAATGATTGGCGTCATTGGCAAACGCACCCGCTTTGCCCACGTCGGCGATGTGATCACCGCCCACATCCGCGACTCGATCCCCACCGCTTCGGTGAAAAAAGGATCTGTCGTTAAGGCTGTGGTCGTTCGCACCAGCGCCCCGATCCGCCGCGCCGATGGCTCGGTGCTTCGTTTCGATACCAACGCCATTGTCATCATCGACAAAGACAACAACCCGCGTGGCACACGTATCTTCGGCCCCGTAGCTCGTGAACTTCGCGAAAAGTCGTTCATGAAAATTGTTTCCCTTGCCCCGGAAGTCGTCTAACATCTATCTTTTTTCTTTCACATGAGCAAAATCAAAACACACGTCAAAAAAGGCGATCAAGTCGAGATCACCACGGGCAGCGTCGCCATCAAAGGCAAGCGTGGCACGGTTCTCGCAGTCAACGCCAAGAAGGGCACTGTCATTGTGGGCGACACCCGTTTGGTGACCAAGGCCACCCGCAAATCGGAAGCGAATCCCGACGGCGGTCTGCTGTCCCAAGACGCACCCATCCATATTTCCAACGTAAAGAAACTGGGCTAAGCACTGCGTCGTTCCCCGGAACGACATGGCACTTTGCCCGCGCTTAAGCGCAAGCATACAAAATGCGCTGACCCGCTAAAATACACATATGAGCACACCTAGACTACTACAACATTACCGCGAGAAAGCCGTTCCGGCCCTCAAGGAGAAACTGGGTTACACCAACCCGAACGCCGTCCCTCGCCTCGAGAAAATCGTGGTGACTTCCTGCATGGGCAAAGCTCCCGACCGCAAGCTCGCTGTCGAGGACGCCGCCAATGAGATCGCCAAGATCACCGGCCAAAAGCCCTCGATCACGTTCTCGCGCAAAGCCGTTGCAAACTTCAAACTCCGCGCTGACGAGCCTCTTGGTGCTCGCGTTACCCTCCGTGGTGCCCGCATGTGGGAGTTCTTGGATCGTTTCATCAACATCACCGCTCCTAACATCCGCGACTTCCGTGGTATCCCTTACAAATCCTTCGATGGCCGCGGTAACTACGCCATGGGCGTGCCGGATCAATCGATCTTCCCTGAGATTGAAATCGACCAGATCAAACGTAATATCGGCTTTGACCTGATTTTCGTTACATCTGCCGCAACGGACAACGAAGGCCGTGAATTGCTCAAAGCGCTGGGCATGCCATTCCGCGAAAACAAACGCGAGACCGAAAGCGAAACCCCAGAAGCCGCCCAAGCCTAACCCATTTACCGCACCTTATTATGGCTGTTCTTACCGATCCTATTTCCGACTTCCTGACACGCTTCAGCAATGCAAGCCGTGCCGGCAATGAAGTCTTCACCGCGCCTTATTCGCGCATCAAAGCAGACATCGCCAAGATCCTTCAGGAAGAAGGTTATGTCTGGAGCTATGAAGTCGTCACCACCGAAGGCTTCCCCACCCTCAAAGTCAAAGGCAAGTTTGTCGATGGCCGCCCCGTCCTCACCGGACTGAAGCGCGTCTCCAAGCCTGGTCGTCGCAATTATGTCGGCTCCGATGAAATTCCACGCGTTATGTCCGGCCTCGGCATCTCCATCCTTTCGACCTCGAAGGGTGTGATGACCGGTGCGCGCGCTAAGCGGGAAAAACTCGGAGGAGAACTTCTCGCCATCGTTTGGTAAACCACTAACCCCATACCATCATACATTATGTCACGCGTAGGAGTTAAACCAATCAGCTTGCCCGAAAAAGTTACCGTTAAGAGTGACGGTGGCATCGTCACTGTAGAAGGTCCCAAAGGAACACTTTCCTTCAACCTTCCCGCCGGTATCGAACTGAGCAACCAAGACAACAAATTGACGGTCACCCGCAACTCGGAGACCTCACGCCAGCTGCGTGCCCTCCACGGCACCGCTCGCGCTATCGTCAACAACATGATCAACGGAGTCTCGAAAGGCTTCGTCAAGGACCTTGAAATCCAAGGCGTGGGTTTCCGTGCCGCCGTGAAAGGTAAGGACTTGGACCTGTCCCTCGGTCGCTCGCACCCGCTGCTTCACCCGATCCCCGATGGTCTCACCGTTACCGTTACCGATAACACCAAGATCAAGGTCGAGGGCATCGACAAGCAAATGGTCGGACAATTCGCCGCTGAAGTTCGTGGATACTATCCTCCCGAACCATACAAAGGCAAAGGCGTCCGTTACGTGGGCGAACACGTTCGTCGTAAGGAAGGTAAATCCGTCGGCAAATAATCAGTCGCCATTCACTCTAACACATTTTTCATTACATGAGTACGATCAATCGCAAAGAAATCCGGCAGCGCGTTCACAAACGCATCCGCCGCAAGGTCGCTGGCACATCCAGCCGTCCACGCCTCGCCGTGCATTTCTCCAACCAGCACGTATACGTTCAGATCATCGACGATGTCGCCGGACGCACCCTCGTTTCCGCGTCCACCTTGGACAAAGGCAGCGAAAAAGCGCAGGCCAACTGCGACTGCGCCCGCAGCATCGGTGCCTTGATCGCAGAGCGCGCCAAGGCTGCCAACATCAGCGCCGTGGTCTTCGACCGCGGTGGTCACATTTATCATGGCAAAGTGAAAGCTCTTGCCGAAGCCGCCCGGGAAGCCGGTCTCCAATTCTAATACACACTCTCTATGGTAACAGACTCTGACATTCCCGTTTCTCCCGAAACTCCCGCTCCCGCCGCAGACACCGCTCTCGGGCCGGTGGCAAACTCCGGTGGCTTTGATCAACGCCGTGGCGGCCCAGGTGGCTTCAACCGTGGCGGTCAAGGTGGCGGCAACAACCGAGGCCCACGTCGTGATGACCGTCGCCCTGAAGTGGATGATGGCATTTCCGAAAAAGTGGTGTTCATCAACCGTTGCGCCAAAGTCGTAAAAGGTGGTCGTCGTTTCAGCTTTTCCGCCCTCGTCGTTTGCGGCGATAAGGAAGGCAAAGTCGGCCTCGGTTTCGGCAAAGCGAAGGAAGTATCCGATGCCATCAAAAAAGGTGGCCAGGCAGCCCGCAAGAACCTCACCGCGGTGACCATCGTGAATGGCACTGTGCCGCACGAAGTCTATGCCGAATTCGGTGGTGGCAAGGTGCTGCTCAAGCCAGCATCGCCCGGAACGGGAATCATCGCCGGTGGTGGTGTGCGTGCCGTTTGCGAAGCCGCAGGCGTCAAGGACATCCTCGCCAAGTCGATGGGTTCCTCGAACCACGCCAACGTGGTGAAAGCCACCATCAAGGCTCTCTCCGGTCTACGCACCCGCGAAACCATCCTCAGCTCCCGTGGCAAAAAAGTCGCCACCAAAGCGATTTAACCCTCACACTATCCAGTAGGACATGAAACTTCACACATTATCTCCCAATCCCGGATCCAAGCACCGCGTAAAGCGTCTCGGTTGCGGCGAAAGCTCCGGTCACGGCAAAACCTCCGGCAAAGGCAACAAAGGACAAAAAGCACGCTCCGGCGGCACTGTCCGCGTCGGCTTCGAAGGTGGTCAGATGCCTCTCCATCGTCGTTTACCGAAGCGTGGCTTCAACAACTACGATTACAAAACCAAAGTATTCGGCGTGAATGTCGCTACTCTCGAGGAAAACTTTGAGAGCGGGGCGGTCATCAACGAAGAAGTGTTGCGTAGTTGCGGACTGGTCAATGGTCGTTACGACCACGTGAAAATCCTTGGCAACGGGGAAATCACCAAAAGCCTGACCATCCAGCTCGCCCACGTAAGCGCATCTGCCCGTGAGAAGATTGAAAAAGCAGGTGGCACCATCCAACCTGCTTGATCATTCTTTCCTCGCATTTGGAATAAAATCTTACGATTCCTGCGGGGAAGTGCTTGCGCGCTTCCTCGCACTGTTTACAGTGCCGCAGCACATTTTTTTTCTTTTTCCTTTATGATCTCTGCATTTGCTAACACATGGCGCGTTCCTGAATTACGCGACAGGATTCTTTTCACTCTGGCGATGATTGTTATCGTACGTCTCGGTGCCCATATCACACTCCCCGGAGTGGATGCGGGACTAATCGATGAGTGGACTAAGTTTATGGCTAAGGGCGATGGTGGCACGGGCAATCCGCTCACTGCTATGCTCACGGTGTTTTCGGGTGGCGCTCTGCAGCAAGCAGGTATTTTTGCTCTCGGTATCATGCCATACATTTCGGCGTCGATCATGGTGCAGTTGATGACGGCGGTCATTCCTAAGCTCTCTAAACTTTCTCGCGAAGAAGGCGGACGCCAGAAGATCACCCAATACACTCGCTATCTCGCACTGATCATCGCTCTGGTGCAGGGCTATTTCCTCACGGCTACACTCACCCATCCGGAGCAGTTGGCTGGTCTGATGAGTGGGATCGAGCAAGTAATGAACGGTCGACTCCTCGTTCCGGATCCGAGTTTTGCCTGGCATGCGCTTTCACTCATGACCATCGTTTCCGGCACGATGTTGTTGATGTGGATCGGCGATCAGATGACGGAACGCGGTATCGGCAATGGAACGTCTATCATCATTATGGTCAACATCATCTCAGCGTTGCCGGGTGCTCTGGTGCTTGCTTGGAAAATGTTCACCACGGGAGTCGATGCAAATCCTTTTATCGCACTGAAGTTGGTATTCATGCTAGCCTTCCTCGTATTTGTGATCGCAGCAGTGATTTCGATCACGCAAGCGCAACGCAAGATCACGGTGCAGTATGCCAAACGTGTGGTTGGCAAAAAACAGTTCGGCGGTCAGACGCAATACCTGCCCCTGAAAGTGAACTACTCAGGTGTGATGCCCATCATTTTCGTTTCGGCAGTGATCACGCTTCCCGGTATTCTATTGCAGATGATCGGTAGCAAGGCGGCTTGGTCGATCAAGCTGCAGCAAGCGGTCGGTCAAGGCTGGCTCTACTACACTCTCGGAGCGATCGGGATTTTCTTCTTCTCGTATTTCTGGGTGGCCACGATGTTTCAGCCTTCGCAAATCGCAGAGGACCTGAAAAAGAATGGCGGCTACATCCCTGGCGTGCGTCCGGGCAAGCCAACGGGCGAGTTCCTCGATTACACGATGACCCGTCTCACCTTCGCTGGTGCCATTTTCCTCACAGCGATCTTCGTGCTACCCTCGGCAGTAGGATTGCTGATGAATATCGATAAAAACTCGCCGATCCTGCAATTCTTCGGAGGTACTTCCTTGCTAATTCTTGTTGGCGTGGTGCTGGACGTGATGCGTCAGGTAGAAACTCACCTCCTGCAACGCCACTACGATGGATTCCTGCGTAAGGGCAAACTCAAGGGCCGCTACGATCGATTGCAGCAAACTGGTTCCGCTGCATCCAGTTCGGTGCTGATTTTCCTTTGGGTCGTGATCGCGATTTTTACAGTGGTAGGTGCCGCCGCATGGATCATCAATGGTTGATCCAGTGACATGACTGTTTTGACGGGCAAGCTGCGCTTTCAAGCGTGGCTTGCTTTTTTTCCTCTCTGATCTGTATGGCGAAACGCAACAAAATCCGTCTCAAACAAGGCCGTGAAATCGATCTGATGCGCACGGCCTGCCAAACGGCTTCGGCGATTTTGCAGGAGGTGGCCGCTTTTATCACGCCGGGTAAGACGACGAAACAAGTCGATCAATTCGCCGGCGAGTTGATGAAACTGCGCGGGGTGCGCAGTGCGTTTCTCGGCTACCGTGGCTTTCCTGCGTTCACGTGCATCTCATTGAATGAGGAAGTGGTGCATGGCATTGGCAGCGAGCGAGTCATCCAGCCTGGTGATATTGTGAGCCTGGATGTAGGCATTGTCCAGAATGGCTGGATTGGTGATAACGCCCTGACCGTGCCGGTGGGCCCGATTGCGGAGGAAACGCAGCGGCTTCTGCTGGCTACCGAGCAATCTTTGTATGAAGCCATCGCCCACGCGCGTGCCGGAACAAGGCTGGCAGACTTATGCGGCGCGGTGGAAGATTATGTCAAACCACGTGGTTTTTCCGTGGTCCGCGAATTCGTCGGCCACGGGGTGGGGCGGGATTTGCACGAGGAACCCCAGGTGCCGAATTATCGACCCCAGGGCAAAACTCCGATTCTGGAGCCAGGCATGACCTTGGCTATCGAGCCGATGGTGAACGCCGGCGTGCCTCACGTGAAAATTCTATCGGATGGCTGGACGGTCATCACCGAGGACCGCAAACCTTCCGCGCACTTCGAGCATACGGTTCTCATCACGGAAGGCGAGCCGGTGATTCTCACCGACCGCCCGCGCTTGACGCTGCCGATGTAAGAAGATCAGTCTGATTGGTTAGATCAGACTGATGAGATAGATCGTGAAACCTCACGGCCTCTTCTGCCGTGCGGATGCTTTCAGGCGCAGGCCGTTGAGGGCGATGAAGCCAGTGGCGTCGTCCTGGTTGTAGGCTTCTTCCTGGCCGCCTTCCATAGTTGCCACGGCCTCGGAGTAGAGCGAGAAGGGCGAACGGCGTCCGGCATTCATGATGTTGCCCTTGTAGAGCTTCACACGCACTTCACCGGTGACGGTTTGTTGTGTGTTGGTGACGAGTGCCTGAATGGCCTCGCGCTCCCGCGCAAACCAGAAGCCGTTGTAAACGAGTTGCGCGTATTTCGGAATCAAAGAATCGCGCATGAACATCGCTTCGCGATCCATGGTGAGAGCTTCCAAATCGCGATGGGCGGCGAGGAGGATCGCACCGCCCGGCGTTTCATACACACCGCGGGATTTCATGCCGACAAAGCGGTTTTCCACGATGTCTACACGACCGACGCCGTGCTTGCCGCCGAGGAAATTCAATACGCGCATGATGCCGTAGGGCGTGAAGAGCGTGTAGCCATCGCGCTCGCCGGTGGGAGTCGCGTCTTTGAGTTCGGCGACGATGCCAGCCAATCCTTCGCAACGGAGGCCGATGGCGTCGCCTTTTTCAAACAAAATTTCCACATATTCGGCCTTGTCGGGCGCATCCTCCGGCGAGGTGGAAAGCACATACATTTCGCGATCCGCGGGTGTGGTGGCGTCATACCACGGATCTTCGAGCATTCCGGCCTCGAAGGAGATGTGTAGTAAATTACGATCCATCGAATAAGGCTTTTTCATCGAAGCCTTGATGGGTATATTGTTCTCCTCAGCGTAGGCGATCATTTCGGCGCGACCTGGGAAATCCTTGCGGAACGAGGCATCGCGCCACGGGGCGATGCACTTGATGTTCGGTGCGAGCGATGCCATTGAGAGTTCGAAGCGCACCTGGTCATTCCCCTTGCCGGTGGCGCCGTGAGCGATGGCATCGGCGCCTTCTGCCAGCGCGCAATCGATCATGCCCTTGGCGATGCAAGGGCGTGCGATCGAGGTGCCCAGCATGTAGCGGCCTTCATAAATCGCACCTGCCTGGATCATCGGGAAAATGTAGTCGCGCGCGAACTCTTCTTTCAGGTCGCCGATGAAGCACTTGCTGGCACCGGTGGTGAGGGCCTTTTCCTCCAAGCCATCAAGCTCCTCCGCCTGGCCGACATCCGCGCAATACGCGATGATTTCCGCATTGTATTTTGTCTTGAGCCATTTGAGAAGGACCGAGGTATCAAGACCTCCTGAGTATGCGACGACGATTTTCATAGTGGAAAAAATTAGGAACGCAGGAAGCAAGCAGTTCTCGTGCCGTGTGGCAAGGGCGAAAGCGGATAAAGCGTTGTTTCGTTTACTGGTCGGAAAGCACAATGGATGATTAGCGAATCCTGTGCTCTCGCATGACTGTTCCAAGGAATGCTCAGACCTAGAAGGAGCTTGTGGCGACGTTTGCTACTCAGCTGTCCCAGTTACTTGCGAGCTTGATGTGGTTTCGTTACCAGAATTTACGACTTACAGGCACAGTCATCTCACTGCCTGAGAACGGAGCTGCTCAAGCATGGAACAGCCTTTTTCAGCACCTCCCTTGGTGTCATTCTATTTGGCTCAATGAGGTGTCGGAAAAATCATCCTTTTTACTCTCGACAAGTCGAGGAATCGCCCTAGCTTGCTCCTTCCATCCACACTACTAACCATGAGATCCCTTCCCATTTCTGGCGCGCTGATGCTTGCCACCACCCTGCTGCTAAATGCTCAAGACGCTGGCAAACCATCGGATCCGGCCCCGGCTCCAGCAGCTCCTGCCGCTCCTGCCGCACCTACCCTGTCGGCGGAGCAAGTGAAAAAGAACACCTCTTACGGCTTCGGTTTTCAGAACGGTCGTCAGTTTGCTCAACAGGTCGGGCGTTTCGGTATCGGCCTGAGTGATATTGAGGGAGCGGAGTACATGAAAGGCTTTATTGCTGCCATGTCCGACAAAGATCCAGAGGTGTCAGAGAAGGATATTCAGCAAGCAATGATGCAACTCCAGTCATTGATGGAAGTGCGAGAAAAAGAAGCGGCCGCAAAGAACCTCGAAGCAGGGAAGGCGTTTCTTGCTGAAAACGGCAAGCGCAAGGAAGTTACCACCACCAAGTCTGGCCTGCAGTATGAAGTGCTGGCCAAGGGCGGCGATAAAAAATACGTGCCTGGCAAAGAGGGCGAAGAAGAGGGGAAACAGTTTTTAGTGAACTATCGCGGGACGCTGATCGATGGCACCGAGTTTGATAAATCTCCTGCTGGTCAGCCCGTGCCAATGACCTTGCAAGTGATTCCTGGTTTCAAAGAAGCAATTACCACAATGCCCATTGGCGCGAAGTGGAAGCTCTTTATTCCTGCCGATCTGGCCTATGGTGAGCAACGCGGTAGCGCCCAACTCGGACCGAACAGCACGCTTATTTTCGAATTAGAACTGGTGGGTATTGAAGACGCTCCGCCACCAGCGCCTGGCGGTTTCCCTATGCCACAGCCTCAGGGCCAGTAATTGCACAATTCTATCATGAGCCTCCGCGTGTTCTCATGCGGGGGCTTTTTTGTGAAGAAATTTCGTCCGTTGCCTTGATCTGGGTTCGGTGTATGATGATGCGCTCCACCACCTCGCTATGAAACTCACTCCGTTGTTTTTGTCTCTCAGTTGTTACTTTGTGTCATTGCCTTTGTTCGCGAAGTCTGAGGAAATACTGCAGTCAACCAGTCGTGAAAAACGTATGGGAATGATTGATCCTGCAGCTTTTGGTTTCGGACAGCCTGGCTTTGTGACTGATGTCACGATGGTGGATACGCAGGACTTTGAAAATCAGTCTGGCGGCCTTGATTTTATGGAGTTGCGCACGATAGCTCCGATCGCGGCGAAGAAGTGGGGCGATTTTCTCATCGCAGGATCTCTCGGCTACACGCTCACGGATGTGGACTTTCAAGGGTTTGGCGGCCTGCAGGATGAAACGCTGCATACCCTAGAGGCTCAGATCACTGTGTCATGGCGACCAGAAAATACGCCGTGGTCGGCGCTTGCCTTTGTGACGCCGGGGTTGGGCACGGATTTCCGTGGTATCTCTGCGGATGATTTTGAGTGCTCGGGTTTGGGCCTGATCAACTATCGTGTCTCCGAGGAACTTAGCCTGGCTGGAGGGGTCTTCGGTCGCTATGCCGCAGATGACAGCATGTTGGTGCCGGCGCTGGGTTTCATCTGGCAGCGTGAGCCTTTCATTGTGCAATTGACGCCGCCGTTTGCTGTGATCGGGTGGCAGGCTACGGAGCGACTGACTCTGAGCCTCAGTGCCTACCCCAGTGGAGGGGCGTGGGACCTCGACGATTCGTCGGTCAATCGCGTGAGCATCCATGGTTGGCAGACGGCGGGATCGCTGATCTACCAACTCACCGATCACCTGACTGTCTCGTTGCGTGGGGGCTTCAACATCGCGGGTGAGGTGGAATTATTTGATGCCAATCACCGCGTGATAGAGGATGAAGATCTCGATACGGCACCGTTCGGCTCGGTGAACTTGCGGTATTCGTTCTGACAACTTGCGCGCGACCGATGGGCAACTTTCCCCATACGCACGCAATTTCTGCTTTCATGCGAGGCGACTTTGCGATGAAATCATCGCCCGCACATGAGCAATCCGTTTCGAGAAGACTTGGTATCACGCAACCGCCCCGAGGCCTGCACGGTGGTAATTTTTGGCGCGACCGGAGATTTGACGCACCGTAAGCTGATACCAGCCCTGTATAATCTTGCATTGGATGGCGAACTGCCTCCCGGCGTGAAAATCATCGGATTTGCCCGCCGTGAAAAATCAGATGAGGTGTTTCGCCAAGGTCTGGAAGAGTTAAATCGCAAGGTCTCGCGCAATGGCCATGACGATCAGGTGTGGGCCTCCTTCGCGCCGAACATTCACTATCACCAGAGTGAGTTTACGGATGACGATGGATACAAACGTCTTGCCGAAACGCTCGATGCCATTGATCGCGATCGCGGTGGCAAAGGCAATCGCTTGTTTTACATTGCCAGTGCACCGGAGTTTTTTGACGACATCCTTTCGCATCTGAAAAAAGCCGGACTCAATCAAGCGAGAGAAGGTTGCTGGTCGCGGGTCATCGTGGAGAAACCTTTCGGCACCGACCTCAAGACTGCACAGCACTTGAATCGCGTGGTGAGTCAGACGTTTCACGAGCGAGATACCTATCGGATCGATCACTACCTCGGCAAGGAGACGGCACAGAACCTGATGGTGCTGCGTTTCGCCAATGCCATTTTCGAACCGCTTTGGAATAGCCGTTACATCGAGCAAGTTCAGATCACATGCTCGGAAAATCTCGGCATGGAAGGCGGGCGCGGCGGCTACTATGATAAATCCGGAGCCCTGCGTGACATGGTGCAGAATCACTTGCTGCAACTGCTTAGCCTCGTCGCCATGGAGCCGCCCACCGATCTCAGCGCTGATGGCGTGCGCGATGAAAAAGTGAAAGTCATCCGCTCGCTTCGCAAGTGGGACACGCCGGAAAAAGTCGCCGCCAATGTGGTGCGTGCGCAATACATCAAAGGCAGCGTCAGTGGTAAAGTCGTGCCCGGCTATCGCGAGGAAGATCGTGTGGATCCGGAATCGATGACGGAATCGTATGTCGCTCTGCGTTTGATGATCGATACCTGGCGCTGGAGTGGCGTGCCGTTTTACATCCGCGTCGGCAAGCAACTCCCGAAAAAAGCCACCGAGATTTCTGTGCATTTCAAGTCACCACCGGGCGTATTGTTCAACACGTCTTCGATGAATGCTACCGGCGGCAACGTGCTGGCGATTCGCATTCAGCCGGACGAGGGTATATCGTTGCGCATGGTCTCTAAGATTCCCGGTACTAGCCTGCGATTGGAACCAGTGAAGATGGATTTTCAGTATAGCACCAGTTTTGGCAAGGCTAGTCCCGAAGCGTATGAGCGTTTGTTGTTAGATGCGATTGCTGGGGATGCCACATTGTTCGCACGCCGTGATGAAGTGGAAGAGGCGTGGAAGTTCATCGACTTCATCGAGCACGCATGGCACCAAGCGGAATCGCCGGTGCCAATGGCGGAGTATGTCGCAGGCACGTGGGGTCCGAAGGAAGCGGATGATCTACTTCACGAAGATGGTAACTCCTGGCGTAGATTGTAATTTTTTTACTATGGAAACTTTTACGATGGATCCTGAGCTCGGCGAGGAAGTGCCTGTGGATGGCATTCACAAGGCCCTACGCCAATTGTGGGCGCAGGACGAATCGCGCACCAATGCCTGTCTGATCAACCTTGCTGTGTATTCGGAGGAAAAAGGCTCCTTGCAGAAAAACTCGGCTATTGTGCGCGATCTGACACGCGAGCACGCTTGTCGCGCTCTCTTAATCGAAATGGATCGCGATGCGAAAGATGCTTCGATCCGCGCTTGGATCACCGCTCACTGCCATCTCAGCGGCGGAAAAAAATCCGTGTGCTGCGAGCAGATTTCCTTTGCGCTCACCGGTGTGTCGCGCGGTCGTTTGCGCAATACCGTATTCGCGCATCTCACCAGTGACCTGCCCCTCATCCTATGGTGGCAGGGCGAACTCTCGCCTATTTTTGAAGAGCGTCTGTATGCGGTGATCGATCGTTTCGTGTTCGATAGTAGCGACTGGAGCAAGCCCGACGTTGCCTTTGCGATCATTGATCAGGCCTTGTCCTCCGGGCGGGTCCTGTTGGTGCAGGATCTGGCTTGGACGCGCACCTATCACTATCGATTGGCGGTGGCCTCCTTGTTTGATGATCCGCTGGCGCAACGTGCGCTGCCATACATCGAATCCGTCCAGATCGAGCATCATCCGAAACACCGCAATTCCGCGTTGCAATTGTTAGCATGGATCGCGGTGCAAGCGGGCTGGCGCACGGGATTGGAGTTGCACTTGGCTGTCGCTAAAAAACACGGCAACCGCGAGGGCTTTTCTTTCGAACGGAAAACGGGGGAAGCCGTCGCTGCCACTTTGATCTCAGACGAATCATTTGCTCCGCTTGCTCGTTTGTGTGTCTGCGGAGGCGGGATGGAGATTGTGATCGATCGCGCGCCGCAATCTTCTCACATCCAGATGCGTCTTAGCGTGGGCGATCACGTCACCGAGTCTCTCGCTCCGGCGGGCGGCGATGATTGTGGTATGCTGATCGGAGATCAACTTGCCCGCGGTGGCAAAAATTCCCTTTTCCTCAAAATCTTGCCGATGTTCCGGACTTTGCTCGAAGGCTGAATGGAACGCACGTTTGGTCTCGCCTGAGGCATATGGGAAAACGTGGTCGGAACAAAGAAATGCCTCGAGCGAATGAGAGCGGCATCAACGGGTGATTGACTCGCTAATGCAAAGTCCTTCAGCGGATAAGGTGATTTCTTTTTTACGATTCATACTACGTGGGTTGCCTGCAAAGACTTCTTGTGAAAGTCTGGTAGACTAACAGAACAATGAGTCATTCCCCTTCGCGGATTTCGCCGCCATGATCATAGGGCGTGCTCCCATCTGGTTTTTATGGATCACTGCTGGGAAAATGATCGATCCAGAGTTCGGCAGGAATCGTCATGGGTTACGATTTCGCATTGAATCTTGAGCGTTCTGCTGTTTACTTTTCCCGCATGAGCGATTCACTGACACTGCTGGGCAATTCCCAAACGATCTGGCCGCAGTCGCCGGATCAAGCGAAGCTGGAAACATTTCCGAATCGAAGTCCTCAGCATGCCTACTGGGTGCATTTGGACTTTCCAGAGTTTTCCTCGTTGTGCCCGGTTACGGGTCAACCGGACACAGCACGCATTCAGATTCGCTACATTCCTGACAAGGTTTGCGTGGAGACGAAATCATTGAAATTTTATCTTACTTCATTCCGCAATACCAAGTCTTTCAACGAAGAGATCGTCAATCGAATTCTTGCTGAACTGGTGGCCGCCTTGCATCCAAAGCAACTGGTGGTGCGTGGAGATTTTTCGCCACGTGGAGGGATTTCCCTAACCGCACAGGCATCTCATCCGGCTGCGATGTGGGAGGGGCTTTCGATCGATCAACCCCAGTAAGGCTTTTGTCCGAATGATCCTGTGAGAATCAGATATCTTCTTAAAAATACGTCAAATCGGCGTAATCTGTCGCTGTCTCATACGTATCATGATTACACATTGGCATGACGAAAATTTCTTCCATACTGCTTCTCTGTCTAAGCATCCTCGCTCGAGGAGAGGTCGATTTTGCCCGCGATATCCGCCCCATTCTCAATGCTCACTGCACGGCCTGTCACGGCGGCGTGAAGGAGGCGGGCGAGGTTTCTTTCATCTATCGGGATCGCGCCCTCGGCAAGGGGGAATCGGGTAAGCCTGTCATCGTGCCCGGAAAGCCCGATGCCTCGGAAATGATGGCGCGCATCACCACCACGGATCCCGACGACATCATGCCGAAGCCAGAGCACGGCCCGCCGCTGTCAAAGAAGGAAATCGATGTCCTCCGTCAGTGGATCAGCGAGGGCGCGACGTGGGGCGAGCATTGGTCCTTCGTGCCACCCAAAACTCACCCGCTTCCCACGGTGAAAGAAAAAAATTGGCCGCGCAGTGATCTGGATTTTTTCATCCTGGGCCGTCTCGAATCGGAAAAGCTGAAACCATCACGACATGCCAGTGCGGAGCAGTGGCTGCGTCGTGCGCACTTTGATTTGATCGGACTTCCGCCGAGCCTCGATGACATCGAAATATTCAAAACCGCCGCCGCTGCTGATCTCGACACTGCCATTGAAAAGGAAACCGAGCGACTTCTCGCTTCGCCGCGTTTTGGTGAGCGCTGGGCGTCCGTGTGGATGGATCTCGCTCGCTACGCTGATTCCGCAGGATATGCGGACGATAGCCGACGCGAAGTTTGGAAATATCGTGACTGGTTGATCGATGCTTTCAATCGCGATCTGCCCTTTGATCAGTTCACCATCGAACAAATCGCCGGCGATCTCATACCGAATGCCACGCTCGATCAGAAAATTGCCACTACGTTCAGCAGGCTGTCCCAAGTGAACAGCGAGGGCGGCACTGATGATGAGGAGTTCCGTGTGGTCGCCGTCATGGATCGCATGAGCACCACTTGGGAAGCGTGGATGGGAATCAGCTTCGGCTGTGTGCAATGCCACTCACATCCCTACGATCCCATCCGTCACGAAGAATACTATCATTTCATGGAGTTCTTCAATCAATCCGCCGATGCCGATCTAGCGGAAGATTTGCCCAAGCTCCCTGTGCCAATTGATCCCGCGCGCTATGCCGAATCCAATGCCTTGCTCATGCAAATCCACAATGCGGAGCAATCACTTCACGACACTCGTCAGAAAATCGATGCGAGCACCCGCTGGACTCTGCCACAAGGTATGAGCGCCGAAGCGAAGAAAGCCATCCTGACCGTCAGCGAGGAAAACGGTATCCCAGAGTTTCGCGCCGATCCGAACGTCGCCGCTGGTGCGGAATATTTTCTCACATTCAACACCGGTCTCAGCACTGTCACCGCCCTTCGTTTGCAGCTTCTTCCGCTCGATATCGAAAAAGCCAAACACACACCCGAGTGGGGCGGTATCATCCGACAAATTCAGTTAGAGGTTATCGCCGCCGATGGCAAAGCGACCGCAGTGGCTCTCCATGAGGGTGTAGCCGATGAAGCTCATCCACCCTTCGATCCCAACCTATCGATTCAAGGTCATGATCGCGCCTGGGGCACTTATTCCAAGATACACACTCCTCGATACGCAACTTTTATTCTTGCTGCGCCATTGTCGATTCCCCCCGGCGCAAAACTCCGTGTCACTCTCAAAAACGGCTTCATCTACTCCGCGAGCTATCCCATGGTCGCGAAGCGGGGACGCATCACACTCACTGATGAGACGCAGTGGATCGAGCATCGTAACCAAGCGGAAGTCATCGCGGTCAAACAGCGGATTGCTGAGGCCCGTGCGAAACTCAAAGCGATTCCCTCGGTCGCTACCCCCGTGATGAAAGAGCGCGACTCCGCTTTCCCGCGAGCCACGCATTTTTTTGTGCGCGGCAATTGGCTCGATAAAGCCGATTTGATCAAGGAGAGCAATACTCCTGCACTCTTTCCTCCGTTGCAAAAGGAAGGAGTTCGTGCCACGCGTCTCGATCTCGCGCGCTGGATCGCCTCGCCGCAGAATCCTCTCACTGCCCGAGTCGCGGTGAACCGTTTCTGGTTGGAACTATTCGGCACCGGGATCGTGCCCACTCCGGAGGACTTTGGCTCCGCTGGTGAACCACCCACTCACCCCGAGTTGTTAGATCATCTTACGATCCGTTTTTCCACCGATCACAAATGGAGCATCAAGGCGATGTTGCGCGAGTTGGTGATGAGTTCCACCTACCGGCAAGACGCGAGTATCACCGAGGAATTGCTTGAACGCGATCCCGCCAACCGCCTGCTCACCCGTGGCCCGCGCCAACGTCTTACTGCCGAAATGATGCGCGATAACTCGCTCACCGTCGCCGGTCTCATCAGTCATCAACTTGGCGGCAAACCCATCCATCCACCGCTGCCACCCGGCGTTTGGAAACCCTTCGTCAAGGACGACTGGATCACTCCGCCGCCGGGAAATCCCGCGCGCTACCGCCGCGCGATTTACATCTATTTCAAACGTAGCCTGCTCTATCCGCTGTTCACCTCCTTCGATGTGCCGCCGCGCGATCTCGCGTCCAAGCGACGTCTGGTCTCGAACACCCCCTTGCAGGCCCTCACTACCCTCAATGACGAAGCCTTCCAAGAAGCCGCCGCCGCCCTTGCCCAGCGCATGAAAGCCGCCGCGCCCAACGATCTCAAGGCCGCCATCGCCCACGGCTACCGCCTCACCACCTCGCGCGAAATTACCCCGGACCGCACCGCAGAGCTCATCGGCCTCCACGAAAAAATCGCCACATCCCCCGATGCCCTCACCGTCGTGGCCTCTGTCCTGCTCAACCTCGACGAAGCCCTTACTCGTTAACGAATTCAACTGACTGGTTCGATGAGTCGATCAGCCAAATCAAATACCCACCATGAACCTCCATCAACATCTCCTTCACGAGCAACTCCAGCAAGCCACGCGGCGGCATTTCCTCAAGGAATCGGCGTTTGGGCTGGGTGGGTTATTCTTGGGCTCGCAGGCGCTGGGGGCATCATCGCAAGTCGAGCCGCGCGATACCACACGGCCGCTTGCGCCGCTCGCTCCTCCGCTCGCGCCGAAGGCCAAACGCATCATTTTCCTCCACATGGCGGGCGCGCCGAGCCAGATGGAACTGTTCGACTACAAACCGATGCTCGCCAAGTACGATGGCAAGCTCTGCCCGCAGGAATACCTCGAAGGTCAGCGCTTCGCTTTCATTCAAGGGGTGCCGAAATTGTTAGGTCCGCAGTTCCAATTCAAACAGCACGGCAAGTCCGGTGCTTATATTTCCGATCGACTGCCATCGCTCTACGAGCACGCCGACAAGCTGTGTTTTATCAAGTCGATGGTCACGGACCAGTTCAACCACGCTCCCGCGAAGTTGCTCATGCACACAGGAAACCAGAACCTCGGCTATCCTTCGATGGGCTCGTGGGTTACTTGGGGGCTGGGCAGTGAAAACCAGAACTTGCCCGGCTTCATGGTGCTGCTCTCGGGTGGTCGATCGCCGCGCGCGGGTGCTGCGCTGTGGGCGAATGGATTTTTGCCATCGGTCTATCAGGGTGTGCAGTGCCGTACCGGTCCGGATCCTGTGCTGAATGCCGCCAATCCACCGGGACTCACCCGCGATGTCCGCCGCGCCGCGCTCGATACCCTCAGCCGACTCAATGCCAAAACGCACGAGGAAATCGGCGATCCCGAGACCGTTACTCGCATTTCCCAATACGAAATGGCCTACCGCATGCAGGTATCGGTGCCGGAGGTGATGACCATTCGCAATGAGCCGCAGCCCATCCTCGACATGTATGGAGCGGATCCTAACAAATCTTCGTTCGCGAACAACTGCTTGCTCGCTCGTCGCCTTGCGGAAAATGGCGTGCGTTTCATCCAGCTCTTCGATTGGGGATGGGACACGCACGGCTCGAATGCACAGGAATCCCTGAAGAGCGGCTTCGTCAAGAAATGCAGCGATATCGATAAAGCCGTGGGCGCGCTGCTGAGCGATCTCGACATGCGCGGCATGCTCGAGGACACTTTGGTCGTCTGGGGCGGCGAGTTCGGCCGCACCCCCATGCACGAGAACCGAGGCGGCGGCGCGGCGAATGCTTTCGTTGGCCGCGATCACAACCCGAACGCCTTCACCATCTGGATGGCCGGCGGTGGCGTGAAACCAGGTATCACCTACGGGGAGACCGACGAGCTCGGCTACCGCGTCGCCACCAACCCCGTGCCAGTGCGCGATTTCCAATCGACCGTGCTCCACCTATTCGGTTTCGATCCGCAAAAACTCTCCTTCCCCTTCCAAGGCCTCAATCAGAAACTCGTTGGAGTGAAGCCATCGAAAGTGGTTCATTCCATCATCGCCTAAAAAAAACACCCGTATGACCCGCACCATCCTCGCTCTCCTTCTCTCTGCGCTACCACTTTTCGCCGCGCCGAAGCCGAACATTGTCATCCTCTACGCTGATGACCTTGGCTACGGCGACCTCGGTTGTTTCAATGCGAAATCGAAAATTCCGACGCCGAATCTCGACCAGCTAGCCAGCGAGGGAATGCGGTTGACGGATGCGCACAGTTCCTCCGGTATTTGCACACCTTCGCGCTACGCGATGCTCACGGGGCGTCATCATTGGCGCGATTTCCACGGCATCGATGGCGGGTTCGATAAGCCTGTCTTCAAGCCGAATCAACTCAATTTGCCTGCGATGCTAAAATCGAAAGGTTACGCCACCGCCTGCATCGGCAAGTGGCACCTCGGTTGGGAGTGGGACTCGATCCGCAAGCCGGGCTCGCCGCCGAAATCGAAAAAATTCTCGGACTTCGATTGGACCAAACCCTTTCGCGGTGGTCCGCTTGATCACGGTTTCGACTATTATTTCGGCGATAACGTCATCAACTTCCCGCCCTACGCGTGGATTGAAAACGACCGCGTGATCACGCCGCCGGACATCACCTTCACCAAGACTCCACAAAACACCAAGGAGGGCGCGTGGGAATGCCGCGAGGGGCCGGGGCGCTCGGATTGGGATTTTTACAAAGTGCTGCCTACACTAACGAAAAAAGGCGTGGAATACATCCAATCGCGCAAGGGCAAAGCCGAGCCGTTTTTCCTCTACTTCCCACTGCCTTCGCCCCACGCGCCGATCGTGCCGACGGATGAGTTCGATGGCAAATCCAAGGCTGGTGCTTATGGCGACTTCGTGGTGCAGACCGATGATGCCTGCGGGCAACTGCTCAATGCCCTGCGCGAGTCCGGACTGGACGCAAATACCATCGTCTTTTTCTCCGCCGACAATGGTCCAGAAAATTACGCCTATGCCCGCGATGAAACATTCGATCACTGGTCGGCGTTTCCCCTGCGCGGGCTGAAGCGCGATATTTACGAAGGCGGCCACCGCGTGCCCACCATTCTTAAGTGGCCGGGCGTCACCAAGGCAGGGGAGGTGAGCGATGCGCTGTTCGCGCAACTCGACCTCATGGCCACCCTTGCCAGTTTTTTGCAATACGAGCTGCCGAAAAACTCCGCCGAGGATTCCCACGACTTTTACGCGTATCTCAAAAAAGAATCCGCACAGAAACCGCGCACCACCATGGTGCACAACACCGCGCCGAATCAATACGCGATCCGCGATGGCGACTGGGTGCTCATCGATGCCAAAACCGGAGCCGCCCGCCAGCCGTCCGTTGCCTGGCGCACCAAGCATCAGGTGCCACCGTATTCGGGGCAGCCCGTGGGCCTCTACAACCTCAAGGAAGACCTCACCCAGCGCCACAACCTCGCGGAGAATAATCCGGAAAAAGTCACCGAACTCCAGGCGCTGTTGAAAAAAATCCGCGCGCAAGGCTTTTCCGCCCCGCGGCTGAAGTAGCGTGTGTTCATCATTTTCCCGCTTGGCGATCGGGTGATTTGCGTTTAGCGTGCGCGCCTGCATGCACGCTTTTTCCTACACCAACGGCCAACTCCACTGTGAAAACGTCGCCCTCCAGTCGCTGGCGGATCAATACGGCACTCCGCTCTATGTTTATTCGGGCAATACGATTCTCGATCACTACCGCCGCCTCGATCTCGCCCTGCATGGGCTCGATCACGAAGTCGCCTACGCGGTGAAGGCGAACTCGAATCTCTCCGTGCTGCGTCTGCTGGCGCAGGCCGGGGCGGGCTTTGACATTGTTTCCGGCGGCGAGTTGTTCCGCGTGATCAAGGCCGGCGGCGATCCCGCGCATTGCACTTTCGCCGGCGTCGGCAAGACGCGCGAGGAGATCATTTACGCCCTGCAACAAGGGATTTATTGTTTCAATGTGGAGTCGGAAGCAGAGCTCGCCTACCTGAATGAAGTGGCGAAAGAGCTCGGTGTGATCGCTCCGGCCGCCGTGCGGGTGAATCCGAATGTCGATGCCAAAACGCACAAGTACATTTCCACCGGCAAGTCGGAGAACAAATTCGGCATCGACTTTGACGCCATCGAGGGCCTCTACGCCAAGGCCAGCGAACAATGGAAAAACGTGCGCATGCGCGGTTTGCAAATGCACATCGGCTCGCAGCTCACTTCCGTGCAGCCCTTCGTGGAGGCGGTGAAAAAAGTAAAACCTCTGGCCCAGGCGCTGAAGGACAAGCATGGCATCGAGTTCTGGTCCATCGGTGGCGGCATCGGCATCGTCTATCACGATTCTCTCGCCTCCGGCCAACTCCACTGGTGGCAGACCAAGGAAGAGGAAAGCAAACCGCTGACCATCGAGGAATACGGTGCCTCTGTCGTGCCGCTGCTTCAGGACCTCGGGCTGAAAATTTTGTTAGAGCCGGGACGCTACATCGTCGGCAATGCCGGGGTGCTGCTCACCCGTTGCCTCTACGAGAAAAAAGGCAGCGCCAAGACCTTCAAGATCGTGGATGCCGGCATGAATGACCTCATCCGCCCCGCGCTTTATGAAGGTCACCACGAAATCGCGCCCGTCATCGAAACACACGGCGACTTCGTCAAAGCAGACGTCGTCGGCCCCATTTGTGAAAGTGGCGACTTCTTCTGCCAAGACCGCCCCATGCCCGACTTCCAGCCCGGCGATGTCATCGCGCTGCTCTCCGCCGGCGCCTACGGATTTGTCATGGCCAGCAACTACAACACCCGCCCGCTGCCCGCGGAAATCCTCGTCGATGGCGACAAAGCCACGCTCGTGCGCAAGCGCCAGACCTTGGAAGACGTGATCGTCGGCGAGGAGTAAAATGGGAGCTTTTCCGCATTTTCCGCGTATTTTCAACGGTTTTACCTCTAACTAAACTTGAAAATCGAAACCTGTGCTTCCGATTTTCAAGGGTTTTTTCGGGAAATATGGTTGAAATTCGGAATTTCTAGTTCCGAATTTCAAGGTGTATTATGAAAATGATCCTTGAAATTCGGAAGTTGTGACTTCAAATTTCGCCCATGAAACACTTCTATGACCGTTCCGATTTCCGCGCGGAGGTTCGACAGGCCTTGGAGGAAAACCCAATCGTGGCCTTGTTAGGATCGCGAACGTTACGCCAGCAGCATTGTTTCAAAATCACAAGGTTGTGAAATTTGGTGCAGAAGAAAAACTTTATGATCCTAGCTATGGCTTGACACACAATAAGCTTGATGACTTCGAGTTAATTATTGATGCTTTTTTTAAGTCAGGTGCAACAAATCAATTAAGGCCTCCAACCGTGGATTACATCCTAACATTTAAAAAAAATCCAGCAGGGCTGGATATTCAAATCAACCCATTTGCCTATGAAAATTGATAATAAATTTATGAAATACATCTTTCTACTACCAGTAATATTGTTGCATGTTACAGCGCAATCAAATTCAGATGAAATTGATCCGAGGATACTTGCGGGAATACCAATTGAACTTGATATGACAAAATTTGGTTATCCACCTCAGGTTGAACTGAAGGGTGACTATCTCATCAAAAAGTCCAGCGAAGGATATATCATTGCAGAAAATGAATATGTTAAAAGCGCAGGAGAAGGTTTTTCTTCAAGACAAGGCCTTAAGTATGGAGGTCTTGTAACACTGCCTTTTGATGTGGCGGAATTTTCCAAAAAGGGAGAAAAATTATTTTTATTTAGTGTGCACACTGGATTCTCTAGTACGCCGACTGCAAAAGCTTGGGTTAATCCGCGTAATGGCAAATGTGTGTATTTTGATGCCCCATGGCTAATTAAAGCTGCTGAATAGTAACTTAAGTGGAAGATGCATTAACGCTTCTCTCGGGTCATGCCATCGAGGTGTTACATTTTGAATTATGGTAACATGATGCATCATACTCGTATGGTAGCAGAACATCTTTCTGTTAGACGAAACAAGGATCTCTGAATTCAAGATGAATGGAATCATATTTCCCATGCTTAAATCCAAACAACTCACAATCCTAGCATTTGCCGCTCTAATGGTAGCAGGGTTTTTTGTGTGGAAAAAGCGTGCCGCTGCGATAAAAAGTTTTTTGGACGATGGGCGTAATGAGGCTGTTGCCACAAAATCTAAGCGCGGAAAGCTGCGTGAAGATACTGGTAATTCACCAGTTGAAGAAATCATTGAATCCAAGCCGTTGGCGCTGCCGCCTGGGTCGTTACCGTCGATAGAAAAGGAAGCAGATGCTGTTGAAGTGCAAGAACGTTATCAACGAGCGATCGCGGAAGACGATGCGATTCTTGCGGCTGGTGGTGTGATCGAGGCGACGCCCAAGCTTCCAGCCGATGAAGCTTTCACTCGCGGTGCTCGTCTCAAGTCGATTCAGGCAAAGGACTGGGAAAACAAGTCGAATTTGTTAGTCAACGAACTGCGGGCGGGCAAGGGATTTGAGGTTGGCTTGGATCAAGTCGAGGCATTTTTGCGTGGCAAGGATTTGTATGGCTGGCCTGAGGGGCAGCGGAACTGGATCGGTGATGAAATGATGACGATGTTGCGCGAAGAAGTGCCCGCGAAAGCCTATGAAATCTTCTATAGTATTCAAGCGGATGCAAGTGCTCCGGATGCGATGCGGGACTACAGCATTCAGCACATCTCGCATTTGATTGCGGATGGTCAAGTGGGGCAAGAGGGAGTGGATGTGATCCGCGCGGCCTATGAATCAGGGAATCCTGTGCTAGCGGGCACAGCACTTATTTCCCTGCATCGTCTCAACGAAAAAACACCGGATTTTATCAAAGCCGAGGATGTGCAACGCTACGCACAGCAATCACAGTCCAGCACAGACGAACGTCTCAAAGCCACGGCGCAGGCAATTTTGAAAGAAAGGGGGGATGCAGCAGGAAAATGATAGCGCAAAAGGATTTTTGCATTTCTCCTATCCCTTGCGTGCCGATATGTTCCCAATATGATGCCGCGTTGGATGATTTGTGGATAGCGACTCGGGAAAAGAGGGGGTTTTGTAGGAATAAGCTTCTAGAAGTAAAAAACAGGCGGGACGCCCGTTTGCCGAGACAGGCTGGAAGCGCTGTCCTCCTTTCATAAATCGTGATGACGGATACATATCCTACCTCCCGTCAAAATCCCGCTTTTCATTGTCCGCATTTTCCCCTTACATCCGCCTGTGCCGTTTACCCTGCTCCAGACCGATCCCGAATCCAAAGCGCGTTTGGGGCGTCTTGATCTGCCGCATGGCACGGTGGAGACGCCGATTTTCATGCCGGTGGGCACGCAGGGCTCGGTGAAGACCTTGCATCCCGATGACCTCGATGCCCTCGGCGCGCAGATCATCCTGGGAAATACCTACCACCTCTGGCTGCGCCCGGGGCACGAGCTGATCAAGGACATGGGCGGCCTGCACCAGTTCGCCTCCTGGGATAAGCCCATCCTCACGGACTCCGGCGGCTTCCAGGTCTGGTCACTGGCGAAATTGCGCAAGATTACCGAAGACGGCGTGCGGTTTCAAAACCACCTCGATGGCTCGAAAATGATGCTCACTCCCGAGCTCAGCATGGAGATCCAGGCGGCGATCGGCTCGGACATCGCCATGCTGTTTGATGAATGCCCGCCGTATCCCTGCGAGGAAAAATACGCAGCGGAGTCGCTCGCCCTCACCACACGCTGGGCCCGGCGCTGCAAGGACTGGGTGACGCAGCACGAGCCGCGCTCGGGCACGGGACGGCAGCACCATTTCGGCATCGTCCAGGGCTCCATCTACGCGGATCTGCGTGCGCAGTCGGCCACTGAGCTGGCGGCGATGGACTTCGATGGCTACGCGGTCGGCGGGGTGAGCGTCGGCGAGCCGGAGGAGGAAATGTTTCGCGCCATCGACAACGCGGTGCCGTTTTTGCCGGAAAACAAGCCGCGCTACGCGATGGGGCTGGGCACGCCGCCGCAGATTTTGGAGATGATAGGCCGGGGGGTGGACATGTTTGACTGCGTGATGCCCACCCGCGTGGCCCGTCACGGCACCGCCTTTACCCTCGATGGACCGATCCAAATCAAGAACCTCGCCTTCGCCCGCGACCCTCGTCCGCTCTGCGAAACGGCCCACCCTCACGTGGCCCGCTTTTCCCGCTCCTACATCCGCCATCTGTTCCGTGCGGGAGAAATTCTCTCTTTACGGTTGCTTTCTTTCCATAATCTGCATTTCTATTTGCGCCTCGTGAGCGATGCGCGCCAAGCCATCGCCAACGGGACCTTTGTGTCTTTCAAGAATTCCTTCATCAAACGTTACCTCAAACAATCATGATATCATCCTTTCTATCCACTCTCGCTCAAACCAGCGGCGCTGCTCCTAGCTCCGGTCCCGGCTACCAAGGCCTGCTGATGATGGGATTGATGGTGGTCATGTTCTACTTCCTGCTCATCCGCCCCCAACAACGCCAGCGCAAGGAACTACAACAGCGCATCGAATCCATGCAGACCGGCGACAAGGTCGTGACCACTGCTGGCATTCACGGTCTAGTCCATAACATCAAGGAAAAAACTGTAGTGATCAAAATCGCGGATAGCACCATGGTCGAGTTCGATAAAACGGCCGTCGCCTTGGTGGTGAAAAAAGACGCTTGATCGATCATTTTCCAGAACTTTACCCACGTATGCACATGACGTCCCTTCCTCCTCTTCTCGCTGTGTTGCCCGATTGGCTGAACAAATTGTCGTTTCCCACATGGATGGAAAAAGTCACGACTGAGCCGCTGGCCTTGTTCTCTTATGGCTTGTTGCTCTTGATCCTTTTCGGTTGGTATTTCGCCACGGACCATGAGCGCCGCAAGCGCGATGTCGGCTCTGTCTTGCTGGTGCTGGTCACCTTGCTCTGCGTCATCGCCTTGCTCCCTCTGGAGAAAAAACTCAAGGGCGCGATCGATATTGTCGGGGGTTCATCTTTCACCATGCAGGTGCAGCCGCGCGACGATGAAAACGGCAACAAGATCGCCGTAACGGAGGAGGATACGGACAATGCCATCGTCATCATCGAAAAGCGCCTCAATGAATCGGGCATCGCCGAGCCTGTGATTTTCCGTCAAGGCGTGGATCGTTTCGTCGTGCAAATGCCGGGCGTGAAGCCGGAGGATTCGGAAGCCATTCGTAAGAAGCTGCAGGAAGCCGCGAAGCTCGAACTGCGCGAGGTTCATCCGCAGTCCGATCTACTCGCCGATCAGGTGGCTGCTGGTGATCACATCGAGCCCGGATACAAGGTGTTTCCCTTCGTTTACAAAGTAGAAGAAGGCACTCCCCAGGAGAAGGAACTCACCCGCAATATCCTTCTCAATCGCCGTCCCGCCGTGCAGGGCAACAACATTGTGCGTGCCACCCCCGATCCCATGGGCGGCGGTCGTGTGGACATCACTCTCAATGGCGAAGGTGAGGACAAGATGATCGCCCTGACATCGCCGATGGCGGAGGGTCGCGATAAGATCGCCATCGTGCTGGATGGTCGTTGCATCAGCGCTCCCACGGTGCAGCAAGTGCCGCTGGGTAAACAGTTCCAGATCACCGGCTTGAATGCCGAGGGAGAAGCCGTTTCCCTCGCGAAAAACCTGATGAACCCGATCAATAACCCGCTCAAGATTGATGAAGAGCGCACGGTTTCGCCCACGCTCGGTGCCGCTGTGGTGAAGCAGGGTGTGATGTCGGGCCTTCTCGGATTGGCAGCCACGTTTGTTTTCATTCTGCTTTACTACCGCTTTGCGGGTCTTGTGGCCTTGGTCGGTCTGGTCATCAATACGGTCATGCTCTTCGGTATCATGGCGATGTTCGGCTTTGCTTTCTCGCTGCCTGGTATCGCCGGTATCGTGCTGACGATCGGCATGGCGGTGGATGCGAACGTGCTGATCTACGAACGTCTGCGTGAGGAAATCGCCGCGGGTAAATCGCTGAAAAACGCCCTGGCACTCGCATACGAAAAAGCCTTCACGGCGATTTTTGACTCGAACTTCACCTCGCTCATCACGGCCATCGTGCTCTTCTGGCGCGCCAGTGGCACAGTGAAAGGTTTCGCCATCACTCTGACCATCGGTCTGGTGGCATCAATGTTCGCCTCGATCTTAGTGACACGCGTGTTGTTCCGCTGGTTCATCGATAAGAACATGATCAAAACCTTCAAGTTTGCCAACCTCGTGAAAGCCACGAATTTTGACTTCCTCGGCAAACGCGGTGTAGCGGCCATGATTTCCTTCGGCTTGGTGATCGCCTCGCTCGGTGTCTATGCGGTGAAAAAAGAAAAATCGCTGGGCATCGACTTTACCGGAGGAACGATCATCACCTACACCATCGGAGAAAAAGAGGGTCTACCGTTCACGGAAGTGGACCGAATGATCAAAGGACTCTCTTTGAAAAAATCGGCGACCCCACAAGAGGAGAAGAATCTGGTGACGGGACGTTTGCTCACCATACGTTGTGACAAAGAGGACGTAGAGCTCATCGAAGCATCCATGACTCAGGCGTTTCCTGAACTTTCTCAAATTGGTAAACCAAGCCGCGGAGAAGTCTCTGCATTGCTGGGAGAGGAGTTTCTGCGAGATTCCGCCATCGCCCTGTTCATGGGCATGGTGTTGATTTTCCTCTATGTCAGCTTGCGCTACCGACTGTCCTTTGCGGTGGGTGCCATCGTCGCCTTGTTCCACGACGTGATCATCTGCTGCGGTTTGGTGGTGATTTTCGGGAATCAGCTTTCGCTCATTCATATTGCAGCGATTCTAACGATTGCTGGTTATTCGATTAACGATACCGTCATCATTTTCGATAGAATTCGCGAGCAACTCCGCTTCAGCACTGGCACGCTGAAAGACATCATGAACGAGGCGATCAACGCCACTTTGTCGCGAACGGTGCTTACGTCCGGAGCGACCTTGTTCTCGGTGGGAGCTCTCTATCTTTTCGGCGGTCAGTCCATGCGCGATTTCTCGCTCATGATTTTGATCGGTATCATGGTTGGCACCTACTCTTCGATTTTTGTGGCCTCCGCGCTCGTGTTGTGGTGGGCAAAGATCACCAAAGCCGATTACCGCGAGATGGAAGAAACTACTGCGGAAACCGTAGAGGTGGTGGGTTGATCTCCTCCGCTAAGCGACTCGCCGTGGGGCGGATGTGGGACATGCTCTGATTTACTCAGACCCGCTGCGCCCGTTCGGCAGAAAGTGTTCTAGCATTTCGTCGAAAATCTGTTCGGCTTTGTGAATGGTTCGTTTGGCACCGAGAACGAGGGCCTGCTCTTGCGTAGGCACTTGATCTCGACCATGCGAGCCTTTGACGAGAGTGGCGTCCAGCGGAATCACCTCCATCAACGCGCGTAGACCGAGTTTTTTCTTCAGTAAAAAGGCGGCGATCGTGAGCTTAGGGCAGCACAGGGTGGGATCGAGGAAGAGTTCCGCGGGATCGTAGCCAGGCTTGCGGTGGATGTCGACGCAGCGGGCGTAGTCGGGCGCACGTCTGTCATCATTCCAGAAATAATACGTGAACCACGCATCGGGTGCGGCAGTGACGATAAGGTCGCCGGCGCGTTCAAGCGCGATGCCTGGACTCCAACGTTCGTGTGTATACTCCACCCTGTCCACGCCCGGAACGGTGGCGAGTAGGGCTTTGACGGCATCGATTTTTTCCGGAGATTTGACATAAACATGGGCGACCTGGTGATCGGCCACGGCGATTGCCTCGGATTGAAAAAGGTCTAGGCCGTCGCGTCCGAGTTCGTCTTTGATCGAGAGAAGTCCGGCTTGGCGCAGGATGCGATTCAGGTGAACCGGCTGTTTCACGGGTGAAATACCGTATTCCGAAACGATGAGGACGCGCACGCCATGTCGTTCGTAAAAGTCGATTAGTTCGCCCGCTACGGCATCGATCTCGGTCAGCTCTTGTGCCATTTCCGGAGCGCCAGGGCCGTATTTTTGTAAGCCGTAGTCGAGGTGAGGCAGATAGACGAGGTTGAGCGAGGGTTGGTGTTTCTGATAGATCCAGCGCGCGGAGGCGGCGATCCACTCCGAGCAGGCAATGCCCGCCGCGGGACCCCAAAAGCTGGGGAAAGGGAACTCGCCGAGATCGGCCTTGATGGTCTCGCGCAGGCCCATGGGCTGGGTGTGGATGTCGAAGGATTTCCGGCCATCGGCCAGATAGAGTGGCCGCGGTGTGATCGCGAGGTCGGCATCGGTCGCCATGTTATACCACCAGAACAAATTCGCGCAGGTGAAGCCGGGTAGCTCACGTTGCAGGCGGTGCCAGATTTTTTCCCCGCGCACGAGTCGATTGCTTTGTTTCCAGAAACGCACCTCGGCTGACTCGCGATCCAGCCAACCATTCGCGACGATGCCGTGCCCAGAAGCATCGGTGCCAGTGAGCATGTGGCTCTGCGCCGTGCAGGTCACTGCGGGGAAGGCTGGAGGAAAGGACTGCACGCCACGGCGATCGCGGAATGCACAGAGGCGCGGCGTGGAGGACCCCAGGCAACTGGTGGAGAGGCCGACGATATTCAGAACTGCGAGTGCTTGCACACGCGCACTATCTGCGATTCCGCGTCTCTGCGCTATGGAAAAAATCAGGCAGCGCTCTGAAATCAGTGGCGTTTTGAGCAGGCATTCATTACTGTCCGCCCATGTCGCAACCTCACATGGATGTTCGTCGCATCGCCACTCTGGCGCGTCTGGAGCTATCGGACGCTGAAGTGGAGCATTTCACCGGGCAGCTCGATGCCATCCTCTGCCACATTGAACAACTCTCCACGCTGGACGTTTCCGGCATCGAACCCACCGCTTATCCCATACCCATCGCGGCACCGATGCGCGATGATACGCCGTGGCAGAGCCTGCCGCAAGAGGCCTTGCTGCAAAATGCTCCCGATCAGGCGCAACAACAGATTCGCGTGCCCAAGGTAGTCGCCGATGCCTAACATCTTTTTTTCCATGAGCTTGTCCCAACATTCTATCACCGCCCTGCGCGATCTTCTCAGCCGCGGCGCCATTACATCCACCGACATCGTCGATGACCTGCTGGCGCAAACATCAGCTCACGAGGGCGAGGTAGGCGCGTTTCTCTCGCTCGATGCCGATCGCATTCGTGCCGCCGCGGCTAAGGCCGATCTCTCGCTGCCGCTGGGTGGCATTCCCATCGCGATCAAGGACAACATCAACGCTGTGGACGAGCCCTGCACCTGTGGATCGAAGTTTCTCGCGGAACATTACCGCTCGCCCTACGATGCCGGCGTAATCAAGCAACTGCGCGCTGCCGGTGCGATCTTGTTCGGCCGCACGAACATGGACGAGTTTGCGATGGGCTCGGCCACGGAAAATTCCGCTCTGCAAGCAACGAATAATCCTGCTGCCCCCGGGCACATTCCCGGCGGTTCTTCTGGTGGCTCGGCAGCGGCAGTAGCAGCGCGTTTTGTGCCTGCCGCGTTAGGTTCCGATACCGGTGGCTCGATTCGTCAGCCTGCTTCGCATTGCGGGGTGGTCGGGCTGAAGCCTTCTTACGGCCTCGTCTCGCGCTACGGTCTCGTCGCTTTCGCCTCATCGCTCGATCAGATCGGACCGATGACGCGCACGGTAGAAGATGCGGCGCTGCTGCTGCAAACCATCGCCGGGCACGATCCCTTAGACTCGACTAGCTTGCCAGTGGCGGTCGATGACTATCTCAGTGGGTTGAAACAGGGAGTCAAGGGATTGCGCATCGGCATTCCCAAGGAATACTTCGCCGAGGGACTCGATCCGGCGGTGAAAGCGGCGACCATGGCCGGCGTCGCACGACTCGAAGAACAAGGGGCCACGGCTGTGGAAATTTCCCTGCCGCATACCGAATACGCCGTCGCCACCTACTACATCATCGCACCGGCGGAGGCGTCTTCCAATCTCTCTCGCTTCGATGGCGTGCGCTACGGTCACCGCGCCGCGCATCCTGCGGACATCCTTTCGCTCTATCAGCAATCGCGCGAAGAGGGCTTCGGCGCCGAGGTAAAACGCCGGATTCTGTTAGGAACCTACGTGCTTTCCTCGGGCTACTACGATGCCTACTACAACAAAGCGCAAAAAGTCAGGACGCTGATCCGTCGAGATTTCGAACAGGCCTTTCAACTGGTCGATGCCATCGTTTCTCCCGTCGCACCTAGCCCCGCTCGAAAAATGGGCGAGTGCTCGAATCCGCTGGAAGACTACCTCGCCGATGTCTGCACCATCCCTGTCAACCTCGCTGGACTGCCCGCTATTTCCGTGCCCTTGCCTGTGAGCGGACTGCCCATCGGCCTGCAAATCATCACGCCACACCTGCAAGAAGCGCAGCTATTGCGCATCGCTCATGCCGTGGAATTGCAATAAATTTGCGATTTTTTCAAAATTTTCTCTTGCGTTATTGAGAATCAATCTCAATAATATAGCCATTGCGCATGTCCAAACCTGCTCTTTACGCCCTGAATGTGATCACGCTCGCCGCTTGGTTGAGTGTGAGTTTGGGGGCGATGGTCGGCTTTTCCCTGCCGCAGGAATGGGCGGTGGCTCTTGTGGTGAAACCGCAACCGTTGAGCGTGATGACGAGTATCGACATCGCTCCCGCCGAGGCGCTGCAAGACGCGCAGACCGAGGAAAATCAGACTTCGGAAAGCACTGAGGCTGCCGAGCCGGCGGTTGTGCCTGTGATCGCCACGCTGCCCACGCCGCCGCCCATGCCGGAAATGGCGCCGATGGAGGACTTGCCAGATGTTCCCGAAATGCCCGCACCGGTGATCAAAAAAACGGCAGTGCAAGTCGCCGCGCCCAGCACGCCGCGGCCGCAGGCCAAGCCCTCGAGCAGTTCTTCTGCCAACAATCGTCCTGCCACTGCTGGGAAATCCACGGGCGGCGGACCACCGAGCAACGCGACCACTTTATCCTTCGGCAGCGGCGCGGGGCGCCAGCCCGCTCCCAGTTACCCGCTCCAGGCCAGACGCAGCAATCATCAGGGCACAGTGTTGGTCGAGTTCATCGTCGGCGTCGATGGCAAGGTTCTCAGCGCTTGGGTTAAGACGCCTTGCGCGTATGATTCACTGAACAACGCGGCGCTCTCCACCATTCGCAGTCGCTGGAAATTTCCAGCAGGAGAGGCCCGGCGCTATAAAATTCCCATCGTTTTCCGACTCAACTGATTCCTATGATACTCTCGCACATTCTCGTTGAATATTTTGAAAAAGGCGGCCCCATTATGTGGCCGATGGCGCTGTTGTTTTTCCTTGCGATCTGCGTGATCTTGGACCGCATCATCTGGTGGATGCGTCTGCGTGGTCGCGTCAATGTAGCGCAACAAGAGGCGGTCCGCGAGGCACTGGGCTTGGGGCAGTTTGATCAGGTCTGGCAGACCACTCACAAACAAGCCGATCCATTTCTGGAAAACCTGCGCGATGGCATGTCGCACGCGGCCACGTCCCCACTTGCGGCGATGCAGTTGCATGCCAGTAATTTGTTGGAAAAATCCGAGGCTCGCCTGTGGGTTTTGAGCACGGTGATCACACTCGCGCCATTACTCGGATTGCTCGGCACGGTGGTCGGCATCATGGGCTCGTTCAATTTTGTCGGCAACGATCAGCTCGCTGTGACCAAGGTGTCAGGCGGCATCGCCGAGGCGCTGATCGCCACTGCTGCAGGTCTGGGCATCGCGATTCTCTGCCTGCTGCCCTTCAATTTTTTCCGCAAGAAAACCTCCTTGCTGCGTGGAAAGCTGGAACACTGGATCAATCACTGCGAACTCCTCGCCGGTGCGGCGAAGTCGCACGGCCATGATCTCGCCGATTTCAAAGCACCGCGTGCCTGAGCGATATGCCTGTCAAACTCTCCACCAACCAAGACCAGGATGGCCACGATGACGCTCGTATCGAGATCGTGCCGCTGATCGATATCATGTTTTTCCTGCTCGCCAGTTTCATGCTGGTCAGTCTGAGTATGACGCAGCTCAGCCGCGTGCCCATCGAGCTTCCTGATGCGCAGGCCGCTCTCTCGGAAAAATCCGTTCCTCCCTATCACTTCGCCCTCAACGAGCAGGGTGTCATCACCTTGAAAGAGGAAATCCTCACGCCTACTGAGGTCACCGAGCGATTGGCGGTGCTGGAAAATCGTGATGAAGTGAATGTCCTGATCGCCGCGCATGCGAATGCCCGCCACCAACAAGTGATGCGTCTGCTCGATGCCGTGCGTGCGGCGGGCATTGAGCGCGTGAGTTTTGAAAGCAAAACGCCGAAGCCATGAAGCAACCTCTGATTCCCCTGATCAATGCCATTGGCTGTGCGATTCTGTTAGGCATCGTAGCGCTGCAGTGGACACAAAGCGAGAAGCGTCGCGAGGCCTATCGCACGCTGCAAGTCCAAGCCCATGCTTTGGGCGAAGAGCGCGATGAAGCCGTGAAACGCGCGGAGTCGCTCGCACAGGATTTGGCAGAGCTGAAACAGGCGCTGATGGAAACGCAGAAGTCTGCCGACGAAGCCGCGCGGCTCAGCAAAGTCCAAGGTGAAGAACTCACCGTGGCGACGGCCGCGCGCGATCAGGCGAGTGCCGAACGCGATGCTCTGCGCCAGCAAATCGTGCAGTGGGAAGCGGCCATCAAAGAGCGCGACCAAGCGATCGCAGAACGCAACGAAGCGCTCGTGGCGTTGCGCAAGAAGCTGGATGAAGCCATCGCGCAGCTCAAGAAGGCCGGAGCCCAGTGAGAATCAGTCGAGAAGTTTGATCTTCGAGATTTTCGGCAACTGCGCGCGCGCCATCGCCGCGTGCTGTTCATCGCTGCAGGCCGAATTGATAGGCGCATCCGCCTCGGCATCGATCGCCTGCACGAGCCCGTTTTCGATCATCCACGTCTCCACTTCCGCGCCGGAAATATCAGCGAGCATATGGCCATTGATCTCGACGCAAGGTGAAAGCGGCTGACCGCTCTTGGTTTCCATTTCCCAGCGGAAAGCGGGATTCTTGATGATGTCTTTCTCTTCGAAGGGAAGATCGTACTTGCGCATCACAGCGCGCACGCCCTCGCTCCAGCCGCAGAAGGTTTTCAGATAGGCAGTGATGTTAGGTGTGGATTCGCTCATAGGGTCGTTGTCTTTCGAGCGCACTGTAATCGACCCAAGCCAAGACGCAAGTGAGGATTTTTCCCGTGAACGTAGCGTTTCATTAATCGGGCGAATGTTTGTTTCTTGCTTGTCTCAGGTGGCAGAGTTTGTCAGTGTGCTCAGGTATGGAATGTATAAAGCAGCGAAAATGGTGCGGATGGCTCACTAGAATGATGGTATTATTTTTTTTGAGTCTTAGTAGCGGCTTTGCTCAGGAAACGGCGACCGTCGTAGAGAAATCGATGGATCAGAAAATCGACGAATGGTTCGGCAAGGTAACAGCTCCTTTCGTGAATGCGGTTTTTTCCACGATCCATGTGGGCGGATACGAGGCGTTGTGGGTGATCTTTTGGTTGGCTTCGGCAGGCGTGATCGTGACCATCGTATTTAAGTTCATCAATATCCGCGCCTTTGGCTTGGCGATACGCACGGTGCGCGGAAAATACAGTTTGGCGAGCGATCCGGGATCGGTGACGCACTTTCAGGCGCTGACAGCAGCCGTTTCTGGCACGGTGGGACTGGGTAACATCGCGGGGGTGGCGATTGGGATTCACAGCGGCGGTCCCGGGGTGGCGTTCTGGTTGTTCCTGAGCGGATTCCTCGGGATGTCGACGAAGTTTGCCGAGTGCACGCTGGGCGTGAAATACCGGATCTTTGATACCGAAGGCAACGTTCACGGTGGACCGATGTATTACCTACGCCGTGGTCTGAGCGAGCGCGGCTTAAAACCGTTAGGCATGGTGTTGGCTTTCTTCTTCGCTATCTTTTGCGTTTTCGCTTCGTTCGGTGGAGGTAATATTTTTCAGGTCAACCAAGTGACGAGCCAGTTGATCAATATCACGGGCGGTGAGTCATCGTTCTTTTTCGATAATCAATGGGTTTTCGGTCTCATCATGGCCTTCATGACGGCGCTGGTGATTATTGGCGGCATTCAAGGCATTGCCAAGGTCACGGACAAATTGGTTCCATTGATGTGCGGCCTCTATGTGGTCAGCGCGCTGCTGGTGTTGCTGGTCAATGCTTCTCACATCGTTCCCGCATTGCAAATGATCCTACGCGAGGCTTTTGAACCGCGTGCGGCCATCACCGGAGGCCTGGTGGCGGCATTCATCTGGGGCATGCGACGCGCGACGTTCTCGAACGAAGCGGGCATCGGATCGGCTCCGATCGCGCATGCGGCGGCGAAAACCCGACGTCCAGCATCGGAAGGCGTAGTGGCTCTGTTAGAGCCATTTCTTGATACGGTGGTGATTTGCTCGATGACGGCTCTCGTGCTTTGCGTGACGATGAATTTCGACGGCGATTCCGCGAACTACGTGATCAACGGGCATGCTTACACTCTCGGAACATCGGGCACTGGTTATAAGGAGGGCATTGCGATGACATCGGCCGCCTTCGAGACGATACACAGCTCCTTCAAGTATGTTCTGTTTTTGTGCGTGTTTTTATTCGCGTTTTCCACCCTCATCACTTGGAGCTACTACGGCCTGCAAGCATGGCAATACTTGTTTGGAAAGAAAACGATTACGGCATGGATCTATAAGGTGATTTTCTGCCTGATCATCGTTGTCGGCTCTTCTGCATCAATGGCGAATGCCACCGACTTCTCGGATGCCTCATTGTTCGCGATGAGCATTCCCAACTTGATCGGGGTGTATCTTTTGTTACCGGTCGTGCGGTCGGAGCTTTCCCGTTTCATTTCGTTTACCAAGCGTGTGGATGGCGGTGCTACGGTGGAGGAAGCGGATGCATTGGATCGTGAGCATCACTCCTAAGAGGCATGGCGCGCGAATACCAAATTCACTGCAAGAGCGTTGCGGCATCCGGCATCGACTACCGCAAGGAACTGAACGACGAACAATACGCTGCCGTGAGTTCGCCGGAGGGCCGCGCGCTTGTCATCGCGGGGGCCGGTTCGGGGAAAACTCGTACGCTCACGTATCGCGTGGCGTGGCTCTTGGATCAGGGGGTGGAGGCCCGCCATATCCTTTTACTGACATTCACGAATAAGGCCGCGCGCGAGATGATAGGCAGGGTGCGCGAGCTGGTGACTCAGGATACCTCGGACCTGTGGGCGGGGACCTTTCACTCGATCGGCAGCCGCATTCTCCGTCGCCATGCGGAGGAGATTGGATTCACCCGCTCGCTCACCATTCTGGATCGGGATGACCAGAAGTCGATGATCCAGTCCCTCATCGGCAAACGCGATTCCAAGCAGGACAAAAAACGTTTCCCGAAAGCGGACGTGTTGGCATCGATTTTCAGTCTGGTGGTGAACACCGGCCAAGCGCTGGAGGACATTATCGGCGAGCGCTACGAGTATTTCGAGGAGTGGTTCGAGGAAATCGAGACCATACGCGTGGCATACATCGCTAAAAAACAACAGACGAACTCGATGGATTTCGATGACCTGCTGGTCAAGACCGTGGAGTTGCTGCGGACAAGGGCGGATTTGCTGGCGCTCTATCGGAAAAAATTCCGCCATATTCTCGTTGATGAATTTCAAGATACGAACCTCGTGCAATGTGAGCTAATCGAATTGTTAGAAGGAGAGAGCAACAGCCTGATGGTGGTGGGCGATGACGCGCAGTCGATCTATTCCTGGCGCGGGGCGAACATGAAAAACATCCTCGCGTTTCCGCACCAGCAACGGCCGTGTCGCACGTATGCGATCGAGACCAACTACCGCAGCGTGCCGGAAATTTTGGATCTCTCGAACGAAGCGATTCGCGCGAACACCGAGCGCTTTGACAAGAACCTACGGGCCGAGCGGACCGGCGGTCTGATGAAGCCAGCGATGGTGGTGGTGGAGGATCCCACGATGCAGGCCTCCTTCGTCGGGCAGCGCATTGTGGAATTGCAGGAGGAGGGAATCGCGCTGGAAGAGATTGCGATTTTGTATCGCGCTCATTTCCAGAGTCTGGAAGTGCAAATGGAGCTGACCCTGCGCGGCATTCCCTTTGCGATCACCAGCGGTCTACGATTTTTTGAACAAGCACACATCAAGGACGTGAGCGCGTTTCTGCGTTTCGTGACCAACCGCCGCGATGAGGTGGCGTTCAAGCGAATGGTCGAGCTGCTGCCAGGCGTGGGTGCCACCACTTCGGATAAAATGTGGAATTCCTGGTGGAAAACGGGATGGGCAGAAAAAGACCGACCACCAGAAAAATTCTCCTCGTTTTTTTCCCAGATCAAAGTGCCGAAAAAATCTGAGGCTGACTGGAAGCAGGTGGGCTACATCCTCGATGAAATGGTGCGCGAAGAGGGTTTTGCCAAGCCCTATGACATGATTTACAGCGTGCTGGAGGGGATGTATGATGATTACCTGAAGGTCACCTTCGACAACTATGATGCCCGCCGCAGCGACATTGAGAAGATGATGGAATTCAGCAGCGGTTTTGATAACATAGAGCTCTTCTTGGAGCAGATGTCGCTGCTCAGCAATACCGATGTTGACCCGAACGCGCCGCAGGAGGAGGAAGAGCAGGCGAAGGTGACTTTGTCATCGATCCATCAATCCAAAGGCCTGGAATGGAAAGCCGTATTTCTTATCTGGCTGGCCGAGGGGCAATTTCCCAACGGGCGCATCCTCGAGTCCGATGACAATGCGATGCTAGAAGAAGAGCGCCGTTTGTTTTACGTAGCGATCACACGGGCCAAGGATCAGCTTTACCTGCTCTATCCGATGATCAATCCGAAATCATACAGTGGCGAAGTCATGCAACAGCCCTCGCGTTTTCTCAACGACTTCCCGGCTTCGATGGTGGAGGAATGGAAAGTGGGCAATTCCTGGGATGATGAGGATGAGCCGTTTTGAGATCGGTGGGTATGATTTTTACCGTGGTGCGATGAGCTGTGATCTGTTAGCTTATTTGCATGTTTGGTAAAGTCCTTGTCTTTTTGTTATCGTTCGCAACGGTGGCGCTGTCGGAGCCGATCGATCATACGGTGCATCAGGTGCGACTCCGTTGCGACGGTGAATTCCGCAGCGCGACCCGTTACCAGCGCACGGCGGATACTGCAGTGAGCAATTCCGTGCGTGCGATGAGCAGTGACATTTGTGTCGCGGACGGTATGGAAATCACGGTGGCCCGCACGGATTACATGCCAGGGACGCCCATGGAGTTGAACAATTTTGTCAAACAAGCGGCAGCGGCGATGGGGCGCAGGCCCGGTGTTGCGAAGCCGATGCAGAGCACGGCATGGGTCACGGTGTCCAATCTGCCGGCGCAGCGCTTGTCATTTTCTGCGCAGGTGGAAACGAAGCCGCTGACGGTGGAGTCCGTCTATTTTCTCAAGGAGCAGACCTTGTGGACGATCCAGATTGTGTTCGAAACGAATGAGGAACGGCGCAAAAAAGCCGAGCAGATCCTGGCGAGCGTGCGCCATCAGGCCACGCCCTGAGTGTTACGACGCGGAAATTTCGCGGAAAAATTTCACCATCAGCGTCGTGGCTTGATCCGGGTAGCGATGACCTTGCTGGTGGATGTATTGGATCTCGCTTTGGTATCTTGACCGGGAGTAGATGCGGGAAATGCCAGAGCCTGCCGAGCGGTTTGCTCGACCTTGAGATCGAGCGTGATCGACTCCCGGGCGGATGCGACGGAGAGTAGGGAGAAAACACAGGTCAGAGAGGCAAGCCCTGATTTCATGATGACGGTAATCCTCCGGCGGGCGAAAAGTTGCGAGGAGTTTTCTGGGACTGCTAGGGCTCTCAGTTCCCGCGAACCTTGCGCTTCAGCGTGCGGCATAGTGCGGGGCTTTGGTCGAGTTCGTTGGCGAGAAGAGTGAAAGCCTTGAGAGTTTGGGCGGAAATGTGGTGCTCCATGCCTTCGACATCACGATAGATCGTTTCCTCATCCAGTCCGAAGTGACGGAGCAGTCGGGTAAGGACTTCGTGGCGCTTGATGATGTGCTGCGCGAGGTCGCTGCCCTTAGGAGTGAGGATCACACCACGGTATTTTTCATACACAACCAAGCCATCAGTGCCGAGGCGCTTGAGCATGGCCGAGACACTGGCCTGCGAGACGCCAAGATTGGCGGCAATGTCCACCGACCGCGCATAGCCCTTGAGGGCGATGAGGTGAAAGATCTGCTCCAGATAATCCTGGGAAGCGATGGACGTAGACGCGGATTTGGGCACAGACGGCTTTTAGGGGATTTCGACAAAGTTGACAAGCGACTTTGGAAAAATAGTACTTGAAGAGAAAGTTAGTCTCGTCTAAAATCTTTCGCGAAGACGAATTTTTTCCTAAATGATGCCATTCCTGCGACGTATTCATTTCTTTTTCCTGATCATCACTGCCTTGTTGTCGGTATACTGTCAAAAACAGTCGGCGCGCCGTGGTGACGAGCGGTTGATCGTGCTCACTACCTTTACCATCATTGCTGATATGGCACGGGAGGTGGCGGGGGACGCCGCAGTAGTGGAATCGCTGACCAAACCCGGTGCCGAAATCCATGGCTATGAACCGACGCCGAAGGACATCGTGCGTGCGCAGCAGGCGGACTTGATTTTATCGAACGGCATGAATCTCGAAGCGTGGTTCGAGAAATTTTACCAGCATCTCGGCGATGTGCCGAACGTGGTTGTCTCCTCCGGCATTGCGCCGATCAGCATCAGCGGTGGTCCCTATGATGGGAAGCCGAATCCGCATGCGTGGATGTCGCCGACTCATGCGCTGATGTATGTGGATAACATATGCGCGGCATTGGCGAAGGCGGATGCGAAGAACGAGAGCCTCTATCGGGCAAATGCCGAGTCCTATAAAACAAGAATCCGCGCGCTGGATGGACCGTTGCGCGCAAGTCTGGAAAAAATCCCAGCAGGACAGCGACAACTCGTCACCAGTGAGGGAGCGTTTTCCTACTTGTGCCACGATTATGGCATGCAGGCACTGTATCTCTGGCCCATCAATGCTGATGCCCAAGGCACTCCGCAACAGGTGCAGGCGGTGATCGATGTGGTATTATCACAAAAGATTCCAGTAGTGTTTTCTGAGAGCACGGTGAGCGATAAGCCGATGCGGCAGGTAGCGCAGGAAACGGGTGCCCGCTATGGTGGTGTTTTATATGTCGATTCCCTAACGGATGCCGATGGTCCGGTGCCCACGTATCTGGATTTGTTAGAACAGAACGCAGAGACCATCGTCCATGGATTTTTGCCAGAGCCATGAGCCAGGAAACCATCACACTTGACGTCAACGACATCTCCGTCATCTATGGCAATGGCCATGCCGCGCTCCATGGTGCGACGTTTTCCCTGCGCGGCGGCACGATCTGCGCGCTGGTGGGCGTGAATGGCAGTGGCAAATCGACTTTGTTCAAAAGCATCATGGGCTTTGTGAAGCCGAGTTCTGGAACCGTGGCCATCAATAAGGCGCCGGTGCGGGAGGCGCTGAAAAATCATATTGTCGCCTATGTGCCGCAGTCGGAGGAGGTCGATTGGTCATTTCCTGTGAGTGTGTTTGATGTGGTGATGATGGGGCGCTATGGAGCGATGAATTTTTTACGCATTCCGCGTGCCGTGGATCGACAGGCAGTGGAACAAAGCCTGCGTCGCGTTGGCATGTGGGAGTTCCGCGATCGCCAAATCGGCGAACTCTCGGGAGGGCAAAAAAAACGCGTGTTCCTCGCCCGGGCGCTGGCCCAAGGTGGTCGATTGATTTTGTTGGATGAGCCGTTCACTGGGGTGGATGTCACGACCGAGGATGCCATCATCACTCTGCTGCGCGAGCTGCGGTCTGAGGGATGCGTGATTCTGGTATCGACGCACAATCTCGGCTCGGTGCCGGAGTTCTGTGACCAGGTGGTCTTGATCAATCGCAAGGTTCTCGCCTACGGTCGGACAGAAGACATTTTCACCGAGCAAAATCTCACTTTGGCCTTCGGCGGACAGTTACGACATTTCCACTTTGAGGAATCTACTATCCAGTCGCACGATGGCCGTGCTGTCAAGGTGCTCACCGATGACGAGCGTCCCTTGGTATTCGGCAAGGATGGTCATCTCGAATACAAGGACCGCGAAGGTCGCGAGGATTTGCTGAAGAAACGCAAGGAGGAGCTCTAAAGCAAAATGGATCATTGGCTCATACCTTTTCATTACGACTACATGATTCGGGCGATCTGGGTCTGCGCTTTGATTGGGGGTGTGTGTGGTTTACTCTCGGCATTCGTTACGTTGAAAGGATGGTCACTGATGGGGGACGCGCTCTCGCATGCGGTGGTGCCTGGCGTAGTGATCGCCTACATTGTGGGGCTGCCTTTTGCGCTCGGCTCGTTTGTTTCTGGTCTATTGGCGGCAGGTGCCATGGCCTTGATTAAGGCAAAATCGCGGCTGCGGGAAGATGCCGTTCTGGGCATTGTCTTCACGACATTTTTCGCCTTCGGTTTGTTGTTGATCTCCTTGTATCCCTCACGCGTTGATTTGAAGAGCATCGTGTTTGGCAACGTGCTGGGAATGGCATCCGCGGACATCGTGCAGGTGGTGATCATCAGTGCACTGGCACTGGCGATCCTCGCGGTCAAGTGGCGTGATCTGTTGCTGTTTTGCTTCGATCAGCAACAGGCGCGGGCGATGGGGATGAGTGCGGGGAGGCTGCACACATTGTTGCTGACTTTGTTGAGTGCTACGGCTGTGGCGGCGTTGCTAACTGTGGGTGCATTGCTGGTGGTGGCGATGCTTATCACACCGGGAGCGACCGCGTATTTGCTGACCAATCGTTTTTCTCGCATGATGGGAATTTCCGCGTTCTTGGGTGTTAGCACGTCTGCGATCGGTGCGTATGCTAGCTACTATGCCAATGGTAGCACGGGCGGATGTATCGTCACTTTACAAACCATCGTGTTTTTAGTATGTCTAGTGGCGGCGCCGCAGCATGGGATTCTGGCGCAGCGTAGGCAGGCGAGAAAGGAGTCTCGACCATGAACTTTTTGGAGCCATTTCAATACGAATTTTTGCGCTCGGCGATGGTGATCGGCTCGTTGATCGCGGTGATGAGTGCGGTGTTGTCGTGTTTTTTGATTTTGCGTGGGTGGTCGCTGATGGGCGATGCCATATCGCACGCGGTGTTGCCGGGAATTGTTCTCGCCTATGTGGTTGGCCTGCCTTTGTTGATCGGTGCCTTTCTCTCGGGATTGCTCTGCGCGGTGGGAACGGGCTGGATCAAAAATAACAGCCGCATTAAGGAGGACACGGCGATGGGAGTGGTGTTCACGGGCTTATTCGCGGTGGGGCTGGTGTTGTTTAGCAAGGTTCCCTCCGAGTTGCATCTGGATCATATATTGTTCGGAAACATCCTAGGAATCGGACTGCAAGAATGGCGAGAAATTGTGCTCGTGGTCACGGTGGTGCTATCGGTGCTGTTGCTGAAACGTCGGGACTTTCTGCTCATGTGCTTCGATCCCGCGCAGGCACGGGTGATGGCTCTGCCAGTGCGGATGCTGCACTACGGATTGCTGGCATTGCTCTCGCTGGCAATCGTCGTTTCGCTGAAAGCGGTAGGAATCATTCTTGTCACAGCGATGTTGATCACGCCGGGGGCAACGGCGTTTTTGTGGAGCGATCGTTTTGATCGCATGCTGTGGATTGCCAGCGCGACGGCGTTGTGCTCCACGGTGCTGGGAGTGATGATCAGTTTTCACAGCGACGCCTCCCCCGCGGCTTGCATCGTGCTGTTTCAGGCGACCTTGTTCGCGTTTTCGTGGCTGCTCAAGGGTCGGGGTGGTCAGGGGGGCAAGGAACAAGCCGACGGAATCTGACGCGCTGAAATCCATGCTTGCCGTGAGGCGGTTGCTGTGACAGGAGGTGCTTGTGCAAAATGACGTGAGGGCTGTGTTGCAGTATGTCCCGCAATTCCGCGGACGACTTTTCGTGGTGATGATCGAGGCTGGGAAATTGCCCGAGGCGGCGGTAGCGGAATGTTTGTTGGATCTGGCATCGCTGGAGGACGTAGGGGTGAAGCTGGTGATCGTGGTGCTCGGCGGAGATGTGAAGGATTTGTATGACTGGAGTCTCGAGTGCGAAATCAAAGTGGCGATGGCGCGCGAGCCCATCAACAGCCCGCGCTTGCAGCAGGAGACGCGCGACATTCTCGGCCGCGGTCAGGTGCCTGTGGTGGACGCCACTGGTCACAGCGCGCTTGATGAGGCGGTGGTCAATCTGGTGATCGCTCTCGGCGCCAGCAAGTTGATTGCGCTGCTGGAAAAAGGGATTCTTGTGGATGGCGCACCCGTGCATGCGGTGCGTGCTGCTGATGTGCCAGCGATGGCGGCGGGGCCGGATGTGGTGGGGGCTGAGTTACTTGAGCAAGCGGCGATCGCATGCGGACGCGGTGTGCCGCGGGTGCATGTGTTAGATGGTTTGCAGCAGGGCGTGTTGGTGGACGAACTGTTTTCCAACGAAGGGGTGGGCACGATGGTGCACGCCGACAGCTACCGTCTCATCCGTGCCTTGGCGGCGGAGGACATTCCGGAGTTGTTAGGCATGATCGGTCGCTCGGTGCGGCGGAGTTTTTTAGTACCGCGAAATTACGAGGAAATCGAGAGTCGTATCGGAGACTATCGCGTGATGCTGATCGATGACAACGTGGTGGGCTGCGTGGCGCTGCATCAGTATCCGCATGATCAATGTGCTGAGGTGGCCTGCCTCTACGTCAAGCAGGCGCACGAAGGTCGCGGCTACGGAGCGGATCTGGTGCGGCATGCTGAGCAGATGGCGGTGGAGAAAAAAATCCCGCGGGTGTTTGCCCTTACGAACCGCGCGGTGGTGTTTTTCCGCGACCGCATGGGCTATGCGGAGGTTGGCGCTGCGACCTTACCAGCGGAGCGGCGGCTCATGTTAGAGAAGAGCGGCAGGTTGTCCCAAGTCTTTGAGAAATGGCTCTGAGATCCCGCGTCAAGAGACACAAATCATTGATTTTGCCGCTTATCCACTTGCATCAGGGGGGTATCCTGACCATCTTTCAAATGAACATGATGAACTTATGCAGACTCTGGTTACTAGGCTTGGCATTTCTCTTGTGGGCATGTCAGCGCGAGACACAGGTGCAGAAGGCGAATCGCGATCAAATTCTTCTCGTGGGCAATAGCAGCGAGCCGAAGGCGCTCGATCTGCAACTCGTGACAAGCGTGGTGGAAAACAAAGTGCTCTCTTCCTTGTTCGAGGGTCTGGTGGCAGACCACCCGACCAGCGACACGCAAATGATGCCGGGCGTGGCGGAAAAGTGGGAGCACAATGAAGACTTCACCCGTTGGGTGTTTCATCTGCGGCACAATGCGAAGTGGTCTGATGGGAATTCTCTCACGGCTCATGATTTCGCTTTCGCCTACCATCGCATGCTGCATCCCGAGTTTCCCTCTCCCTATTGCGAGATGCTCTATTTCATCAAAAATGCCGAGGAATATAAGCTGGGAGAGGTCAAGGAATTTGGCGAAGTGGGAGTCAAGGTGATCGATGAATTCACTCTGGAGCTCACTATGAAAGAACCAGTGCCGTATCTGCCCGGGGTGACGCGGCATTTCACTTGGTTTCCCGTGCCCAAGCACGCGGTGCTTACCCACGGTAAAATGACCGAGCCGTTCACGCCTTGGACGGCTGTCGGCAATCTGGTTTGCAACGGACCCTTCGTCCTGAAGTCTTGGCAGCTGAACGATCATATCGAGGTCGCGAAAAACCCGAAGTATTGGGACGTAGCGAACGTGAAGCTCAACGGCATCCGATTTCTTCCTGTGGAAAATCCCTACACGGAAGCGCGCGCCTTTCTTGCTGGACAGCTGCATACCACTTACCGCGTGCCGGTGGATATGATTCCCTACATGCAACAGAACCATCCCGAGTCTCTGAAAATGGAGCCGTATATCGGATCACAATTCCTGCGTATCAACATCAATCGACCCGGTTTGAACGACGTGCGCGTGCGCAAGGCCTTGTCGATGGCGATCGATGGAGAGGCGATCTGTAAGACGATCCAGCGGGGCTACGAGCCCGCCACTTCCTTCAGTCCTAAGCTGGGTGAATTCAGTCCCGAGGCCGTGATCTGCTTTGATCCGGAAAAAGCCCGCGCTCTCCTTGCTGAGGCCGGTTATCCCGCAGGCAAGGGTTTTCCTCGTTACTCGATCCTGATCTCTGGTGGTAGTGGTCGTAATTTGTCCGAGGCCATCCAGGCCATGTGGAAAGAGCACCTCGGCATCGTCGTGGATATCCGCACGATGGATTTCGCTTCCTACATCGATACACAAAACAAGCTCGATTATGATATTTCCTCTGCGGGCTGGGTGGGTGATTACCTTGATCCGACCACATTCCTGCTGATGTGGACCAAGGGCAATGGCAACAACAACACGGGGTGGTATAGTGAGGAATATGAGCGACTTCTCTCCGAAGCCGCCCACAGCGCCGATCCTGCGCAGCGGATGCGCGTTTTTGAAATGGCAGAAAAGCTGTTGATGGAGGAGCGCCCCATTCTTCCTTTCGCCTGGCAAGCCCGAAATTACCTGCATCATCCCTCTGTCAAAGGTTGGCATCCTTTGTTGTTAGACAACCACCCGTGGAAGGATATTTCCTTGGAAGAAACCGATTGATTGTTATGTTTCAGAAACTCTTTCACCGCCTGCTTCAGGGCATCGTCGTGCTGATCGTTTTGTTCACGATCACCTTCTTCCTGTGCCGCGCCCTACCCGGAGGACCATTTGTTTCCGAGAAAGCTCTGCCCGAGCATGTCAAGGCACTTATGATGGAGCGTGACGGTTACAACAAGCCCGTCCACGAGCAGTATTTCATGCGTTTGGGAAATCTCATGCGGGGCGATGCTGGGCTCTCGACACGCCTGTCCGGGCGACCGGTCAATGACGTAATCGCGCAGTCGTTTCCCGTCTCCTTCCAACTCGGTTGCCTTTCTATGATGCTTGCCTTGGTGGTGGGCATTCCGGCGGGGGTCATCGCCGCATGGAAAAAAAACATGAGTGTTGATTTCATCGTCATGACCTTGGCGATGCTGGGACTGTGCCTTCCTTCGTTCGTGGTCGGGCCCATCCTTGCCGCGCTGGTGGGCCGCCAGTGGAAATTGCTGCCGGCGATGGGATGGGAGCCGACCAACGTCATCACGTGGCTGTTGCCTATGGTCACACTGGGCATGGTGTATGCTGCGTATTTGGCGCGCCTCACGCGCAGTGGCATGCTCGATGTTCTATCGCAAGACTTTGTCCGCACCGCGCGCGCGAAAGGGGTGCCTACGCATCGCATTCTGATCAAGCACTGTCTGCGCGGCGGGCTGGTGCCCGCTGCCGCTTATCTGGGTCCTGCGTTTGCCGGGATCATTTCTGGTTCTCTGGTGATCGAGTTGGTCTTCCAGGTTCCCGGGCTGGGGCGGCATTTCGTCAAGGCCATCGAGACGAATGACGTGAATGTCATCATGGGTATCGTGCTGCTCTATGGCGGTCTTGTCGTGCTGGGAAACATTCTTTCCGACTTCCTCATCCTCTGGCTTAACCCGCGCGCGCGCGCGCAATCCTGATCGCTTTTCCCATGTCTCTTGTCATTCAGAAAGGAACCTCCCTGCGCGCCGATGCGATGCAGCGTTTGAAAAAAAACCGGGCCGCGGTGTTAGGACTCTATTGTCTCGGCTTGATCGTGCTCTGTTGCCTCGTGCTGCCTTTCACGCCAATCCTCAAGGATCCAAACGCGCAGAGTCTCGTGGATCAAAATCTCGCGCCCAGCACGCACTACTGGTTTGGCACGGATAACCTCGGCCGCGATATTTTTTCCCGCGTTTTTTATGGTGGCCGCATCTCCATTGCTGTGGCGGTCCTGACTACTCTGGTGGCGGCGACGATCGGGGTGACCTATGGTGCCATTTCTGGTTACGTCGGCAACAAGGTGGACGCTGTGATGATGCGCATGGTGGATGTGCTTTACGGCATGCCGTTCTTGATCGTGGTGATTCTGTTTGGTCGTGTCTTAGAAAAACAAACTGCCAAGTGGTCGCAATCGGTGGTGGATTTGTTCACTGCTGCGGATGCTACGCCTGCGAAAATCAATGATGTGAGAACCGCTGTCGAGCCCTTGGTGACGATGGCACCGCTCTTCATCGCCATCGGCGCGCTGTCATGGTTGACGATTTCACGCATCGTGCGCGCGCAGGTTCTCAGCGTGAAAAAGCTGGAGTTCGTCGAAGCAGCGCGCTCGTTGGGATTATCGCATACTAAGATCCTCTTCCGTCACATCCTGCCGAATTGTGTGGGGCCCATCATCATTTACACCACGCTGACGATTCCGGGTATCATGCTGTTTGAGGCGGTGTTGTCCTTTCTCGGGCTGGGCCTGAAACCGCCGAATAGTTCGTGGGGTGTACTGATCCAAGGTGGTGCCGATTTGATGCTCACCAATCCCTGGAGTCTGGTGTTTCCCAGCGTCTTTTTCTCCCTTACCCTGCTCTCGCTGAATTTCATCGGCGATGGCCTGCGCGATGCCTTTGATCCAAAATCATCGAAGGATTGATTTTATGAATGCCGACTCCGCTCCACGCCCGCGCATCTATCAATTGCTGGTGCGGACTTTTGGTAATACCAATGCCACGCGGAAGCCTTATGGCAGCATGGAGGAAAACGGCTGCGGGAAGTTTGCCGATATCAATGAGGCAGCGCTAGCTTCGCTAAAGGAAATGGGCTTCACCCATTTGTGGCTCACGGGTGTGCTGGAGCAGGCCTCGACGACGTCCTATCCGAACCGCCCCGCCGATCATCCGGAGTTGGTGAAAGGCCGCGCCGGGAGCCCGTATGCGATTCGCGATACCTTCGATGTCAGTCCCGATTACGCGGTCGATCCGGAGCGTCGGTTAGAGGAATTTCAGGATTTGCTCGATCGCTGCCACGCTAGGGGATTTCGCGTGCTGATCGATTTTGTCCCCAATCACGTTGCACGCTCCTATGCTTCCGATGTGAGGCCGGATCTAAGTTTTGGTAACGGAGATGATCCAAGCGTCTTTTTCTTACCAAGCAACAATTTTTACTATTTAAAGCCATGGCATCTCGGCGGTGGAGCGCCATTGGTGTTGCCTCATGCGGTCGAAGGTGTGGAGCGGTATGAAGAGTGGAACGGGCGGGTGAGTGGCAACAATGTGGTGCACTGGCAGCCCGGGTTGCATGATTGGTATGAGACGGTGAAACTGAACTATGGTCATGATTTCACCACTGGGCGCGCGACGTTTCATCTGCCGCCTGAGGATGCTGATCTCGATCAGGTGCCGAAAACCTGGCGCATGATGGATGCGATCATTGGATACTGGCAAGACCTGGGTGTGGATGGTTTTCGTGTGGACATGGCGCACATGATTCCGATGGAGTTCTGGCGTTGGTTGCTGCGGCGCGCGCATCAGCGTGGGGAGGTGTATTTCATGGCAGAGGCCTATGACAATGATCCTGCTAAACTAACCGATGGCCCTGTCTTGGAAGCATTGTTGGATGCCGGATTTGATGCCGTTTATGATGATCCCATTTACGACTTGCTGATGGGAATCTATGATGAAGGCAAGTGGTGCAATGATCTCGATGCGTTCATTTTCACCGGCGCACGCTTTCATCGTTCCCTGCGCTACGGCGAAAATCATGATGAGGTGCGCCTCGCTCACCCGAACGAATGGGGCGGTCATGGCATGCGAGTCGGTAAACCAGTGTGCGCGGTGCTGTTTTCGTTAGGTCGTGGTCCTGTGATGGTCTATCATGGTCAGGAAGTCGGCGAGGAGGCGCGCGCGCCGAGCGGATTTACCGATGACAACGCGCGCACTACGATTTTCGATTATACGTCGCTGCCCGCCTTGTGTGCTTGGATGAATGGCGGTGCCTTCGATGGCGCGGGATTGAGCCGGGAGCAAGCCGAGTTGCGCGATTGGTATGGTCGACTGCTGCGCTTGATGTCCGAGCCCGCCTTCGAAGACGGTGACTTCTATGGCCTGAATTTTGCCAATCGCGATAACCCTCGTTTCGGACGTCTGGACGGTGAATCGACGAGTGGGCATTGGCTCTATGCCTTCCTTCGTCGTGATGCGGGATCGGGGCAGGCGTTTCTGGTGATGGCGAATTTTCATCCGCAACAAACGTTGGGCGACTTGCGTGTGATCATTCCCGAGGACGTGCAAGAGTGGCTCGCTCTCGGACCGCATGTCAGTCTAACGGATCGGCTCGACACGGCTTGGACAGGTTGTTGTGAGTGCGACGAGCTCGCTCGTCTGGGAGTGGTGGTTCCTGCCCTGCCGCCTCTATCTGCTGTGATGCTGGAAATGATTGCCACTTGAAGAGACAAGCCGCGTGATTTATTTTTGATTGGCAATTTCTCGTCAGAGCGATTACCCCTTTGCTGTCATGGTGCGCACGTTGCGAATTGTCAATTTCCGTTGCTGGGAGGCGCTGGCATTAGAGATGCCGGACAGTGGCGGTGTATTGGTCGGGCAGAATGCGCAGGGAAAAACTTCACTGCTGGAGGCGGTGTGTGTGCTGCTGCGCTTGCAATCACCGCGCACGCACAAGCTGGGATCGATGGTGCGATTTTCGCAACCGGGATGCGGCGTGGCAGGGGAGGCCTGGGGTATGGAGCGCAAGGTGCGCTATGGAAAAGACGGCTTGCTGTGTGAAGTGAATGGCGAGGAGCGCGCCACTTCCGCGAGCTACCTGCAGGACGGTGGTCTGGTGGTGTGGATCGGCAATGAAGACCTGGAGCTGGTGCGCGGTTCAGGTGAGACGCGGCGGCGCTATCTTGATTTCATGGGTGTGCAATGGCATCCGGAATACCGCAGTCATTGGTCGCGCTACCGTCGCGCGCTGAAAATGAAAAACGTTCTGTTAAAAGAGCGCCACATCGATGAACGACAACTGGCAGCAGTGGAGGAACTGATGATCGCGCACGGCGAGCCTCTGGCGCTGTTGCGGGAACGCATGATAGCGCGACTGGAAACTTGGGCGAACGAATCGCATCACGCGGTCAGCGGTGGCGGGGAGTCGTTGACACTGCGCTATCACAGCGCGGGCAGCACATCGATGCGGGACAGTCTGGCGCAAGCGCGCGATCGCGAAGGGCGCGTCCGGCAGTCGGTCGTGGGGCCGCATCGTGATGATCTAACGCTTTTACTCAACGGCTTGTCGGCAAGTGAATTTGCCAGCGAGGGTCAACAGCGCACGCTGGCTTTGGCGCTCAAGCTAGCGCAAGGCACTCTGTTGCAGCAAGAAGCGCAACGCGTGCCAGTTTATTTGTTAGATGACATCTTCGGTGAGCTCGATGCCAGCCGTCGCAACGCCCTGATGCGCGCGCTGCCACCACAGGCACAGAAGTGGATCACCACGACGTCCTTGGACTGGTTGCAGGAAAACGAAGCCTGCCAGCGCCTGCCGCAGTTTCAGGTATCCGCCGGCAAGGTTTGTGCGCTCTGATCGAGATAGAGTCGTGAGCCTTTCACATACTTGAGTGCCCAGTCCTTGATTTTCGACTGCTCTTCTAACGAAAGAGTTTTCACAACCTTGGCGGGCGAACCTAACACGAGCGAGCCGGGTGGAATGATGGTGTGGCCTGTGACCAGCGCGCCAGCGCCGATGATGGAACGCTCGCCGATGACCGCGCCATCGAGAATGATCGCGCCCATGCCGATAAGAACTTCATCTTTCACCGTGCAGGCGTGGAGGATGGCCGAGTGGCCTACCGTCACCAATTCGCCCACATAGCAGCCGAAATCATCGGCGAGGTGGATCACCGCGTTATCCTGCACATTCGAACGCGGGCCGATGACGATTTCATTGATGTCGCCGCGCAAGGTGGCATGATACCAAACGCTGCTCATCTCATGCAGCGTCACGCGCCCGATCACATCCGCGCTCGGGGCGATGAAACAGCTTTCATGAATCTGTGGCTGGTGATGGAGGAACGGGTGTATGGGCATGGCCAACGCTACGGTGCAATCGGCGCGGAATCAAGCAGACGATGTAAGGAATCACGCTCGGCCACGTAAGGAAAAGCATGAAGTCGGTGGCACGGGCGATAGCGGTAATGATAAGTGTGGTGCGACTCAGCGCGGCGCCGATCGACTGGATGCCGCGATCCGAGGACGGCACGCAGATGTGGTGGCAGGATGGCGCCCCCAAGGTCATGAACTCCGATCAAGCTCCGGCGAGTGAGATCTTGTGTTTCCGCTATGGCGCGAGGCAGTTTCGCGTCGATACGCGGAATGTGCGGCTGTTAGATGAAACGTGGGATTGCTCGCTCATGGTCGGCGGGCAGCGCTACCAGTGCAGCGGACGCTCGGAGGCGAAGGATGAGTTTTTCCAACCGGTGCGTTTTGTGGAATGCGGTAAATGGTTTCATCGCGTGGTGATCGATGGTCTGACATTTGCCGATGCGCAAGGTCGCGCCTATGATGGGAAAGCCTCTTTGGAAATATCCGTGTGGCCCGATCGGGTAGCGTTTCGTTTATTGTGTGAGGACGCCGCACAACTGCGGTTGCAATGCGGTGACAAATCAGCAGAGGGAAACAAGAGCGTCTCGGTCGAAATGGTGGGCGCGGTAGCTACCGCGATCATCACCTCCGAGTTGCCCGTGGTGCGTGACGAGTCGCTGGGGTGTCATCAGATGCGTTTGCCCGAAAAAGCGTGGAGCAATGCGGCGGGCACGTATTATCCGCAAGAGCATTTGGACCGGCGCGATCGCTGGCGTTTCAGCGTGCGCAATGAGGGCGATACGCCGACGGTGGCGCGCGTGATGTTCATGCAAGAGCGGCACTTGCCGATCACGGGCTTCACGCCGATGATTTGCGATGCGGAGGGACGGCCCACAGGGCATTTGCTGCAGATTTCCAAGAACTGGCATCGGCGTCCGGAAAAAGGTCACCTGCCTCACGAAGGCACCTGGTTTCACGGTTGCCTGTGGTTGCGCGTGCCGGCGAAAGCGACGCGGGATTTCACCTTACAGATGGTCTATGCGCGTTATGGCGGCGTGTGCGCGGCATCTCATGCGCAGTTAAGTTTGATCGGCTGGGGGCACAATCAGTTCTGGGATCAGGTGGCGGTCGGGAGTTTCGGCGAGAGCATCTGCTTCGAGCCGGGCCGTGTGCAGCGGCGTTGTTTCATCACCGATGTGCGCCCCCTGATGACCCTGGCCCGTGAGCCGAATGCGAAGCCGTGGGGCTGGGCGGGTAACTGCGGCGGCGGCGATTTTCTCCTGTGGATGGATGAGCAGAATCGCTATCAGCCGATGAAAGGCACGCGCAGCACGGTGCGTTCGCACGGTCCCTGTCTCACGGACGTGCGTTATGAGGAGGAGAGTCGTGGCGGGGAAATCACCTCACAGATCGATGTCTTGGTGCCCGCCGCGAATGATCATTTACGCACCATTTTGCGGCTGCGCTATGATATAAAAAAAACGATGCATTGGAGACGTATGGCGTTTTTTCAGCTTGGTGCGGATTTTTATAATGAGACTCCCGCGCAAAAAATTGCCATCGGTGATGAAAACGGTATGAGGGAAGAGTGGACTTCTCCGCACAAGAGTGGTGGCTACGAGCGTGTGGCGATGCCGATGACGGGCGTGCAGCCATGGCTCTCGATCCATGGGGTGAATCCGGCAGATCTCCGACAGGGACGCGCTGCCGCGAGTCGCGGGCTGATTGTGCGTTCTTGGCGTGCAGTGCTGGGAGGGAAATCGGTGGGTCCGCATCTCTCAACCTTTTGCTCGGAGTGGGGCGCGGGCAATCATCGCACCGGCCTGGAGTTGTCACCGCCACCCGGCTTGCGCGTGTTGCAAGCGGGCGACTTTGTGGAAGCCGAGATCGAGCTCGTGGTGTTTCCGTCGGATGCGTCGGCGTATTATGGACCGGATCAATCGTTTTTATCGATGCTACAGAGCGATGCGAATACTTGGGGCCCGGTGCTGCGCGAGGCGCATCGGCGGGCCTTCGCGGCGAAAGTTGTCAGAGGCGAGCGGCTCAATGGGGAAATCCTGACCATCGCTGTCGATGCCGCGCAACAGGCGCGCGTGGAACTGTCCGGCGGGTTCGGCCATGTGCCGGTTCGTTTGGTGGGTTTGAAGACACCCGATCTTCATCAACTGCGGGTGAATGATCAGCCAGTGGATGATTGGCAAATGGAGTGGATCGCAGAAAACAAAACCTGGCAGATTTGTGCGAACATCGCAACGGGTGTCGCGACGGTGGTCGTGGTGCTGGAACCAACTGCACCAAAGTGAAGCGGGAGAGCGTGCTTTACCGCGAATGGATAAATCAAGGCTTGCCAGTGATGGAGGATGCTGCGCAGGTTTTGTGCCGTTATTTCCATGTCCGCCACCGATTCCACTCCGCAAGCTCTTGAAACGTCGCGCCGACGGACCTTTGCCATCATCTCCCACCCAGATGCGGGCAAGACCACCTTGACGGAGAAATTGCTACTCTACGGCGGTGCCTTGCAGCTAGCTGGCAGTGTCACGGCGCGGGCCTCGCAACGCAGCACGACGAGTGACTGGATGGAGTTGGAGAAGCAGCGGGGCATTTCCGTTTCCTCGACCGTCCTACAATTTGAATACGGCGGTTGCTGCGTGAATCTGTTAGATACGCCGGGTCACAAGGACTTCTCGGAAGACACCTATCGGGTGCTGACAGCGGTGGACTCGGCGGTGATGGTAGTGGATGCCGCTAAGGGCATCGAAGCACAGACTCTGAAGTTGTTCGAGGTCTGTCGCAAGCGTGGCGTGCCGATTTTTGTCTTTATCAATAAGCTCGACCGCCCCTCGCGTCCGCCGTTGGAACTGATCGATGAATTGGAAAAAGTGTTAGGTTTGGCACCCGCTCCGATCAACTGGCCGCTCGGCGATGGTCCGCGCTTCCGTGGCATCTATGATCGGGAAAAACGCGAGGTGCATTTGTTCGAGCGCACGGCACACGGGGCCTATCGTGCACCGGTGAAAACCGGAGGCATCGATGATGATGCGTTGACTGGCACTGTCGACAGCGATGTGCTGGCACAGGCGCGCGCTGACATCGAGTTGCTGGATGTGGTCACGGAGCCGCTCGACATGGAGCAGGTGCTTGCGGGTAAGCAGATGCCGATTTTCTTTGGCTCGGCGATGAATAATTTCGGCGTGCAGTTCATGCTGGATGCATTCCTCAAGCTGGCACCTCCGCCCTCTCCGCGTCAGGCGCAGGAGCGTTTGGTGCTGCCCGAGGAGACGACGTTTTCCGGCTTTGTGTTCAAGATCCAGGCGAACATGAATCCGAAACATCGCGACCGCGCGGCCTACATTCGCATTGTTTCTGGTGCCTTCGAGCGCGACATGAACGTCACCCACACACGCACGGGAAAAAAAATCCGTCTGTCGAATAGTCAGCGGCTTTTCGCTCAGGATCGTGAGACGGTGGACACCGCGTATCCGGGTGACGTGGTCGCGCTTGTTGGTAACTACGACTTTCACATCGGCGATACCCTAGCGATGGAGCCGAAGCTGCACTTCGATGAGATTCCACGTTTCGCGCCCGAGTGTTTCAGCTATGTGCAATGTATCGGCACGGAAAAATTCAAGCGCTTTCGCGAAGGTCTCGATCAGCTGTTGAAAGAGGGATTGGCGCAGCCCTTTGAGATCCCCAGTAGCTCGCAGCGCGTGCCTTTGTTAGGCGCTGTGGGGCCTTTGCAGTTCGAGGTGTTGCAGTATCGCTTGGAAAGTGAATACGGAGCGCCGTGTCGGGTCGAGTCATCGCCCTGGAATTGCATCCGCTGGGTGCGTGCCAAAGACGGCTCGGTCATCAAGGACGAGCCGAAACTGCAAGTGCCCTCTGGCGGTGTGGTGGCTCGCGATGTGTTGGGCCACTGGGTGGTCTTTCTTTCCGATGCCTGGCTGATGAAGTTGTTAGAGAGCCGGAACGAGGACTTCGAGTTCTTGGCGCAGCCGTTGTGATTTTCACGGGGCGATGAGCCGTAACGTCTGCGTCACGCTCAGACCTCGAACAGTGAGGTCACGGATTGGCCGCCGTTGATGCGGCGTATGGCTTCGGCCAGCAGGGGCGCGATTTCCACGGCGTGAACTTTCGGGCCAGTGGCCATCGGGACGGAGTCAGTGGTGATGACTTTCTCGATGGCGGAGGCGGCGATGCGTTCGCGGCCCATTTCGGTGAGAACGGCATGAGAGACTCCAGCGTAGATGCGCCGAGCGCCATGGCGTTGAAGGATTTCTGCAGCGGCGCAAAGCGTGCCGGCGGTTTCGGTCATGTCATCGACGAGCAATACATCGCGGCCTTCGACTTCGCCGATGACGTTCATTGCCTCGACCTTGGTAGCGCTGACGCGGTGCTTGGCGACGATGGCGAGATCGGCCCCGAGGGCATCGGCGTAGGCGCGTGCCATTTTCACGCCGCCGACGTCCGGCGACACGACAGTGAGGTTGCCATCGGCACCGGCATTTTGCTCGCGCAAGTAGCCGATGAGAGCGGGCTTGGCGTAGAGGTGATCGACGGGGATGTCAAAAAATCCCTGAATCTGCGGGGCGTGCAGGTCCATGGTGATGAGTCGATCCACACCGGCTTCCGTGAGCATATTTGCCACGAGCTTGGCTGTGATGGGAACGCGTGGCTGGTCCTTTCGATCCTGGCGGGCGTAGCCGAAAAAGGGCATCACGGCATTGATGCGACCGGCGCTGGCACGACGCGCGGCATCCACCATGATCAGGAGCTCCATGATGTTGTGATTGGTGGGTGGGCAAGAAGGCTGAATGATGAACACATCATCGCCGCGGATATTTTCGTTGATTTTCACAAAGGTCTCACCATCGGGGAAAGCGGTGACATGAACGTTTGCGAGAGTTGTGCCGATGTTTTCGGCGATTCGTTCGGCAAGGTTTCTGTGTGCTGTTCCGCTGATGAGTTTCATGCGCGGGGCCAGCATGCACAAGCGATCGCGTATGTGCAATCTTTCGCTGTGATTCAGGGAAACTTTTTTGGCGGGGTTTGTCTTACCACTCATTGAAGCGCTGCGGTGTGTTGAGCCAAAGCTCATGAAGCTCTTCTTTTTGAAGGTGCTCGTGCAACAAAAGAATCTCTTCCCTGAGATGCAAGCTCCTGATCCGCTCTCTAACGTCCCGTGCCAAACGCTTGAGCTAGGTCCTGGAGCGCGTCTGGCTTCACGCGATCGGCGGCGAGGATGGCTTGTTTTTGGCGATCGATCAATGCGGCGATTCCCGTTTTCGCCAAGTCGAGCATGGCTGCCATTTCCTCACTGGAAAAAACGGCTTCCTCACCGCTGCCCTGAACTTCGACAAACTTGCCTCTCTCCGTCATGACGACGTTGAAATCGACGGTAGCCGCTTTATCTTCGAGGTAGTTTAGGTCGAGAACCGGCACGTTCTCAAACACGCCGCACGATACCGCGGCGACGAGTTGCGTCAGCGGAAAATCCTTGATTTTTCCAGCTGCCATCAGGCGATTGCAGGCGATAGCGGTGGCGACACAGGCACCGGTGATGGATGCCGTACGCGTGCCGCCATCGGCCTGGAGCACATCGCAGTCGATCCACAAGGTGCGTTGACCAATTTTTTTCAGATCGACCACTGCGCGCAGGGCCCTGCCGATCAGTCGCTGAATTTCGGAGGATCGCCCATCGATCTTGCCTTTGGTGATGTCACGCTGTTTGCGCTCAAGAGTGGAGTAGGGGAGCATGGAGTATTCCGCTGTCAGCCATCCGCCTTTCACGCCTTGTTGCTTCATCCAACGAGGCACGTCTTCCTCGATGGTGCAAGCACAGATCACGCGGGTATTACCGAAGGAAACTAAAACCGAGCCTTGGGCGTAGGGAGCTACGTTGGGAGTAAAAGAAACCTCGCGTAATTGGTCAGCGTGTCGGGCATCGGGTCGAGTCATGACAAATTCAACACCACAGAATCAAGCTAGTCCAGTTTTTTCAGGGTGCTGGGTGGGGCGAGACCGCTGAGAGAAAGCGCCATGGTTGTTGGCGGTCTTGTTCCAATCCGCGATAATCGTGTTAGGCGTCGACCCCGTGGTTCCGTCCGTCGCGCAATTTTGCCTTTTCATGATGGGCAATGCAAGTAACGATGGGGCTGGTGAAGGAAATGATCGATGAATTTGAGCGTTGGGCTTCTGACGTGATTTTCGGACGCGTGCGCGGATTCCGCGCTTTTCTCACTCGCTGTGCCTTGCGCGCTCTCTCGGGGATCTATCGCATGATCATACAGACGCGGAAATTTTTGTTCCTAAACGACTATAAGGAGCGTCACCACATGGGCACGCTGACGATTTCGGTGGGCAACCTCACAGTCGGTGGCACAGGAAAAACCCCTGTGGTGGAGCTACTCGCCCGCACGCTTCGGGATCGGCGACGGCAGGTGGCGATTCTCTCACGCGGCTATAAAAGCAAGGCCCTAGCAGAATCACAAAAATGGACTTCTCCTTCCGGGCAAAAAGTCAAAGCGGAGGCGATGCCCAAGATCGTTTCTACCGGACGCGCAATTTTGTTAGATTCGAAATTTGCCGGCGATGAGCCGTTCATGCTAGCGAGAAATCTGGATGGCGTGGCGGTATTGGTCGATCGCGACCGCGTGAAGTCCGCGCGTTTTGCCATTGAGGAGCTGGGTTCGGATACGCTGATCCTCGATGACGGTATGCAATATCTGCGCATGTCGCGCGGATTGGATTTGTGTTTGGTGGATGCGAATACGCCCTTTGGCACCGGTGCGATGCTACCAGCGGGAACATTGCGCGAGCCTCGCGGCAATCTCTCTCGCGCCCATTACATCATTCTCACAAAATCGGATGGTTCGGATCATGGCGCCCTAATCAAAAAAATCCGCCGCTACAATGCCACCGCTCCGATCATCATCACTACCCACGGGCCGAAGCACCTCGAGAATCTCGCCACATTCGAGCGGGAGTCTCTCGATTATCTCCAAGGGAAACACATCGCGGCTTTGTCGGGCATCGCAGTACCAGAAAACTTTGAAAACTCTCTCGTAAAACTAGGAGCACGTGTGGATGTCAAAAAGCGGTTCTCGGACCATCACCGTTTTTCCAGTCGTGAAATCGAAAAGTTCACTCAGCGCTGCCTCGAGCGGGATCTGGATATGATCGTATTAACAGAAAAAGATGCCGTGCGTTATCCCCGCAGTATGTTGGCAGAAGTTCCTGTCTGGTTTCTGCGGATTGAGGTGGAGATCCTATCGGGCCAGGAACATTGGCAGCACATGATCGATCATCTTTGCCAGCCCGCCGCGCATGGTAATCCTGTCCTCCGCCATCGGCTCGCCTACGCAGGCTAACACATTTTTTATGAAACCTTCGCTACTCGGAATCACCAAAGAGGAACTGGTCGCCCATCTCACGGAGCATGGACATCCGGGCTATCGCGCGGATCAGATCCTCGATTGGGTGTGGAAAAAACGCCCGGCCACGATCGATGCGATGAGCAATCTGCCGAGAGCATTGCGCGCCTACCTTGACGAAAATTTCACTCTCTACCCATTGACGCCAGCTCGCGAACTGGGATCGATCGATACCACGCGCAAGATGCTCTACAAGCTTCACGATGGCCGCTACATCGAGAGTGTTCTCATTCCTGCCAACCCCGCGCTGTATGGTGGGCGGGCGGACCGGCTCACCCTTTGCGTTTCGTCCCAAGTCGGCTGTGCTTACGGTTGCAAGTTCTGCGCCTCTGGTCTGGCGGGCTTCACACGCAATCTAAGCGCCGCGGAGATCGCCGCGCAGGTTTTGCAGACAGAAATGCTTGCGGGGGATCGCATCGACAACCTTGTTTTCATGGGCATGGGCGAACCGCTCGCTAATAGCAAAAATCTTCTTCGCGCGATCGAGCTGATCACGTCGCCTTGGGGACTGAATCTGGGGGCAAGGCACCTGACAATTTCGACGTCGGGATTGGTGCCACAGATCCGCGAATTGTCGTGTCACCCGCGGCAGATCCGCTTGGCGATCTCGCTTCACGGCGCCACTGACGCTGTCCGTGATCTGATCATGCCGGTAAATCGAAAATATCCGACTGCCCAACTGTTCGAGGCTCTGCACGAGTGGAATGCGCAAAAAAAACAGCATTTGACACTCGAATATATATTGATTGAGGGGATCAACGATGACCTCGAGCAAGCACGCATTCTGGCGACTCATGCGCGGTCTCTCCAAGCAAAGGTGAACCTCATCCCTTACAATACCGTCGAGGGATTGCCGTGGAAACGACCAGAAATCTCGCATTGCCAAGCATTTCGTAACATTCTTGTGAAAGCTGGAGTCACCGCCACCCTGCGCCTGGAGAAAGGACATGACATCGAAGCCGCTTGCGGGCAACTGCGCTTGATCAGGGAGGCAGCGGAAGGAGTTTCGGAGGCGATTTGAACATTTCGTCCACTGATTCCCACGAAGATTACTTCTTGGTGTTCTGGTGAACTGTGGTAACGAGAGCTGCTCTGAATCGTCGAACGTGGCAAATCGAAGCCATTTTCATGCTACTAAGACTATCGGAAGCGAAAAATTAATGACTTGACAAGACGGCAAACGGAAAATTACCCTTTCACGCCTTACCCCAAAGTAGAATCCTTCTACTAATCTACACTTTTTCACCCCTACTTATGAAATTAATCGTTTTCCACTGGTATACTCGTCTATTTGCCCTGCTAGGGCTAGCGCTGGCGATGGCGTTTTTCGCGAAAAAAACCCGCGATGGGCGCATGGATGGCTCGCAGTCATGGGCTGTTCCCATGCGCGTTGGGTCGATGAATGTGATCGGTGCAGGCGTTTCAACTGCGTCACGTCAAGCGGTGTGCGATTCCCTTGAGGTTACTCATCGTCTCTTAGTCCAGAAGGCCGCCAACGAAGAATTTTCTGAGCTGCTGAGGCAGATTTATGGCAACACAGGCACACCACACGAATTGTTTGAGAAACGTCTCACCGAGTTGAGAAGCGATCTGATGGCCGGCAAGGGCTTTGCACTGGATTTTGACGTCAGAAAACACGAGGAAATGGCCGGATTGTTCGCGGCTTATGCTTCTGATAGCCACTCGCACACGGAGAGAATCTACATAAACAGCCAGTGGGCGGAAAGATCCTCGGCTGATGCGCTCGAAACGGTCATACTGGAGGAATTGGGTCACGCGATCGATCGTCGATTGAACGACCAGACCGACACTTGTGGTGACGAAGGTAAAGCTTTCGCCCATGCGCTTACCCAGCGGATGCTCACTCCCCAAATCGCCATGGCTCGTTCCTCTACGCCCTCCGACCATCGCGTATTGAGTATCGACGGGATGCCGATTGCGGTGGAAGCGGCGACTCCACCGTCGACTTGGACGCCCCAAAGCACCCAATCCGATTATTTTTTCTCATCATACGGAACCAACCCAGCCCACGGGCAAGCTACCTCTGATTTGCCTGGAAACGCAGGCACGGAGCAAAGTTACGCGTCTGATGTATATGAAAACTTGTTATTCAGTAACACTTCCAACGGAGGTCCGAGAAACTTTGACATCAAGCAAGTAGATTTGACCTACAATGACGATTTCATCATATTCAAGATGACCGTCAATGGGATCATCAATAAAGGTTATTATTATTACGAACTTGAGGTTGATAAAGCCACGGATGTCCGTCCGGACTTTTGGGTGCAATATCTCCACGAGGAAGATGGGACTCTATCGCAGACTGCTTGGACTAACAATCAGTCTAGGTTTTCGCTTTATCGAGATGCAAATAATGATGTTGGCGGCTCTAGCATCACTACCTCAAACATCAGCAGTGGGACCAAAGGGGATGGCTATGACACGAATGTGTCTCTCAGTTCGCAAGACACTTGGTTTCGAGTGAACGGTGGACAACTCGAGATCGCGATTTCACGAAGCAAATTGAGTTTGACTGCAGCCCTTGCGAGTGCGGGAGTCAGGGCATGGTCATCGCAGTCCAGTTCTCTCGACAAGAGCAAGTTCCTCTGGCACGATCAGAACTCGTCGAGTGATCTTTCCGGCGGTTCTTTTGACAATACGAACACAGCCGATACGAGCACATGGCTTTTGGTGGGTCCAGGCGCGGTTGTTGACCCGCCGCTCACTGTCTCTAGTGTGACAGTGAACGAAGCATCGCCGCGCGCGGTGTTTGAAGTGAGCGGAACCGCAGGCCAGAAAGCGACGCTCGCTTTGGGTAACACCAGTGCATCGACGGATCGTGACGCGACCCTGGGCACGGATTTGGCCACGCAGTTGCAGATTTTCAACGGTGTCAGTTGGGTGGATTACACCGCCAATGCGCAAGTCACGATTCCCGTGGGCGGCGTCTTGTTGGTTCGGGTGGCGATCACGCAGGATACGGATTTTGAGAACGCCGAGACATTTACTCTGATTGCCACTAACACAGGGGGAACATCAGCTACGGGTATCGGCACAATCAAAGATGACGGAACTGGCGATATTTTCCTAACAGAAAACAACACATCCACTCCGAGTCTCCCCACGGATGCGGGTTATCCTGTTTTGGATGATGACCGCAGGTTGACGGTCTCCAGCGTGACGGTGAACGAAGCGTCGCCTCGTGCGGTGTTTGCAGTGGGTGGAGTGGCAGGTGAAAAGGTGACACTTTCCCTCGGCAATACGATCGCGTCGACAGATCGTGATGCAACCTTGGGCACAGACTTAGGAACACAGTTGCAGTATTTCAACGGTCTGATCTGGGTGGATTACACGGCCAATTCCGAAGTCGCGCTTCCCGCAGGAGGGGTTTTATCGGTGCGGGTGGCGATCACGCAAGATACGGATTTTGAAAATGCGGAGACATTTACGCTGACGGCGACTCAGCCGGGCATTACTTCCGCAACTGGCATCGGCACGATTATCGACGACGGCACCGGCGACTACTGGATCGACGATGCTCTCGACCCCGCTACTCCCCAAGAACTGCTCGACGAAAACATCATCCTCGATGACGACCGCGTGCTGAGCATCGATGTGGTGGACGTCAACGAAGGTTCTCCTTTCGCCGTGTTCACCATCACCGGCGCGGCCAATCAACAACTCACACTCAGCCTCGCGGATCAAAACGCCGACGGCAAAGACCTTACCGGCTTGCAATACTACGACGGCACGAAGTGGGTCGTTTACAACACAGGTGACGTCGTGAATTTGAACAACACCGGCACTCTCCGTGTGCGAGTGGCGATTGCTCCCGAGCAAGAAACCGACGTCGATGGACCCGAAACCTTCCGCTTGGTCGCAACGAACACCGGCGGCAAAGCGAGCGCCAAAGAAGACGGCGTCGGCACGATCTACGACGACGGCACCGGCGATTACTGGATCGATGACGCACTCGACCCCGCGACTCCCCAGGAGCTACTCGACGAAAACATCATCCTCGATGACGACCGCGTGCTGAGCATCGATGTCGTGGACGTCAACGAAGGCTCACCTTTCGCTGTCTTCACCATCACCGGCGCGGCCAATCAAAAACTCACACTCAGCCTCGCGGATCAAAACGCCGACGGCAAAGACCTTACCGGCTTGCAATACTACGACGGCACGAAGTGGGTTGTTTACAACACAGGTGACGTCGTGAATCTGAACAACACCGGAAGCCTGCGTGTCCGAGTGACGATTGCTCCCGAGCAAGAAACCGACGTCGATGGACCCGAAACCTTCCGCTTGGTGGCAACGAACACCGGCGGCAAAGCGAGCGCCAAAGAAGACGGCGTTGGCACGATCAACGACGACGGCACCGGCGACTACTGGATCGATGACGCGCTCGACCCCGCGACTCCCCAGGAACTACTCGACGAAAACATCATCCTCGATGACGACCGCGTGCTGAGCATCGACGTCGTGGACGTCAACGAAGGTTCCCCGTATGCTGTCTTCACCATCACTGGCGCGGCCAATCAACAACTCACACTCAGCCTCGCGGATCAAAACGCCGACGGCAAAGACCTTACCGGGTTGCAATACTACGACGGCACGAAGTGGGTCGTTTACAACACAGGTAATGTGGTGAACTTGAACAACACCGGCACTCTCCGTGTGCGAGTGGCGATTGCTCCCGAGCAAGAAACCGACGTCGATGGACCCGAAACGTTCCGTTTGGTGGCAACGAACACCGGCGGTAAAGCCAGTGCGAAAGAAGACGGAGTCGGCACCATCTACGACGACGGCACCGGCGACTACTGGATCGAGGATGCTCTCGACCCCGCGACTCCCCAGGAACTACTCGACGAAAACATCATCCTCGATGACGACCGCGTGCTGAGCATCGATGTGGTGGACGTCAACGAAGGCTCAACTTTCGCTGTCTTCACCATCACCGGTGCGGCGAACCAAAAACTCACACTCAGCCTCGCGGATCAAAACGCCGACGGCAAAGATCTTACCGGCTTGCAATACTACGACGGCACCAAATGGGTCGTTTACAACACAGGTGATGTGGTGAATCTGAACAACACCGGAAGCCTGCGTGTCCGAGTGGCGATTGCTCCCGAGCAAGAAACCGACGTCGATGGACCGGAAACGTTCCGTCTGGTCGCAACGAACACCGGCGGCAAAGCGAGCGCCAAAGAAGACGGCGTTGGCACCATCTACGACGACGGGACCGGCGACTACTGGATCGATGACGCACTCGACCCCGCAACTCCCCAAGAACTACTCGATGAAAACATCATCCTCGATGACGACCGCGTGCTGAGCATCGATGTGGTGGACGTCAACGAAGGTTCTCCTTTCGCCGTGTTCACCATCACCGGCGCAGCCAACCAACAACTCACACTCAGCCTCGCAGATCAAAACGCCGACGGCAAAGACCTTACCGGCTTGCAATACTACGACGGCACGAAGTGGGTTGTTTACAACACAGGTGATGTCGTGAATCTGAACAACACCGGAAGCCTGCGTGTGCGAGTGGCGATTGCTCCCGAGCAAGAAACCGACGTCGATGGACCAGAAACCTTCCGTCTGGTCGCAACAAACACCGGCGGTAAAGCGAGCGCCAAAGAAGACGGAGTCGGCACCATCTACGACGACGGCACCGGCGACTACTGGATCGATGACGCACTCGACCCCGCAACTCCCCAGGAGCTACTCGACGAAAACATCATCCTCGATGATGACCGCGTGCTGAGCATCGATGTCGTGGACGTCAACGAAGGTTCTCCGTATGCTATCTTCACCGTTATAGGCGCGGCTAGTCAACAAGTCATGCTCAGTCTGACGGATCAGGATGGTCCTGGACAAAGCAGCGGACTCGAAGTCCTTCACTACTACGATGGTAGTAAATGGGTGGTATACTCATCAGGCGTTCCCGTCAAACTGAACAATACTGGCAAGTTGCTAGTGCGCGTGGCTCTGTCTCCCGAGAAAGAGTTAAAAACTGACGGCCCCGAAACATTCCGTGTCGTAGCCACAAATACTGGCGGTAAACCAAGTCCTCAGGAAGAGGGTGTGGGAACCATTTTCGATAATGGTTCGGGTAATTATTTTGCTGAGGAAAATACGACAGGTGTGTCCGCTCTTCCGCCAGGGCAGCCTCTTGACGACGATCGTCCTCTGACCGTTACGGATCTTACAGTCCATGAGAGCCTCGGTTTTGCTGTCTTTACCGTCACAGGAGCATCGAATCAGCAAGTGTCACTCCGCACCGAGGAGGCAACAGCGAAACAAAATGACTACGGTCCTGGAATCGAATACTTCGATGGAGTATCGTGGGTGCCTTATGTCGATGGATTCATTACGCTTCCCGAAAGTGGTCAATTGCAAGTTCGTGTCGCGCTTGTCAATGATGGCATCGAGGAAGGCACGGAGATTTTCCAACTGGTGGCAAGCAATACCGGCGGTGGCGACTACGCAGGAACGGCCCGTGTGCCGGATCGCGTGGTGGAGCTTTATGTCATGGAAGGGACTACTGTCATTTCTCCTTACAGCGACTATTTCAATGGATTCAGTTCTTACGGAGTCGTTGGTGGAGTGGATGCAGGCAGTTATGTGGACACTGGCGTAATCAATCTCGCTTTTGTTGTTCCTGCCGTGTATGATACAGCGGTCGGTGCTGATAACAAATACCCGGTGGTGGTTGAGGCGACCGCGCCTGGCATCGATCCGGACCAAGTGCTCTTTGTTGTCAATGTGATGAGCTACAAGGCAATCAAGTTTACCCCACTGACCGAACTGCGCTTGGACCGTCAATCGGGACTTTACAAGCAGCAAATCGAAGCGGAGAACTTGCATGCTCATGCGATTCATGGATTCCGTTTTCAAGTCACGTTGATTCCAGGCGCTACGCTGTTCAATTCGAATGATCAGGGTGGGGGAATACGTTACGACGGAATCTTATCCAAGAATGGTGAAAATGGAGATTCTGTTACCTTCACTATCGAGGTGCTGTATCAACCACTGAGTTCCACGAATGGCGGTAAGGGTGCGGTTCTTCCGAATCCTGTTTACACAACGGATACGTTGGTGCCACCGACGACAACGCCATTGCCGCCCAACAAGGCTCCTAATACCGATGCGCCTACGGTAAACTTTATCAGGCTATTCAATGGTGACTCATTGATCGAATGGACTTCGGTGGTAGGTGCTTCCTACGCCGTGGAATACAGTCATGACTTGTCTACATGGATTCGTGTTGCACCCACCGTGACTGCGAATGCGAACAAGACGCAATGGATTGACAACGGCGCGCCCAAAACAATGAGCCATCCCCGAGATGTTCCGTCCCGATTCTATCGCGTGATCGCACTTCCCATCACCCCTCTTGATAATTGAACATAGCCCCCCACACAGTCCTTAAAGAAAAACTATGAAAACGAAATTCTTGTCGTCGACAGTCCTCTATTGTTTCATGATGAGTCATGCTCAGGCTGAATCGAAATCTGTCATTACTTTTGAGGGAGACAAAGGTTCGTCCCCGCGATGGGAGATTCACGGTGGTTTAGGGATCAGGCAGAGCTTTGACGTCGGCCTGATTTCCGGGCCTATGACCCTGAATGGCGCCCCAGGTTCTCTTGAACAAAACTCATCGGCCTTGTTCTCAGGCGTTGGCGCGGTTGATTCTGAGGCTAACCGAACCTATGATGATGGTTTTGTCAACATCGGCTCTCAGTTCAATCTTACGACAAATTGGGGTTATGAAAACGCGAGTCAAGTGAGGCAGTCGAGCCAGCAGTGGGATTCGAGTCAGCCATGGGATTCACCAGGAAACCAGAGCCTATACCTGACTGCGTCCGGCGGAGCGGGAATCGCGGGATACCGGCACGCTACAGGATCGGATGAGGAGGCATTTCCCTATATTGAAGCGCGCAGGTGGCTGGATTTTGATCCCAACAGCTACTGGCAAGAGAGAGGTTTTGTTATTTCCTGGTCGTGGATTCCCATGGATACGGGGCACAACGAAAATTTATCCGTAAATCGCCAATCGATCACCGATGAGTTTTTCCTTTACGGTATTCAGCCACCATCAGCGCCTTACTCGGGGCCGGCGCTGCCGCCAGGACCATTGCTCGATAACTTGCCGATTGATCGGCAAATTTCCGACGCTTCCTCTGGCTTGTCGGGATTCACCAACACCAATGTGGATCTGGATCTTCAAACCTTTTCTCTCGGAGGTATCGTTCGCAGAATTGAGCCAAGTCAGTCACAACTGGGTAGGCTTCTTCGTGCAGAGGGCATCGATGTGCAAGCAGGTCTTGCGTTGAACTATGCCAAACTAACGATGAATTCGCAGACGACTGTCCGCGACCAAAATGAAGTTGTCGGAAACTTCGACCAAAAATCTCAAAAATCGAAGTTTTTGCCCGGTCTATATGTCGCCGTGGGTTCGGTCTTTGATATCGGTGAGGATGAGAGCTGGAAAATCTTCTCGCAGGTTCGCTTTGATTTGTCGGACAGTATCCAAGCATCGAATCAAGTTTCCTCCGCAAAAGCAGATTTGGACGGTTTTTCCGTGAATCTGGGTATCGGGTTTCAATGGTAAAAAATCGTGGCGTTAGGAGACTCTCGCATCTGGCAGGGTCTTCACGCGGCAACCAAACGGATGAGGGGGTCAATCGCTTCCTGTCACCTGAGGACTGGCTCACAGTATTCCGCAGTCGCGGGAAAATTGTTATTTCTTGATTGTCAAGGAAAAGCATGGTCTCGTTAGGTTTTTTTGAGAGCGGCAAATCTCCAAAAAAACGGGTTGTTTGTTCATTTTTTCTTGAACAAAATAGGTCGGCGGATACCGTTGCTTCGAACGAATTTGTTCACAGAGATATTTCCCATCTCCGTCCATCTTCCGATTTCTTCGAGAGGTTTTGCCGCAACATAGGCATGCGACCAAGGGCGGTAGCGTAGGTTTTTTTGAACACGCACGGATTCATGGGACCCTCAGCTCAAGTTAATTTTTTGATCGTAGGCGCGGGGTTTTCCGGGTTGGTCGCTGCTGAGCGGCTGAGCCAAGCGGGATTCCGTTGTGTGGTGGTCGATAAACGAGATCACATCGGCGGCAATGCCTATGATTGTTACGATCAAGCGGGAGTGCTGATCCATCCGTATGGTCCTCACTATTTTCGCAGCAACTCCGCTCGCATCGTCGCATACCTTTCGCAATTTACTGAGTGGCATGAGGTTTCCTATCGAATCAAAAGTTTTACCCAAGAGCGCTTCTGGAGTTTCCCGATCAATTTGAATACCTTTGAAGAATGGCTGGGAAGAGAGTCCACCGAGACGGAGTGGCGCGAATATCTTGAGTCGCACAAACAAGACATCGCGCATCCGCAAAATTCGGAGGAAGTGATTCTGAGCCAAGTGGGGTGGGATTTTTACCGCATCTTTTTCGAGCCCTACACGCTCAAGCAATGGAAACGTCACCCTCGCGAGTTGCAGGCATCGGTCTGCGGTCGCATTCCCATCCGCTTGAATCGCGATGACCGCTACCTCACGGAGTCGTTCCAAGCCATGCCACTCCGCGGCTACACGGCCTTGTTTGAAAAAATGATAGCCCACTCGCCGAACCTTGAAGTTCGCTTAGGAGTCGACTACAAAGATGAGCAAAAAAACTGGGAGTATCGGCACATGATCTTCACCGGACCGATCGACGAGTATTACGATCACTGTTACGGATCCTTGCCCTATCGCTCCCTCCGTTTCGAACGCGAAACGCATAGCGGCGAAGAATTGCGCGCGCGCGCGGAAATTTCCGGCAAAGAAGGGTTCTGGCAGCCGGCGCTGCAAGTGAATTATCCTGACCTAGATGTCCCCTATACACGCACGGTGGAGATCAAGCATGTGACAGGTCAGAAAATCGATGCCACGACAGTGATCCGCGAGTTTCCGGAGGACTGGACGCCGGACAAAGAACCGTTCTATCCGGTCCCAACGGACATCACCGCACAACTTTACGCACGCTATCACCAACTCGCAGAAAAAGAGACGAACGTCTCATTCATCGGTCGCCTCGGCACCTACCGCTACTACAACATGGATCAGGTGACCGGGATGGCATTGACCGAGTCGGAAAAGTTAATCCAGAAATACCAAGCATCTTCCACTTCCTCACTATGAATCAAAAAACAGCAGTCGTTACCGGCGGGGCAGGATTTGTGCCTTCGCATCTCATCGATCTCTTGCTCGCGGATGGCTTGCGTGTCATCGCTCTGGATAATTTCGTAACGGGTCACTCACGTAACATCGGGCACCTAACGGATCATTCGCATTTCTCATTCATCGAACAAGATGTCTCCTTGCCCTTCGATGTAGACGGTCCGGTCGATTACATTTTTCACATGGCGTCTCCCGCCAGCCCGATCGACTACGTGCAAATCCCTATCGAGACGCTCAAGGCGGGATCCTATGCCACTCACAACGCGCTCGACCTTGCCTTGCGCAAAGGTGCGACGTTCCTCGTGGCCTCCACCTCAGAGGTGTATGGCGATCCCGAAATTCATCCACAACCGGAAAGCTACTGGGGCAATGTGAACTCGATCGGAGTGCGCAGTTGCTATGATGAAGCGAAACGCTATGCCGAAGCCGCCACCATGGCTTATCATCGGGCGCATGGGCTCGATACCAAAATTGTTCGTATTTTTAATACCTACGGTCCGCGGATGAGACTCGATGATGGCCGCGTTGTTCCTGCCTTCATCGGTCAGGCCTTGCGCGGAGAGCCGATGACGATCTTCGGCGATGGTTCGCAAACACGATCCTTTTGTTATGTTTCCGACCTTGTCGCGGGCATCTGGAAATTGGCACAGAGCGATTACCATCTGCCGGTCAATTGCGGCAACCCGCATGAAATGACCATCCGCCAATTCGCCGAGGCCGTCTCGGAGCAATTTGGCATTCCTCTGGTGCTCGATCAAAAACCTCTGCCACCCGATGACCCGAAAGTCCGCAAGCCTGATATCCGTCTGGCAAAAGAATTGTTAGGTTGGGAGCCGGTCGTGGCATTTGATGACGGCATCCGCGAGACGATTGCCTATTTCCGGGACCAAATTTCCTGAACCAGTGGAGGGGGATCATCCATGCGGGTAATCCACGATGACATCAAACTTTTTCATTGTGATACCATGACTGATCATGCTCCATTGGCGATCCCTCTTGCTGCCCGGTTGGATCCCCGGCGCAAGCTGACGGTGGAAGAAAAACTCAGGATTTCTCAAGCTCTCTACCAGACCGCCAAAGTAGTGAAAATCGGCATGCTGCGCCTTCGTCATCCAGAGTGGTCGGAACTCCAACTGGAAAAAGAAGCCCAACGACTTTTGTATTTGATGCATGATTGACTTGATTTCAACGTTCATCGCACCACTGGAAAAAAGCGGTCTGCGATACCTCGTAACCGGTTCGGTCGCCACCATGGCCTATGGTGAGCCGCGACTGACCAATGATATCGATTTGATCCTGGAAATGAACAGAACGCAGCTCCAAAAACTCAGTGAAGCATTTCCCGAGGAAAATTTTTATTTGCCACCGCGCGAGGTCATGGAAGCTGAGTGTGTGCGATCACAACGCGGACATTTCACTATCATATCGCTGCATAGCATGCTGAAAGCAGACGTATATCTCTGCGGTAATGACGCGCTGCATCAGTGGGCGATGCGAAGACCGGTACGAGTTGCCGTCGCTGATGTTGAAGTTTCTTTTGCTCCTATCGAATACGTGATCCTTCGCAAAATAGAATTCTTTCAAGAAGGTGGATCGGAGAAGCATCTGCGCGACATCGCGAATCTTCTGGAGCACGATTCGAGCATTACCACCAACGAATTTTTACAAGAGCAAATGCAAACGCGCCACTTCACTGCGATTTGGCAAAAAATACTTTCTCTGTGAAATCTCTTCGATTTGCCCCTCTGCGAAACTACTTATGACAATCAAAAAAATCTGCTGCATCGGTGCCGGCTACGTCGGCGGTCCCACGATGGCGATGATCGCCGCGAAATGCCCCGATATCACGGTTACCGTGGTCGATCTCAACGAGGCTCGCATTGCCGCATGGAACTCACAAGAGCTTCCTGTGTATGAGCCGGGCTTGTTAGAGCTCGTCAATGATTGCCGCGATCGCAACTTATTTTTCCGCACGGAAGTCCGCGCTGCCATTCGCGAGGCGGACATGGTTTTTGTCGCTGTGGGCACGCCGACTAAAACCTACGGCGCCGGTGCTGGCCGGGCAGCGGACTTATGCTATGTGGAGTCCGCCGCGCGCATGATTGCGGAGGAAGCGAAAGGTGCGACCATCGTGGTAGAGAAATCTACGATTCCCGTTCGCACGGCGGAGGCGATGCGCACCATCCTCGAGTCGAATTCCGAATCCGGACAATTCCAGGTGTTATCGAATCCGGAATTTCTTGCGGAAGGCACTGCCGTATCGGACATGGAAAATCCCGATCGCATTCTCATCGGCGGCGAGCAAACGCCCGAAGGTCTCGCCGCGATCGAAAGCCTCGTGCAGGTCTATGCTCACTGGATCCCGCGCGAACGTATCATCACCACCAATACCTGGTCCTCGGAGCTCTCGAAGCTCGTCGCCAATGCCTTCCTCGCCCAGCGCATCTCTTCGATCAATTCGATCTCCGCTCTCTGCGAAAAGACCGGGGCCAGTGTCGATGAGGTAGGAAAAGCGATCGGTTATGATTCCCGCATCGGTCCGAAATTCCTCAAAGCATCAGTTGGTTTCGGTGGGTCGTGTTTCCAGAAGGACATTCTCAACCTCGTCTATCTCTGCGAACACTTCGGCCTGCCAGAAGTGGCGCGCTATTGGAATGAGGTGATCCGCATGAACGATTGGCAAAAGTCGCGCTTTTCCCAACGCATTGTTCACACTCTCTTCAACACGGTCTCAGGAAAAAAAATCGGCGTTCTCGGATTCGCGTTCAAAAAAGATACTAACGACACCCGAGAGTCCGCGGCCATCTACGTGGTGCGCGATCTGTTGATGGAAAATGCCCGCGTCAGCATCTATGACCCGAAAGTCCCCGCGTCGATGATCCTAGCGGATCTCGCTTACGTCGGCGTGCCGGAGTCGATTTTACAGAGCCACCTGCAATTCGTTTCTGATCCCATGGAGGCTCTCGAGCAAGCCCACGCTATGGTGGTGCTGACGGAGTGGGATGAATTCCGCGATCTTGATTTTGTGTCGATTCATCAAAACATGCTCAAGCCCGCTTTCGCCTTCGACGGGCGAAACATCCTTCCCGCGGAACGAATGCGCGACATCGGTTTCCGCCTTTACTGCATCGGCCAAGCTTAGTTTCTCTCACACGATTTCATCTTCCGAATTTCTGATTCTCTATGAAAAAAATCTACATCGCAGGTCATCGAGGAATGGTAGGCTCCGCGCTCGTCCGGGCGGCCCAGTCGCGCCAAGATCTGGAGGTCATCGTGGCGACGCGTGATGAACTGAATCTTCTCGATCAATCGGCTGTCAATTCGTTTCTCGCACATCACCAACCAGCAATGGTCATGATCGCGGCCGCAAAAGTCGGTGGCATCCATGCCAACAACACGTATCCGGCGGAGTTTCTTTATGAGAATGTGATGATTGCCACGAATCTCATCGAGGCCAGTCGCCGTGCAGGTGTGCAACGATTACTGAATCTGGGCAGTTCCTGTATTTATCCCAAACACGCTCCGCAGCCGATGCCGGAGAGTTGTTTGCTTTCCTCTCCACTGGAGCCAACCAATGAAGCTTATGCGATCGCAAAAATTGCGGCCCTAAAACTTTGTCAAGCCTACCGGCATCAGTATGGTCTTCTCTATCACTCCGCCATGCCTACCAACCTTTATGGACCAGGCGATAACTATCACGCGGAAAATAGCCACGTCGTTCCTGCTCTGATCCGTCGGATTCACGAGGCGAAAGTCCAGCAACACGAATCCATTACCATCTGGGGCACGGGCACACCTCGCCGTGAATTTCTTTATGTCGATGATCTCGCCGAAGCCTGTTTCCATCTGATCGAGCATGCGGATCCGCCCGACTGGGTGAACGTTGGCACCGGAAAAGACATCAGCATTCGGGAACTCACACAGTTGATCGCCGAGATCATTGGCTTCACTGGCCAGATTCTCAACGATCCCACCAAGCCCGACGGCACGCCCCGAAAACTACTTGATATGACACTGGGACACTCCCTCGGGTGGCAGGCGAAAACATCCTTGCGCCATGGATTAACCGAGGCCTATCAAGCATTCCTCCAAGAATGGCAACAAGGAAAAGTACGTATTGAATCATGAAAAAAGCCCTCATCACTGGCATTACAGGACAAGACGGTTCCTATCTCGCTGAATTTCTTCTCGAGAAAGGATACGAAGTACACGGCATCAAACGGCGTGCATCGCTGTTTAATACCGCGCGGGTAGATCACATTTACGAGGATCCTCAGATCGAGAATAGTCGCTTTCGCCTCCACTACGGCGACTTGACGGATAGCTCGAATCTCATCCGTTTGGTGAGTGAAATCCAGCCAGATGAAATTTACAATTTAGGCGCTCAGTCCCACGTCGCCGTTTCGTTTGAAGTGCCTGAATACACGGCGGATGTCGATGCGATGGGTGCACTGCGTTTGTTAGAAGCCATTCGTTTCCTGGGTCTTGAAAAGAAAACTCGTTTTTATCAAGCATCCACATCCGAGCTCTACGGCCTTGTTCAAGAGATCCCTCAAAAGGAAACGACGCCTTTTCATCCACGCTCACCGTATGCCGTAGCAAAAATGTATGCTTACTGGATCACGGTAAACTATCGCGAAGCATATGGCATGTATGCGTGCAATGGCATTCTTTTCAATCACGAGTCTCCACGAAGAGGGGAAACCTTCGTCACCAGGAAAATCACCCGCGCCATGGCGAACATCGCGACTGGCCTGGAAAAATGCCTCTACTTGGGCAATCTCGATTCCTTGCGCGATTGGGGCCACGCCAAGGACTACGTGCGTATGCAGTGGATGATGCTCCAACAAGAAGTGGCGGATGACTTCGTCATCGCCACCGGCAAACAAATTTCCGTGCGCGAGTTTGTTCGCATGGCCGCCGCCGAGGCTGGCTTGGAAATCGCTTTCAGTGGTGAGGGCGTCGATGAAATCGCTACGATAGCTGCCATCCATGACGCATCGCTGTCGCCTGACTTGCAGGTAGGGCAAGTGATTGTCAGAGTGGATTCGCGCTACTTTCGTCCCGCGGAAGTCGAGACTTTGTTGGGCGATCCCACGAAGGCAAAGGAAAAGCTGGGATGGCAACCAGAAATCACGGTGGAGGAAATGTGCGCCGAAATGGTTCAGCACGACCTAGCGGAAGCCCGCGCGACAGCGTTGCTGCGTCGACACGGGCATACCGTGCAAACTCCGAGAGAATAAAACAGCGTCGACTCTCACAAAAAATTTCTGAGATTTACGCGCGCCTCACCAATGCCGATGGAAATTTCGATTGTCATTTCAGAAACGAAGTAGCAGACGAAAACTCTGCGCTCCCTCAAGCAAAACAGTCGCGTCATTTCGCCGTTCCCATTTCTTCTACGTTTCCGCATTCTACACCATGCCCGTCCCGCTCCTCGACGTAAACGCTCAAAATCACCCGCTTACGGAAAAACTCCGAGAGGCCTTTGATCGCGTGCTCGCCTCTGGTCAGTTCATCATGGGGCCCGATGTGCTCGCGTTCGAACAAGAATGCGCCGCCATGCTAGAGGTGAAGCATGCCATCGCATGTAGCTCGGGCACCGATGCCCTCGTCATGGCCCTCATGGCCCTCGGCATCGGTCCTGGCGACGAAGTCATCCTGCCCAGTTTCACGTTCTTCGCCACCGCCGGCTCCGTAGCCCGCACCGGTGCCACGCCGGTGTTTGTCGATGTTTGTCCCATCTGTTTCAACATCGATGCCGAAAAAGCCGCCGCAAAAATCACCTCGCGCACCAAGGCGATCATGCCAGTACATTTGTTCGGTCAAAGCGCCGACATGGATGCCATCCAGGCCCTCGCGGACAAACACCAACTCTGGGTCATCGAGGACTGCGCCCAAGCCATCGGCTCACTCACCAAAGGAAAACCTTGTGGCACCATCGGCCACTACGGTGCCTATAGTTTTTTCCCCTCGAAAAATCTCGGTGGTTTCGGCGATGGCGGACTGCTCGTCACCCATGACGATGCTCTCGCGGAAAAAGCCCGCATGATGCGAAACCACGGCATGCAGCCGAAATACTTTCACTCGGTCGTTGGCGGAAATTTCCGCATGGACACTCTCCAAGCCGCGCTCTTGCGAGTCAAGCTGGCCGAATATGATTCCTTCACCGCAGGACGCCAGCGCAATGCCGCGTATTACACGGAAAAATTTTCAGAGCTTCCCGGTGTCATCGTCGCCGATCCCGCGCACTGCCAATGTTTCACCCGACAAAACGACTGGCTGGCCGAAACAAATGCGAAGATCATCCTTCCCGTCTCCTACGCGCACAACACGCACATCTGGAATCAATACACCCTCCGCGTCATCGGCGAGGGCCAGCGCGATGCCCTCAAGGCGCAGCTGATGGAAAAAGGCATCGGTTGCGAGGTCTATTATCCACTCACCATGGATCAGCAGGAATGCTTCGCCCATCTCCCAGATGCGAGCCGCAGCGACTGCGAAATCGCTCATCGCCTGGCCACCGAAGTTCTCAGCATCCCCATCTACGCCGAGCTAACGCAACAGCAACTCGATGAGGTCGTGCGCGTGATCACTTCATGGATCCGTGGTGGTCCCATCTGAGGCTGCGGGAAAAGACGGCCGATCAAACAATCGTCGTTCGTTCTCAATCAACCTATCAGATGCCTGAGCAAGGTTCCCTATAGAATCCAAAATCTCAAATTTAAAATTCTTCCAGCCTTCCCAGCGCCCCATGCTCTCGCTCCCTGTCATCGGCCTTCCCATCGCGGTGACGAACTACCAAGATGCCATCGATTGGATCCTAGAGCGTGCTCAAAAACAAGATCGCGCCTATGCCGTAGAAGCAGCCAACACCCACGTGGCGGCCCTGACTCATCAAGATCCGGAATTTGCCAGAGCGATGGGGGAGTTCGACCTGATTTGTCCCGATGGCATGCCTCTCGTTTGGGCGCTCAATGCCCAACTCCCTGTCGCCCAGCGCCTCACTGATCGCGTGTATGGTCCCACCCTGATGCAGGAAACTTTCGCGCGGACTGATACCGCACACAGTCTCTATCGACACTACTTTTTAGGAGGAAAAAATGAGACACTCCAAAAATTGCAATCGCACTTCCGAGAAAAATTTACGCACTCCGTCATCGCAGGTTCTTACTCACCTCCATTCGGCAGCTGGCCAGTGGGGGAGAGCGAACGCATCGCTGAAATGATACGCCAGAGCGGAGCCAATCTGGTGTGGGTAGGCCTAGGTTGCCCGAAACAAGAAAAATGGATCGCTGCGCACAAACATCTTCTTCCCCCCGCCGTATACTTTGGGATCGGCGCGGCCTTCGCCTTTCACGCTGGCGAAGTGCGGCAGGCACCTCGGTTCGTCCAAAAAATCGGGATGGAGTGGCTCTTCCGCCTCCTCATGGAGCCCAAGCGGCTTTTCAAACGCTACTTCACTTACAACAGCATCTTCGCCTACCAACTCCTCCGCGATCTCAGGAAAGAGAGTAAGTCGGTAAGTCGGTAAGCCTCACCCGCTGCCCATGCGACTCACCCCACAGCAAGCACGAATCATCGCTCAACCTAAATTCTCCCCAACTTCACCATGCCTCCCCCCAGCCGCCGCCTCCTCTTCGCCGCACTCGCCCTCGTCGCGATGACGGTGCTGGGCATCGCATGGCACTTCGGTTGGATCCAGCAGGCGATTTCTCTCAAGGATCCCGTGCTCGAATGGTGCCGTGTCTACCCGATCGCGTTGTTCCTCGCCATCGCCATCCTCCCGAGCTTCGCCTTTCCCGCGTCGCCTCTACTCATTCTCGCGGGTGTCGTCTGGGGATCGAATCCTCTCGCCTGCGCCCTCTCGCTGGCCGCAGTGCTCATCAATATTACCTGGTCGCACTGGCTGGCTGCTGGCGTTGGCCGGAAAATCATTCAGCGCCTTCTGGGAGATCACTGGGAAAAATGGAAGTCGAAATCCGGCTCCCACGATTGGCGACTGGCTGCGGCTCTGCGACTCACCCCCGGCGTCCCTCTCTGTGCCCAGAATTACTTGTTAGGCTTGCTGGGCATGCCTCTCCGCTATTCTCTCGCCATCGCCCTCCCTACCACGGGCCTCTATGTCTGCGGCTTCGTATTAACCGGCGGTGCGATCTTCGAGGGAAAAACCGGCCTGCTCCTCATCGGGTTCTCCGTGATTATCATCACATCTTTCGCCGTCAAAGCGATTAGGAAGCGTATGGTGGACTGTGGTGGACGACCCCGATTGGAATAAACTACGCGGAGCGCCACCGATGATCGTCTGGCTGCGTTGTGGAAACCCTTCGACCCATGACATTCATCAAAAAATGCGCCATGCAGCAAAAAAAATTCACTGCCTCATCAACCGAGAAGCCACGGTCGAAGTCGTAGAAATTGGGTGACGCGAAAGCTACCTGTCTCTTGATCCTTGTCATTCGGAACGTCGGAGGTCGCAGGACAATTTCTCATTTTTCAGGTTTTCCTTTGTTCCTATTCCATTTCGTATGACATACAAGCTATGAATGAAAGGTGTGACATTTCTGACGAGTGGTTAGAGTAGTATCTTTTGACACCTCAAGAGCGTTGGCGTGAGTCGATGAAACTGTGGGACATCTTTTTTTCACTAGGAGGCAACATTGAACCAGAACCCGACACTGATAGTCCTTTCTTCGATGCGCAAGCATGGCGTCCGTTGCCTGCTCATAGGAGGTCAAGCCTGCGTGTTTTACGGAGCTGCGGAGTTTAGTCGCGATATCGAATCTCGTCGCTACCAAAAAAACGCAAAGAGCGAAAGACTGGCCGATGATTCAAAGGCTTGTTGAGGCGAATTGGTATCAAAATCGCCATCAACCGAGCCCGATCCGAATCAACTTCTGGCTGCGTGAGTGTCGAACCCCCATGATTCTCATGGAGCTCGTCCATGCGTAGCGCGACGAAGCCATGCAAAAATTGCTCGAACGACCACTCTTCGCAGCGGCTCTTGAGCAAAATCAGGAGCAACTGCTAGAGGAAGAGCGCCAAGGAGAAATTTTGAAAGACCAAGCCTACTGGCAACCACTGCGGCAAGAGTTAGAAGCCCTTAGGCGCAGATAACGCGATTCATAAGACATAACAAAAAGGCAAAAGTCAAAAGCCCAATGAGTCAAAGGTATAGTAAGCAGTCTCAGCCTTTTCGTTTTCCGGTCAAAGGAGCATGTTGATCATCAAAATCAATTCCTTGCCAAACGACAAATTCAACTCCACATTATAGCTATGAAATCTCTTGATCGAATTACCGTCAACCCAGAAGTCATGAATGGACAGCCGTGTTTGAGAAACCTCCGCATCACCGTGCGGCGGGCGCTCGAAATTGCAGCGCTTTACACAGACCGCGTGGAACGCCTAAGAGAATATCCGGAAATCGAAGACGAAGATATCCGCCAAGCCCTGCATTTCGCAGCATCCCAACTCCCTGACGCTATCTATACGCTCGATCCCGATGCGCTGGTTGCTTGATCAAGGCATTCCCCGAAGCACAGGCAGTCGGTTACGTGATGCGGGTCACGATGCCATTCATGTCGGGGACATCGGTATGTCAGCGGCAATCGATCTGGATATTATGGCGTATGCTCTGCGAAAGAAGCGCATCATCGTGACATTCGATGCCGACTTTCACTCGATTCTTGCAAGGCAGCGCGCGAATCAACCCTCCGTCATCCGGATACGAGAAGAAGGTCTCAAGAGCAATATCATCGAAAAATTGCTGCTACACATGGCGAACCGATTCTCTGCGGAATTACTCAACGGCTGCCTGATGAGTTACCAAAATCAAAAAATACGATTGCGAAAGCTACCTGTCTCTTGACCCCTGTCATTCGGAACGTCGGAGGTCAGAGGTCAGAGGTCAGAGGTCAGAGGTCAGAGGACCAGTGACGACTCCCGAACAATTTTCATTTTTGTTCATTTTAAATTGAACTTTTCGTGTAAATCTGCTTTTCTTCTCTCGTGCCTCATCCGCACCTCACGACCCAACCCACGTCACGAAAGGTTTTTTGCTTCTGACTCGCAAAATCGACCAAGAGCGGCAGCGTCGAGAAATGTTTCGCAGGAAAAAATCGTTAGGATTTCTTTTACGATCAGACCTTCGCATTCCGCATTGGTTCCAGCGCTTGCGATCTTTCGGGTTACGTGCCCATTTTCCTCACTCCCATGCCTCTCACCGATACGCAATGTTCGCTCGTTAAGGATGCCTTGATGCCATTTGCTCCGGCGGCCATCTACCTTTTCGGCTCGTATGGCGGGCCTGCGGAACATCCCTCGAGCGACATCGATATCGCTTTCCTACCCACTGTTGCCGCGGACCCCGTCACTTGCTTTTACCTCCCAAACCGGCTGGCTGAGCAACTCCGGCGCGATATCGACCTAGTCGATCTAAGCCAAGAAAGCACCGTTCTTGCAAAAGAAGTCTTCCGGACCGGCACGCCGATCGACATCCAGAACCCCGACCTCCGACCTCCGACCTCCGACCTCCGACCTCCGACCTCCGACCTCCGACCTCCGACCTCTGTCTCGTCCTTCCCCAAGTGCGGCATGATTTCCAAGACCCCGAGGATCGAAAGGCCAGATCGCACCACATCCCTTTCCTGGGCCGGAATTTGATCTACCACTTTTGTTGCACCAACGATGCCGGTACGGACCCACCCATTCCCATCGCGAATCGTTCGACCTTTCTCATCGGCGAGAACAGATGCCTTGCTCAAGGCTCATCCACTCTACCCGCAGGCAAAAGCCGGATTCGCAGAAGCCGCCGTGGATCTCGTCTCGAACGTCGCCCTCTCTTTCATCGCTCAAATCTCAAGTCAGTTGCCTTCCGATGCCTGGTATGTCGCCCCCCATGCTAGGGAAGCCACAGGCGACAACGCCATTCCTCAGGTGCTTGCCACGGCCTGTGCATCCGCCGTCGGCGGGTTAATCGACACCGACATCGTGCAAATCAGCCGGGTTTTCCACACCGGCGCGGATCCCATGGAGCGCATGGCTTCGCGTCCCGACTTTGAGGGAATCGTCATCCCCGGTGCAGATTATGTTCTTGTTGACGACGTGACGACCATGGGCGGCACTCTTGCGGAACTCGCCAATTATATCCAGGAGCGGGAAGGCAATGTGGCTGGAACCGTCGTGCTGGTGAACGCAGGACGTGTCGAAGAGTTTCACCCTTCCCAAAGCCTCCTATCCAAGTTAAAATCACGCCATGAAAACCAAATCGAGCACATCTTCGGCATCCGACCCGATGCCCTCACCGCCAACGAAGCCAATTATCTCATCGGCTTCCGAACGGCTGACGAGATCCGAAATCGACTCGCTAAGGCTAGGGAAGAAAAAAATCTCCGACTACGCTCAAAAGGCATTGAAGGATAAAATCGCCTCAGCTCTGAGTGTCGTAAAATCCTAAGTTCGCTCAAACCTCCGCCCTCCGCCCTCCGCCCTCCGCCCTCCGCCCTCTTCCATGAACTCAATTCTTGCCGATCACACACGCGAAATCGCAGATCTTTGTAGGAAATATCAGGTCCTGCGACTAGATGCATTCGGCTCTGTCATTCGTAGCGATTTCAATCCCTCCTCCAGCGATGTGGATTTGATCGCTGAATTTTCCTCAACTCGGGAACCAGGCTACGCAGATCGATACATGGATTTTGTTCAATCCCTAGAAGCCCTTTTCGGCCGCAAAGTGGACCTTCTTACACCGGGAGCCATCCATAATCCCCGCTTCGCCGCAGCGCTCAAACAGCAGGCCTTACCCATCTATGATGCCAAGGAACATCAAGCGGCTTGAAGACGCCGAATCCGCGTGCACCCGGATTCAAGACTTCCTGCAGGAAGTCTCACTCGATACTTTCCTCGCTTCGCAACTCTTACGCTCCGCGGTTGAACGACAACTCGAAATCATCGGTGAAGCCTTGGGCACGGCAGCTAAAGACGACGACTCTCTCCAAGAAATCATTACCGACCTACCTCGCATCGTCGGCCTCCGCAACCGCCTCATTCATGGCTACGACTCCGTAGACCCAGAACTCGTTTGGGACGTGGTCAAATCAAAAATCCCCTCCCTGAAACATCAATTGACACTCATCATCGGCAACTAAAGAGATTCCAAACCAAGTGGTTCAATCCTCTTCCTCCCCGCCCTCCGACCTCCGACCTCCGACCTCCGACCTCCGACCTCCGACCTCCGACCTCCGACCTCCGACCTCCGACCTCCGCCCCCCATGCCCCCCCTCTCACCGCATCTTTTCTGGGACATTCGCGCCGAGGACATCGACTTTGAGACACACGCCGCATGGCTCGCCCGCCGCGTCCTTGAATACGGCGACTGGCCGGACTGGCAGGCACTGGTCCGTTACTATGGCAAAGACCGCTTGGCGGAAATCGTCACTGGCATCCGCTCGCTCCAACCCCGCGCCCTCGCATTCTGCAAGGTTTGGTTCGATCTACCCTCCTCCGCTTTTCGATGCTCCACACCTCCGCCGTTCCTCTGAATCTACTCAACGTCCTCACCGACTTGCAGTCAAAAACCACGACCGCAGGCTTCGCGCTGGCCGGCGGAACCTCCCTGGCTCTCCGACTCGGACACCGGCTCTCAATCGATCTCGACTTTTTCACGACCACCCACTTCGAGCCCGCCACCTTGGCGCACCAACTTGGCACCGGCCCTGAATCCATCACCGGACTGGCCGAAGGAACCCTCCAACTCTTCATCGACGGCGTCAAAGTGGAGTTTCTCAAACATGCTTACCCCAAGCTTGCCGATGACGACCTCATCCAAGGAATCAAATTATGGTCACTCCAAGACGTCGCGGCGATGAAACTCAATGCCGTCTCGAACCGCGGCAGCAAAAAAGATTTTTACGATCTTGCCACCTTGCTCGATCACTTACCCCTCCAAACCCTGATCGACCACTACCAAGCGAAATATCGCCCCGCCAGCCTCATGATGGTGATCCGAAGTCTCGCCTGGTTCGACGACGCCAACGCCGAGCCCGATCCAATCTCGCTCCGCAACGACACCTGGCCTGCGGTCGTGCATAAAATCTTATCCGCCATCCGCACCCTCAAGTAAGGCGCTAGCGCCCTAATCAGGCAGGGTTCCACCAGCTCGCCTGGCATAGCCCTAGCGAAGCCCGGGCCGCAGGAACCAGCGAACGAAAGGTAGGGTTCCACCGCCGGGAGAACCGGCGAAAGGAACGCGAACGATCAAGCCAAAGAAAAGACGTTCCGGCTTTCATTAGACCACCCGTTCACATCTCTTTCACCAGCGCTCCCGGCAAAAAGCGCGTGGCCCGGAACCCTTTTGAACAGGAGCGGACGCGATGTGCTCCGCAGGGTTGAGCCAGCCATGCGGGGCGCGCGAATCAAACCGAGCCGGATCGCGCCCTACCCTTCTTCAAATCAAAAATCAAAAGTCCTCAATCGTCAATCCACCTGATCGATTGACGATTGATGAACTCCGACCTCCGAGCTCCGACTTCCATGCAACCTCTTCTTCAGCAACACCTCGTCGAGATTCAAAAACTCTGCAAAGCCCACCATGTCATGAGTCTTCATGTCTTTGGCTCCATCCTCGGGAAAAACTTCGGCCCGCACAGCGACGTGGACTTCCTTGTCGTCTTTGACCGCTCTCACGGACAAAGCGCCTTCGCGCAATTCTTCGACTTCAACGAAGCTCTCGAATTACTGCTCGGTCGCAAAGTCGATCTGGTCTCCGCTCGTGCCATTCACAATCCATTTTTCCAGCAGGAAATCGACGCAACCAAGCAATCGATTTATGCAGCATAAAATCCAGTCGCTCCGCCACGACATTCTTACTGCGGTTCAGGAAATCCATGGCTTCGTGGGTGGAAAGACCTTGGCGATCCTACTCTCCGACCTCCGACCTCCGACCTCCGCAATCCACCGTCATAGCCAAGGAAACTCTCCGCACGGGCGAACGCTTGCTCGTCGATGACCTTCCCGCCGTCCGCGAGTGCGAGATGCGCACACTCTCCGACTACGCCGCATCAAGGAAGAAAGGCACCCGGTCCTCGCCCGATGAACGACGACATTTCCATCAACAAGGCGGCCATCATCCCGCGCTGTGCGGAACGCATCGCCGAGGAACACCTCGACGATCCGGTGAGGCTCGGCGTATCATCATTCCAAGGCATGAAGGACGATCTCGCATTTCTCGCCAATAATCCGGATCTCGAACTGGCAATGGTCTTCGGCTCCACGGTTTCAGGAAATGCCAAACCGGATAGCGACATCGATGTGGCCGTCTATCCAAGGCATCCGCTCGATCATCAAGCAGTCCAGGGCCTTTCGGACCAAATCGCCCTCGCCACGGGCCGGCCTGTCGATCTCGTCGATCTGTCTTCGTCCGATGGAGCTTTGCTCAGGCAAATCCTCCGCTCCGGCAAGATTCTCTTCTCCAAGCGCCCCGGAATCATCGGCACCCTGACCGAGCGACTGCTCGCCTGGCAAGAAGACTTCGAGCCCGCCCTGAATGCCATGTTCGCCACCCGTCTCAAACGCTTCACCAGCACGCTTCATGGATCGTGACATCATTTCGAGAAAACTCGACTCTCTCACCCGCTGCGTCCTACGGATCGAGGCCAAACGGCCCCCCACCGTCGACGAACTGGTATCCAACATCGATCTTCAGGACATTCTCAGCGTCAATCTCGAACGCGCAGTCCAACTATGTGTGGACATCGGCGCCCATGTCCTCGCCGACCTCGATGCGCCGCCACCTCAAACCATGGGCGAGGTGTTCACCTCGCTTGTTGCGCAAAGTATCATCCCGGAAAGCGTAGGAATCGCGCTTCGCAAGGCAGTCGGTTTCCGAAATCTCTCTGTCCACGCCTACGATCATGTGGACTGGCACCGGGTATTCGAGATCATCCATCACAAAATTCAGGATTTCAGGGTATTCTCCCAATCGATCAATGATTGGTCCGATCATGATTAGGCGAAACGAAACACCGAGCCGCATCGCCATCTTCGCCTAATACGTCGCCTCCGGCCTTTCCAACTAGCTTTCCGATGGCATGACCCAAATGTTGGCCGGAGCAGGGGATTTCCACCACGGCGTGGTTACCGAAAAAACTTTCACCCTCGCCCTAGCGTATCTCGAAACGCTCTTAGCCGCTATCATCCCCAGCGAACGCTTCGACGAAGGCCTCCTTCTTTTGGCCCGTGATCTCGGTTGGAAAACACCCTATTATCTCAGGAGAAAAGTCGGACGCCATCCCAGCAATGCCACCCAACCCGATTCCGAAGCATTACGCGCCATCGAGGAGCAAAACCGATACGACCGCCAACTGTATGATAGATGTGTGGCCCGCTTCGCACGGCGCGCGGACACCGATCCAGATTTGCCCGACCAGCTCCTCCGCTTCCGCAAGACCAACGCGGCGCTAGGTGAGGCGGTCTTCCTCGTCCGCGAGTTCAAGTCACGTTATCTTTGAGAACCCGCGAACCATGAAAGCCCTCGCTCTCAGCACGCTCCGCCTCGCAGGACGCATTTGGTGCCGATGACAGGGAGCCGAAGTGCACCCCACGGCGCTGATTCACGGGTTTCCCCGCATCGTCCGGAAAGCTGGGGCCACGAGCTGGATCGCGCCCTACCCTTCTTCAAATCAAAAATCCTCAATCCGACCTCCGACCTTCGACTTTTAGACCTCTCCCTCTTCATCTTCCTCTTCATTTCAGCTTTTCAGCATTTACCCCGTGCCCCCCACTCTCGCAAATCGTCTCGGCACCAGCACTCACCTTTCGCCTCTCCTGCAGAAAGCGAAACGCCTTGGTGTAAGCTCACCGGAAGATCTCGAGGAAATCGCCATTACCAGAGGTCTTCGTTATTTCGGACAAACCCATCGATCCGAAGATGATCCCTATGCAAAATCAGCCATAACGGCTTATGATCCCAAGTTTTTTACAAACGAAGAACTGGCCATCGCCCTGATGTCTCCAGCTCTCCCCTACTCGCTTACTCGTCTCCGAATGGCAGCAGCCATGCTAGGTGCGGAAAACATTTCGCCCCTTGATATCTATCGACTCGCACGCCATGAGCGATGTGAATTAGTGGTTCGTTATATTGCCGAGTGCGCTTCCAAGGTGGAACCCAACAACCTGTTTTGGTCAACATTGCTCGAGCATCTGCCCCAATCACAGTTCACTCCACCTGATGTATTACCCCATCCCTCGCGCTTTGTCGCGATGTCCGGTCTTGATCGCACGGGTCGTGCAAACCGCTCACAGTGGATACGCCCAACGTCATGATACCCAACAATCCGGCAGAAATCCTTCTCACCCTCGACCAAGAACTCGATCATGAGGTTCCTTTGGTGCTCTACGGTCGATCCGCCTTATGTCTTGGCTTTGATCAACCACCGGCAGCATTCCAATCCACTCAGGACGTGGACGCCATCATCAGTCTCTCTCAACTCCCATCACTCACCAATGACGCACAATTTTGGGATGCCATTGAACGGACGAATCAGATCCTCTCCCCCAAAGGTCTCTACATCACGCATCTCTTCGCTGAAGACCAGGTCTTCCTTCGTCCCGATTGGGAACGGAACATCGTTCCCATCCATTCCATTGAAACCCGCTTCTTGAAATTGTTCCGTCCCCACGTCATCGACCTTATCCTCACCAAGATGATGCGAGGCAACGATGAACTGGACATGGAGGATATCCGGTTCCTAGCAAACACTGATAAAGTCACAATCACTGAGATCGAAACTGCATTTGTCTCGGTAAAAATACCTCAAGACATCCCTGAACTAAAGGAAGCTTTCCAACGCGCCATTCCTTTCGTCAGAAATATCATCTCTGACCTCTGACCTCTGACCTCTGACCTCTGACCTCTGACCTCTGACCTCTGACCTCTGACCTCTGACCTCCGTCCTCTGACCTCCGTCCTCTGACCTCCGACTCCCGTCCTCCGAAATTCTCCTCTTCATTTCCGATCCCCGTTTCCCATGCGACCTCCTGTTGATATCGCCCGCCTTAACGACTTCATGGTCGCTATGGGTCGAAGAACCACTGGAACCGGCCACATCTACCTTACCGGTGGCGCGACCGCTCTCCTGCACGGGTGGAGACCCATGACTGTGGATGTGGACATGAAAGCCGATCCGGAACCATCCGGCTATTTCGAGTCAATCGCCATAATCAAAAATGAACTCTCATTGAACATCGAGCTGGCCTGCCCCTCCGATTTCATTCCCGAGCTACCCAACTGGCGGGAAAGAAGCCTTTTTATCGCCCGCCATGGCCAAGTCGACTTTTCCCACTACGATCCCTACAGCCAGGCGCTCTCCAAACTGGAGCGTGGACACTCCCGTGATCTGGCGGATGTGGATGCCATGCTTCGTGATGGCCTGATCCGGAAAAAGACGCTTCTCGGGCTGTTCGATCAAATCGAACCCTTGCTCATCCGCTACCCTGCGCTTGATCCGCAGAGTTTCCGTGATGTCGTTGAAATCTTCTGCGGCGCCGGGACATGAATCGATTCCATCAGCAACTCATCGCGGGCTTACCTGGTGCGGAACGCATCGGGGAGGGTTTGCGTGATTATCATGACAAGCGCCACACCATCGGCTCATGCCTCGTGCGTATGGCGCGGCGGCGTCTGGCGCGCGCGGGATTCCTCGAAGCTTCAACGGAGCACGACATCCATGCCGAACTCGATCTCTATCATCTTCTCTCGTCCGAGGGCAAACAGGCGCACAGCAGATATAACGCCCTGATCCGCGAACTCGTCAGCTTCGAACACGCATTGGACCATCGCCTTCGCAATCCTTCTTGCCAAGATGCGGAATCAGCCATCGGGTAGGGCAAAAACGACGAAGGCCTGTAGTCGTTTTGGACTTGGGGCGAAGCCCTGAGGGTGCGTGAGGCGAACCCGAATCAAACTCGGCTCGGTCCGCCCAAGATACCTTCTTCCGCCGCGCAAGCCCTTCATCGAGTCCGCCATAGCCTCTGGCGAAGGTGGAAGCGAAGCGACGTAGGAGGCTAAATCTTTCTCTTACGTTGCGATTCCCCATCCGCTAAGAACCACGGACGTCCACGGAGGGATCATCCCTACCCGGACTCCTTCCCCTTCCTCCTCCTTCCCACTTCCTCTATTGCAAACTCTCCTCACGGCCCATAACTTCAATTCATGAAAACAGAACCAAAAGATCTTGCCCGAGACCTCAGGAACTTATGGCCTGTCATCCAAAAACATGGCGTCAAGAACCTTTGGATCTTTGGTTCTCATGCGCGCGGCGATTCCCGTCCCGACAGTGACATCGACCTGTTGGTTGAGTTTACATCCCCTCCGGGATTCGACAACTTCATGGGATTGAAGTTCGAACTCGAAGACCGTCTCGGAACCAAGGTCGACTTGCTATCGCGCAGCGCCTGCAAACCGCGCTTTCTCGATGCCATCCAGCCCGACTTGTTGCATGTCGCGTGATCCACACTTGCGCCTGCAGGACATCCACGGCGTGATCGTCCCTACCAGAAATCACCCTTCCCCATTCGAAAATCCAAAATCATCAATCAGGAGTCAGAGCTCAGAGGTCAGAGGTCAGAGGTCAGAGGTCAGAGGCCAGTTTCTCAGCTTTCCAGTCAAAGAACCAGTGACGCCTCCACATCTTTTTCATTTTTGTTCATTTTAAATTGAACTTTTCACGCAAATCTGCTTTTCTTCTCTCGTGCCTCACCCGCACCTTACGACAGAAGCCACGTCACGAAAGGTTTTTTGCTTTTGACTCGCAAAATCGACCAAGAGCGGCAGCGTAGAGAAAATTTTAATTGATAACGTTATAGGCTTTTCACTCCCTAGTAATTCGTAGATTTAGCAAAGCAGTAAGGCGTCCCTTCGTAGCTAAAAGCGAAGTAGAATCACAGGTCATAACGGGCTTTCCGCGATTGATTTTCTTAATCTACACGCGACGATGTGGTGTAGGTTAACCACATAGCCTTCTGTATAACGTAATACTGTCTAAAAGTTTTTTTCTTACTATTACCCATCATGTCTCCACTTACACGCATCCACAATAAATCCTCTGTAATTGGCGTCGTCGGTCTCGGTTACGTTGGACTACCTCTTGTCCTAGCCTATGCTCGTGCTGGTTTTCAGGCAATCGGTATCGACATCGATTCCTCGAAGATTGACCACCTTTATGCTGGACGGAGTTACATCAAACACATCCCCTCCGATCAGGTCGCACAAGTCCGCTCATCTGGGAAGCTGGATGCGACCAGCGACTTTTCACGTGTTAGGGACTGCGACGCTATCATCCTCTGCGTCCCCACTCCACTGGACGAACACTTTGAACCTGACCTGAGCTATGTGACAGGGACGCTAGATTCCGTCGTACTCCACCTTCGAGCCGGCCAGATCCTCAGCTTGGAAAGCACCACCTACCCAGGCACCACTGAAGAGGAGGTGGTGACTCGGGTCGAAGCCGCCGGTTTCAAAGTGGGCCAAAACATTTTCGTCGTCTATTCACCCGAGCGCGAGGACCCTGGTAACCCCAGGTTCACCGCCACCAACATCCCCAAGGTCGTCGGCGGCCACACGCCCGCCTGCCTTGCCGCCGGAGAAGCCCTTTACGGAGCCGCATTCGACCAGATCGTGCCCGTTTCCTCCACCCAAGTCGCGGAAATGACGAAACTCGTCGAAAACATCTACCGCTCGGTCAACATCGGCTTAGTTAACGAGCTCAAAATCGCCGCCGACAAAATGGGCATCGACATCTGGGAAGTCATCCGCGCCGCCTCCACCAAGCCCTTCGGCTTCACCCCCTTCTATCCTGGCCCCGGCCTTGGCGGTCACTGCATCCCCATCGATCCCTTCTATCTCACATGGAAAGCCCGCGAATTCGGTGTCCACACCCGATTTATCGAACTCGCCGGCGAGATCAACCGCTCGATGCCGGAATACGTCGTCCGCCGCACCATGGAAGCCCTAAACTCCCGCGGCAAAGCCGTAAAGGGCAGCTGCATCCTGCTTCTCGGACTCGCCTATAAGGCGAATGTCGATGACATGCGTGAATCACCCACCTTCGAGCTCATGGACCGCTTCCAAGCGCTCGGAGCTAGCGTCCAGTTTCACGACCCCCACGTCCCAGTCGTCGGCCCCACCCGCGAGCACATGAATTGGGCGGGAAAAACCTCTCTCGAGTGGACTTCCGAAAACCTCTCCGCGCAGGATTGTATCGTCATCGCCACCCACCACTCCGCCTTCAAGTTAGACGAGCTCGCCGCCAACGCCGATCTCATCATCGACACCCGCAACGCCATGAGCGGTATGAAAATCAAGCCCGGCCAAGTCGTGAAAGCTTAGGGATAAGGGATAGGGGATAAAAAAGCCGCATCGTGGTAGCGCGGTTTTAAGAAAACCGCACGCGGACACGCGGCGAATGAGTAGCGCATGCAAATGCCCATGAGTCTCCTTTAGCTTCGTCCATTCAGTGCCATACGCATGCGGTCCGAGCCAGACTGCGCTAGCCGTGCGAAGCGCTTGTTCTTTATCCTTCTCTTCCGCCCCTCAACTCTTAGACCTTACGACTTTCAGACTCTCTTTCCTCCGTTTGCACCACAGCATCACCGCCATTCGGCGGACAAGTGGGTGCGGCGAGGCGACCACGCCCTACCATGAAACCACTCCAAGCCGGTGGCTCGAACCTGCTCGTCAGCGCGATCTACTCGACGCTATTCAAAAAGTGGCGGGCCCGGCGCATGGCCGACTTCGAGCGCATCATCCAGCCCCACCCGGGAGAGCGCATTCTCGATGTCGGCGGCTACTATGCCACCTGGCAGAATGCCCGCTTCCAAGGCTGTACGGTAGACTTGGTCAATATCGACTGCGAAAGCGAAAGCAAACCCGTACGAGTCCTCGAGAACGGGCTCCAAGTCCGGGAAATCCGCGGCAATGGCTGTGCGCTCCCCTTCGCAGACGGCAGCTACGACATCGTTTATTCCAACTCGGTCATCGAACACGTCGGCAGCGTCGAGGACCAGCTCGCCTTTGCTAGGGAAGCTTGCCGCGTCGGAAAGCGGCTCTGGATCCAAACTCCTGCAGTCGCCTGTCCCATCGAACCCCACTTCCTCGGCCCCTGCATCCATTGGTTTCCCCGCCGCATTCGCCCGCACGCGGCCCGGCTCTTTTCCATCCGCGGCCTGCTCGGCGGCCACAGTGCCGCGCAGCTCCAGGAACTCGTCGATCTCACCCGTCTGATCCCCCGCAAGTGCCTCCGGCAACTCTTCCCCGGATGCCAGATCCACACTGAGCGACTCCTCGGCATCATTCCCAAGTCCCATATCATCACCCGCAACTCATGATACGGCCAGGGCGGGGCAGATCCGGCACACAGCAGCAGCGCCATTCGGCGGGAAAGTGGGCGCGGCGAGCCAGCCACGCCCTACCATACTCTTCCTCTTCTCTTCGCGTATCTTCGCGGTTGAACTCTCTTCCTCTTCATCCGACCTTTGACTTTTAGACCTTAAGACTTTTAGGCTCTCAGATCGCGAAAAGTCCTCCTCTTCTCTCAGCTTTTCAGTTTTCAGCTTTTCATTTTTACCTCCATGGATTCCTCAAAAATCAAGGCGCTCATCATTGTCGTCATGGCGCTCTTCTTCGCGCTATACCTCGGTGTCCTCGCCGCGACCGCGCAGCTCGAAGCGCTCATCTGGGTCGCGGGCAGTCTGTTCATTGGGATTTGCTTTTTCCTAGGCCGCAATATTTGGATCCTCATTCCGGCGACACTCGGGATGAAGGGCGGGCTGAACTTCATCCCGGGATCACCCGCTCCATGGCACCTGATGACCGCGGTTGTTGGCTGCTTCTTTCTACTGCGCTGGCTCACCCGGGTGCAAAAGATCCATCTTCGATGGTCCGGCATGGAAACTGCCATTTTCCTCGTTGCTCTAACCGTCCTTCAAGCGTTTCTGCGCAACCCCACCGGCCTGTTAATTCTTGGTGGCGACGTCGCAGGGGGAAAACCTTACTTTGTTTTCGGGGTAGCCATTATTGCCTATTTCCTCATCAGCACCGCCGAGTCCGACATCAAGACCTGGCGTTGGGCCGTGATAGCTTACATCATTTTCGCCCTCGGCGATGCTTGTATTTCGGCAATCTCGGGACTCTCACCAGCCTTCGCCAGCTACATGATCCGGTTCTACTCGAACGTCAGCTTCTTAGCGACTCAGTCAGAAGACTATACCGGAAACGTGCTTGAAAGTCGGATCACGGAATTCGCCACGCTGGGGTCGATCCTCGGCTTAGTCGCCTGCAGCTTCTGGCGCCCGCTCGCGGCTCTCGACCTAAGCAAACCTTACCGAATTGTGATCGCATTGGCTGCGGTCGTGCTCACCCTCCTTGGTGGTTTCCGTGGCAATGCTGTGTTGCTCTTCACCCACTGCTCGCTGGGCTCCATCCTGCGCCGCAAGTTTCTCGATGTTTTCGTAGTTTCTATCGCTATTACTTTACTGATAGCCGGGGTTTTAATCGCGATTCCCACCTATAAGCTACCCTATAGCGTCCAGCGGATCCTTACGATTTTGCCCGGCGCCCAAGTGGAGTCGCGAATCGCCCAAGACGCTGAAAAAAGCAGCCAACTTCGCTTCGAGATGTGGAAACTAGTACTTACCACAGACCGTTACATCGCCAACAAACTGCTTGGGGATGGCTTTCAGTATTCCAGCAACGAGCTGGCCGCGCGGGAAGCGCTCATGCTCGGGGATTACAGGATGACTGGCGGCATGAACACAGAGGAGATGTTCCTTGCCACTGGCTCATACCACGGCTTCCACGCCGAGACCATCCGCTTCACCGGAGTCATCGGCCTCATAGCCGCGACAGCGGCACTTATTGTCTTTGCAGTTTTTGCCCACCGGTGCATCAATTACTATCGCGGAGAGAGAGAGTGGGGCACGGTCCTTTTCCTCTGCATACCATTTCTCATTCATCCCTTGTGGTACTGGCTCATTTTCGGTGCATTCAGAAATGACTTCCCTCCTTTGATTGCGCTCGCTGGAATGATCAAACTCCTATCTTCCTTGCAAAGCTCCCATACACAGGCCGTCATCTTGCGGTAACCCAGCAGCCTCCAGAAAACTGCAAGTGACGCCTAAGTAACCCTCCTACACCTTCATTATTATGAAACGAATTGCCAGCATCTTCGGCACCCGGCCCGAAGCAATCAAGATGGCCCCCGTGGTCCTAGCCCTCCGTGAACAGACATCAGTCCGGCATGAAGTTCTCGTTACCGCGCAGCACCGGGAAATGCTAGACCAGGTGCTCCAGGTCTTCAAGATCCAACCCAATTTTGATCTTGACCTGATGCGGCCAAACCAATCACTGGGAGAACTCACAGCACGGGCAATCGTGGAAACAGGCCATTATCTGGACCGATTCAAGCCGGACTTGGTCCTCGTCCAGGGTGACACCACGACCGTTCTCTCAGCGGCACTCGCCGCTTATTATCGCAAGATCCCTATCGGGCATGTCGAAGCCGGACTGCGCACCGGCAATATCTATTCGCCCTGGCCAGAAGAGGCGAATCGAAAAATTGTCAGCGCGATTGCGACCCTCCACTTTGCTCCCACTCGGCACGCACAGGCGAACCTAATCAACGAAGGAATTCCGCAGGAACGAATCTTTGTCACCGGAAATACCGTCATCGACGCCCTGCTGCTAATACGTGAACAGGCTAGATCCGCGCCTCCCTTGATTCCGGGTCTTCCCGAACATCTTCAACCGGGGAAAAGCAAGAGCCCGCGTCCCATGATTCTCATCACCGGACATCGCAGGGAGAATTTTGGAGAAGGCTTCGAATCGATTTGCCGGGCGATTGCCGAGCTTGCGGTACTCCGCCCCGAGGTCGATTTCGTCTACCCCGTCCATCTTAACCCCCAGGTGCAAGATCCGGTAAGCAGAATTTTAGGATCGCCAAGCCAAGGCGCCATTGGCAATGGAATTAATAAAAATGTCTATCTTATCGATCCCCTCTCATATCTTCCTTTCGTCGCAATGATGGACCGGTCCACATTGATTCTGACAGACTCAGGAGGAGTGCAAGAAGAAGCCCCCAGCTTAGGCGTTCCCGTCCTCGTCATGCGAGATACCACCGAGCGCCCCGAAGCCATTGAAGCGGGGACGGCTCGGTTGGTGGGCACTGATCATGCTAGAATTGTGCGTAGCGTCCTCAGATTCCTAGACGAACCGCAAGTCCGCGAATGCATGGCGAAAGCCAAAAACCCGTATGGTGATGGATTTGCAGCTGGACGCATTGTCGATCTCTCGATCTCTTTTCTCACAAAATGACACTTATTATTAGTCCAAGAGCCGTCATCGAACGAATAATTCCTTCGCATCTGCTGCCATATTGGAACCGCTTAAAGGCATCTCCACTCGGCTACAGGCTAGCGAGGGGAGCATTTTGGAGCTTCTCAGGAACAATCGTAGCGCGTAGTCTAGCGCTACTGGCTTCAGTTCTTGTCATGCGCGAGACCACCGAACGACCTGAGGCGATTGAAGCCGGGACGGCCACTTTGGTTGGCACAGATTCTACTAAAATTGTACAAAGTGTGCTCCGAATTCTTGACGACTTGGATCTCCATCGCCATATCGCCTGCATAGCTAATCCTTACGGTGATGGCTTGGCTGCTGGTCGAATCACTGGACGTGCCATTTCATTTCTTAGTGAGTAATCTTGGTTCAATGTGCGATCACAAATATCGCGACACTATCATCCGAATTTCCATTCAATGCCACCCAATAGCCAAAGCTTACGGAAAGTTGCCTTGCGTGGTGGAGCATGGGCAACCGCCGCCCAACTATTCAGGCTGTTTTGCCAAATGGCCTCGATCACGGTTCTTGCACGGATTCTCGCCTCAGAAGACTTCGGATTGGTTGCTTTCCTTGGGAGCTTTACTGTGGTTATTGCGCTACTCAGGGACATGGGGCTTTCGCCTGCAATCATACAGAGCGATCGGATTCTCGATGAAGAACTCAACTCACTCTTACTCGTTTCTATCGTCATCGGAACTACTCTGTTGTTGCTTGTCTACCTGATCGGGTTATTTCTTGCATCCTTCATGGGCGATCCGAGAATATCGTGGATTGCCTCATGTTATGGAATCATGTTTTTAATCGACGCACTCGGCGTCATTCCTATGGCATTGATGAGACGTGAAATGCGATTCAAGGAAGTCGCAATAAGAGACTCACTGTCTAACCTTCTAGGGACTTTTTCCGGAATTGTCGCCGCTACCCAGGGCGCGAGTTACTGGTCTTTGGTCTTGATGGCGGGGGTGTCCTCAATCTCGGCTTGTCTCCTATCATGGAAATGCGCAAAGTGGCAGCCACGGAGAAAGTTTGTTGCTTTCTCTAGGATCAAGCATTTGATTTTTTATGGCGGCGCATTTACTGCCGGACAACTAGCCAATGTCATTTCTGAGAATCTTGACAAACTCCTAATAGGACGTTTTTTTGGAATGGGGGAATTGGGATATTACACTCGGGCAAACATTCTTATTCAGACGCCGACCAATGCCCTTCTCGGTCCTGTCCAGACGGTTCTCTTTCCCATCATGAGCAAGGCTCGCCAGAACTCGGAGACTTACCGTGATGCAGTGATTTTCTGGGGAAAATCAATAGTTTATCCTTTTGCGATTCTGGCTGCATTTGCCGCAGCTTCTTCGCAAATTGTCATTTTTTTGCTTCTGGGCAGAGATTGGTCCGTCTCGATCGATGTCTTTAGATGGCTTTCTCTCCTCCTATTCGCGAGACCCTTGGGGTCGATGGTCTACTTGATAATGATTTCAGAGGGTAACATGAAAGCATTTTCCTCTTGGGTTTGGACAAACGTGGCATTGACTGTTCTGGCAATCATTATTGGTCTTAATTGGGGTGCGATTGGAGTAGCAGTAGCGCTCGGCGTGTGCAGCGCGGTGGTGGGTGTGCCGATCGCGCTGTGGTTTCTTGCCCGTGGTGGCAAATTTCCAATGAAAATTTTCTTTTATCCTTATCTTCTTGCCAGCGCATTCGGTCTTTCCTGGTATTATATTCTTTTGAATCTCATGTCCATCGCTGACTCTTGGTCACTTGGTAACTACTTAAAAATAGTTCTCACATCGGTCACGTCGCTTGGCGTGATAGCGGCAGGCGTAGGCATCACCTATCAACTCAGATCGAAATATCATTCATGAACTCAAACATCACCCACCAGTTGGCCAATTTTGCCAGACACCTGAGAAAGACAAAAAGACTTCGTGCATCATTTGTTCTTGCAGAATTCAAGAAGATACCATGGCACCGTATTATCATTCGGGGAGAAAAACTATTTCTCGCAGGTAACGAAGAGTTTGCGCTCAACGACTCCAAACGATTCTTCATCCTTCGAGCCTTGTGTCTGCTCGACGATCTGATCTGTGACCAAGGATTGACGATTCTCAAGCTCCACGAATCTAGGCTTGATGTGAATGTATGCGGCGTTACATTGCATCTTGAGACATGGGAGGATGTATATATTGTTCATGAGATTTTCCATTGTGGTGAATACGAATTCGCATTACGCAACGATTGCAGGGTAATAGATGTCGGTGCGAACATAGGCGTCGCATCCCTTTATTTCGCAAGCAATCCATTCGTTGTTTCCATCGATTCTTACGAATTGGTGCCAGCGACGGCCAGCAGGTTTTCTGACAATCTCAATTTGAATCCGAATCTGGCTGCAAAAATCACACTTTATTCGCATGGATTGGCGAAAGACCAGCGCACGCTTGAGATTGACTACTATCCCGATCTCAAGGGCAGTATGGGCATTGAGGGCATTGCTGAAAGGGCGTCTCAATTGAACCTGCTGGGCCGTGCAAAGACCAGGGTTCAAGTGTCCGTAAAAGACGCAGTCAGCGCCTTCAACCAAGTAGTCTCTCAAAATCCACAGCTCCCCGTTCTGGCAAAAATCGACTGCGAAGGAGCTGAATATGAAATTATCGATGCGCTGGATTCAGCTGGAATCCTCGAGAAGATCGACGTCTTCGTGATTGAATGGCACGAACGTGGCCCAGACTCAATTCGTAAGAAACTGGAAAAATCTGGTCACTTCGTGATACTGAAGTCAGCCGCAAGAAATCACCATGGAGTCATGTGTTCGTTCCGCCGTTCTGAGATTCAGGCTTCCTAGAGGCTCTTATACATCCCTGTAACTTATTTAAACGACTGATCATTTGATGGCTAATAAAGTATCTAGCGATATTCTGATTGTCTCGGGCGTTTGCTTTCTCAGAGCATATTCCGGGACGCTTCATATGGCGCGGGCTCTTCGTGATTCAGGGCACACCGTCAGGGTTTTGGTATCAGCCACTGAAGCGGAAGCTGTGGAGTACGCAGCACTTGACATTTCAGTGTATTGTCTGCTTCGCCGAGAGAGACTGGGGTTCTTCCGAAAGTGGCAAACCATTCGCCACCGCCTCAAAGTATTCTTCGAGATTCTCAGAAGCCAGCAAGTCATCATCACGGAAAATGATTATCTCCTGGAGGCATCCATAGCCAAGAAGATTCGGCGAAATAGTCTGAAATTGGGCCAATACTGCCAAGAGTTACACCTCTATGACGAATACCCTACAATTCCGCGTATTCGCATTTACAATCGCCTAGCACGTGTGCCCGATTTGGTAATAGACGTGGAACCAAACCGGGCACGAGCGAGGATGATTCGTCTCGGCCTGCCAGAAATGCCGTTGATTCTGAGGAACACTCTGCCTATGAGCTCTATCCCGCGGCGATCAACGCGCGGAGGGCTCGCCATCCTTGCCGGACGTAGCCTGCCTGAGGGGCGGAATATTTTGTTGCATATGGGAGGAGTAGGTAAGGAAAAACCGTTGGAGCGTGTCATTGATGCAATTGCAGTATGCAATGCATCAGTCTTCTTTCTTGCGTTTTGTAACGCACCTGAAGCTCAGATAGCAGAGCTGAACCGCTACGCGTCTCGATCGCTGTCACCAGATGCATACGCTATTACAGGCCCGCGAAAGCGTGACGAATTGTTAGCATCAGCCTGGGAGGCAGATGTCGGAATAGTCGACTACTCGCCTTCGGTTGAGAATACCAGCAATCAGCGCTACTGCGCTCCGACGAAACTCTATGAGTTCATGGCTCTGGGCTTGGCCGTCGTAGGTTCGGACAATGACTCGCTGAGGGATATCATTGTGATGGAGGATATTGGTGAATGTGCGGAGGATGGCTCCACAGCCGCACTCGCAGCGGCTCTGGAGCGTGCTGTCCATGACCCGGATCGGCTTCGGTCGATGAAGGAGCGGGCATCCCGATGCTTCCAATCCAGACATTCATATGAAGCGCTTTGTCTGCCCGCTGTCCAACAAATCTCTCGGGCAATAGAAAGAAACTCGGACAGCTAATTCACGTTCGCAGCCTCAATGAAAACCAGAACATCCCAGGTCGACGAACGACTCGCCCATCATGCGACATAAAGCTTTGAAAATCGCAATCCTCGCCGACTTCCCGTGGAGTTTTTTCGACAAGGGCGCAACCGGCCGCGGCGGAGGACAAGCCTGCACCTGGCTTGCCCAGCTCGCTGAGGAATTCGCAAAGGGAACCAACTACGAAATTCACTGGATCTCACTCGACCGCAGCCGGAGCTGGGGCCGCAGCGAACGAAGAGAATGGGGGGGCCAGTTCTTTCACAAGATCCCAGCAGGCAAGGCCATGGTCGACATGGCGTTGCACTATTTGCCCTCGCGCCTACTGCTCATGCGCGAGATCAAAAGAATCCAACCGGCTCTCATCCATTGCTGGGGGACGGAGAGAAGTTACCCGGTTGTCTGCAGCTTGCTTAAAATCCCATCGATTCTGTCCATGCAAGGAGTTATCAGCAACCTTTCGAGACAAGGCTATTTACCAGACCTTTGGATCTGGAATAAAATGGCGGAACTGGAGCCTAGGCTAGTTAAGGCCGCAACTGTGGTAACTTGCGAGTCTGAATGGGCCATTCAAAAAGTCCGGGAGTTTGCACCTGATGCAGACCTGCGTCAGGTAGAATATGGCGTTCACCCAAGCTTCCGTGAGGTAAAATGGCAACCGGATGTGGTGCAACCCTATGCATTATTTGTCGGTTCCCTTGCTAGGCACAAGGGAGTGGATATTCTCCTCGAGGCTTTAGCCCAGCTCGATTCCCATTCATGGTCTTTTAAGTTTGCAGGCGATGGCCCTTTGCAAGATGCAGTGCTCAATTGCGGGCTTCCACACGTCGAATGGCTCGGAGTCCTCGCTTGGAAAGATCTTCAGTTTCAACTGCAACATGCATCATTTTTGGTGCATCCCACGTTGGCAGATTCCAGCCCGAATGTCGTGAAAGAGGCACGGGTGATCGGCCTACCCGTGATCACCACGATTCATGGCGGCCAGGCTGGATACATCCGTGACGGGGAAAACGGTTTTATCGTCAATCCACTGGAGCCTCAGGGGCTTGCCCATGCACTCCAGAAGTTAATGAAAGATCCGGAACTTGCCCGCAAGATGGGAGCCTCACGCCAAAGTGAGGATAGGGATTATTTTCGACCGTCAAATACCGCCTGGGGTTTTCTTGAAATCTATAGTCAATTTTTGACCAGCGGGCCATCCTAGGCCTAATTCTCACTCTATGTTCATCAGAAATATACTTCGCGTGATCCTAAGGAAATGGGTAGTGCTTCGGGATCTGATCATGCTGCCAATTTGGAGGTTATGGGCAAGATTTTTGGGCGCCACTGTCCATCCTAGTGTGAGGTTCTCAGGCAGACCCAAAATTCAAGTGATCCGTGGTTCCCGAATGAGTCTTAAAGAAGGAGTCGTCGTACATTCCTCAATCTCCGCCAATCCAGTGATCGGGCGTCGCACGACCACGCTCGCCACTATCGCCCCCGGAGCATTCCTTGAATTAGAGTCCAACGTGGGAATCAGCGGCGTCTGCATTTGCGCGGCGTCCAAAATCCGAATTGGTGAAGGCACCATCATCGGAGCGGACGCAATGATTCTCGACAACGATTTCCACCTCCCGCTGCCAAACTGGCGCTGGGATAATAGAGCGGCCGAGACAGCCAAGCCCATCCACATCGGGCGCGGTTGTTTCATTGGTGCCCGTGCGATCATTCTCAAAGGAGTCACCCTAGGCGACGGCGCGGTGGTCGGTGCCGGTGCCGTGGTCACCCGTAATGTCCCCGCCGGCCATCTGGCTTTCGGAAACCCGGCCGTTAACAAACCGTTGCCGGAGAAGTGGAAGCGAAAACGCTGAGGCAACCAGTCTTCCACGGCCGGAAAGTCAACGTTCTATTTATTCTTCACCAAAGCAGCTCTGCGATCATCCCTGTCATACTACAATCCAATCCATGAACCATCTATCTAACAATTACTCGAGTCCTGATCACGGCATTGAAGCCCAACGATCTGTTTTTGAGCGGAATTTCGGGCGCGATCCAGGTGATTTCGCCTTTAATGACACAAAAAATCTCGTCGTGCGCTATCTTCGGGATCGCAGGCTAAACAAAGTAATGGAACGTCTGCAGCATTACCTTGGTCAGGACCTCAGCCAAGTGAGTGCTTTGTGCGTTTGCGGTGGAGTTGGAGGCGAGGCGACATACCTCCGCAATGCTGGCATTGGCGAGGTGACCAATACCGATTTTTCGGAGAATGCATTGGGCGTTTGTCGAGCCCGGGATCCCAGGTTGAAGACCCGCTTACTAAACGCTGAGACCATGGACCTTGAAAACGAATCTTTTGACGTCGTCCTGGTCCAAGATGGACTGCACCACCTTCCTCGCCCTGTCCTTGGCTTCAACGAAATGCTACGGGTGGCAAGGAAGGCCGTAATCGTGTTAGAACCCCAATCGGGCTGGTCCGGGCGCATCCTCGGCCGTGAATGGGAAGAACATGAGGGTATATTCAACTACGTATTCCGCTGGAACGCCGACCTCTTGAAATCAGCAACCCGCAGCCAACTTTTAAAACGCGATCTTGCATTTGAGGTCATCCGCCTCTGGGACCACAGTGGGTTTGTTCACAGGGCGGTACACCCACTTGGCAACGGCAAGCTGAGTCTACTCGCTGCAAAATCCATTTATGCAGCTCTCACCCCACTCAACTTTCTCGGCAATCAGTTCATCGGCATGGTTTTCAAATCCTGACAGCCACTTCCATCCCTCATCCGGTTTCCAAGGCAATAAATTCAAACACACGGCGAGTGGTAAGAATTCAGTAGCATCTGCCCCACTACCGGCCGCGTTTCTTCGAATAGTTTGACGTATTGGCCCCCTTTTTTTTCTGAAAAATGACTCAATTCGCTAGGATTACACCCGAGGATCGCCCTATCCGAGTCCTTCAGGTTTTGAACCAATACATGGAAATCGGTGGCGAGGAAGTATGGGTAGATAAAATGAGCAGCCTTGGACTGGGATTTGTCGAATTTCATGATCTCCGCTTTCACAGTCGGGCTTGGAAAGGGCGAGGATCACCTGGTTTTTTCCGCCAGGCGTTCTGGATAGGGAACAATCCCAATTCACGCCAACGACTGCGTGAGGAGATTGCGTCTGTGAATCCCGACGTACTGATCTTTCATAATCTCATTCCCGTCGCCTCATTCGGTCTCTACATTGAAGCCGCTCAACACGGGATACCCGTCATTCAATATATACACAATTTCCGCCCGTTCAGTCCTTCGGGTACTTTGTGGATCCAAAACAAGGTCGACCCTCGTCCTCTTCATGGCAACATGCTTCCTGAGATTCTCGCCGGATCATGGGAACGCTCCCGCCTCAAAACCGCCCTACTCAGCCTGCACCTGTTTCTACTCCAAAAATCAGGAAAGCTTGATACAGTCACCCGCTGGATTGCTGTGTCGGAGTTCATGCGCGATAAATTCGTCGAGGCAGGAATACCAGCCCACAAGGTGGTCACACTGCGCCACTGCTGGTCAGTAGAAGGGCAACTTCAATCCCAATCGGAAAGTGATCATTATCTCTTTTTGGGCCGCTTGGTTCCTGAAAAAGGAGTTTTTACTCTCCTTGATGCGTGGGAGATACTCGAGGCCCAACTTGGTGAGGCTTGTCCGAAGCTGATTCTCGCCGGAACCGGCCCCGAGGAGGCTCGCCTTCATGTCTGGGCAAGCAAGCTCGCTAAAGTCGAGTGCATCGGCTTCGTTTCGGGTGAGCGTAAGCAGCATCTGATCCGCACTTCTCGAGGACTTATCGCGCCCTCCATTTGGTGGGAGCCTCTAGGTTTAATCGTCTACGAAGCCTATGAAGCATCACGTCCTGTGATTGCCTCTGGATCCGGTGGACTGACTGAAACCGTGATCCCAGGTTCGACAGGCTACCTCCATGAACCCGGAAATCCACGGTCACTTGCCGAGTGCGTTACTCTAATGGAGTCTGCGGGTCCGGCAAAAAGAGCCCAAATGGGACAAAATGGACACGATTGGTTGCTCTGTAACGCTACTCCGGCCCAATGGATCCGGGAATTCATCACTATCCTCAAATCCAACCGATCTAACCTCTTGATTTGAGAGAGATGTGCTTGAAAACTCAATTTTTTGTAATTAATCTATAACACATGAAGACAGTTATCCTTGCTGGGGGCCTAGGCACTCGCCTCTCCGAAGAAACCGCCCTTAAACCAAAACCGATGGTGGAGATCGGCGGTCGCCCGATTCTCTGGCACATTCTTAAAATCTATAGCGCTCATGGAATTAATGATTTTGTCATTTGCGCTGGCTACAAGGGTTACATCATCAAGGAATATTTTGCCAATTACTTCCTCCACATGTCCGATGTCACTTTTGACATGGCGAACAATACCATGGAAGTTCACCACAAAAAAGCGGAGCCGTGGCGAGTGACCATTGTTGACACCGGCGAAGAAACTCTCACTGGCGGTCGAATCAAGCGGATCCAGGACTACGTTAACGGTGAGACCTTCTGTTGCACATACGGTGACGGCGTCGGTGACATCGACATCACCGCCCTCATCGCACGACACAAAGCCTCCGGCTTGAAGGCGACCCTCACCGGCGTCCAACCTCCCGGACGCTTCGGCTCACTTGACGTCGTTGGAGATCACGTCCGTTCGTTTCAAGAGAAGCCCGCCGGTGACGGTTCATGGATCAACGGCGGATTCTTTGTGCTAGAGCCGTCCGTCTTCGATCTGATTGAAGGAGACAAGAGTATCTGGGAGCGCGCGCCACTTGAAGCGCTGGCAGCAAGACAGGAGCTCAATATCTACAAGCACTCAGGTTTCTGGCGGCCGATGGACACGCTTCGGGACAAGATCGAACTTGAAGGCCTCTGGGAGTCAGGCAAGGCGCCTTGGAAGACATGGTAATTTGAAAGACTTCAATTCGATTGCCGCCGTTCTGAAATTCACGAAAGGCCAAATTCCCAGCTCCCATTTTTTTATTTCGAATTCTGCTCCTTTAGGACCTTCATTCCCCACGTCCTCCGACCATGTTCAGCAGCTTCTATCAAAAGAAACGCATCTTCCTCACCGGCCACACCGGCTTCAAAGGCTCGTGGCTTACCGAGTGGTTGCTGATGCTGGGTGCCGAAGTCCACGGCTACGCGCTCGACCCCCAACCCCACGAAATCCTCTTCCATCAGTTGGGACTTGCGGATCGCATCGCCGGAGACACCCGCGCGGACCTTGCGGATCGCTCCGCCCTTTCCAAAGCCCTGGATCAAGCGAACCCGGACCTGGTTTTGCACTTGGCCGCGCAACCGCTGGTCCGGCTATCCTATGAGATTCCCATCGAAACGTTCGCCACCAATGTGATGGGCACCGCGCACGTTCTTGAAGCGGTGCGCCTTCGGAACCAAGCCTGCTCGGTCGTTTGCGTCACCACGGACAAGTGTTACGATAACCGGGAATGGCTCCATGCCTATCGCGAGGAAGACGCCATGGGCGGCCACGATCCCTACAGTGCCAGCAAAGGTGCTGCGGAGCTCGTCATCGACTCCTATCGCCGCTCTTTCTTTGCTCAGGGAGCAGGAGTCAGCAATCAAGATGCGGGAATCAAACTGGCCTCCGCACGGGCGGGAAATGTCATCGGTGGCGGTGATTGGGCACTCGATCGAATCGTTCCCGATTGCATCCGCGCCCTCCGCGAAGGCCAAGCCATCCCCGTCCGCAATAAAATCGCCACCCGTCCCTGGCAGCATGTCCTCGAACCCCTCAGCGGCTACCTCCACCTCGCCGCCTCCCTAGCCTCTCCGTCGAGCCAACAATCAACAATCAACAATCGTCAATCGTCAATCGTCCCTTGTTCTTCTTCCCTCTCATCCGCATTCAACTTCGGTCCGGCGCTCACCAGCAACCGCACCGTCGCCGAACTCGTCCAAGAGCTGCTGAAACACACCGGCGGCGAATGGACAGACGCCTCCGACCCGAACGCCGTGCACGAGGCATCCAAGCTGAATCTCGCCATCGACAAGGCGTTCCACCTGCTCCAGTGGCAGCCGGTTTGGAACTTCGAGCAAACGGTCGCTGCTACGGCTGAATGGTATCAAGACGAAGCCAACGGCTGGAATATTCATGAACTCACGACCCAACAGATTCAAACCTATCATCAAGCCGCGGCCGCCAAGGGACTTGCATGGGCGACGGGAGAAGAATAAAAGCACCGCCATTCGGCGGACAACTGGGCGCGGCGAGGCCGACCACGCCCTACCAACGGTAGGGCGGATTCGGTCCAAAACCACCGAAGGCTTATAGGTGGTTTGGACAGGAGCTATTCGCGACGTGCCCGTAGGGCGAAAAGCTGTGGGGCGGCTTTGAGTCAATCCGCCCAAATTACCTTCTTCCGCCGGAGGCTATTCTTTCCCTTCTCATTCGCGGTTCAACCGCACCACCATCCATCAAAGCCATCTCATCACCCGACACCCCTTATGCAAGTAACCTTAATCAAACACCAAGACCGTATTGAGATCATCGCGGATGAAAACGAACTACCGCTGGATGTTCCTGTCGTTCTCTATACCTCCGATGAAATTGCAAAGCGGATGGGATATCGTCCCGAAGAATTGCTACAGCTTCAATCGATCGTTGCAGAGGACGAAGAAGATTGGAGCGATGCACTCGATGCGCTCGCAAAGCAATGATATATACCATGACAACCCCGACTTCCGTTCAAATGATTGGCAAATGTGTTAGAGTATTGTTTCCGTTCACCGACGCAACCGGTTCAAAAGACCGGCCTGCGGTGGTAATCTCCAACCCGGATGCCCGGGGTGACTTGGATTTGCTCATGATCACCAGTAGAGAGCAACCGCAGGAGTGCATTGCGATCCGTGAGCAGGACTATCAAACCGGGTGCCTGCCCCGGCAATCTTATGTGCGGACCAATCGGCCGCTGAAGATTCACTGCTCCAAGGTTGCTCCTCTTCCCGTCGGATTCACTCCCGCGTTCACTGCAAGCCTGCGAAAAGAAGTCATCAAGAATGACACCAGGGCGTTCTCGAAACTCGCCCACGCAGCCAACCGTCCCGGTGACGATCCCGCCCGGACGCCGCATCAGGCGGGGCAGACGATTCCCTACGCCGGCCGGGTCTTCACCGAAGATGAAGTTGAAGCCGCCGTTTCCGCCACGCTGGATTTCTGGCTGACGCTCGGCCCGGAAGGTGAGGCAATGGAGAAGGAACTGGCTGAATTCATGGGCGTAAAACACTGCCTGTTGGTCAATTCCGGCTCGTCGGCCAATCTCGTGGCCTTTTCTGCGCTCACCACCCACAAGCTTCCCGCCCACAAACGCATCCGTCCCGGGGATGAGGTCATCACCGTTGCCGCAGGCTTTCCCACCACTGTCGCGCCCATCATCCAGTGCGGTGCCGTTCCCGTTTTCATCGACGCAAAGCCCCTCACCGGAAACGCGGACTGCAGTTTACTCGAAGCCGCCTACAGCCCCGGCAAGACCAAAGCCGTGATGATGGCGCACGCCTTGGGTAACCCCTTCGAGTTCCTCGTCGTTTTGGAATTCTGCAAAAGGCACGATCTCTGGCTTATTGAGGACAATTGCGATGCGTTGGGCTGTACCTATACACTCCCCGTAGCCAAAGCCAAAGAGCTTGGCCTCGAGCACCTCATCAAAATCGCCGATAAGGGCGAACATCCCATTATCCGTTACCACGTCCAAGAGACAGCCCAATCAGGCAGCTCCTCGGTACTCTTACTCACCGCCCCGACTGGGGCATTTGGAGACATCTCCACCCAGTCCTTCTACCCTCCCCATCATCTCACCATGGGCGAGGGCGGTTCGGTCAATATCATCCGCCGCGCCTCCCTCAAAACCTACGCCGAAAGCTTCCGCGATTGGGGGCGCGATTGCTGGTGCCCCTCGGGGAAAGACAACACCTGCGACAAACGCTTCGATTGGCAACTTGGCGAGCTCCCAAGAGGCTACGACCACAAATACATTTACTCCCACCTCGGCTACAACGTCAAACCGCTCGACATCCAGGCCGCCATTGGCCGCGTGCAGCTCAAGCGCCTCCCGGACTTCATTGAAGCTCGCAAGCGCAACTGGGAACACCTCCGCCGCGGCCTCCATGGACTCAAAGAATTCATCGACTTCGCCCTCCCTACCCACGCCACCGCTTGGATCCCACCAGAAGAGAGGGAACAGGAATCAAAAATCAGGAATCAGCAATCTACCTCCCCCCCTACACCCCTCCCCCTCTCACCTGATTTCTCTTCGGTCTTTTCTTGGGATGCCACAGACTGCCGCACCGACTGCTCCTGGTTTGGCTTCAAGATCACCGTCAAGGAATCGGCTCCCTTCACCCGGACGGAACTTGCCCAGGAACTCGACCACCACAAGATTGGTAATCGCATGCTCTTTGGCGGCAACCTCGTCCGCCAACCCGCCTTTGTGCAACTGCGCCATGACAATCCCGACGCCATGCGAGTATCCGGTGAGCTGCCTGTCGCCGACCGCATTATGAACCAAACGATGTTTCTCGGCACTTATCCCGGCCTGACAAGCGAGCAGCTTGATTTTATGGTGAGGGTGATTCGCGATTTTGCCATGGCGAAAGCATGAAAACGCCGAACAGTGGCTGATCGTGTCGAGCCGATACGGCCGTTCTTGTTGACCCATAAAAGTATTCATTCCCTAATGACCTCCCACCTATCCAGAAAAAAAGTGATGGTTACCGGCGCGGACGGGATGCTTGGCAGAGCCTTCCAAGCAATACTCACCAAGCATTATCCATCAGTAATGGTTTACGCCATCCCACACGAAGCTCTAGACGTGACCGATCGTAAAGCCGTTCTCAGGCATGTCGCCGAAGGTTATGATTTTATCATCCACTGTGCTGCTGATGTGAACGCTGATCGTTGCGAAGCATTTCCAGAGCGCTGCCACCAGATACAGGTGGAGGGAACACTGAATGTTCTTGAACTTGCTGCCGGATCAAACTCCAAAATGTTTTACCCGCAATCGTTTTTGATCTTTTCCGGAGGTGAGACCCCAATCGACGAATCAACGAATCCTGATCCACAGTCCGTCTATGGCCGCTGCAAATTGGAGGCTGAACGACGGATCCTATCAGCCCAACCGGAGGCTCTCGTCGTCCGGATGGCCGGCTTTTTTGGTGGAGACGAAAAGGACAAAAACTTTGTCGGCAAGTTCACCCGCCAACTCGTTGATTTGCTGAAGGACGGTAGATCATCTTACGCGGTGGGCGATCGGGTCTGGCAGCCGACTTATACCGAAGACCTTGCGAAAAACAGCCTGCTTCTGCTGGATCAGGGCATGCAGGGAGTTTGGTCAATGGGTTCAGTTGGCGAGGCGAGCTTTTACGACCTCGCCCAGGAATGCGTTCGCCAGCTAGGCCTTGAGGCCCGCATTCAAATCGTACCGGCGTCACAGGACATGATCAGCTCCGGGGATGTCGCGCGCCGCCCGGACCGGGCAATACTGAGTAACGAACGCCTGATATCAAGCGGCCTCTTCTTGCAACGTCCCTGGCAAGCGTCACTTAAGGAGTATCTTTCCCGTCCCTGGTTTCAATTCTTGTTCTCAGAAGTCTAACATAATCCATTATCAATGAATTCAAATCTACTCGCATCCTTTCAAGACAGTCGCCTCGGAACACTCCGCTCACGCATCGCCATGGCGGCGATGACGCGTGGATTTTGTGGGCCCAATCACACGGCGACGGCGCTGATGGCCGACTATTATAGCAGCCGCGCCGCCAACGGCGTCGGACTAATCATCACCGAAGGGACTGTGGTCCACTCAACCGCTGATGGCTACAACAACGTCCCGCACATCGAAACCGAAGAACAGACCGAGAGTTGGAAGCAAGTGACATCAAGAGTAAGGCAACACCAAGGAAAGATCTTTTCGCAGCTCTGGCATTGCGGCAGGATCTCACACGAAGACTTCACGGGCGGAGTGGCTCCGATTAGTTCGAGCGCAATCACCGCCGAGGGGATCAATCGGCAAAATAGCAAACCATACGGAAAACCACGGGCTATGGAAACCGCAGACTTTCAGGATGTCACCCAACAGTTCGTCCGAGCGGCACAGAACGCGATGGAAGCAGGGTTTGACGGGGTGCAACTGCATTTTGGCCACGGTTATCTCATCGATCAATTCTTCGACACAAGAATCAATCAACGCACGGATGGCTATGGTGGTTCAATTGTCGGACGTTGTCGCTTCGCCTTGGAAATTACCAAACAGGTGATCGCCGCCATTGGAGCTGACAAGGTGATGGCCCGGATTTCCCCTTCCCGAGAGATGGGTGGACTTTATGATTGGCCGGATCTCGAAGAAATGCTAGCTCATCTCCTTGCCGGGCTGGACAGGGTGGGTCTTCGAATGCTGGATATCAGTTGCGCCAATGCGGACTACTACAAGACCTCCGGGCGTGTAATTAGAAACATACGGCCAATTTGGCCTCACTTCCTTATCGGCGGCGCTTCGCTCACTTTCGAACAGGGAGACGAAGAGATCCAGTCAGGCCTGCTCGACATGGTCACCTTTGGTCGAGCACTCATCGCCAATCCCGACCTTCACGCAAAACTTCTCAAAGGCCAAGAGCTAGTCCAGTTTGATCGCGAGATGCTTACGAAACTGGATTGATACCAAAGTATATTTACCTCTATAGATGAAAGTCCTCGTCACTGGCGGAACTGGTTTTATTGGTCGCCACACATTGTCCGCCCTGGCACGAGCTGGCCACCAAGTCCTCGCAATTTACCGAGGCGCCAAACCTTCGGAAATGCCCGGTGTCCGCTGGGTAAAGTCCACGTTGGATCAGCCGGATTGGCCGCAGATCACCGAATTCACAACTGCTGAAGCATTCACATTGATACATTTGGCGGCACATGGTGTCGATCCGAGAAAGGCTGACTGGGAGGGCTGTTTTTTCTGGAATGTCAGCCAGTCGCTGCGTTTCTGGCTGGAGTCCACAGCCCACGGGGCCGTCCGCATCATCACCTGTGGAACTTGCTTCGAGTACGGATCTGCTGCGGATCAGTATGAGTGGATCCCAACGACCGCTGCCCCGGAACCATTGGGTCCATATGCAGCTTCAAAGGCGGCAGCCACCATGGCTTTGCACGGACTGACCGCAACTCAGAGGCTTACCTCGCTGAGTATCCGACCATGTGTCGTTTTCGGCGATGGGGAAGGAGACCAGCGGCTCTGGCCTTCCCTTAGACGAGCTGCGCGCACGGGCGAGGATTTCCCCATGTCAAGCGGCACACAGGTCCGCGATTTTGTTCCTGTCGAGCGGGTGGCGTCTGCTCTCGCTGCTGGAGTAATGCGCACGGATCTGCCAACCGGACGGCTCGTCATCGAGAACATTGGATCAGGCATAGCCCAATCGGTGCATCAATTTGCCCTTGAGTGGTGGAAACACTGGCAAGCTGATGGTGATTTACTTGTAGGTGCCGTCCCAGCCCGTGAGGGAGAGGCAAGCCGCTTCGTGCCCCTCACCCGTACCGCTGATCCTGAGTAATGAGACCATTGACGATCATCTCAGGCGTCCCCCCCAGCCTCACGGTCGGGGCGGGCCGGCTTATCCAGCATCTGGTAGTCGAGGCACTTACCTGGGGTCCACCCGTTGAATTTGTATATGCTGGTAACAAGGGCGAGGCCGCCGCTGCCTACCGGGCAGGAAAACTCATAAGATTTTCGGTCCAGGCCTGTGTCCATTATCTAAGAAAATTCAGAACGAAGATCTCTCTCGGAATCTTGGCACGCCGACCGCACGTTGTTCTGATTCATTTTCAGGAAATTGGCGTCCTTTGGTGCCGCAATTTTCTACTCAAAAGGACCCAGCCCACATGGATTTACATACTCGACGCGTCTTTTTTCTGTATTCGCTCATACAATCACCTGCCTGGGGAATCAGACGCGTGTCTTCTATGTCTTAGCGGACAATACGAGAATGCTTTAAAGAACCGCTGTAGACCCTTCCCGGTGGATAACTCCGATACGGGAGATTTTATTCGGTTCCTCCACCCTTTGGTGACCGCGGGAAAAGTCCGGTTGCTGGCTCAAAACGAGCTTAGCGCCCTATTGATGCGACGCCACTACGGGCCGGGGGCTGTTGTCAGGGTCATTGGGTTGTGGACATCCGACATGAATGATATTGTGGAATCATTCCCTTCAGAGCAATTACCTGAACCTGCATTCGATGTTGTCTACCATGGAGATGCCAAAGCAGCTAAAGGCTTGCACTGGGCTCTGGGTCTAGCCCTCGCCTGCCCCGATCTCTCATTTCTGTTCCCTTGTTTACAGCCGCCAGACCACGAAATACCTGTCAATTGCACGTTCCGCCCGATGCGGTGGGAATCTGGGTTACGGGACGCCATCCATAGAAGTAACCTCACCTTGGCACCGTCCCTCTGGTCTGCTCCGATTGAAGGAGCGCTCGTCAAGTCAATCCTACATTCTAGGCGGGTCGCCGTGGTCGCCGTAGAATCCTCCTTCTCGTCAGAACTGACATCTGATTTGGTCTGTCGTCTATCTCAGGAATTTACTGTAGCGGCCAAACAGCTTAAAAGTCGACTCGCCGCACCGCCGACACCGCAAGTATTGGTGCGTTCGTGGTTCTTGGAATCCCGCAAGGCCGCTCGACTAGTCCATCGTATCGCCATGGCTGAAGAGGAAGTGGCGCGTGACGGATGCCTCCCATCTTCGAAAATCAATCAATCCATTAAATCATGAGGAGGGTCGTCATTCTTCAAGAGCACTTACCTCACTATAGATTACCATTTTTTGAAAAGCTATGCGCACGACTGAAACAGCATGATATTCAGCTTCAGGTGATATGTGGTGAACAACTTGACAAACGATTTCTGTATAGTAACCTCGAATGTGTGGTTCGCGTTCCAATCAAACGATATGGCCCTCTCGCATTTCATTGTGCGTTAAAGGAATGTTCTCATGCATGTTTGATCATAGCACCTCAGGAAGTAAAATACGCGATATCTTGGTGGCTTATATTTAAGTCGAGTTACTCGAAAGGACGATTCGCTTTTTGGGGGCACGGGCGTAACTTCCAGGCATCTGGCACTTCCAGTCCCGCTGAAATATTCAAGCGCTTCTTATCAAGAAGGGTTGATTGGTGGTTTGCATACAACTCACCGAGCGCGCAAGTGGTCAGAGAATTGGGATTCCCACCCAGCAAAATAACCAACGTTGGAAATGCCATAGATTTGAAGGCTCTGATCAAGTCACGTGAGTCGTTTGACACGTCCACCTTGGAGGAGTTTCGCAAGGAGCACGGACTGACCTCGCGCAACATTTGTGTGTATACCGGTGGCCTTTACGCAATCAAACGGATCGATTTCCTACTGAGGGCGGCTGATAAGATTCGTGAGAAGATTTCGGACTTTGAGCTAATTATCATTGGCGACGGTCCACTAAAGCCGACAGTGGACCAACTATCTGCGGAGCGATCTTGGATACATTGTACCGGAGCACTGGGCGATCTCGCCAAGCTGCCGTACTGGCTGGTATCAAAAGCTCTATTAATGCCTGGCGGAGTGGGCCTCGTGATCCTTGATTCCTTTGCGTTGGGAGTACCGATTATCACTACCGAAACCCATCTTCACGGACCGGAGATCGATTATCTTAACCATGGAGAGAATGGTCTGTTGGTGCGCTGCGGCGATGATGCCAATCTCTACGCGGACGCCGTATGCGATCTCATGCGGGAACCAGCCAGATTGGAATTTTTACGAAATGGCGCGCTCGCCGCAGCAAGCCAACATTCGATAGAAAACATGGTTGAGAATTTCACAGAGGGTGTCCTCTCTGTTCTGGCGGTTCCCTCATCACGCTGAGGCTTACGAACTGGAGGCCCAATGTTGCTGCAAACAAGTCTTACCGACGTTTCCTGCCTCCTTTCACTTAACCCAACATTGCAAGATCCTATAAGTCTTACCACTCAATTTGCCGAATTTTATGGCTAATTCCGCGACCCAAATGAAATCGGAAGGTATGAAAATTGCTGTGCTTCTCACTTGTCACAACCGCAAGGATCAAACCTTGGAATGTCTCGCTGGCTTGAGTGTGCAAACCCTGCGGGATGAAATCCTGATCTCCGTCGTATTGATGGATGACGGTTCCAGCGATGGAACCTCCGAAGCGGTTGCTGGATGTTATCCGGAGGTGGAAATCCTGCGGGGATGTGGAGATCTTTACTGGTGTGGCGGGATGCGTGCGGCATGGCAACATGCCGCACGACTCGATCCGGACTACTATTTGTTGTTGAATGACGACACGGTGTTGGATCCCTCTGCCGTTCAAAGGCTGCTTGACATATGTAGCTCCTCAGACTGCCCTATCATCTCCGTGGCGGCCATCCGGGACCCCGAAACCGGCGCCCACACCTATGGCGGTGTCCGCGGGGCGAACACCGCCGTGCCCGTCTCCGGCCGCTTGGAAGCATGCGAAACGTTCAATGCGAACGCGGTGTTGATTCCGCGGGTCGTTTACGAGGAACAGGGTGGCTTCCATGATGTCTACACCCATGCAATGGGTGACTTCGACTACGGCTATCAAGCAAGCCGGAACGGCATCCGATTGATTCAGAGCGCGGAATCTCTCGGGACATGCGGTCGCAATTCTCCCGCGGGTACGTGGCGCGATACTTCGCTATCACGGCGAGAACGTTTCCGAAAGCTTCAGAGTCCCAAAGGGCTGCCCTTCAAGCAGTGGGTTCTTTACAATCGCCGAAATTCCGGTTGCTTATGGCCTTACCGCTGCATCACACCGTATCTCCGTATTCTTTTGGGACGGTAAGCGGCATCGATCAATCAAACCGAAGTATACCAGATGAACTATCCTCGGACTTATCTTCAATTCCTCGCCCAACCGCCACTGTGGTTGATGGGATGCGTCACTCTGGCGATGGGCCTGCTGTTCGTCTCCGCGGACAGCCTCTGGATCGACGAAGGAAACGCGGCAAGCAAGGCGCTGCAGCCTTCGATCCGCAGTTGGTATGAATCCTTGGTTTCGCAAGGAGGCTCCGATGCCCAAATGCCGGGCTACATGTTTTACATCTGGGTTTGGGAAAAGCTTTTTGGCAGCGGTGAGTTCGCCCTGCGGGCCAGCAACATTCTCTGGCTGCTGGTGGCAGTTTACTTTCTCCGACGGACACCGTTCTTTTGGATCTCACTGCTCGTCTCGCCCTTTGTCCTTTATTACCTCAACGAGTTGCGCCCCTATCTCATGCAAATCGCAGGGGCTGCGGTGGTCATGAGCTGCTTTCTGGAACGGGAAACCCGACTAAAATCCCTCTGGCGGAAATTTCTATTCGGTAATTTGATCCTCTGTGCCTCCAGCCTCACGGGCGTCCTCTGGTCGGCAGGTGCGCTGGTTTCATTTCTTTCCCTGAATCCAACGATTTATAAGAACAAGCCATTTTGGCGGGACCTCGCGATCTCAGCCCCCTCATTTCTTCTACTAGCCACTTACTATCTCCAAACGCTACTATTAGGGCAGGGGGCAGCGCAAATGGGAGGCGGACTGGCTCTCAGCCTTGCCGCCTGTGCTTATGAACTCACAGGTCTGATGGGATTAGGTCCGGGCCGCATCGAACTGCGGGAAAACCCCCGTTCCGTGCTCAATCACGCACTTCCACTGGCAGGGGGAGTTCTGATATTCGGTAGCGCCTATTTAGTTGGCTTTGCAGCCCTGATTAAGGGAATGACAAAGCGACACTTGTTGATCGCGGCCATGGGGCTTGCCATTCCGCTAGCAATTCTTTTCTCCTTGGTCATTCTAAAAGACTTCAGATTGCTGGCCAGACATTTGGCCCCCTTGTCCATTCTGTTGGCACTGGCACTTGCCAGTCTTCTGAGCTTGTCTGCCAAAGGTTTCCGTTTCCGTCAGGCGGCGACCCTGATTGCGTGCATGGTCAGCGGCTTAGGGATCGTCAGCGCGGTTTCGCTAAGACTTGGGGTCCGACATAAGAAGGATGCTTATCGCGATGCTTCAATAATCGCTAAAGCAGCAATCGCCGAGGGACGGGAAGTGTTCTGGGCCGCGGATGGATTAACGGCCGCTTACTACGGTTTGCGGGTGAGCGAGCCCGGCTTCCAGTTTATCAATCTCAAAGACCCGCTGCCGACAATCGAGAAACCGGATTTAATCATCATGAGCAAGCCTGATATTGTTGATCCCAAGGGATATCTGAGAAGCCTGCTCAAAGCTCAGAACTTTGAGATCACCGACACCCTCCAAGCCTTCACCATCTGGGAGATCTCGAATACCATTGAAAGATAATCGCTATGAGAAAAAAAGTCAGCATCGTCATTCCATGCTACAACGAGCAGGAGGTTTTACCGTATCTATTCGAGCGCTTGAACGCTGAAATTGCAAGGTGGGAACAAGATGTGGAGATTATTTGTGTAAACGATGGCTCCCGCGACAGAACCTGGGAGATCTTACAAAAGCAATGCAATTCCGACTTGCGGTGGAAGGCGATTTGCCTCTCAAGAAACTTTGGCCACCAGCCGGCAGTTTCGGCTGGCATGGCCCACGCGACTGGCAATTGTGTCTGCATTATCGATGCCGATTTGCAGGATCCGCCGGAGACTATCCAGTCCTTTATCCGTGAGTGGGAAGCTGGGGCGGATGTCGTGTATGGCGTCCGGAAAAAGCGTAAGGACACTAAGATAAAGATGTTCCTAGCGTGGTGCTTTTACCGAGTCATCGCACGTCTTGTCAGTATACCTATCCCGCCCGATTCCGGCGATTTTTGTTTAATGGATCGGAAAGTCGTGGATGTGATGAACTCGCTGCCGGAGAGAAACCGCTACCTCAGAGGCTTGCGCGTGTGGTGCGGCTTCAAGCATAAGGCAGTAGAATTCGAGCGTGACGCCAGAGCCGCCGGGGAACCTCAATATACCCTGAGGAAGTCACTGCGACTGGCGATGGATGGAATTTTTTCTTTTTCGGCCGTTCCACTCGCCCTTGCTTCCCACGTCGGGTTGTGGGTTTCCGCACTTGCGCTCTTGGGAATGCTTTTCACCCTTGCACAAAGACTATTCCGCCCATGGTTTAGCTCTATCGGGCTTGAACCAGGTCCCGGTTTTGCAACAATCGTCATATCTATCCTCTTTCTTGGAGGGGTCCAGCTGATTTGCTTGGGGATTTTAGGTGAATACCTCGGTCGCATTTACGACGAAGTTAAGCAACGGCCTGTTTGGGTTATTTCAGCGACGGAGAATTGCGGGCCTTTAACTTAACTTACATGCATTCAAATTTACTTGAGCGGGTTGTCCGTGAGCTGATCAAGCGCCGAACTTTTATTCTCTATTCAATTATTGGGCTTAGTGGTGCCACCATCGACTACCTTGCATTTATCGTCATGATCAAGTGGCTTCCTTTGCATTATTTAATTATTAATTCGATCTCGACCAGCTTGGGAGTGATCAATAATTTTCTGCTGAATGCCCGCTTTAACTTCAGCGTTAAAGACCAGCTTTTCAGGCGATTCATGCTGTTCTATCTAGTTGGTTTGGTCGGAATGGCAGTCGCGACAGGAATGCTATACCTAATGGTCGACCTTATGTCGCTCAGTCCTCAATTATCGAAACTTTTGGTGATTTTCATCATCGTCGTTCTTCAGTTCAACCTCAACAAGCGGATCTCATTTGCTCGCCGTAATACGGAGCCTCACCCACTGGAATCATGACGAATCAATCTATTGCAATTATAGGAGGAGGTCTGACGGGCCTAGTCGCTGCGCTCAGACTTGCGGAAAAGGGAGCCTGTGTGACCGTGTTCGAGGCGGGCCAGAAACTGGGCGGCTTGGCTGCAAGCTTCCAAATGCAAGGCGAGCCTATGGAAAAAGCTTACCACCATTTGTTCATCACCGACGTTGAAATATTAGACCTGATTCGCGAGCTTGGCATGGATGATCGGCTTGAGTGGCTAGAAAGCTCCCTCGCAATTTTCCGTGACGGTAAAGCATGGCCTTTCATGAGTCCATTGGACCTTCTGCGTTTTAAACCATGTTCATTAGCCGGGAGAATCCGTCTTGGGTTGGTGGCGCTGCACTTGAAACATCGCAGCCGCTGGGAAGGCTTGGTGAAAGTTTCGGCAATCAACTGGATGCGCAGGGCCTGCGGCAGCTCAGCAACAAAGGCGGTTTGGGAGCCGCTACTCAACGGAAAATTTTCCGACAGTGCAGAAAGTGTGTCGATGGCTTGGCTCTGGGCTCGTCTTCATATAAGGTCAAATTCCAGAGAGAAAGGAGCCAGGCGGGAAAAGTTAGGATATATCCGAGGAGGGTTTATTGAAATCATCAAGGCGATGGAAGCCCGGTTGAAATCCCTAGGGGTAAGGATCGAGCTAAACGCGCGTATCGGGTCCATTGAGGAAGCAAATGGGCGGGTGGCCATTCATAGGGATAGGGGCAATGAATTATTCGATGCGGCTCTGTTCACCGGATCCAACCGAGCGTTTTCCCGTGTGCTTCCTGATTCAGAACTCACGGTGGATTATAAGACGGCTCTGGCGCAAGTTCGGTATCTCGGCGCAATTTGTATGGTGTTTGAGACCGATCAGAAACTGGGAGATTTTTATTGGGTGAATGTCAATGAGAAGGACTCCCCCTTTCTTGTCATGATCCGCCATACCAAGCTAGTGCCGGCTGAGCGTTACGGCGGCAAGGAAATTTATTATTTAGGAGCTTATGTTCCTCATGAAGACCGCCGATTCACCTTGGATACCGGCGAACTGCGGGACGAGTGGTTTACGACGCTGAAGGGGATGCATCCCGAGTTCGAGACGCAGCGAGTGAGCCAGTTTCATTGCTTCCGCTTCCGAGACGCGCAGCATGTCGTTGATTGCGATTATGAAAGCAAACTGCTTCCTTACGAAGGCCCTTTCCCTGGGCTCTATCTCGCAAATTTCGCACAAATTTTTCCGCAAGACCGCGGAACAAACTTCGCCGTGCGCGAAGGGAATAAAGTGGCACAGAGAATCGAGTCGGCATTAGCAGATCGCTAACAGCCTAGCGCGCCCTGATGAGCTTAGACTTCACCATCATCACCCCCAGCCTGAACTACGGGCGCTTTCTCGGCGATTGCCTGGAGAGCGTCGCGACGCAGGAAGGCGTGAGCTTTGAGCACTTGTTGATCGATGGCGGCTCGACGGACGAGAGCGCTGAAGTCGCGGCGCGGTTCCCGCATGCGGTGTGGACACAGGAACCGGACAAGGGGATGTCCGACGCAATCAACAAGGGGTTCGCACGGGCGCGGGGCGAGTGGGTGATCTGGCTGAACGCGGATGACCGATTGAAGCCCGGAGCCCTTGCCACGATGCTCGCTTTCTTGAAAAAATCGCCCGCGGATGTGGTTTATGGCGACTATGATTTCATCGATGAGAACGGAGGCTTGATCCGCACGATGAAGGTGCCCGGGTGGTCGGCTTTCGTGCATACCCATCATCATTGTTATGTGCCTTCGACGGCAGCGTTTTATCGGAACGCGACGGTGATTGGGGAAGGCCACCGGTTGCGGGAGGATTTCCGCTATGTGATGGATGGGGAGTTTTATGCAAGGCTGGATTCCATCGGTAAGAAGTTTGCGCATGCCCCGATCCAGATTGCGGAGTTCCGGATGCATGGCGGGAATGCATCACAACGACATTTGAAGAAGACCCGCGACATGAATGCCGTGCTTGCGGCGGAGCGCCAGCACGTCGAGTCCCGAGCCATTCGCCGTGCTTATGGCATCACGCTGTTTGAGGATCCGTATTTGAACGGATTGGTGGACGGGGTGCTGTGGATCGCGGCAAGGGGATGGAAGGCGGTGATCAAGGTGGCTGCGCCGAGGTAGGGTTCCACCGCCGGGGGAATCGGGTGAAAGAAACGTGAATGAGTGAATCCGGGCGAGGACGTTCCGGCTTTTTTGGGGCTTTTCATTCGCAGCTCTTTCGCCTGCGCCCCCGGCGGTAGCGCCCTACCTTCGACTCAACTCCATGTCCCCTCCTCTCTCCGTGACTGCCGTCTTTGCGACGATGAACCGTGCTCAAACCGCAGTTGAGTGCGTGCTCGCTTTGGCACGGCAGACGTGCCAGCCGGATCGGGTGATCGTGGCGGACAATGTTTCGAATGATGAAACGATTGCGGCATTGGAAACCCTGACGGGTCTGCCCTTCGAGCTGCAAGTCCTGCGAATGACTGAGAATCTTGGAAACGCGGGCGGTGTAAGAGATGCGATGGAGCTGGCGTTTGCGGCAGGGGCTGACGCGGTTTGGATTCTGGATGATGATTCGTGGCCACGCGAGCGGACCCTAGAATTGATGTTGGAGAAGGAGTGGGATCCAAGGGTCGTCAGGCATGCCTTGCAGGTCGATCCAAAGACCGAGCGATTCACCTGGCCGCTGATGGTCGAAGCCGGGGAAGCGGGGTGGAAGTTGGTTTGGGATGAAGAGGGACTTCCGGATGGAGACCCGTTGAAGTCCATGTCGTCATGGACCGGAGCCTTGGTCTCGAAAGAAATCCGTGCAAAGACCGGACCGGTGAACGGCGATTTATTCATCCGTGGTGAGGATGAGGAATATCCATGGAGGATTGCCCGCGAGGGATTCGCCTTTGAGGCGATCCGGGGCGCGATCTTGGACCATCCGGGACCGGGCAATTTGGTTCATTGGAAGTTAGCCGGTAAAAACTTCTTCTTCGAGCGAGGTCTCGCGGATTGGAAGCTCTATTACAAAGTTCGCAACATGGTTTGGCTGCAACAGCGTGCGCGCGGAAGATTTCATGCGATAATCATGGCACTTGCCTATAGTTTGATCGGCGTGAAAGTCGATGGATTTTCACGCGTGCCACTGCTATGCGAGGCAATCTGTGACGGTTGGTCAGGCCGGTTGGGGAAATGGGAAAGGCATCCATGAGTGGATTTTGCGAGACAGGCGTGTGTGGCAGTAAACCGCGATGCTGATGCCACAAAAATCCGCGAGCAAATCTTTCACATCATCCGCTTGAAATCCATAGCCAAAAAGCCACTGCGCCATCTCCATACCAAGAGCCATGGCAAAGCCTAGCAAAAATCCGCGTTTCGATCCCACGGCGTAGCTCACGATCCAAACGGGGGCGAATAAAAGGGCGAAATGCAAGAGCGAGCGAACTTTTGCGAGAATCCTTTTGGCTTGTAACGCGAGGTTACCAGATCCGGGTAATTTCGTGCAGTACGGTTGATTGAAAGCGATTTTTTGATCTCCTAGCTTCGACTCGATATTCGCCTGCGGTGTAATGGGCAGATGAAGTTTAGTGCCTGATACCGTTTCCGTTGGTTTTGCTTGCTGATGATTCCATACAAGGTCCTGCCCTATACCCTTCGTTTGCGGCCATGGCCCAGGAATGATGAAAAAATAACCGATGATGCATGTGACGCTTGCTGCGAATAAACGCCGCGGTAGCGATGGAATCTGATTTGCGGCGAGTAAGCTTGCGATGAGAAAAACAAAGGCCGCCATGATCAACGGGCTGCCAAGTTTCCATGATCCAGTGACCCGTGCGGGTGTTAATTCGATTTCTTTCAGTATATAATCTCCTTGTTTGCCAAGATTTTCGAGTCGCAATACGGGGCGAAGATCTCCTGGTGGTTGTTTGATGGCGAAGCAAGTAGTCAAGCCCGTGTCCCCCCGCGCTGAGTGAATGGGTGAGACAGTGACTCTTTGGTTTTCTGGTGAGAGCCACTCAATAAAGGTTCGGCCATCTTGCCAAATTTCTTCTCCTTGCATCAGTTGCTTCGCTTGCGCCGAAACTCTGATGAAAAGGTGACTTGCGGTGACGCCCAGTGGCAAGTCGAATGTTGCGTGCCTTGTGTCGCCACGAGCCGAAAGAATCAACGCCTGACTATCCCGTCTGATGTGCGCCGCATGTGGCTGTATCATCTGTAAATCGTTTATGCCGACAACATGACCGCCTGGCATGCGTTCGAATTGATGATTCCATGCATACATCAGCGCAAAAAACAGGCTAAGCAGGCCGACAACATGAGTTGTAATGCGCATATCACGCAACGTAGGCATCCGGTTTGATCGGGTCAATGCAAAACAGAGGAGTCTCAGACTTCATAGGACGTGGTTTTTTTCCCATTTGACGCGGTGACAAAAATCAAAAAGATGTTGCTATTCAGTTGCATATAAAGTCGCGAGAGGTTACATCTTTTCAGGCTTACGATCCCTAATGAACGGTTATCAAAAAAATTCATTTACCACGCAAGTGCTGCAGATCACGGACGCTGTGTTGGTCTGGCTTTCGTTTCTGATGGCATCCGAACTCCGGGGTCCGGTGCGTCAGGTGCTGAACCTGGATGGCAATGACGCCTCCTTCGATTCAGCGATTCGCTGGATTTTATACGTTGCCGTGCCATTCACACCCATACTGTTAGAGCGTTTCCACTTTTACTGGCGAGGTCGTGAAAAATCCTGGTGGAGCGGCATGAAAGAGATCCTTCAGGCACTGATGGTCATTGTTTTGTTGGTGAGTTTGGTGGGTATTTTTGCCAAGCTGAGCAGCCCACCGCGATTGATTTTTGGAATCGGTCTGGTGTTTGCGTTTTTGGCACTGTTCTTACGTGATCGGATGCTTCACTGGAGAGATAAGAAAAATCAGAAGGATCATTTCAGGAAAGAACGCGTGATGATTGCTGGTTCTGGTGAGGAGATCGAAATCTTTCTCAAGGAGATCGATGCCGCGGTTTCCTCGCGTTGGGTCGTCGAGTGTCATTACGATCTGCGGACTCAGGATGTGAATGACTTGCATGAATTGCTTAAGGAGAAGGCCATTCAGCGAGTGATCTTTTTGTCACGGCATGTAGAATTTGAGAGAGTCGCCGCGGCTGTGGAAGCGTGTGAATTGCAGGGGGTGGAAGCATGGATTTCGGCATCGTTTATCAGGACGCAAATCGCGCGACCTACCTTTGATGTGTTAGGTAGTAAGCCGATGTTGGTATTGCGAACCACGCCCGAGTTGTCGTGGGAATTGTTGTGCAAAGGGGCCATGGATCGCGTGGGTGCCACGTTGATTTTGCTAATGAGCCTGCCGATCTGGATTTTCGCATATGTCGGCATCCGCATAACAAGTCCCGGTGCCCCTGTCTTTTTCTCTCAAATGCGCGCCGGGCGCTACGGCAGTCCTTTCCGCTTATGCAAATTCCGCACGATGAATCCAGATGCGGAGAAACAGCTCGATGCGGTGAAGCAGTCCGTGGGCAATCAGATGGATGGCCCCGTGTTTAAGCTGGACAGGGACCCTCGGATTTTTCCGTTTGGCGCGATGCTGCGCAAACTTAGCATCGATGAATTGCCGCAGCTATTAAACGTGATCAGAGGTGAAATGAGTTTGGTGGGACCCCGCCCACTCCCGCTTTATGAGATTGATGCCATCACAGATGTGTCTCACCGGCGGCGATTAAGCGTCAAGCCCGGCTTGACCTGCACCTGGCAAGTGGGAGGGCGAAACAAAATCACTAGCTTTGACGAGTGGGTGAAACTGGATCTGGACTACATCGATCGGTGGTCGTTGTGGCTTGACATCAAGTTATTGTTACAGACCATACCAGCAGTGCTTTTTGCCAAGGGGGCGAAATGAGATTTTGGCGCAATCAAAGGGAGAATCTAGCGGCATGAATGTTTTATCGATCATTTTTTTCCTGTTAGGTTTAGCGTCCGCAGCGTTGTTTTCGGTCGGAATGGATCCCTACTCGTGCGGGATACCTCTGGCGCTGATGGGAGTCGCGTTGGCTTTTTCTTGCGATCGCGGAAATGTTTCTTGGGCCCAAAAGTGGATGGCTTGTTTTGTGTTTCTCTCAGTGGGGTATTTTGGGTGGCGCATGCATGCGTCGCCGATCCAAGATTTTGGGCGCAGTGACGGACTTCTGCTGGCAGGAGTTTTTGGCACTTATTGGTGGACGATGTCGCAGAAATCAGCGTCGCTCAAGTGGGTCGTTTTTTTGTTATGGGGATTGCTCGTCGTCAACGTCGCGATAGCGGCGGTGCAGGCTTATGTTGATACGAATTACTACTCGATCTTCAGTGAGCGGATCAGGTTCGGTTTTCCCAGTGGGCTTTACCTGCATTACAATCATTTTGCCAATTTCCTGCTTGGCATTGGTCTGCTTTCTTTTGGGTTGGCTCTGGATGGGGAGAGAAAGCGACTCGTGCGTATCCTCGCTTTACTGATGTTCGGACTCGCTGTTTTTGGAGTGGTGTTATCGAATTCCCGGGGTGCGATTTTCGGTTTAGGAAGCGGAATCTTTGTTGCCTTGATTGGCTGGCTTTTGAGTTTGTGGCGACGAAAAGTCGATTTTTCCGGAATTGCTCTTGTGATCACTTTGGCTCTGTCACCGCTGCTTGTCGTATCTCTCCGGCACTTGGGAGCAATGGCGGTGGAACGGAGGGGCATGGTCGATGGATGTCGTATGCAATTCGCCGGTATGGCGATGGACTTGATCGAGGAGAAGCCATTGATTGGGGGAGGAAGTCGATCATTTTTCTTTGACTGTTTCTCGAAATGGGATCCTAAGCATCTCTACCTAGGCAGTAGGGATCCGCAGTATGTGCACAATGAATATCTGCAAGCCGCGGTTGACTATGGTCTGGTGGGCGCGGGGATATTGTTCGTGATTTTCTGTGCTACTTTCTTTCGTGGGGTGACCTTCCTTACGATGACTCACAAAAATGATGGGGGCGATACAGGTTTTGTGATCGGATCGATTGCGGGATTGGTGGCTATGGGAGTGCAGGCCTTTTTCAGTTTTGTCTATCACGTATTGCCAGACTTGATGCTCATGTCTTTTTGCTTAGCCTTGATTTTGCGTCAACCCTGGATATTCGCTCAAGACGGTGTTCCGAGAAAACAGCGTATCGGAAAATGGTTGATGCCGGCTCTTTCCGTATTGCTTGGCACCGGCATCATCGGATTTGCTGCGCGAGATGGCATGGCATGGCTGAAGTTAGGACCTCCTCGGGAGCGTGGGACTCAAACGAGGGAAGAGCAAATTGCTAGCCTGAAGCAAGCTCTGTCCGTAAGACCAGACTTTCGGGTCATGACTCAGCTAACGAAACTGATGGCTGACCAGGCATCTGCGAAAGATGTGACAATAGAAGAGCGCGCAAGGATTCTCGACGATGCCATCAACATTCAGAATGAATTGGTGAAGCGCGCGCCGCTCAGCTTTGGCTCACGGCTCAATCTCGCACTGTTATACGACGCAGCTGGTCGTTACAATGAGTCATCGCCAATCTACAGGAATTCCTTGGATGATGATCTCATTTATGAGATTGTCTTTGGTCATCGATATTATTATACGATGCATCTATTTTCAAGAGGGAACAAAGTGTGGCGTGAACGTGATCCAGAAAAAGCGTTGGCTTGTTTCCTCAAGGCGCGCTCCATGGCGGCAGAAGTCAAGAATCCTGCGCATCGAACAAACACCACGGCTCTCACTGTGGAAATTGAAAAGTGCATTAAGTTTCTCGAAGGAGCCAACATCAAGCCTGCGGCAAGCGAGGAATGATCATTTGAGTTGCTCCCAGTCCACGATTTGATCCGTCAGTTCTCCCAAGAGCTGGCGGATTTTTTTTTCCGCTTGTTGCTGCCGCAGTGAAGTTTCGACTGGGTCTTTGCCGAGGTTGTAGGGCATTGACAGCATGACGAAGGACCATTGCTGATCGGCGCCGTAGAGCAGTCGATCTTGCATATCGATAAAGGTGCGACTCCAGTGGTCGTGCGTGAGATGCTTGTGTCCGACGAAGTAGTAGTAGCTGATGAAGCCAATCGGGAATGGATCATCTCCCTCATTTACGGGTGGGATAGGAAAGATGCTGCTGAGGCGTTTCACTTTCATACGGTGCCCGGCAGGGGTGGTGAAATCTTCCGTAACGCTGAGCATGTTAAGATGCCCCTGTGCGCGCAGGCAACGCTCGGGGCGGTGAATGGAGTTGTTGATATCGAAGCCGGAGATGACGATCGACAGATTGATGCCGGTGTCGAATGACTGTCCCGAGCGGTGGATCAGGGGTGGGATATCGTAGGCGAAATAAGTTCCTTTGATGAAATTCGTGTCTTTGTGGAGAATATCCACTTCTTTTTTCGAAGGGGTAATCGGTTGCGCGATCCAGTCACCGATGTGAAGCGGCGGGATTTTATTTTCCTTATCAATCGCCTTGTCGGAGAGGGAAGTCAGGGCGACCTCACCGCGGCGTGGTAGCACATAGATCATGCCCAAAACCAGTGCGAGAAGAAAGGGTGTGAGGTAAAATCGTTTCATGGTACCGGGGAGGGGGGACATGGATCGGCTTGGACGATGGTGCGTTTGATTGTACGTTTTTTCCATGGTGTCCAGCCTTCGAGCAGGGCGTGCAGAGCCATCATGAGTAGCAGAGAAATGGGGTAGAAGAGAAACAAGCCCGAGTGGTCGTGCCATGTCTTGCGGGCGAATTCTTGATTGCCGTATTCCGCAATCACGAAGATCGATGCCACGCGCAATCCATTGCCGATGATGGAAAGGGGAATCGCCGAGATCAGAAGAAGACCGCGTTTCCACAGGCTCATTCGTGCTGAGTAGGCCCAGGCGGAGGAAATCATCAGCAGCGCCATCAGCGAGCGGATGCCGCTGCACAGTTCATCGACCTCCAGCGGCTTCCAGTTTTTGTTGGTGGAAAAAATCGTCGCGCCCGATGAATAAGTGCCGACGCCACAGATTTTGCAAAGAAACTGCGCGATGGAGATCGAGATGTTTTGCAGTGGGACAGTGGCTTGTTGGATATCCGGAATGGGAATGCTCAGCCAGATGTAAAATACCGGAAACGCTGTGAGCAAAAATGTTTTTCGACCGCAGAGATACCAGATCAAGCCGGAGATGATGAAGGGAAGTGAGCCGATGCCGACACGCCACTGGATGACACGGTAGGCGATGAGGTAGAACAAGCAGCCCACCGCCAACATCACGATGCCTTGCCATTCGCCGTTGCTCATGGAAGCGCGGATGTTTTTCCACTGGTAGGCAAAGAGGCCGAGGATGATGATGGGGAAAAACTTCCCGTGCTCGTAGCGGGTTTCCCAGTTCCAGCTGCTATACAACACTTCGAAGAGCGACTGCGTGCGGCCCGAGCCATAGCCGGGGACTATCAGAAAAAAAAGAAGCAACACAACAGCGCAGCCGAGAAAAGCAAACCAACGACTGGCTGGGTGGATATGCGATTGAGAGTCCATGGCACTGGTGTGATGCTGTTGTAGCAGAGTGATGAATCCTCTGCAATCAGGAATGCGTGACGCTTGCGACAAGCATTCTCGCGCCATCAGCTTTTGTTTTGATCAATCATCGTGGGCTTTTTCTGATGGCAGTCACAGCCCCCGCCGCAGCCTCTGGGGGAAGAGGGTTTTTTGGCCAACCACACCAGATAGGTCACGGCGAGAATCACCAGGAGAATGGCGAGAAAGAATTGGTAGGAAGAGTTCATGAGAAATGAGAACCGATTTGATACGCAACACAGGCAGCGACCCAGGCAAAGGCCGTCATAAACAAAAATTGCCCCACCGCCCATTTCCACGAGCCCGTTTCGCGCGCAACAACCGCGCTGGTAGGTAGGCATTGTAGGGCGTAAATGTAGAATAGCAGCAGGCTGATCAGCGAGGCCGTGGTGAACATCGGGCGTCCGTCCGGCCAGGAGGAGCGCTGCAAATTTTCTCGTAGCGAGGATCGGGTCTCGGATTCCTCTTCTGCTTCTTCCACGTGATGAACGATGGCCATGGAAGAAACAAACACCTCACGCGCGGCAAACGAGGTGAGAATGGCGGCTCCCGTTTTTCCATCGTGACCGAGCGGTCGGAAGAGCGGCTCGATGGCTTGACTGATTCGGCCCATAGCGCTGTGGGCGAGTTGTTCCGCTGGATCGGAGCTCGTACTTTTGGGATAGGTCTGCAGCGCCCACAAGATGATCGAGATGGCCAAGATGATCGTGCCGGCATTTTTCACGAATGCCCAGGCACGGTCGGTGACGTGACGGAAAATATACGACCACTGCGGCTTGTGATAGGGCGGCAGCTCGATCATGAAATGCTGCTTCTGCGGGTCAGGACCGAGTTGTTTACGCAATACTTTTGCCACCAGAAATGCCGTGAGCGTGCCTACCGCATAAAGCGCCGTCATCACCAGAGCCTGACGCGTGCTGCCGCCTTCCGGCTCATGCAACAATAAAGGGACTAACAACAAATACACGGGCAGGCGCGCCGAACACGACATCCAGGGCGCCACGAAAATGGTAACCAATCGCTCCTTCGCGGAGTCGATCGTGCGCGTGGCCATGATGCCAGGGATCGCGCAGGCATAGGAACTGAGCAGTGGCAGGAAGGATTTGCCGGAGAGCCCCACTCGCGACATGAACCCGTCCATGAGAAATGCCGCACGCGCCATGTAACCAGAGCTTTCCAGGAGACCGATCAGGAAAAACAAGAGGACAATCTGCGGCAGGAAAACGAGCACACTGCCCACGCCGCCGATGATGCCTTGCGTGAGTAAATCATTCAGGTCACCGGCCGCCATCGATGTGGAAACCCATGCTTGCAGCCATTCCTGCCCCGCTTCCAGCCAACCCATGGGCGTCTCGGAAAAACGGAAAATTGTCCAGAACAACACGAACATCGTCACCAATAAGATCAGCCATCCGAAAAAAGGATGCAGCAGCACTTGATCGATGCGATCCGACATCGCCACCTGCGCGGCATCGGGTCGGCGTGCCGCAATCGCACAGGTGTCTTGGATGTATTTCACCCGGGCGAGGTGTTTCTCTTCCTCGCTCATGCCCGCTTGCAGCCAAACGGCGGAGGCGGCATGCGGAAGCGGGTGTCGCAGCGATTGTTTTAGCCCGATGATTCCCTTGCCACCATTCGCTTGCAAGGGCACAACGGCGATGCCCAATTGCTCAGAAAGCAACGCTGGATCCAGGCGGATGCCATGGCGCTCGGCGATGTCGATCATGTTCAGCGCCAGCACCATCGGATGACCGAGCTCGATCAATTCCAAAGTCAACATCAGATGTCGCTCCAGCGCCGACGCGTCCACGACATTTACGATCAAGTCCGGCACCGGCTCCTCCGCCTCCCGCCCCGTCAAGATCCGCGCGGCAATTTGTTGGTCGGGCGATTCTCCACCCAACCCGTAACAACCCGGCAGATCCAGCACCCGCACTTTGCGGCCATGGGGAGTGAAAAATTCCCCGGATTTTTTTTCGATGGTGACGCCCGAGTAGTTGCCGACTTTTTGATTTCCTCCCGTCAGCGCATTGAAAAGGGTGGTCTTTCCCACATTGGGATTACCGGCGAGTGCCACTGTATCCATCGCGTCTGACATCGATTCTGTTTTGTTAGGCGGTGGCCTGCCCGATGATTTGATGCGCCAGTTCGCGCGAAAGTGCCATTTTCGTCCCACATACGGTGCACAACATGTTGCGCCCGTCGGTAATTTTTTTCACCCGCATGCTTTCACAAAATCCCATTTGCCGGAGGCGTTCGCAGGCCGGTCCGTTGAGGAAGCGAATGTGAAACTCACAGCCCACCTTTGCTTGCTCCAGCGAGATCAGCGAATCCTGCTGTAAGGTCTGGGCGATGGTTTGTGGAGTGGGCACACCGAGATACTAGCTTATTGAGATTGATTTGCAATAGCGGAAGAGAAAAATTTTCACATCGCGCAACAATCCATGATCGCTAGGAGAGGGGACGGAATGAGAAAAATAGGTGCTTGCCCATTGCGCTTCAGTGGGCTACTTCGCTGTCGCTGCAGCCACTCGGTTGCTGGCGGACAACCACCCATCTTATGGCCATCAAACGCGCGTTATTATCGGTATCGGACAAGTCGGGCTTGATCGAATTTGCTCAAGGCCTTCACAGTTTTGGCGTCGAACTCCTTTCCACGGGAGGCACCGCTAAGTCCCTGCGTGAGGCCGGGCTCCCCGTCATCGACGTCGCCGACTACACGGGAGCGCCGGAACTTTTCGAAGGCCGTGTGAAAACTCTTCACCCGAAAGTCCACGGTGGCCTCCTGCAAAAACGCGACGATGCCGAGCACCAAGCCCAAGCCAAGGAGCACGCCATTCCCACCATCGACCTTGTTGTTGTCAATCTTTACCCCTTCGAGCAAACCATCCAACGCGAAGGCGTAACATTGGAAGAAGCCATCGAAAACATCGACATCGGTGGTCCCTCGATGCTGCGCAGTGCCTCGAAAAACTACGCCAGCGTTACCGTCGTCACCGACCCGAAGGACTACCCGCGCGTGCTGGAGCAAATGGCGGAAAACGGCGGCGACACTACCTTGCCACTGCGCGAGGAATTGGCGGTGAAAGTCTTTCTCCGCACGTCGCAGTATGATGCCGCCATCACCAACTACCTAGGCAAGTGCAAAAACGGCACCCGTTGTCACCTCACTATCAGCCTGCCGCTCGATCAGGAACTCCGCTACGGCGATAACCCGCACCAGAAAGCCGCGCTGTATGGTGATTTCGGCTCCTGCTTCACTCAAATCCAAGGCAAGGAACTCAGCTACACGAACATACTCGATATCGAGGCCGCTGCCGACCTCATCCTCGATTTCCGCCGCCCCACCGTCGGCATCCTCAAGCACACCAATCCCTGCGGAGTGGGCCAAGACGATGAGGACCTGCGTGCTGCTTGGCAAAAGGCTTTCGAGACCGACCGCCAGGCTCCGTTCGGCGGCGTCATCGTCGTCAACCGCCCGCTCACCGAGGCCCTCGCCCGCGTGATCTCGGAAATTTTCACCGACGTCATCATCGCCCCGGATTTCGAAGCCGGTGCTCGCGCCTTGCTGCAGAAGAAAAAAAATCTGCGCATCATGAAAATGAACGAGGCTTACCTCAAAGCAAAAACTGATCCACTCATTCGCTCCTGTCCCGGCGGCATCATGGTGATGGACCGCGACCACACCGCGCTCGGCCTCGATCATCTGGAAGAAAAAGTCGTCACCAAGCGCCCGCCCACGCAGGAAGAATTGCGTGCCATGCGCTTCGCTTGGCGCATCGTCAAACACGTCAAGTCGAACGCCATCGTCTACGCGACATCCGATCGCACACTCGGCATCGGTGCCGGACAAATGAGCCGCATCGACAGCTCGCGCATCGCTGTCTGGAAAGCCAAAGAAGCTGGACTTGAACTCAAAGGCTCCGTCATCGCCTCTGATGCCATGTTCCCCTTCGCCGATGGCCTACAAACGGCTATCGATGCCGGTGTCACCGCCTGCATCCAGCCCGGAGGCTCCATGCGGGACGAAGAAGTCATCGCCGCCGCCGATGCCGCTGGTATCGCCATGGTCTTCACCGGCCATCGGCATTTCAGGCATTGATGCCAATAAGGAAAAGGGGTTTGCAACCCCTTTAGCGGAAGCCAAGCAACCCATTTCGCCAGAAAAAGGGAAAGCAATTCCCTTCTCCTTATTTCACAAATTCTCCACCGCCAAAAAACGCAGACCTTCCATGGTGATGGAGGGGTCCACGTGATGGATTTCGGTGACTCCCTTTGCGATCAACGCGGCATCGCCTCCGGTGGCGATGATCGTCGCGTCCCCGCCGATTTCCTTGGTGAGCTGGGCGAGGATTTCTTTTACCAAACCACGATACCCATAAACCGCTCCCGCGAGCATCGCTTCGTGGGTGGATTTTCCGATAGCTTGTGCGGGCTCGGCGAGTTCGATCAAGGGAAGAAGCGCTGTTTTGCGGTGGAGATATTCATTCATCGATCCCAGCCCCGGCGCGATCACCCCACCGCAGTAGGCAGGGGCCGCGGAAATGACATCAAAGGTCACCGCCGTGCCGAAATCGATCACGATGGCTGGCACAGGATATTGCCGCACCACGCCCACGGCGTTGGCGAGACGGTCGGCACCGATTTGTTGGGGCAGGGGATAGTCGATGCCGAGCGGCATCCTGCTTTCAGAACTCACCTGGTGAAAGGGTAAGTCCGGCGCGAAGGCCTCGCGCAGAATGGCGGCTTTTTCCGGCACCACGGAACACAGCAACACGGCATCGAAGGAAACATTCTGCGTCAATGCGCGCACCGACTCCGCCGTGACATCGCACGTAGGCAGCCACTGTTGCCAATCTAACAAAAAATCTTTTTGCGCCAAGCGGAACTTCGTGCGCGTATTGGAATTATCGATGAGAAGATAGATCATATTACCAATGAGGTTGATGAAAGGTCCGGCTTTGTCCGTTTTCGAGATGGATGGCACCGGCTTCTTTGATGAGCAGGGTTTCGCTCGGTAGTGAAAGGTTCCATGCGTTTTCCAGTTCCGCCCACTCCAGCCAGTAGCGGAGTTGACAGGTTTTGCCATCGGCGCTGATGCGTGCATCGGCCAGTTCTTTCTGGGTCTGCGCGGCATTCACCAAACGGCTGAGCGGTGGCGAAGGAATGGTGTCGAGGGATCGGTTGCTGAGTTCAATGTCCACCCATGCAAAGTCTTGATCTCTCCGCACGCTGACCGCCTCTACTTGCCAAGGAGATTGATTGCCCAACTCATAGGGACGCCCCCACTGCCAAGCCGCCCACAGTCCGCTGACGAAAAGCAATAGAATCAGCAAGCGGGTCAAGTGTCTGTGCACGCGCTCATCTGATGCGCGATCGTGCTGCGATTGCAAACAAAAAAGCGTTTGGCGTGTTGCGGCACTGAGAACCGCATTCTCTCGCGGTTTATGATTTTTCCTTACTCTTGGGATTGGAGAACTTTCCATGTCTGATCCATAGCAGTGCGTAAAATCCAAGCTTGATCACGAGTCACCTCCGTGGCGCGGGCTTCCTCAAGTGCTTTCAATAGAACTTTTTGCGAGGCCTGAGGAACAGTTTTCATGGTTCGGAGAGCTTCTATGGTCACTTCGTAGATAGCCGCACAGCCATCGATATCACCATTGTTAAACAAAGGCACTCCACGCTCGATGGCCAATTCGATCAATTGCGAGGCGTTGAGCTCTTTCATCTCCTTGCTTGCGGGAAGCAGGACTTGATCGATGGTATGAATGATTCCGTTAGAAGTCATAATGTCCGCGTTCAACAGCGTGGCTTTGCCGATCAGCAAGCGCCCTTCGACAAACTGAAAAGATATTTTTGAACCCTGGAGGGAATTTGCTTCGCGAGCTTCGAGCGCTTTGGCAAGCGTCACTTTACCCGCAATGACATGGTTTTTCAGAATGGCGATCAATTGGCCGCGATTTTCTGGCTTCAGCAGCGCGTCCACGGTGCCCTCGGGAAGCTTGGCAAAAGCATCATCGGTGGGGGCGAGGACCGTGAACGGCCCTTCTCCGGAGAGCACGTCGACCAGATCAGCTGCGGTAGCCGCGGCGAGGAGTGTGGTGAAATTTCCTGCCGCCTTGGCGACGTCGACAATCGTTTCTCCTTCGGCTGCCTTGCTCGCTTCTTTAGCGGAAGTGGCAGTCACCGATTTGATTTCCAGAGAAAACTCGCCCTCTTTTTTGTCGGCGATGGTAAAGCCAATCGAGTTGATCGAGTTCGGCTTGATCGGACCAGCAGGAAGTTCGCGACCGAAGGCTTGTAGTTTGAAATCTTTGAAAGGAATGATCGTTTCTTGCCACTCACCCGCTTTGGTGGCGAGGTAGGCACGATACGAACTGGCCGCCATTTGATCATCCGAGCGCAAGTCCACCCAGTAGGTCCTTCCATCGCCCCGGGCTTGGATGGTGATCGCGGAAGTGCCGTTCAGTCCGAGCTCACTTGGCTTCATGCGAATTGAGGCAAAGCCACCATTGTTGGCGAGCGAGAGTTCTCCACGGAAAAGAAGAGTATTTTCCTCAGATCGTGCAAATCCGCCCTTGGACACTCCGCCCATCACGCCATCGTTCACGGATGTCCAGAGTTTCAGAGATTCATCGCCCTTGAATGTGGCAATCGTTTTGTCTTCGCCAAAGACGAAGCTTGGCCCGCACAGGATTGCGCAGAAAATCGGCGTGAAAAGGAAGCGGTGGTAAAAATGAGTGTCGTTTGATTTCATAATGTCATGATGGTAGAGTTTTCTCATCTGCTAAAGAGCTCAGGTCTTGATCAGGTTTTTTGCAGGGTTCGGATATAGGTCAATTGTCAATGTCATCCTCGCCAAGCAATACACCCAAGGTAGAGTCGTTTTTCTCAATAGCAAAGGGAGAATTTACCAATGGAGTCACTGCATCATAAGGTCTGCAAAAGTGCTTGGCTCTTGTTATTCGGCCCATGTGCCGATTCAGTTGGGAGATGGTCAGTGCTAGGCCATGGCTGAATGATAGAGGTGACATGGTATGTAGATCCTGACAACGCTAGCCAAAGGGTATGAGGCAGAGGCATGCGCCAACTTTCTTTTTCAAAATCTATTGGCGGCTGGCGTGTTTTGTATCCTTGTCACTGGACTTCATCGCTGCGGTAAGGGTGGGTGGTCAGGTTGAGTCTTTGCCGATGGGGAGCCGAAGACTTCCTTGATGGCTTCAAGATAGCCCATGCCGTGAATGGTGTCCGGTTCCAGATAGCTGCCCTCTCCCCATTCGTTCCAAGAATTGATGGTAATGATGCGGGCGCTGGGCGGGCTCTTGAGCGTGATTTGTTTCGCACGCTGCAGAGCATCGCGAAACCGCTGAGGTGTGTTGTTAACGATGACAGGCCCGAAGGGGTAGCCGCGCTTGGTGTTCATCCAATCTGTATCCGACCGGCAACGTGGGGAGCTGTCCCAGCCCATGGAGACATTCACATGATAGGGCACCGCAAGGGCGGAGGTCGGTTGTTCGAGTCCATTCCAGCCACCGCCTGCGGTCACCGCATCAAAGTAGCCCTTCGCAGCGGTGGCGTAATCTGTCTTGGGAAAGCTTGGCAGCGGGAAGTGGTGGATCCAAGTGTAAGTGGTCACGCTATGGAGTCCCAGCGTTTTGGCCATCGCGGCGCTTTCCTTGCCACCGAGCCCGAAGAGGACCGCGTTGAGGTGCAAGTCAGGAAAGCCCGCGGCCCGGACTTTGTCACGGAAGCGGGCCAGCGCCGCCGCTGCCTTGGTGCGATCACCCCCAAAGGTTTGAAGGAATGTGTTGATCTCATAGATGGAAAAATACGGGCAGCCATCAATCTTCCAATACGATGGGTGCTTGAAATACTTCTCGATCACATAGTCGGCCAGGCGATCGAATGTCTCTGGTTTGACCATCCCTCTGGCATTGGGATACATGTCATGGTTGCACCACATGATGGCAAACTTGAGCCGATCTTTGTTGGCGGCACCGAGGTAGCCGGTCTCCAAGGCGGTATGCAGGTATCGTGATCCATCCGGACTGTAATGCGGCGACTTCGCTGCACGGCTGTCATCGGCGTCGTAGTAATACCAGTCAAAGATGAAAGCATCTAGGCCGTGGTCGGCTGCGGCATCGATCTTGCGGGCCATGACGGCGGGATCCTGCTCGTTTTCATAGCCCCAGAGCGGCACCTTTGGCTGCGCATGCCCCTCGAACCTAGGTCTCGCCGCCTTGAGTGAATTCCATTCGGAATGCGGCATCGGTCCCCAGTTCGGAAAGTAGTAGGCGGCGAGCTGGAGTTGGTCCGTTCGTGATTCTTCGGATCGCGCTTCTGCTGGCGCGGTGGCCTTGGACGCAGGCGCATCCTTTCCGAACGGCATCTGGTTTTGCGCATCCCACGCTTGGTATGCTTTCTTCAGCTTGGCGACACGCGCGCGCTGTTCAGGGGCAAGATTGCGGGTCTCGCCGATGTCGGTGGCGATGTGGTAGAGCGACAGGGGCTCGGTCCCGTTCTTCACCAGTTTCCAGTCGCCCTGACGGATCGCCCAGCGATGCTGCGAGGGTTGTGCGGGTGGAAAACGGAAGCGCCAGTAGAGCGCGTCGTGAGGGGCCGACTCTTTTTCATCAGTTAAAAAGGGCAGCAGGTTTGTGCCGTCGAGCTTCCAGTCGGGTGGTGCCTCCACGCCCGCCACCGCCAGCGCGGTCGGCAGGATGTCGAGGCTGATCACCGGCTGGTCGTAGGTTTTGCCCGCTGGGATGCGGCCCTTCCATTGCACGAAGAAAGGAACGCGGATGCCACCTTCCAGCAGTTCGCCCTTCACGCCGCGGCAGGGATCGTTTTTCGAGGTGTTTTGGCCATATTGGAAAGCGGCGTCCGGTTGCAGGCGCGGACTGCCGGTCGCACCGCCATTGTCGCTGAGAAAAAAAAGGAGTGTGTTCTCCTCCAGTTTTGTCTCGCGCAGTTTGGTGAGTACGCGGCCCACGTTTTCATCGAGCGATGCCATCATGCCCAGCATGGTGCGCCGATGCAGATCGGGGATGTGGGCAAACTGCGCCAGATGCTCTGGCTTGGCCTCCATCGGCCAGTGCGGCGGCACAAACGCGAGATAGAGAAAGAATGGCTCGTGCTGGTGCCGGTCGATGAAGGATGCCGCCTCGCGTCCGAAGGCATCGGTGGAGTATTCTTTTTCCCTCAGTAGTTCGGCATTGCGATACAAGTTGTCGATGAAGCCGGTCTTCTTGTGAGGGAGCAATACGCCGCCGTTCGAGTGCCAGAAGGCCTCGTCAAAACCGCGCTGATACGGCCGTCGATTTTGGCCAACGCCCAGATGCCATTTGCCCACCATTCCCGTCACATATCCTGCCGCCTTGAGGCGATCCGCCATCGTCCGCTCACTGAGTGGCAGCCCGCCTTTTTGAGTCTCGTCATTGGTCTCATAGCCGAAGCGATTCTGATAACGTCCCGTCATCAGGCCTGCCCGCGACGGGCAACACTGCGGCGCACTTATGTATCCAGCGGTGCAGCGCACACCATGAGCCGCGATGGAATCCATGTGCGGCGAGACCACCTCCTTCGAACCTTGGCAGCCAAGGTCTGCATAGCCGAGATCATCCGCAAGGATGACGATGATGTTTGGCTTCCGCTCTTCAGCGGCGTGTAGCACGGCCAGCGGAGTGAGCTGCAGGAGGGTGAGGAGTAGAATGATGTGTTTCATGCTCAGGTGGGGTGAAGGCAGCCTGGTCAAGGCGTTCATACGCGATATTCTGTGGGAAGCTATCATGCTGCCTTGATCCTCACAAAGCGCATCGCCATCGTAAGCGGGCGTGAGCGGTTTGTGGTGAAAATACGTATGCCTGCAAGAAATGCACCGCACATTCAATCCAGCTATTCACATAGGAGTTGCCGATATTCCTAACAGAATTTCCGGTTGAAGCAAATCAATGATCGCATCGTAGCTTTGTTCCTCAGCGTTTGCGTGATGAGATCGTCCTAGAGGCCAGCTTTGAGCATGCTTTCTATAGAGTTAGAGTTTCACCGTACCTTTGCAGTTCGGGTAGCTGGTGCAGCCCCAGAAGGATTGCCCGGCATTCTTGCCGGTCTTCGCCGTGCGCAGGCTCATCAGGCTGCCACAAACGGGACAAGGGGGCGGCTTCGCTATGGAATGATCCGTCTGATGGGTCAGATCAGCCCGATCCGACTGATCTTGTTTCCTTTTCTGCAATCGGGCGGTGGCGAGTTGCTCGCTGTATCCGCCCTCATCAATAAAGGCCGCTTCCAAACTGGCGATTTGGCGGTCGAGGAGGAAGTTCGCTTGGTTGATGATGCAGATCAGCGCATTGGCGCGAATGGCGGGGTCTTTGTGGTCAAGCCAGGGGGAATAGAGTGCCCAGCGTTGGGCGTCGGTGAGATCAGTCAGATTTGTCGGATTGGACAGATTGGTCTGATCTTTTTTAAATGCGGTGGAAACACCACGCACAGCTTGCGCTTCAGGGCTTTCCCTGTCCCATTGGGGGAGACGGCGGTGACGTAGGTAGTCTTCGTAGTCGAGGAGCAGTTCATCCAAGCTCGCGCGCGCGACGTTGACAAGGCGCAGCTCCGTTTGTGAGGAGGTAGCTGAGGCTCGACTCCCCTCCGCAATGTTCTGCCGACCACTGCGCGCGGCCTGTACCATTTGGTCATTGGTGCGGGAGCGCGGATCCAGGAAGGCTTCGCAAAACCAGTAAGTGGCGTCGTAGATGATGGTGGCAGTTTGGAAACTCGCCGTATGTCTATAGCCGCCACTAGGTCTGATTTTTTTCATGGCTTGGGGGGAGATGATCAGACTGATCTGTCGGATCAGTCTGATCGGTTGTTTTTACTGACAAGCCTCACACGTCCCACCATTCAGCATCGCATCCAGGGAGCACGCGTTCTTCTCCGCATCAGTGTAGGTGCGTTTGGCTTCGCCGCTCATGGTGCCGCGGATTTCTTTGGCGACGCTGGTGGTCGCTTTCTCGATGTTGCTGGCTTGCATGGTGCGGAGGTAATACGTCGTTTTCAGACCTTTGCTCCAGGCTCGGCGATACATATGGCTGAGGGCCTTGAAGTCGGGGTCGGCGAGGAAGAGGTTGACGCTCTGGGCCTGGTCGATCCATTTCTGGCGACGGGCTGCGGCATCGACGATGGCTTCGTAGCCGACACCGAAGGCAGTCTGGTAGCGGGCTTTGATGTGCTCGGGGATCGTGGGAATCGCTTCGAGTTCGCCATCGAAGTATTTCAATTGATCAAGCATTTCCTGATTCCACAAACCGGCTTTTTTCAGGTCCTTGACGAGGAAGGCGTTGAGGATGATGAAGTCACCAGCGAGGTTGGATTTGACGAATAGGTTTTTGTAGTTCGGCTCGATGCAAGGGGTGGTGCCCATGATGTTCGAGATCGTGGCGGTCGGTGCGATGGCGAGAACGTTCGAGTTACGCATGCCTTGCTTGGCGATTTTTTCGCGCACGAAGGACCAGTCCATTTTACCGCCGCGTGGGGTATCGATCTTCACGCCGCGCTCTTGCTCCAGCAAATCGATGGTATCCTGTGGCAACAGACCGCGATCCCACTTCGAGCCCTTGTAGGTCGAGTAGGTGCCGCGATCGGCGGCGAGGTCGGACGAAGCACTATAAGCATAGTAAGCAATGGCTTCCATGAATTCATCATTGAACTCCACAGCGGCCTGCGAGCTGAAGGCGAGGCCTTTTTTGTAGAGGGCGTTTTGCAAGCCCATCACGCCCATGCCGATGGGGCGGTGGCGCATGTTCGCGGTCTTGGCGGCCTCGGTGGGATAGAAGTTGATGTCGATGACGCTATCGAGCGCGCGGATGGCCACGGTGATGGTTTCCTTGAGCATGTCGTGATCGATGATGCCATCTTCATTGATGTGCGTATCGAGAATAACGGAGCCGAGATTGCAGACGGCGGTTTCCTCATCCGAAGTATTAAGAGTGATCTCGGTGCAAAGGTTCGAGGAGTGAATCACGCCGCAGTGGTCCTGTGGCGAGCGGACGTTGCAAGGGTCTTTGAAAGTGATCCAAGGGTGACCGGTTTCGAAGATCATCTTGAGCATCGATTTCCATAGATCAATGGCGGGCAATTGGCGTGACCAGATTTTCCCAGTGGCGGCGAGAGCCTCGTATTCCTCGTAGCGTTGCTCGAAGGCCTTGCCGTAGAGGTCGTGGAGGTCGGGCACTTCGTTCGAGCGAAACAAAGTCCAGTGCTGGCGGGCTTCCATGCGTTTCATGAACAGATCGGGAATCCAGTTCGCGGTGTTCATGTCGTGCGTGCGGCGGCGCTCATCGCCAGTGTTGACGCGGAGATTGAGGAAGTCCTCGATGTCGTTGTGCCAGGTTTCCAGATAGGCGCAACCGGAGCCACGGCGCTTGCCACCTTGGTTTACGGCGACGAGTTGGTCGTTGTGGAGTTTGAGGAAGGGGATGATGCCTTGCGACTCGCCATTGGTGCCCTGAATGTAGCCACCAGTGCCGCGCACGGCCGTCCACGAGCCGCCGAGGCCGCCCGCCCATTTCGAGAGGTAAGCGTTTTCGGCGATGCCGCGCTGCATGATGGACTCGATGGAGTCATCGACCTTGTAGAGGTAGCAGGACGAGAGCTGACTATGGAGGGTGCCGGAGTTGAAAAGCGTGGGCGTGGACGAGCAGAAGCGGCGTCCTTTGTAGAGATTGTAAAGGCGAATGACCCACTGCTCGCGGTTTTCCACTTCGGTTTTGAACAAGCCCATGGCGACGCGCATCCAGAAAAATTGTGGCGTTTCGAGGCGGCGCGGTTTGCTGCCGGTTTTGTCGATGATGAGATAGCGGTCATACATCGTCTGCACGCCGAGGTAGTCGAAATCGAGGTCGGCACTGGGATCGAGCGCATCGGCAAGGACGTCGATATTGAACGAGTTGAGCAGATCGGGGTGGATGCGTTTGATCGCAACGCCGTGGGTGAGGTGGCGGCGGAAAGCATTGCGGTGCGCGGTTTTCACGCCGGCGATGCCATCGCGCAGAATATTCCAGCCGAGCACTTCTTCGTAAATGTAAGTGAGCAAAATGCGACCAGCAAACTTGGCGAAGTCGGCATCTTTTTCGATCATCGTGCGGGCATTGAGGATGATCGTCTGCTTGAGGTCATTGGCGGAAATTTCCGAGCCGATGGAGCGACGTAGCTCGCGTTCGATTTCGTTTTCCGTGAGGCAAAGATCGAGGCCGATGGAGGCAAAGGCGATGCGTTTTTTGAGGTCGGCGCCGTCCCAGAAAGCGGACTGGCCGTCTTCATCGGTCACCACGATCATGGATTCTTGGTTAAGATCCTCAGTAATTTCTTGGTGTTCACTGCGATAGCGGGCGCGCTCGAAACGATAGCCCATGTAGGCGCGCATGGCTTTGAGGAATCCGGCGCGACCGAGTTCTTCCTCAACCATATCCTGGACGTCCTCGATGTTGACAAAGGCCTGCTCGCCAGTGCGTACACGGTCGGTCACGGCCTTGGCGATATCAAGGGACGGCTCGGGATTTTCGCGGATGGAAAGGAAAGCCTTGCGCACGGCGATCTCGATTTTCGTCTCTGACCATGGCACGACGTTGCCATTGCGGCGGATGAGGCGCACGGGCATAGTTTGCGGGGCGGTGTTCACATCGACGTCGCCACTGCGCTCGAAGGAGCGACGGAAAGCGAGAGACTTCGCGACATCGTATGCGTCGTTTTCCACAAGCGCTTTTTCGATGAGCAGATAAAGATCATTTTCCGAGAGACGCAGGCGCCCGCCTTCCTCGATGTTTTTCGTGAGAGATTTCGCGACCGAGTGAGCTACGGCGGATACGAACGCACGGTTGGAATCGCTGAAGATTGAGTCTTGTTTGGTTTGGCGGGAGATGAGCAAATCCGTTAGAGCACTGCCGATGGTGTCAGCGACCTCTGCGAGTGAGAATTGCGATTCCGTCGCGCCGGAGGTGACGGTGATTTCGGGGTGCGAGCCGTTGAAGTCTTTACCAAGCACATCACGCCAAGCGAACTGGGTATCGGTGATGCTGGTACGATCGGTGATGACTTTTTTTAGTGCGAGATCTTCTTCTAGAGTAAGGGAACGGTACATACGATTAAATGGTTTTTTGAGTGATTCGGAAATTTTGGGAAAAAAGAGAGAAGTGGGGATTGATCAGTGAGCAGTGGTTTGAATTTTTGCGTGGGGGGTGGTTAGTGCGTTGAGTCGTTTTTTTGTTTGCGTTCCAGGAGTTGATGAGGCCTTGGAGCATGGCGGAGCTCGCCGTAGGAGCCTTTGTTGTAGCGAAGGAAACGCGTGTGATCCGGGGTGGAATCGCGCTTACAGACTTCGGCGATGTTTGAAGGGATGGAGATGGCAGTACGTGTCATTTGGTCTTTGAGCGCGTAGTTTTTCGACTCATGCATACCGACGCAAACATCGACCGCCAACTGGCAACCACGCTTCCCAACTTCCAAGTCCTCAAATGGTTTCACTTCACTCATCACTGCCTTCCCACTGATCACTTGAATTTATAATTCATCATCGTCGATTTGGCCGAGGGCGGAGGATTTTTGGTATTCCGTGACGCGACCTTCGAAGAAGTTTTGCTCTTTCTTGATGTCCATCATCTCGGCCAACCAGGGGAAAGGATTAGAGACGTTTTTGTTCAGTGGAGCCAAGCCACAGCCTTCGAGTCGGCGGTCGGCGATGTAGTCAATGTAGTCTTCGAAGTCGCCAGCGTTCATACCGATGGAAGCCACGGGGAGGCAGTCACGAATGAATTTTTTCTCGAGGCGAATCCCTTCGGCCATGGTGGCGCGCAAGTCTTCTTGGAATTGAGGTGTCCAGATGTCGGGATTTTCATCAACAAGATCCATGAGCAAGTTGCGGAAGACTTCGATGTGGTTCGATTCATCGCGCAGAGTGTAGCGGAACATCTGACCGATACCCGGAAATTTGTTTTGGCGATAGAGGCTGAGAATCATACCGAACAAGCCATAAAACTGCGTGCCTTCCATGACCTGACCAAAAAGGAAAATGTTCTTGGCAAGGGCTTGTTTGTTAGCAGTGACGGTGAGGTCAACATCGCGACGCATGGCGCGGCTGTTCGAGACGACGAAGTGATTTTTCTCGGTGATGGTGGGGATGTCTTCGAACATCGCCTCGCACTCGTGCGGGTTGAGACCCAGTGAAGAAATCATGTAGACAAGAGAGTCGGCGTGGATGTTTTCTTCGTGTGCGTGGCGACCGAGAACCAGCTTGAGCTCCGGGGCCGTAACGACTTCGCGCACAACGTGAAGGACGTTGTCACCAACGATGCCCTCGGCAGCCGAAAAATAACCGATGCCCATTTTGATGATCCAGCGCTCGACATCCGATATTTCGTTAGAGCGCCATTGCTCTACGTCTTTTTGCATTGGGATGTCCTCCGGCTCCCAATGGTTGTTTTTCATCGTTTTGTAGAGATCGTAGGCCCAGGTGTATTTCAGCGGCAGGATGTTGAAGAACATCGTGTCGCGGCCATTGATGACTTTTTTCGCACTGAAGGCGGCCTCGGCTTTTTCTTTATCGAGGGTGAATGAGCGTTGACCGAGGGTTACGGTAGTTGTGTTTGTGTTGGTAGGGGCGGTGGCAGTAATCATAAAATTGGAAAATAAGAGGTGGTGACGTGCTTGTGTATCGCACGGAGAAAAGACTCTAGTGCGCTAACGGCAACGTCCATCAAGCTACGTGAAATCATTTCGCAGGTCAAAAGAATTTTGCTCATATAGTATCAACAAATTATTCACAATACAATATGTAGTATGTCGCGATTGAAGAACACATTGTAAAACTTCGCCAAATCAAGGTTCTGGCGCAACAGGGAGGTGGCGTCTTGGGGTGAAAAAAAATTGTGCCTCCACCAGAAAATACAGGACTTAACTAATTTTCTAAAAATTTTTGACGGAATGTCTTTGGGATCGCCTAGATTATGTTTCACGAGAGATGTGGAACAACTGAATTTACTATGGTTGCAGAAATTATAAAAAAATACGGCCACGGACAAATTTGCCTGTGGCCGGACTAGTGATGGGAGCAAAATCGGAGTGGGATTTCGGCTGAAAATGAGGATGTCGAGTCAGTCTCTCGCCCATAATACCTTAGGTGTCAGTGTTTTCCGTGGTATGCGGACAGAGCGTGCGGTCAATCCTATGAGTCACTCTGGTTTGAGCGGGCGCGTATGGATTGACGTGTGGGTCGTTAAGCGATGCGCTTTTTGCCGATCAAAAGGACCAGTCGTATTTTTCGATTTCACACAAGCAGGCGGCTAACAGATCGATGCCAGCTTGAATATCATCTTTGTCGGACATCTCAATGGTCTGGTGGATGTGACGTGTAGGGATTGAAATGGCCCCCGCAATCGAGCCACCGGCGCTCATGCGCTGGAGACCTGCGGTGTCTGTGCCACCGCCCGCGAGGATCTCGGGCTGCCACTGGATCTTGTGCTTTTTCGCCGTTTCTTTCATGAAGGCGATCATGCGGTAATCGCAAATCACGGAAGAGTCCATGAGCTTGATGCCAACGCCTTTGCCGAGAGCTGTGCACTGCTCTTGTGGCGTGGAGCCGGGAACATCGTAGGCGATGGTGGTATCGAGCCCGAAACCGAAATCCGGTTGGATTTGCAAGGCCGAGGCATTCGCGCCACGCAGGCCGACTTCTTCCTGCACAGTGAATACGGCGTAAAAGTCATAGCATGGTTTACGCTTCGTTTTTTTCAACACGCGGAGGGTTTCGATGAGCAGGAAAACACAGACGCGATTATCTAACGATTTTACATTGACGCAATTTCCGAGTTCCATCATTGGGCTGTAGCGGGTGACGCAATCACCCACTTGGACATGCTTTTCGATTTCTTTTTTCGTGAGTCCTGTATCGATGAAATAGTCCCGAATTTGCGCGGCTTTGTTTCTTTCTTCTGGCTGCATGATGTGGGTGGGCTTGCTGCCCATGACGCCCATGATGTCTTTTTTGCCGTGGATGATCACGCGTTGGGAAGTCAAGGTTTTGGGATCGAAGCCACCAAGAGTGTTGAAGCGCACGAAGCCTTTGTCGTCGATGTGCGTCACGATGAAACCAATCTCATCCATGTGCGCGGCGGCCATGATTTTTTTTTCGGATGATTTGCCTTTTTTGAGAGCGACGACGTTACCCATGTTATCGATTGAAACGTCATCGACTAGGTCTTTGATTTCTGCGAGGACGAGCTTGCGAATTTCTTTTTCGAAACCCGGGGCGCCGGGAGCTTCGCAGATACGGGCGAGTAATTGTGTGTGAATCGTCATGAATGAAGGTAAATCGAAAAACAGCGCGGACGTCCAGCAAGAAGGCGAGTCGGAGTTGTTTTCTGAGTGTATAGAGATCCCTCTACTTTCTGAGTGGAACAGAGGGCATTCCCTTGTTCGTAAGCAGGAATTCATCCAGTGCAGGGTAGGTATCGCGCGAACGGCGTTAGAGATACGACTTGCTCACGAGGATAAGCGCCGCGGCCCGGGCTCATTTCTTTTTTTCTGATGCGCGCGCTTTCTCCGGGGTGTCTGCTTTTTTCGTTGGATTTTCTGCGGCTTCCAACGTGCAGAGTCGGGTGATTTCCTCCGGTCTTTCACAGGCCTGTGCCAAAAGACGGACGGAGTGAGCGGGGATCCCAGTGTGTATGGTGACGTATGCTGGAGCAGTGCGCTCTTTGCCTAACGAGGAAATTTGTGAGACGTGACCGATAGCATTGCCGCACTGGTCCACTACGGCCGAGCCGCTGCTGCCGGGGGCCCAGTCCGTGCTGAAATTGACGCGTAGATGGCGGCAGACATCGAGGCTTTTCTTATCACCGCCTGCGTATTTCTGATTCCAAAAAAAGCGGTTCACGATACCATCGCTGAAGTAACCATGTTGCCCCATGGGCGTGCTGTAGCAAAACGCCGCAGCGCCCTGACGAGCTTCTCCCTGAAGTGGCAAAGGAGAAAATTTCGCACCTTCACAATGCAGAATCGCCGCATCCATGGCAATGCTGCGCGCCACAATCGAGGTAACGGGAAACACTTTACCGTTGTGATCGGCGACGATGAGATAGCCTTCTCGCATTTCCACGGTGGAGTCAACGACATGATCGCATGTGGCCACAGCGTTCGCACTGATCGGATAGCCGCCGGCGAGATTGAGATGCCAGTTGTCGCAACGTGGGCACAGGTAGCAGTAGCCCACACGGAGGTTTGCCGCACGGGAAACGGCCGATACATCTTCCCATTGCATCGGTTTGGTCTCTACGGGCTTGAGCTCGATGGGTATGGGCTGCGGATGAAGCAGTTGCTTTTTGACCTCTTCGCGCGACAGAAGTTTTTTGTCTTCGATGAGTTCTTTGGTTTTTGCAATGATCGCCGTATCTGTTTTTTTGATCCCGGCCATGGACTGATCGGCGATAGGTGTATCGTCGCTTTGCGCGTTGAGCATGGAGGGGCACGCCAGCCACAACTGCGCGCCGATCGCTAGTGCCGAAACGAAGAATTTGCAATCTATCATGATTTCACAAGCGGCGCCGAAGCGCGTTCTTGTTTATTTCAGGACATGCAGAGCTGATGCTTGTGCACGGCTGGATTGACGATATCTTTGACGAAACGAGCGGATACTGTCGTGGCATCACCCTCGCCGAAAATATAAATCCGCTGGGAAATGTGGAGGTTTTTCAGGACAAAAGCATCTCCGCTACGACCTCGATAGTAGTTCATGATGGCTTCCTTTTCCAGATCGAGAGCGCCCGGTTTCATGCTGTAGTCGAGGTGAAACAGAGCGTCCTTTACCACGGGAATCGTGCCGTCGGAAATTTCCTGACTGACCTCATCGACAAGCACCGCACGGGCGAAGTCGCGCAGTGCTGTTTCATCACCTTCGAACTCGAAGCGATAGGTGCGGCTATGCTTCATCGTCAACCCCGCTTTCATCGGAGTGTAGAGCAGGGCATCGGCATCACTGGCGTGTTGCCCTTTTCGGATCACTTCACATTCGTAGTTCATGACAATTCTTGCAGGCGTTTGAGCACTTCTTCGTAAGCTTCCATGACACCGCCAAGGTCGCGACGAAAGCGGTCCTTGTCCATTTTTTCGCCCGTGGCGATGTCCCACAAACGACAGCCATCCGGACTGATTTCATCGGCCAGAACGATCACTGAGGCATCGCTGGCGAGGCGGCCGAACTCCAATTTAAAATCGATCAAGCGCAAGCCCGCCTGCGCAAACAAGCCGATGAGGAAATCGTTCACGCGCAGAGCGGAAGTGCGGAGAAATGCCATTTCCTCGGGCGTGGCGAGTTTCAACTCGCGGATGTAGTCGTCATTGACTAGAGGGTCACCCAGTTCATCGCTCTTGAGAGAAAACTCGATGATGGGTTGGGAAAACGTCTGCCCTTCCGGCTGACCGGTGCGTTTGCAGTAGCTGCCTGCGGAGACATTGCGCACGATGACTTCCACCATGACAATCTCCACTTTTTTGACGAGCACGTTGGTGTCATCGATCTGATTCACAAAATGGGTTGGAATGCCGGCTCGCTCGAGCTGCCCGTAGATCAGGGTGCTGATGGTGTTGTTGAGGCGGCCTTTGTTATCGAACTGCGCCTTTTTTTCCCCATTGAATGCGGTGGCGTCATTCTTGAACTCCATGCGCAGGACCTGCGGATCTTCCGTGGCCCACAAACGCTTGGCTTTGCCTTCGTAAAGTGCTTGCATGTCGGTGATTTAGGTGGCGTGAGGGCGACGGTCAAGTAGAACAGTCGCGGGCGGAGGAAATTCCCGGCTCGCCCGCGTATCGCAAGCGAGCCGGAAACAGAGGGTTAGAGATATTTGTCGGTGCAGGCTCCTTCCGAGGCGCTGGTGCAGAGTTTGGCGAACTTCGCCAGCACCCCGTAGCGGTAACGCGGCTCCGGTTGCACCCAGGCGGCACGGCGGGCGGCCAGTTCTTCGTCGCTGAGTTTCACATCGATGCGATTCGTGTGGGCATCGATGACAATCTCATCGCCATCACGCAGCAGCGCGATGTTGCCGCCGACGAAGGCTTCCGGCGTGATGTGGCCGACCACGAATCCGTGACTGCCACCGGAGAAACGACCATCGGTGATGAGCGCCACGTCCTTGCCCAGTCCTAGTCCCATGACGGCGCTGGTGGGGCCGAGCATTTCGCGCATGCCGGGGCCGCCTTTGGGGCCCTCCATGCGGATGACGATCACGTCGCGCTTCTGGATCTTGCGATCGAGGATCGCCTTCATCGCCTCGTCTTCGGAATCGAACACACGGGCATTGCCGACGAACTGCTCGCCTTCCTTGCCGGAAATTTTTGCGATCGCCCCGCCCTCGGCGAGGTTGCCGCGCAGCACGCGCAGGTGGCTGTCGGCTTTGATCGGATTGTCGAGCGGACGAATGATCTGCTGGCCCTCGGGGTAATGGATCGGGGATTTTTCCAAATTCTCGCGCATGGTGCGACCGGTGACCGTCAGGCAATCACCGTGCAGCAGCCCCGCCTCTAACAACATGCGCATGAGGGGGACGGTGCCACCAATGCGCACGAGGTCTGCCATCACATATTTTCCGCTGGGCTTCAGGTCGGCGAGCACCGGCACACGGGCACCAATGCGGGCAAAGTCATCAATCGTAATCTCCACGCCCGCGGCATGAGCCATCGCGGGAATGTGCAGGCAGGCATTGGTGGAGCCGCCCAGTGCGATCAGAACGGTGATGGCATTTTCGAACGCCTCTTTGGTCATGATGTCGCGGGGTTTAATGCCCAGCTTGATCATGTTCATCACGGCCGCGCCAGCGTCAAAGCAGTCGCGCATTTTATCATCGCTGATCGCCGCCTGAGCCGAGCTGTTCGGCAAGCTCATGCCGAGAGCCTCGATCGCGCTGGCCATCGTGTTCGCCGTATACATGCCGCCGCAGGATCCGGGTCCGGGGATCGCGCAACGCTCGACCGTGTCGAGCTCTTCGTCGCTGTATTCGCCACCGGCATGCTTGCCCACGGCCTCGAACACCGAGACGATATCGAGATCTTTTTTCTCGCCCTTGATCGTCGCGCAGCCGGGCAAAATCGTGCCGCCATAGACAAACACCGACGGACGGTTCATGCGGCCCATCGCGATCACACAAGCGGGCATGTTTTTGTCGCAACCGCCGATGGCCACAAAACCGTCCATGCCTTCGCAGCCGACCACGGTCTCGATCGAATCAGCAATGACTTCGCGCGAGACGAGGCTGTATTTCATGCCCTCCGTGCCCATCGAGATGCCATCGGAAATGGTGATCGTATTGAACACCACTGACTTGCCACCGGCGGCGTCGACGCCATTGGCGCTCTCGCGGGCGAGTTTGTCGATGTGGATGTTGCAAGGCGTCACCTCGCTCCAGGTCGAAGCCACTCCGATCTGCGCTTTGGCGAAATCGTCTTTTTCAAAGCCGACGGCATACAGCATCGCACGGCTCGGCGCGCGATCGGGACCATCGAGCATAGGACTGGAGAACTTGCGGAAATCTTGGGAATCACTCATGCGCGGAAATTGTCGCTATGCTAGCCAAAAGGTCAAGTGCTCGCTGCGTTCGCATGTCGTCCGCAGTCGCAATTGCGGGCGTTGCTCCTTGACAAGGTAGCTCTTCACTATGCATGCTGAGCACCAGTTTTTCTAACATTTTTCCTCATGCGTATTCAGTCCGCGATCTTTGAAACCAGCGCACCGACCTTGGCCGACTGCCCCGAAGTCACCATGCCCGAGTGCGCCTTCATCGGTCGGTCGAATGTCGGCAAATCCTCACTGCTCAACATGCTGACGGGAAAAAAAGACCTCGCCAAAGTTTCTGCTACGCCCGGCCATACCAAGCTCATCAACTATTTCATCATCAACCAAAAATGGCGCATGGTGGATCTGCCTGGCTATGGTTTTGCAAAAGTCAAAAAGGATCAGCGCGACTTTTTCCACGACGTGATCGCCGAATACATCAGCGCCCGCGAGGGACTGGCTTGCACCTATGTCATTCTCGACGCCACCCTGACGCCACAGCGCATCGATCTAGAATTCGTTCAATGGCTCATCCAACTGCGTCTCCCGTTCGCGCTTGTCTTTAACAAGATCGATCGCGCCAAGCCAAACGCCGTGAAAAAGAATATCGAGTTATTTCAAAACGAAATGTCACTCTGGACCACGGCGCAGCCACAGGTTTTTCCCGTCTCCGCCAAAACCGGTAGCGGTGCCGGTGCGCTCGTGGCCAGCATGCAGTTGCTTTGATTTTGCCATGCCCACTCCGTGCTCGCTTTGTGGAAAAAATTTCTCACTTACTCTCGCCGTAAGCATCATGTGAGGAATCAGTCACTCGCAGCGGAAGTCGTGGTGCTTTTTGTGGGTGTATCATTCACCATGATTCCGGCGTCTGCGCAGCAGAAGCAGGGCGCTCAGCCCGCCCAATAACGTTACGGAAGATTCAGGCACGGCGGTGTAGCTCAGCAACACATCGCTGCCCTGCAAGTTCAGTGTGAAAAATGATCCGGTCCGAACGTCATCAAGTAACGCTCCCTGACGATCCGCAAAGTTTGTATTACCAATCGTAAGATTATTCACATCGGTGGTGGTTCCCGATACATCGAAGAGTGTCCATGTCTGATTGCTTTCCCAGAACGAATCACTCCAATCCACGGTGCTCCCCGGAAGATTGAATACGAGACTCAGTGAGGTGGAACCCGCAAAGTTCAAATTCCCATTCACAACAATCTGGTCGAATGCTACTGGGTTGCCCTGCGTCGATGTGTTGCTAGCCAACTCCCAAGTAATCGCGGCGGCATTATTATAAGTTAAATTGCCTGTGGTCTGGATGCCTGGAGAATTCCCCGGGCTATGAACGCCCGAAACCGTTGTGGATCCTGCGATCGTTCCTGAACCACTGAGAGTCGCTCCTTGATCGATGAAAAGTGAGCCGTTGACCGTGCCATCCACTACAATATCGCTGCCGGAGACAACAGAAACGTTGGAATTTGCACCGAGACTACCGGAGTTGCCAATCACGAGTCGGCCAGCGTCAACGCGCGTGTCTCCTTTAAAATCATTGATGCCGCTGATCGTTAGCTGTGCGAAACCACTCTTAACCAATCCACCGTCACCCGTGATCGGATTCGCCATGACCAAATTCGCGTCCGTTTGGATGGTTGCTTGGCCGCTCGTAATGCGCATGCCTTTGTTCGCATTCATGGAAAACGCCTGCGTTACCTGAATGGTCGAGTTATCCGAGAGCACAACGCGGTCAGTCACCACCGAGCCGGGGTCTGATCCGAAGTAATCGGCCGCTGCGGAAATCACTACGCCAGAATTGATGGTTTGCTGACCATCGATGTTGGTAAATGATTCGGACAGTGTGCCGCTGCCGTCGAGTATCGCATCGACATGGCTCAATGATTGGAAAATCAAACCTTCTGGTCGGCTGTTGATCACCACATTGCTTAGCGTGGAACCGCTACCCACGCGCAGGAAGGCACCATTTGCCACCGTGATCTGCGTGTTATTGGCGAATGTGGACGAACCCGTCAAACTCAGTTCCCCGCCATTGACCACGGTATTCCCCGTGTAGGTGGAGGATCCGGACAAACCGCCCAGCGTGAGTGTCCCCGCGCCTACTTTTGTGATACCAAAATTTCCAGTCACATCACCCGCCAGCGTTAGGTTGCCCGCGTTGATATCGAAGGTGATGTTCGCGGTGAGGTTGGTTCTGCCTGTGCCCAGCGACAAGTCACGAGTTCCTGCAAAAATGAGCGAACTGCCTAGCGTCTTGATCAATCCCGTATTGGCAACATTGACAGCCGAGCCGCTGGTGTTGTCGATCGTCACGCCCGAGGCCAGATTCAGACTGGTAGAGTTGCCGAAGGCCGAATCGTTGTTCACGTTCAGACGCCCTTGGGTGATGGCGAATCCGCCGCCATGTCCTACGTCGCTGAGGGTAAGTGCGCCCGCGCCGTTTTTGGTGAGGCTGCCCACCGAGCTGCCGATTCCGCCACCGATGACATGGTTGCCCGCGCCGCCGAGTATGATGTTTCCGCTGCCACCCAGCGATGCCGAGTAAGTTAGTGTGGTGCCAGCATTGGTCACATTCAGGGCTGCCGTGCCACCCGCTGCAGCAGAGAAAGGCTTGGTAGTCGATGCCGTGGTGCCGGTGTATTCCAGTGTGCCAGTGTTTCCGCTGCTGCCTAATATCACCGCATTCGCGCTATTGCCCAGCGTGCCATTGGCACCGGCATTGTTGATCGTGGCGATGGAAAGCGTGCCGTTGCCGACCGTGAACTGCCCACTGAAGGTATTCGCGCCGGTGAGTGTCAATGTTCCGGTTCCCTCTTTGCTTAGCGCGCCAGAAGTGGTGCCGATGATACTATTGATTGTAGTGTTGCCTGCACCGCCCACGGTGAGGCCAAAAGTCGCTCCCGTGATGGAGCCGGCGTTGCTCAGGGTGAGAGTTCCGGCATCGGAATTGATGCGACTGGCAGCTCCCAAGGTAAGCAGACCACCGAAGGTGTTGGCGCCACTGATGTTGCGCAGGACCCCGGCGTTGGAAACACCTGTGCCGCTGAGAGTCAGCGCTTCTGCTCCCACGCTGATATCGCCCTGCAATTCCAGTGCGGCACCGCTCGAGACGGAGGTGGCTCCTGCAGTCGTGCCGAGGGCCGTTGCGTTGCGCATATTGAGCACTCCGCCAGTGATCGAGGTAAGGCCAGTGAACGTGTTCGCTCCGGTGAGGATCAGTGTTCCCGCGCCATCCTTGCTCAGGGTTCCCGATGTAGTTCCGATGACACTATTGATTGTAGTGTTGCCCGCACCGCCTACGGTGAGGCCAAAAGTCGCTCCCGTGATGGTGCCGGCGTTGCTCAGAGTGAGGGTGCCGGCATCGGAATTGATTCGGCTGGCAGCTCCCAAGCTCAAAAGACCACTATAAGTATTGGCACCGCTTACGTTGCGTAGGGCTCCAGCATTGGAGACGCCGGTGCCGCTGAGGGTGAGAGCCTCCGCTCCCACGCTGATATCACCCTGCAATTCCAGAGCCGCACCGCTCGAAACAGCAGTGCTGCCAGCGGTGGTGCCGAGGGCACTCGCGTTGCGCATGTTGAGCACACCGCCGGTGATCGAGGTAAGGCCAGTGAACGTGTTCGCTCCGGTGAGGATCAGTGTTCCCGCGCCATCCTTGCTCAGGGTTCCCGATGTAGTGCCGATGACACTATTGATTGTAGTGTTGCCCGCACCGCCTACGGTGAGGCCAAAAGTCGCTCCCGTGATGGTGCCGGCGTTGCTCAGAGTGAGGGTGCCGGCATCGGAATTGATTCGGCTGGTAGCTCCCAAGCTCAAAAGACCACTGTAAGTAGCGCTTCCTGAATAACAACCAGATTCCCAATTATCAAGGGTTTTCGCTGGAATTCAGTAGATCGCATGCACGTTTTTTTGTGTTTTCCCCAGAAAAACCTTGCACATACTACGTTCATAGTATATAGTTTCCCCCATGTATCGCGTA